>NZ_BCRJ01000046.1 GCF_001552535.1 Nocardioides jensenii JCM 1364 = NBRC 14755 | reverse complement strand
GACGACATGACATGGCAGGGGCTGAAAACCCTCAAATCAGATGTCGTAATTGAGCTCGAACGATCCGTCGTTCTTGCGAGGATTGGGTTCTTTGGGTTTACGCGGTGGGCTCCCCGACGAAAGCCGGATCCCTTCCAGAGGCGCCGGCGTGTTCGAGGTTGGCGAGGAAGCGCTCGGCGTCCAGTGAGGCCGAGCAGCCGGTGCCGGCGGCAGTGATGGCCTGGCGGTAGGTGTGGTCGACCAGATCGCCGGCTGCGAAGACGCCGGGGAGGTTGGTGGCGGTGGAACCAGGCTGCACGAGCACGTAGCCTTCATTGTCCAGATCAATCTGTCCGTGCAGGAGTTTCGAGCGCGGGTCGTGACCAATGGCGATGAACAGGCCGGTGGCGTCCAGCGGCCTGATCTGGCCTGTGACGGTGTCGCGCAAGGTGACGGACTCCAGGGCACTCGAGCCGTGCAGTTCGGCGATCTCGGAGTTCCACGCGATCTCGATCTTCTCGTTGGCGAGCGCGCGTTCCTGCATGATCTTGGAGCCGCGCAGCGAGTCGCGACGGTGGACGAGTGTGACCTTGCTGGCGAAGCGGGTCAGGAACGTGGCCTCCTCAAGTGCCGAGTCGCCGCCTCCGGCTACGAGGATGTGTTGCTCGCGGAAGAAGAAGCCGTCGCAGGTAGCGCACCAGCTGACGCCGTGCCCGGACAGCTCGTCCTCGTGGTGGATACCGAGCTTGCGGTAGCCCGAACCCATCGCGAGGATCACGGCGCGCGTCGCATGCTCGGTGCCGTCGGCGAGCCGAACGACCTTGACGTCACCGGTCAACTCAACCTCGGTCACATCGTCGGCGACGAGCTCGGCGCCGAAACGCTCCGCCTGACCACGGAGGTTGTCCATGAGTACCGGACCCATGATTCCTTCGGGAAATCCGGGGAAGTTCTCCACGTCAGTCGTGGTCATCAGGGCGCCGCCGGCCGTCACCGAACCCTCGAAGACTAGAGGCGCCAGATTGGCTCGCGCGGCGTAGATTGCAGCGGTGTAGCCGGCAGGTCCGGACCCAATGATGATGAGATTACGAACGCTACTCATGCTCAGGGTTCTCACTGACCAGCAGGGACAAGGGAGTCGATGAGGGCCTCGATACGGGCCCTGATGTCGTCGCGGACCTCGCGGACGATATCGATGCCCTGTCCGGCGGGATCGACCAAGACCCAGTCCTCGTACCGCTTGCCGGGGAAGTAGGGACATTCATCGCCGCAGCCCATCGTGATGACGACGTCGGAGGCGGCGACGGCGTCGTCGGTGAGCTTCTTTGGTTGTTCGCCGGTGATGTCGATGCCGACCTCGTTCATGGCTTCTACGGCCACGGGGTTGATCTGGTTGCCGGGCATGGAGCCGGCGGAGCGGACGTCGACTTTGTCGCCGGCGAGGTGGGTCAGGAACCCGGCGGCCATCTGGGAGCGGCCTGCGTTGTGTACGCAGACGAACATGACGCTAGGTCGATTGGTTTCGGTCATGTGGATGTCCTTCGTAGTCAGAGGTTTAGGTCGCGCAGGAGGCTGGTGATGCGTCCTTGGAGGTCGTCGCGGATGTCGCGGACCTGGTTGAGGGTGGCGCCGTCGGGGTCGTCGACATCCCAGTCGAGGTATTGCTTGCCCGCGAAGATCGGGCACGTGTCACCGCAGCCCATCGTCACGATGATGTCGGCGGCGTGTAGCACCGTGTCGGTCAACGGCTTGGGGTAAGCGGTCGTCAGGTCAATGCCACGCTCGGCGAGCACCGTGATGGCCTGGGGGTTGATTTCGCCGGTCGGAGCAGATCCAGCCGAACGGACGTGAACGCGACCGGGTGCGAGATGTTCGGCGATCGCGGCCGCCATCTGAGAGCGCCCGGCATTGTGGACGCACACGAACAGGATCTCCGGCACTGCCTTGAGTCGTACGCCGCTCGCTTGAGCTTCGGCGGCCAGCAGTTCGGTGGCATAGCGGCGCACGAGGATCGGCAGATAGATGCGGATGGCCGCGTTTGGTTCTAGTGATTCGCGGGCGGTCGTGACTGCCCGCTCAACGTGTGCGCGGTCGAAGACGCCGTCGTACGCATAGGCCAAGTCATCGACGGTGGCTTCGTGCGCAGTGGGGGCGGTGCCGTCATGGTGAAGGGTGCTCATGTCTGGTCTCCGGTGGGGGTGAAGAAGCGGCGTGACCACAGGGCCACGTAGATCAGGCCGACGAGGACGGGCACTTCGATGAGGGGGCCGACGACGCCCGCGAGTGCTTGGCCTGACGTGGCGCCGAAGGTGCCGATGGCGACCGCGATGGCGAGCTCGAAGTTGTTGCCGGCCGCGGTGAAGGCGAGCGTGGCGGTCTTGGCATAGCCCAGGCGCAAGGCGTGGCCGACGAACATGCCGACGACGAAGGTGATCGAGAAGTAGAGCAGGAGTGGTAGCGCGATGCGTACGACGTCGAATGGATTGCTGGTGATGGCGTCACCCTGCAGTGCAAAGAGCAACACGATCGTGAACAGCAGGCCATAGAGCGCCCACGGACTGATGCGTGGCAGGAACGTGTCCTCGTACCAGTCACGGCCCTTGGTCCGTTCGCCCACCACGCGGGTGAGGAAGCCGGCCAGCAGTGGGATGCCCAGGAAGACAAGCACGCTTGCGGTGATCGCGCCGATCGAGAACTCGGCGCTCGTGGTCGACAGGCCCAGCCAACCGGGGAGCGTCTGGAGGTAGAACCAGCCCAGGGCAGCGAACGCGAAGACCTGGAACACCGAGTTGATCGCCACCAGCACGGCGGCGGCCTCACGGTCGCCGCAGGCCAGATCGTTCCAGATCATGACCATCGCGATACAGCGGGCGAGACCGACGATGATCAGACCCGTGCGATATTCGGGCAGGTCGGGCAGAAGCAGCCAGGCGAGGGCGAACATGAGCGCTGGACCGACCAGCCAGTTCAAAACCAGTGACGCGCCGAGCAACCGGCGATCACCCGTGACGCGGCGGGTCTCGTCGTAGCGGACCTTGGCCAGCACCGGGTACATCATCACCAGCAAGCCAATGGCGATCGGCACCGAGATCGACCCGACGGTGAACGACTCCAACGCGTCGACCAGCCCCTGCCAGGTGCGTCCGAGGATGAGGCCGACCGCCATGGCGACGCCGATCCAGACGGCCAGGTACCTGTCGAGTGTCGAGAGCTTGGCGATGACGTCGGCGTCGTTGCTCGGCGTCTGGGTCTGTTGGGTCACGGTGGTCCTTTGGCGGCTGGGCGTTCGCGGGGTTGTTCACCCCGCGTTCATATTCATCGATGAACGTCTATCAAGACAAACAGTAGCGGTCCATCGACGATTGTCAATGCATGGGTCATACTGGGGCCATGGCCACTGAAGTGATCGAAACTCTCGACCCATGCTGCGCGCCGATCGTCGGTGAGGCGATGAGCGTCAACGGCGCGGTGACGCTCGCGGCCAAGTTCAAGGCCCTCGGGGATCCGACGCGCTTGCGGCTGCTGTCGATTGTTGCCGCGCACGAGGACCGCGAGGCCTGCGTCTGCGACCTGACCGAACCGGTCGCTTTGTCGCAGCCGACCGTGTCGCACCACCTCAAGATCCTGGTCGATGCGGGATTGCTCACGCGAAGCAAGCGGGGCACATGGTCGTTCTATGCCTTGGTGCCCGGTGCGCTCGATCAACTCGCGGATGTGCTTCGAACGCCTGCTGCGACGAGCTGACGTATCCGGCAACAACCCAAGACAGTGCGGCTTCTACCTACGCAGCTGGTCCAGTACGACGCGGGTCGTATCGCGTGCGGTCCGCCCAGCCCCAATCAGGGTCGCTGACGCTGCGCCAGCCCAGTCGCCGTACCCGATCAGGTGCAGCCGTGGTTCATTCAGGGACTGGGTGCCTGCTGGCCCGCCGAGACGATAATGCCCGCCCGCGGTTCCGAGACGCAGACCCCTGAGGTGCCCGAGCGCGGGCCGGAACCCGGTGCACCAGATGATGGCGTCGACCTCATGGTGCGTGCCATCTGGCCACATCAGACCAGTCGGCGTCAGGCGGCTGAACATCGGGACCGCCTTGAGTGCGCCACGCTCCCGAGCAGCACGGACGCTGGGAACCATGACGATGTCACCCAGACCTCCGACACCCGGGTGATCGGTTCCATCGTGCAACGCCTGAACCCGCTGGGTTGCCGCGGCGAACAAGGCGCGACCGTCGACCTCGTCGGGCAAGAAGCGTGGCGGCCGGTTGGTCACCCACAAGGTGTCGGTGATCGCTGAGACTTCGGCCAGGACCTGTGCGCCTGAGTTCCCGCCACCCACGGCCGCGACCCGCCGTCCGGTGAAGTCCTCGGGTCGGCGGTACTGCACGGTATGCAGTTGCTGTCCGGTGAACGTGTCCGCGCCCGAGTAGTGCGGCCAGAAGGGACGGGTCCACGTGCCAGTAGCCGAGACGATCGCACGGGCAGATACGTCGCCTTGCCGCGTGCGGACCATGAGTGGATGGGTCGGGTCGGCGTCGGCTGACCGACCGACCGCGGTGACCTGACAGGGTCGCTGCACTGCCAATCCGTAGCGCTCTTCATAGCGCCTCAGGTAGTCCACGACGTGGTCGCGAGTGGGAAATCCCCGGGCGGCGTCGTCCCAGGGCGGCATCATCCACCCCGGAAGCGAGGAGTGCGTCGCGGGGGAGAAGAGCCGCAGCCCGTCCCACATGCGTGGCCAGGCGCCACCTGGTTGTTCGGCTGCGTCAAGGATGACGAAGTCATCGCCGGGCACCAGGCCGGCCCTGCGCAGGTAGTAGCCGGTGGCCAGTCCTGCTTGTCCGCCGCCGATGACGACGACAGACACGTCGTCCGGGAGGGAAGGTGTCGTCATCTGGCGGATCAGTTGATGTCGCTGCGACGTTCCAGCATGACGGTGTCACGCCAGACGCCGTCGAGCTGAGCAATGCGAGCCCGCACTGCCAGGGTTCGGTACCCGGCGGAACGGTGCAGCGCGAGACTGGCACGGTTCTCCGGAAAGATCGAGGTCTGCAGTGTCCACAGGCCAGCTTGGTCGGCTTCGTTGACCTGGGTGAACAGCAATGCCTTCCCGACGCCACGACCGCGAGCGGTCTCAGTGACATAGACGGAGGTCTCGCCCACTCCGGCGTAGCACGCACGCTCCGAGACGGGCTGGATCGCCGTCCAGCCCACGACCTGACCTCCGAGTTCGGCGACCCACGCCATCCCCGGCAGCCACTTGCTGCGCAACTGCTCGGCGGTCGGGATCGCGGTCTCGAAGGTGGCGTTGCGAGTGGCAAGGCCTTCGGCATAGATGGCGACGACAGCGGCCATGTCCTCGTCGATCACCGGACGTGTGGCCACATCGACAGGAAGATCCGAGGGGCAACAAGGTGGTGCAGACAACGTGCCCATCACGACGTCGGCAGCATGCGGCAATCCGGTGCAACAAGCCGGATTGACCGAAACCATGCTGGAGGTACCGACCTTGTCGACCACGACGAACCCGACCTTCCTCAACACCTGGCAGTGGTGAGAACAGGTGGACTGACTGATGCCGAGCGCTTCGGCCAGGTCGCCGATCCGCATCGCCCCCGAGGGCGAGGTCGACAGGGTGTGGAGCAGCTGCACCCGAGTGGGGTCGGCGAGCAGGGCGAACCACTCAGCAAAGTGCTCCGCGTTCGTGCGGTCAAGACTGAGCGCTGCAGGGCCAGAGATGGTCATGGCCGAAGAATACCTTGCATCCATCGATCTAGGTCGATACTGTTTCTCTATCGACGTCCGTCGATGCAAGACGACTGAGGAGTTTGAGATGCAGCTACCCGTGATCATCATCGGCGCCGGGCCCATCGGGTTGGCCGCGGCAGCGAACGCCGCCGAGCGCGACATGGACTTCATCGTCGTCGAAGCCGGTGGCGATGCCGGAGCGGCTGTGGGGGAGTGGGGCCACGTGCGACTCTTCTCCTCGTGGCTGGAACTCATCGACCCCGCCGCCCGTCGACTCCTCGAAGCCACCGGCACGTGGACCGCCCCCGACGACAGCGACTACCCCACCGGTTCCGAGTGGCGCGAGGCCTATCTCCAGCCGCTGGCCAACCTGCTGAACTCCTCGACAAACGGAAGCGTGCACTACAACACGCAGGTGACCGGCGTGAGCCGCGCCGGACGCGACCTGTTAGTCGACTCCGGACGAGAGAACGACCCCTTCGCTGTGCATGTGCACGGGCCTGAAGGCCACCAGCGACTCCTGGGCAGCGCGGTCGTGGATGCCTCCGGCACCTGGACCAGCCCCAACCCGCTGGGCGCCGATGGCTACCCCGCACGTGGGGAACGCGAGCACGCTGATCGCATCAGCTACGGGATCCCTGACTTCACCGACACCGCGGTCGCTGCGCGGTACGCCGGCAAGCATGTCGCGGTGGCAGGCAAGGGTGCCTCGGCCCAAGGTGTGCTGATCGGGCTGGCCCAGCTCGCCGAGCAGGACCCCGCTACCCGCGTCTCGTGGCTGTTGCGACGCCCCAGCGTCGGAGATGCCTTCGGGGGAGGCGACAACGACCAACTCGAACAGCGCGGCAAGCTCGGACAGGACGCGAAAGCAGCCGCTAGCAGTGGCTTGGTCACCAACGTGACCCAGTTCCGCACCGAATCCGTCAACCTCCAGGACGATGGCCGACTCGCGCTCGGTTCCACCGACGGTCAACAGGTCTCTGACGTCGACGAAATCATCGTCGTCACCGGCTTCCGTCCCGACTTCAGCTTCCTCTCCGAAGTACGCCTCGACCTCGACCCCGCCCTCGGCTCAGCACGGTTCCTGGCAGAACTGGTGCACCCGGACCACCACAGCTGTGGCGACGTCCCCGGACACGGATATCAAGAACTGGCCCAGCCGGAACCGGGGTTCTACGTGGTCGGCATGAAGTCCTACGGCCGCGCCCCCTCGTTCCTCGCCATGACCGGATTCGAGCAGATCCGCTCCGTCATAGCCGCGCTCGCCGGCGACCTCGAAGCGGCTGGCCGGATGGAGTTGGTGCTCCCCGACACCGGCGTCTGCAACGGCGCCGGCGCGTTCGACGCCCCGGACGCAGTGGCCTCGACAGGCGGCTGCTGCGGAGCCCCGGCATCCGAGCCGGAACTGATCAGCCTGGGCCGCCCCGGCCAGTGAGACCCGCGACGGCCCCCCGGTGCGAGACGGTCGCGGGGTGACCGGAACCTGGACCGACGCCCAGTCGGTCGACCCGCAGCCCGGAGCCCTCGACAGCGCCGGGCTGCGGCGCGTGGTCGCAGTGCTCAGCACCGTCCAGATCGTCTCCTGGGGCGTGCTGTACTACGCCTTCGCGGCACTACAAGGTGCCATCACCGCCGACACCGGATGGCCCGGAGTTGCGATCACCGGAGCCTTCTCGCTCTCACAGTTCGTCTCTGGCGGTGTCGGCATCTGGGTCGGTCGACACCTCGACGCCTTCGGTCCCCGCAAGGTAATGACCGCCGCTTCATTGGTCGCCATCCCCGGCGTGGCCACGATCGCGCTGGCACCCAACCTGCCCCTGTTTTACATCGGCTGGGTGCTGACCGGGGTCGCCATGGCCGGCACCCTGTATCCACCGGCGTTCGCAGCGCTGACCCACTGGGGCGGAGCGAAGCGGGTTCGCGCCCTGACAACCCTGACCCTCGTGGCCGGCTTGGCCAGCACAGTGTTCGCGCCGCTCGCCTCAGCTCTGGAGGGCTGGCTGGGATGGCGCCAGGCCTACCTGGTTCTCCTCGCAGGCCTTGTCTTCATTACCGTTCCGTTGCACTGGTGGGGACTGGACCGTCCGTGGCGAACTGCCCCAGTCGGGGCAGAGAGCAGTGCGAGGGGACCGGCGAACGCCGAAACTCAGGCCGTCAATGTGGCTCGCAGTGTCCCGTTCCTGCTTCTCACGATCGCCAATGCCATGACGGCCCTGGCTGTCTTCGCGGTGGTCATCAACATGGTGCCCATGCTGGTCGAGCAGGGCATGAGCCGAAACCTCGCAGCCGTCGCACTAGGGCTGGGAGGAGTCGGGCAGGTGGCCGGACGTCTGGGATATGCGCGATTCGCCGCGGCCACGTCGGTGACCGCACGTGGCGTCATCGTGCTGGCCGCAGTGGCCATCGGCACCGCTGCTCTCGCGTTGGCGCCGTACTCGGTCGGGGTGCTCATTGTCCTCGGAATGGTCCTCGGCCTGGCCCGTGGCATTTACACGCTTGTCCAAGCCACCGCCGTAACCGATCGATGGGGACCCGCGGCCTACGGCAGACTCAACGGCATCCTCACCGCACCCGCATTGGCCGCATCAGCTGTTGCACCGTTCGCGGGCGCAGCGCTGGCGCACCTGCTGGGTTCGTACGCCGACGCGTTCCTGGTGCTCGCGGGGCTGGCTGCGGTAGCCGCGGTGCTGATGCTCGGGGCCATGCCGAGACAACAAATTCCACCGATTCACTCGGACAAAGCCGCGTAGCCAGCCTCGGCTGCAAGAGCGGCGGCCGCCGTCTGCCCCACCCGTGAGCGACCCATATCGACGAGCCCGGGTGGATCTCCTCGCCGCCCACGGCCCCATCGGTGCGGGGCGCAGCGGCCCATCAGAGGTCGACGGGCGCCGTTCGGTGGACCTACCCCGAACTCGACATCATCGACTTACCGATGGATTCGACCCGTCATCGGAAAGGCATCAGAAACTACCGGCAACGGTTCCATGGCGTTCCGATAGAGTTGGAGTCGTCCGATGGGGAGCCTCCTCAACAATCCGAGGTTTTCCAGAGGGACCCGAGGTTTGCGGTAGCTGGGAATGGGCCTCCGATCTTGTCCAGAGGGTTCACGTTTAAATCTGGTCCGGGAGAAGCCTCCCTGATGCAGCGACGCACTGTCATCAGCGCTCGGGAGGACAGCACCGGCGTTAGCTGTCGTCATCTCGGCTGTGCGGCGGATCGATTCTTACGTCCGCGTTGCAGACAAGGTCGATCGGGAATCTGGGCTTGGGCGTTTGTGGTCGGTCACCCGCGAGACGCCCCAGCAGTCGTTCCAGCCGGCTGGATGGGCGACTGGGCCGGTAGGTGAACTTCATGACCTGCTCCTCAGATTCCAGGTGCGGGCCGAGTGGGGCCGGTTTGAGCCCGTGCGTGCCCCAGGATGAAGTCGGATCCTCGTTCCACCTCGCGCTGCGGTGGGGCGGCCTTGACTGCCTCCCACTCGCGAGGGTGCATCCCCGTCTGGATGGCTGCGGCCACCAGGTCGGCGAGGACGTACCGCTTGTCCTTGGGTACTTGGTCGAGGGCGCACCACGCCATAGCGCCGTTCCCGCTCTGCCAGGCGGCGAAGCCCAGCAGCGAGGCGGGGCCGGCGCGGACCTCGTCTGGCGCTCGTCTGGTCAGGTCGGTCCATAGCGCGACGTGAGAGTTCGCGTTGTCGCGGCGCATGTCGTTCCAGAGTTCGTCACGCACCGGGATGGACTCGACTGTCACGAGTAGCCGGGCTGCATCGCTGTCGCTGAGCCGGACACCGTCCGCCTGAAACTGCTGGAGCCGCCCGAGTGCCCACTGTTCGTCCTGCCCGGGTGACCTCTGTGCGGACTCGTCCCGCGTCCTGAGCAGGAACTGTGCGACCGGCTCGCGGTCGCCGACCAGCGACGTGGCGAGCGCGTCACGATCGCTCACTGGATGTGCTCGCCCGGCCAGCACGGTGGTGGCGGCCAGTCGATTGCGGGCGCCTTCGCTCTGGACGCCGGATTCGCCGCTGTCGAGGTCGTACCAGTCGGTGGCATCGGCGGACAGCTTGAGTGGTGTGTCGATGCCGATGCTGGCGAGTCGGACGGCGTAGTCGTGGCCAATGAGATCGGCGGCCTGTTGGTCGTGAGTCATGCAGACGATGGCGACACTGGCACCGGGTTGGGCGTAGCGACTGAACGCTCCGCGGATGGCGCCCCAGGCCTCGTTGCGTTGGCTGGCAGTGGTGGGTAGGTCGACGCGGGCGAGGGGGAGATCCGCGCGGAGAGGTACGAACACGATCGACTCCTCGGCCTTGAACCCGAGCAGGTGCGGAATGGCGGCGATCAGTTCGTCGGGGGAGTGGATGGAGAGGGTCATACCTGTCAGGTGCGCGGTCCGATCCAGAGGCTGAAAGCCCTCACATCAGATGTCGTAATAGTGATCGACGCACCCTTTGTGGCGCGACAGGATTTCCGCAAGGCCTTGCGGGCCTTTCTGTCGCCGTCTGGATCTTGTCGGTGATCCCGTTCGCAGTGGCGCTTGGTGGAAATATACCCAGGGGGGGTATACCTTCGTGGTATGAGTATGCATCGCGATCATCAGCACGAACACCGTACGGATGAGGCGGGCCATCATGCTGGCCACCAGGCAGGCAGCGCAGACCTTCGGGACGCCCCTGGGGATCACGAGCATGGCCCCTCTGCGCACGAGGGCCACGGCGAGCACCACGAACACGGCGGCCACTCCGGGCACGGCGACCACGTGGGCCAGTTCCGACGACTGTTCTGGATCATGCTGGTCCTGGCGGTCCCCGTGGTGGCATTCAACGCGATGTTCGCCCACCTGGTCGGCTATCACCTACCAGATGGTGAATGGGTCCAGTGGGTCTCGCCGATCCTGGGCACAGTGCTCTACGTCTGGGGCGGCTGGCCGTTCCTGACGGGCGCGGTCTCGGAGATTCGGTCGCGCACGCCCGGGATGATGTTGCTCATCGGGTTGGCCATCACTGTCGCGTTCGTGTCCTCGTGGGGCTCCACGCTGGATGTGTTGGACGATCAACTGGACTTCTGGTGGGAGCTGGCCCTGCTGGTCGTGATCATGCTCCTTGGGCACTGGATCGAGATGCGCTCGCTGGCCCAGACCACCTCCGCGTTGGACTCCCTGGCCGCGCTGTTGCCCGATGAGGCCGAGAAGGTCGACGGCGACGCCGTCGTGAAGGTTGCTCCCTCGGACCTGGCAGTGGGCGATGTGGTCATCGTTCGCCCCGGGGCAGCGGTCCCTGCCGACGGCAAAATCGTGGACGGCAGCGCGAGCATGGACGAGTCCATGGTCACCGGCGAGTCCAAGACCGTACGCCGAGAGGTGGGAGAGTCAGTGGTCGCTGGAACGGTCGCCACCGACTCCGGCTTGCGGGTGGAAGTCACCGCCATCGGTGATGACACCGCGTTGGCTGGCATCCAGAAGCTTGTCGCGGATGCGCAGGCTTCCTCCTCGCGTGCGCAACGGATCGCCGACACCGCAGCCGGCTGGCTGTTCTGGTTCGCGCTGGGCTCCGCGGTCATCACCGCCATCGTGTGGACACTCGTCGGGCTGCCCGATGACGGCGTCGTACGCACGATCACCGTGCTGGTAATCGCGTGCCCGCATGCACTGGGCCTGGCGATCCCACTCGTGGTGTCGATCGCGACCGAACGCGCGGCTCGCGGTGGCGTGCTGATCAAGGATCGCCTGGCGTTGGAATCCATGCGCACGGTGGACGCCGTGCTCTTCGACAAGACCGGAACCTTGACCAAGGGCGAGCCGACCGTCACCGGCATCGAGCCAATCGATGGGTACTCCGAAGACGCGGTCCTGTCACTTGCTGCCGCAGCCGAGAGCGACAGCGAGCACCCGCTCGCAAGAGCGGTGACCGGCGCTGCGAAGCACCGGAGCCTGGACGTTCCGGCGTACGCGGAATTCTCGTCCTCACCGGCAGTTGGCGTCCGCGCGAGGGTCGATGACTCCGTGGTTGAGGTCGGAGGACCGTATCTGCTGGAGCACCACGGCCTGCCGGAGTTGCCGATCGCCGACAAGTGGCGCACCGAGGGCGCCATCATCTTGCACGTCGTCGCCGACGGTGAGGTGATCGGCGCCCTGCGCCTGGCCGATGAAATCCGCCCCGAGTCACACGACGCAGTGGACGCGCTCCATGCAGTGGGCGCGCAGGTCGTGATGATCACCGGTGATGCCCAGGCGGTCGCTGAAACAGTCGCTGCTGAACTCGGCATCGACCGGGTGTTCGCCGGTGTGCGGCCCGAAGACAAGGCAGCCAAGGTTGCCGAACTCCAGCGTGAAGGCCGGAAGGTGGCCATGGTCGGCGACGGCGTCAACGACGCTCCAGCCCTGGCGCAGGCCGATGTTGGTATCGCTATCGGCGCAGGCACAGATGTGGCGATCGGCTCGGCCGGGGTGATCCTGGCCAGTTCGGATCCGCGTTCGGTGCTGTCGATCTTCGAACTGTCGAATGCGGCATACCGCAAAATGAAACAGAACCTCTGGTGGGCAGCTGGATACAACCTCATCAGCGTTCCCCTCGCCGCAGGTGTCCTGGCACCGGTCGGGTTCGTGTTGCCGATGAGCGTCGGAGCGATCTTGATGTCCGCCTCCACCGTCGTCGTGGCCCTGAACGCGCAACTCCTACGCAGATTGGACCTGACGCCTGAACAGAGCGCGGCGAGGACTCTGAACCGCGCGGCGTCCAACTGAACGCCGCACCCCGTCCATCTGACCCACATCCAGTGAAGTCACCTACTGTCCCCAAAGGGAGGCCAACTAGACTGCTGGCGATGACCCGAAACGCTCGCTGGAGCGCCCCGCACCGACCTGCAGCACGCCTGCTGGTTCTTGTGGGCGTGTTCTTGGGACTGTTCGCCATGCATGGCCTCGGCGGCCACGGCACCGCGGGACACGCGGTGAGTGACACAGGCGCAACGCAGATGACGCTCATGGCTCACGCAGGAGACGTGAGCCACGCAAGCGAGACCGCTCCAGAGCAGGCCACGCTGAGTAGTGCCGCCGAGCCGGATGACGACGGCGACGGGGCCATGACGATGGTGGGCCTGTGCCTGGCTGTCCTGCTCGTGGGGCTCTTGCTGCTGCGGCTCCTGCGCGGGCCACCCCGCGGATTGGTCCTCCTTCGAGAACGTGCTCCAAGGTCGGCCCCGATCCCGCAAGCCGCCGCGCGCGATCCAGATCCTCCTTGCATCTACAAACTGTCGGTCCTACGGAACTGATGGGCGCCCGACTCGACTGTGCCCCAGGTGCGGTCGAGTCCTTGGCATGCCCATCACGTTTCCCAACAGACCAACAAGGAGCATCAATGATCAAGAAGCTTGCAGCATTATTTACAGTCGTATTCGCCCTGGCTCTGCTCACCGCATGTGGCAGTGACGACGAACCCACACCCGAGACACGCACTGCTTCTGACGGAAGCAAGTTCAACGACGCTGACGTCACGTTCGCCACCGACATGATGCAGCACCACGCCCAGGCACTGTCGATGGTTGACATGACTCAGGGCCGCGAGCTGGATCCTGAGGTCGCCGAGCTCGTCGAGGGCATCCGTGCGGCACAGGCCCCCGAGATTGAGCAGATGGTCGACTGGCTTACCCAGTGGGACAAGCCCATTCCCGAGACTTCGCGCGACCACGCGAACGCGCACGGCGACATGGAAATGGACGCTGACATGCCCGGAATGATGTCGGCCGACGACATGGCCAAGCTCGAGGCTGCCAGCGGCGCTGACTTCCAGCGGATGTGGCTGGAAATGATGATCGAACACCACGAAGGTGCCATCGAGATGGCCAAAACAGAACAAGAACAAGGCGTCTTTGGGCCCGCGGTCGAACTCGCAGAGTCGATCGCGACATCGCAAGACACCGAGATCACGACCATGAAGGACCTGCTCGGGTCCTGATCGCCCCTTGGGGTCGACCACCTATGTGGTCGGCCCCAACCCTTCATGCCTTGATCGACAGGAACAATCATGCTTGCCCGCAATCTGCTCGCCAGTTTCGCGATCGGCGCGCTCATCCTGACCACCGGTTGCGCCGCTGAAGAGGAGCCCGCCGCGCCCGCCACATCGGAGGTCCAGTCGCTGGGTCACGTCCACGGCCTCGGAGTCAACCCAGGTGACCAGATGCTCTATGCCGCGACCCACTTCGGAGTCATCCGCATTGGTGATGACGGTTCCCTGGCCAGGATCGCCGATCGATGGCAGGACACCATGGCGTTCACCATCATCGGGCCCGACCACTTCCTGGGAAGCGGCCACCCCGACATGAGGGAAGACCTTCCACCTCATCTCGGAATGATCGAATCGACTGACGCAGCCAGCACCTGGTCGAGCGTTTCGTTGAAGGGCGAGGCTGACTTCCACGCCCTCGACGTGGTGGGAGACCGTATCTATGCCTTCGACTCGGTGACTGGCCGGCTGCTGACTGCGACAGATCGCAAGAACTGGTCGGTCGTGGCCGAGGAGCCGGTCATTGATCTCGTCATCAACCCCTCAAACACACAAGAGGTCCTCACTTCATCGCCTGAAGGGAAACTGCAACTGCGTGGAGTCGACTCGACCTCGATCACTCTCGACTCTGCACCTCCGCTGGTCTTCCTGGGATGGCCCACGTCCGATCAGCTTGCCGGACTCGCCGCTGACGGATCGGTCTACTCCAGCAACGACCAAGGGGAGACCTGGGATCGTGTTGGCCGAGTTCCGGGGGACCCGGAAGCATTCGACGTAACGGGGCAGCATTGGCACGCCGCCACGGATCAGGGCATCTACCGATCCGAGGACGTCGGACGCACCTGGGTGCCCTTGATCCAGGTCATCTCGTGAACCGACAGCCAGGAGCACGCCGCGCACGCCGCGCACGCCGCGCGCGAGCCGATGTCGGCCGGCGCCGAGCGGACAGGCCACGCGCTGTTGGCAGGCGTCGAGCAGAAAGTGCGCGGCCACACCACCGAACGACCCGAATCCTGCTCGGCCTCGCAGTTGCAACTGGCGTCATCGCGCTCACCGGCGCGCTCACGTTCTGGAACTCGTCGCAACCAGCACCCGCCAACACGACGAAATCGTCATTGGCCGACACGCCGCCATCGCCGGCGACGTCGCCTTCGCGGCTCTCGCCCATTGCGCCACCGGTCACGCTGACGCCTCAGGTGCCGCAAGCAGGGACAGGAGAGTTCATGCTCGCCACAAGCGCAGGGGCCAGCACTGGACCTGCACCATTGCGTTACTCCGTAGCCGTGGAAGAAGGGCTCGACGTTGACCCGGCCAAGTTCGCCAAAATCGTCGACCAGACGCTTGCAGACGACAGGGGATGGCGAAGCGTCGGCGACCACGAGTTCGAACGCGTTGCCAGCGGCGAAGAGATACGCATACTGCTCGCCACACCTGACACCGTCGATCAACTGTGCGCGCCCCTCGACACAAAAGGAGAAGTCTCGTGCCGAAACGAGGACCGGGTGGTGATCAACGCCAAGCGGTGGTTCTTCGGCGCAGAGCCGTTCCAGCGGCCACTTCGTGAATATCGCCAGTACGTCATCAACCATGAGACAGGACACGCGCTCGGATACCCCCACCAGTCCTGCCCGCAACCCGGGACGCCCGCCCCCGTCATGCTGCAGCAGACCCTCAGGATGGAGGGTTGCTCCCCGAACCCCTGGCCCGCAGATGGCCCGCCCCACTAGCCAGCTCCCCATCAAAGGAACACGTACGTGAGAAGAAGCATCAGAAACCTCGTCAGCACCTTCGGCCTTGTAGCCGCGTTGGGCCTGACCGCCTGCTCGACTACCGACGACAGCTCTGACACCACCGCAACCGGCGCGGCCGGGTCCGCAACAGGGGCAACCGCCGCAGACGCAGATCAATTGCTCAGCGCGCATGGCATGAGCGGGATGGATGACGTAGTCGAAATCATTGACCACCTCGACCGGCTTGGTGGATCAGAGCGGCCACAAGACCTGATCGCATCCGTGCGCCCTGACCAACTGGTGCTGTCGTCCGGTGGCGACGAGGTCAGCATCGCAATTCCAGACGACGCCTTCTACCTCTCGGTCGCGCCATACGTCAATCAAACCCACGAGTGCTACAACCACTCGCTGACCACCTGCACGGGAGAGCTCGCCTCCACTGAGGTCGAGGTGCAGATCGTCGACGAAACCAACGACGAGGTCCTGGTGGAGAAGACAGTCACGACGTTCGAAAATGGGTTCGTTGGCTTCTGGCTGCCCCGCGACATCAAAGGCACCATAAAGATCACCCACGACGGCAGGAGTGGCGAAGCGGACATCGCGACAGGCACAGACGATCCCACCTGCCTCACCACAGTGAGATTGGCCTGACCCAAACTTGGGGCCGACCCGCTGCGCTGTCGGCGGTCCCATCGTCCGATGCCTTGCTCACGAATCGATCACCCTCCTCTTACCCTCCTTTGGGGAGGGAAGTCTCCGTGGCCCGAGCCGCCCTTCGTGCGCGCCCGGGCTCGCCGCCCAGGGTGGGCCATGCCGAACTCACCGATCCACCCTGACTCAGGTTCCTTGACGCGCACCGACGTGTCGTTGACGACTGCCGATGCCGAACGGATCGCCACCGCGATCGAGGCCGAACTCGCCCCATCCACCCGCGCGACCTACGACTGTGCCTGGCGCCAGTGGGAACGCTGGTGCCAGGGGAGAGGTATCAACCCACTACCCGCACCGCCTGATGCGCTCGCCGCCTTCCTCGCCGAGCGCGCCGAGGCCGGACTCACCTTCGGCACCTTGGACGGCTACTGCTCCGGCATCGCCCACCGCCACCACCAGGAAGGACTGGCCGACCCGACCGCGGATGCCGTCGTGCGGCGGGTGCGTCGAGGCCTGCGCCGCATCCTGGGAGTCGCGCCGATCCGTCAGGCCCACCCGCTCACCGTCGCCGAACTGGGTCAGATCGTCGCGTCCATCGGCCCCGACACGGCGACGGGCATCCGGGACCGGGCCATCTTCCTCCTCGGGTACGCATCCGCGATGCGACCGGGTGAGATCTCGGCACTCAACATCGAGGACTTCCTCCGCAAGCCAACCGGGATCCTGATCAACATCCGCAGATCCAAGACCGACCAAGACGCGCGCGGCCAACTCATCGGAGTCGTCCGGGGAGACAACCCGCTCACTGACCCGATCCGGGCCCTCGACGCCTGGCTCAAGGTTCGACCCGGCGGTCCTGGTGCGCTCTTCACCCGCGTTCGTTGGCGCAACCACCCCACAGCCGATCGCATGGGCCCGCGGGCGATCAGCCGCACTGTGCAGCAGCGTGCCAATGAGGCCGGATTCGACGGCGTGCCAGTCTCGGGGCACTCGTTGCGGGCGGGCCACGCCACCACCGCCGCAGTGAACGGTGTTTCGATCGACCGGATCGCGGCACAGACCCGACACCGGGACCTCGGCACCCTGCTCAACCACTACATCCGCCCCGCCGAAGCGATGGCGACCACGTCCAGCCGTGACCTCGGCCTCTGACGCCATTCGTCGGTCGCCTGACACGTTCGATCAACCTCTGACGGTGGTGTCCCCTAGACTGCGTGTACGTGGTCACATGAGGCGGGAGGTGTGTTGTGGCAGGAAGTGCTGAGCATTTCAAGGCGCTCGTGCGCAGTCACGCCGCCGGCGACGATGCCGCCTTCTACTCCGTTGCGATGCAGGTTGCGGCTCAAGAAGCGCGCAAGGGGCACCACCGGTTCGCGGCCGACCTGAAGTCGGCGGTCGAATCGTCCCGTACGTCCGGGCCGAAGGTGACCTCGATCGCGCAGCCGCGCGGCGATCTAGCGGATCTAGTCATCGCGACGCATCCCGCGGTCACGTTGAAAGACCTTGTGCTGCCGGCGGGGCTGACGTCCCAGGTTGGGCGGATCCTAACTGAGCAGCGCCAGCGCAAGAACCTTTTGGACCACGGTTTCGAGCCGGTGCACCGACTGCTGTTCGAAGGTCCTCCGGGAACCGGCAAGACGATGACCGCGGCCGTGCTCGCCCACGAACTGTCGATGCCCCTGCTGACGATCCGCTTGGATAGTTTGATGAGCAAGTTCATGGGGGAGACAGCGAGCAAGCTGCGAGTGATCTTCGATGCGGCCGAGCAGCAGCGCGCGGTATATTTGTTCGACGAGTTCGACGCTCTCGGCGGAGACCGCACGGGCAATGACGTCGGTGAAGCGCGCCGGATATTGAACTCGTTCTTGGTGTTCTTGGAGAACAACAGGAGCGAGAGCCTGATCGTGGCTGCCACCAACCACCGCCAGATCTTGGACCGAGCATTGTTCCGGCGTTTCGACATGGTGTTGGACTACGCACTCCCGGACCCCAAGCAGGGGGCTGCAGTGATGCGCGGACGTCTCGGGACGCTTGCGAAGGGGGTGCGCTGGGCGAGCCTCGCCTCGGTGATGGAAGGTCTATCGCACGCAGATCTCGTGCGGGCAGCCGAATCGGCTGCGAAGAGCGTGATTTTGAACGGGAGCACTCAGATCACCGCCGAGGATCTACGCGATTCGCTGGAGGCGCGAAAGGCGGGCAGCCTTGGCTGAACCGCGTCAGCATCTGAGTCATCTCCTAGTTGAGAACAGGTCCACAGACGAGGAGTTTCGACGACGCGGCGGAGGCGATCCCAAGATCCGACCGGTCGAGAGCCGCGCCGGACACGGAGGAGGACGTCTGGGTGAAACTCGAACAGCACTGGATGCCGCCGATCAGGCACGAGCCGAGTTGCTGACTGAGGAAGAGCTACGCGCGCTCGGGACCGTGATCACACTTGAAGGAACCAACGCCGAGTACCCGCTGGCGATCGATCGCCTCGAACGCATGTCCACTCACCGCAAGACGCCGAAGCGTCCGCAGTGGCTTCTCCTCTCAGTGCTCCCGGCGCAGCCTGACCTGGAGCTGCCGGAACGTGCGATGGTCTGGGTCAGCGACGACTACCGAGCCCAGTTCCTGAAGCTCTTCGAGGACTACCTTGAGCTTTCCAGCTCTGCTGGGAACCCGAGGAACAACGAGCTCGTGGCGAACATCGCCCGGATCCGTCAAAGCGTGCTCTCCGACCTCTGGCAATCCGATGGACAGCCTCCGCAGACCGGGAAGCGCTGGTGGGAGGTCTGGCTACGGGCGACGGCTGACGGGCCGGATGTCTTGCGCCACTACGCACAGTTCGCAGACCTCGTCGTCTCGCCGCGAGTCCTGCGCCTGATCGACCGCAACGTGATGTGGGTACAGGCCACATGGTCTCAACTGGAAGCTCTTCCGTTTACCGCCGTCCCGGTAGCGGAGATCCGCCGCCCGGAGTTCGTGGAAACGATCGAGGACCTGACGATGGAGGAACAGCAGGAGTACCTCGACGATCTCCTCGAGCGACTTGAACCCGCAGCGGAGACGGCGCCAGCTGTCTGCCATCTCGATACGGGTGTGGCTCGCACCCATGTCCTGCTGGGCGACTCGCTCGCCGCGCAGGATCTGCACACGGTGCTCGGCGTCAGCGGCTTCGATCAGGACGGTCATGGCACCAACATGGCCGGAATTGCCTTGTTCGGCGACCTGGAAGCACAACTGGCAGGATCCGCCCCGGTGCTGCTTCGACACCGCTTGGAGTCTGTGAGAATCATGCCGCAGAACGCTGAGCCGCAGCACGTCCCAATCACCTACGGCGACGTGACCGCTCAAGCGGTAGCGATGCCTGAGGCCGTCTCCAGGCGGGACCGAGTGTTCTGCATGCCGATCAGCGTCAAGTCTGACACCGCAGACGTGCCAGGTCAGCCAACCCTCTGGTCGGCAACCGTGGACGCCCTCGCGGTCGGAGCAGAGGTTGTTCGCAACGGCGACGAACTTGGACTGCTCTCCGCGCCGGCGCCCGAACGGACGCGACTGCTGGTGGTTTCGGCCGGGAACACCGACCAGTGCGTCGCAGACCATCTTGTTCAGTCTGATCTGTCCGCGGTCCTGGACCCCGGACAGGCCTGGAATGCCCTGACGGTGGGCGCATATACGGAGCTCACCGAATCGCCGACGGACCCGGCCTACACGGGGTGGGACGTGGTCGCCGAGGACGGCGAGCTCTCTCCGTATAGCCGCACCTCGTTGCCTTTTGGGATCAAGCCCTGGCCGATCAAGCCGGACATTGTGATGGAGGGCGGCAACGTCCTGCACGACGGGGGTTCGTTGTTCGAACCCGGAGTGCCGGTGCTGTCGACCAGAACCACAGGACACGTCAACGATCTGGCGCTGACCTCGGCGCACGCCACCAGTGCAGCCACAGCTCAAGGCGCGCGTCTTGCTGCGTTGGCGATGGCCACCTACCCGGAGTACTGGCCCGAGACCATCCGAGCACTGGTGGTGCATGGAGCAGAGTGGACCCCAGTGATGCAGGCTGCCGTAAAGGAGGCGGGCAAGTCTGGTAAGCGGGCTCAGCAGGCCATGTTGCGTCGATACGGCTGGGGAGTTCCGACCGAGGACCGGGTGCTGTATTCGACGGACCAAGCGGTGACCTTGGTCGTTCAGGACGAGTTCGTACCGTTCGAGGGTGATGAATTCAAGATCCCCGCGTTCCGGCTCCATGACCTACCGTGGCCGACTCAGGTGCTCCAAGACCTGGGAGGCGCACAGGTGGACCTGCGGGTCACGCTCTCGTACTTTGTGGAGCCCACAGCGTCGCGCCGGGGATGGCGCCGCCGCTACAGCTACGCGTCCCACCACCTACGCTTCGAGGTTCAAGATCCGCTGGAAACGGAATCTCAGTTCACGCAACGGGTCAACCACGACGCGCGCACCGAGGAGTCGGGGGGCCGCCCTGAGGGCGGACAGGTCAAGTGGCTCGTGGGCGCTAATCAGCGCAACCTCGGTTCGCTACACCAGGACATCTGGCAAACCTCGGGAGTCGAGCTTGGGCACTCGGGAAAGCTCGCTGTCTTCCCGGTCGGCGGATGGTGGAAGAACAAGACTGCAAAAGCGCGAGTCGACCAGCCAGTCAGATACGCACTCGTGATCTCCCTCAAGACCACCGAGCAGAACGTCGACCTCTACACCCCGGTTGCGAACACCCTCCGGATCCCGACTTCCATCGTCATCTAACGGCCACAGCGGATTCGAGCGCCCTCCATGAAGCGCGAACTTGAACACCCTCCGCTTACCCTCCGGATTCAGCCAGCCTCACCCAGTAGTGATCGGGTAGGATCGGAGTTGTTCGAGACAGCGTTCACCGCGTCAACACAAGCGATTCGGCTGTTTCCCGCAATGTTCGGTAGTCACCGGAATCGCCTTGTGTGATTCCAGAGGTCGCAGGTTCAAATCCTGCCCCCGCTACAAAGTAAAAGCGCAGGTCAGAAGCCGTTTTCCTCAAACTGAGGGAAGCGGTTTTCTGCATTTCAGTGGGCGTTGACTACCGCTCTGACTACCTCCGCCTTCGCTTGGGGCTCCAAAGCCGTACGTACTACAACGGCTCTCTTGGAGGTTCACATGGCAGCAGGGATGAAGAAGCGTGCAGACGGGCGCTACCAGTTGAAGGTCACGACACCGGATGGTCCCCGGATCGTCTATGGCCGAACACGCGCAGACGTACGCGGCAAGGCTGAGGAGATGCGGACGCGCATCAGGGCTGGGTCGCCAGTGCGCGATGCCAGCCGCACGCTCGCTGCGTGGATCGCGGAGTGGGAGGCGACATACCTCCGTGTTTCTGATCGTGCTGAATCGACGAAGGTGATGCACGCGGGCTACTGCAACCACTGGATCGTTCCGACCCTGGGACATATCCCGCTCGGCAAGATCACCCCTGCCGACGTCACTCGGCTCATGCTCGCGATGAAGGAGGCGGGCAAGGCCGAAAGCACCCGACGCAATTGCTACACGGCGTTGAGGAAGGCGCTGGACGACGCCGTGGTCAACGGACTTCTCGCCGCGAACCCCGTACACCGGATCAAGCAGCCATCTGCCCGACGAAGTGAGGCACGCTTCCTCACCCTCGACGAGGTCGCCCTGCTTATGAAGGCTGCCCAGGGCCTCCGATACGTCGATGCGCTTCGCCTCATCTTGGGGACTGGTCTCCGGCGGGGCGAGGCCTGCGCCTTGCGGTGGGAAGACATCGACCTCGTGCGTGGCGAGGCGAAGGTGAATGGTTCCCTGGTTCGGCAAAACGGAGGCTTGCGGGTCGTGGACACCAAGACGGACAAGAGCCGCCGGAAGATTGCACTCAGCGCGCACATGTTAGCGCTCCTCAAGTCACAGAAGGCACGGCAAGCGGCCGAACGGCTCACCGCGGGGAATCTCTGGGTGGAATCTGGACTCGTATTCACCACCGACCTTGGAAAGCCCATCGAGCCTCAGAACTTGCTGCGGACCGTGCGCATCGCCTCGCAGAAGGCAGGTCTGCAAGGCGTCAAGGTGCACAGCCTGCGCCACACCTACGCCACGACTGCCCTCATGGCGGGTGTTCCGCTCAAGGTGGTCAGCGTCAACATGGGCCACGCCTCCATCCAGATCACTGCCGACATCTACGGCCACGTCACGGACGAAGCGGCTCGCGCGGCTGCCGAGAAGGTGTCAGTGGCTCTCGGATTCTGACAGCGATTCAACCCAACGTCGCGGCACCTTGGGGCGTCCTCCGAGAAAGACCACGGGGACTTCTCCACGCTTGCGCATCCTCCAGAGCGACGTACGGCTTAATCGCAAGAGCGCACCCACTTCTTCGAGGGTGTAGAAGTCGGGACGTGTTACAGACTGTTGTTCCATGTAGTACGTACGGACTATTGGCTCGATGTAAGTGTGCAGACTCACCCGGCCGACCTATTTGGGCTCATCCCAATGGGGGGTGTAGGAGTTGGGGTCTGAAGCCGCCGGTCTCGAGCAGGCTTCGGGCGATGTAGTTGGTCAGGTTGCGGAACCCGAGTGCGGAGCCGCGCAGGTGTTCGAGCCGTCCGTTGAGCGCCTCGGTCGGCCCGTTGCTGGTGCCGGGTCGTTCGAAGTAGGCGAGCACGTCAGCGGCTCGCTTCTTCAGGGTCCGGCCCAGGGTGGTGAGCTCGGTGAGCACCTTGGGGACGCCGGCGCTGAGGTCGGTGATCAGCTTCTCCATGAGCTCGCGGCCACGTTGCCGGTCCTCGTGGCGATAGGCGGCGATCATGCGCTGGTAGACACCCCAGGTCGCCTCGACCTCGACGTGAGCGTCATCAACGAACAGCGCGCGTAGCCTGTCGCTCTGCTTGTCGGTGAGCAGGTCCGCGCCGGTGTGCAGCGTGCGCCGCGACTTGTAGAGCGGGTCGTCCCTGAACCCACGGTGCCCGTGGATCGCGAGTTGGACCCGGCGCCGGCACCTGTCGAGGGCGTCACCGGCCAGGCGCACGACGTGGAAGGGATCCATCACCGTGACCGCGTCCGGGATCTCCTCTGCAGCGGCGGTCTTGAACCCGGTGAAGCCGTCCATCGCGACCTCCTCGACCGCGTCAAGGAAGGCGTCGTCGCGGTCGGCGAGCCAGGTCTTGAACGCCGCCTTCGACCGGCCCTCGACCATGTCCAGCAGCCTTGCTGGGCCGGCGCCATCGCGGACCGGGGTGAGGTCGATGATCACGGTGACGTACTTGTCGCCACGCCTGGTGTGGCGCCAGACGTGCTCATCGACGCCAATGACCTTCACGCCCTCAAACCGCGTGGGGTCGTTGATCAGCAGCCGCTTGCCTTCAGCCAGGACCGCGTTGTTGGCGGTGTCCCACGCGACCCCGAGTCCCTCGGCGACACGGGCGACGGTGAGGTGTGCGACCACGATCCCTTCCAGCGCCCTCCGCAGCCCGGTGCGCGAGAGCTTCGCGCGTGGCTCCGCCGCGGCGCTGGTGTCTTGGCGCCACACGTGTCCGCAGTCGGCACAGCGGTAGCGGCGCACTACAACTTCCAGCACGGTCGGTCGCCAGCCCAGCGGCTCGTGGGCCAACCGCCGGATCACGGTGTCACGAGCAGCGCCTTCGCTGCCGCACCGTCGGCACCACTGATCTGGTTCCACCACGCGGCACGTGAGGACCGCACGATCCGGTTCAAGTCGTTGTCCGGTCACGCTCAGACCGAGGCCGTCGAGTCGAGCGAAGGCGGTCAGGTCAGGGCGGCCGAAGCCGGCCGGCGGGGTAGCGTCGGACACGTCGAGGTCTTTCGGATGGATGGCGTAGGAACCTCCGTCGTCAGGAGACCTCGACGTCTATCTGCGGACCGACGCGCCCGGCCGACCTACACCGTCATCTGAGAAGACCCCTGAAACGTCTTCGACGACGACGGGACCGGCGAGGAGGAGGGCGCGGTGAGCTAAAGGAATGGAGCTTGCTCGGCTTCGACGCCGCCGCAAGCTCCGGTGAAACGGTCGGTACTGGTCGGTCGTCGTCGGTCACCACCGGATGGCGGCGTCCCCACGCTCGGCGTTTGCGCAGGTCAGCGGCTCGTTCGCCCAGTGGGCGCATCAAGCGATAGACGCAAAGCCGACGTGATTAGGTCGTCGGTTCGATTCCGACAGGCGGCTCCGGCGAACAGCCCCTGACCTGCGGAAACGCAGGGCAGGGGCGGTTCGGTTCTGGTGGTCGCGCGATGCGCTGGCCTCACGGCTCTGCCCGACACCGACGTCGCTCTCCTCTGCGACGGACCCCTCGCCGGCTGAGCGCTCGCGGCCGGCATCCTGTCCGTGTGCCGATAGGCCTCGCACCGCTCGGCAACGCAGCGTGGCGTTGCGTCGCGACCTGGCGACGGCTCGGCGGGGCGCGATCGTCTCGTGCGTTGGCGGACTACGGGAGCTTGGACGCGAGGACGTCGGCCGCCAGGATCTCGGGTGCTGCGCCGAGGAGGTGCTGGTTGGCCATCAGGGCTGCGACGATGGCGCCGTTGGCGTGGGCGTCGCGAGCGGCCTCGTCGGGGAATGCATCGAAGATCCAGAAGGTGTCGGCGTGGGTCCTGACCGCGAACCAGACAATCGTTCCTACTTCTTCGTTGGCGAGCGCGACAGCGCCGGCGAGCAGATCGGCGAGCGCGTCGTGCTGTCCATCGGCCGCGACGATCTTGGCGACGAAGGCATACGGAAGTGATGCGGGTGTGGACATGAGGGGTTCTCCTAGGTGTCGAGGTTTCTTGGTGAAGCGAGTTCAGCGTATGACGAGCAAGGGCATGTGAGAAGTGGCGTATACGGCAGTATTGCTATTGTTCGCGCCATGCGTATCGGACTAATCGCGATCGACGGCTGCTTCGGTTCGGCTGTCGCGTCGATCATCGACATCGTGCGGGTGGCCGACGGAGCTCGCGCCGATGTCGACCCGCGGATCGACCCGATCGAACTCGCCATCCTCGGACCGAAACGGAGAGTGACCACGACGGCATCGATGACCCTGTCGGTGGACCACCCGCTGTCGGAGTCCGCAGAGTTCGACGTGGTCGTCGTCCCTGCGCTTGGAACCCTCACGGCCGCCGCTACCAACGACGCCCTCCAGAGCCGAGATGCTCGTTCGGTCATCGCCTCGCTCGGGCGCCTCGACGACGCGACCACCCGGATCGCCGCGGCGTGCACCGGCGTGTTCGCTGTCGCCGAGACCGGACGGATGCATCATCGGCGGGCGACGACCAGCTGGTTCCTGGGGCCGGAGTTCCTGAAGCGCTATCCGACCGTCGCCCTCGATCTCGACACCATGGTCGTGGTCGACGGGAACCTCGTCACCGCCGGCGCCGCGTTCGCCCACATCGACCTCGCGCTCTCACTCGTGCGATCGATCAGCCCCGACCTGGCCCAACATGTCGCCAAGCTCCTCATCATCGACGAGCGTCCGTCGCAGGCGGCCTTCGTCGCCTACGAACATCTCCGGCACGAGGACCCGATCGTCGTCGAGTTCGAACGCTTCGTGCGCGCCCGCCTGGACGAACCGTTCAACGTCGCCTTCGTCGCGCAGTCGCTCGGCACCAGCCGGCGCACCCTCGAACGACGAGTCCGTGCGGCGCTCAACCTCACTCCGCTCGGCTTCGTCCAACGGCTTCGCATCGAACGAGCTCGGCACCTCTCAGCAACCACGGACCTCACCTCCGCCGAGATCGCGCGACGGGTCGGCTACGCGAACGCCGAGACTCTGCGCTCCCTCCTGCGCAGGGAGCGACGCCGTTCCTGACCTATCGCCATGCCTGTAGCCGGCCTCCTAGCGCTCGGTTGGAACCAGCTCTCAGCACGTCGCGTCGACGCTCCTGCGTGGCCCCTGGACGACCCACTCGACACGGCCGCAGCACAGGCCATGTGACGTGCCCCGGCTCCCCGGACGGTCGGGGTCGGGCGGCTGTGATGTCGCTGCGTTCTCGTCGAGGGGGGTCAGCAGACCCGATCAGGGTCGATTGGGATGAGACGCGAAGGCGGTCAGGTCAGGGCGGCCGAAGCCGGCCGGCGGGGTAGCGTCGGTCACGTCGAGGTCTTTCGGATGGATGGCGTAGGAACCTCCATCGTCGGGAGACCTCGACGTCTATCTGCGGACCGACGCGCCCGGCCGACCTACACCCTCATCTGGGAAGAGCCGTGATAGACGGCTGACAGCGATTCAGTGCTGTCCACGGCGATGAGTCCCGGAGCAAGAAGCATCGCTTCATGCCACGGCCCCTCCAGGTCGGCCAGGTCGGTCAGGTCTTCCGAGGTCCAAGCCAGGTAGACGGTCATGTCGCCATCCTTGACGACGTGCTCAGCGGCGGCCGCAGCCGGATCATGTCCGCTCGAGCCGCCGTGCCAGGTACGGCGCGGTCACGCTTTCGTCGGCCTGCGCGATGTCGGCCGGCGTCCCGGTCGCGACGACCCGACCGCCGGCGTCTCCTCCGCCCGGGCCGAGATCGATGACCCAGTCGGCTGTGGCGATCGCGTCGAGGTCGTGCTCGACGAGAACCACCGTGTTGCCGGCGTCGACTAGCCGGTGCAGCTGACGCAGCAGGAGCGCGGTGTCGGCGGGGTGCAGTCCGGAGGTCGGCTCGTCGAGCAGGTAGAGGGCATGGCCGCGGTGCGCGCGCTGGAGCTCGGTAGCGAGCTTGATGCGCTGTGCCTCCCCGCCGCTCAGCTCGGTCGCCGGCTGTCCCAGTGGCAGATAGCCCAAGCCCACCTCGCGAAGCGTCCGAAGGCTGCGTACGGCGGCCGGCACGTCGGCGAGGAACGTCGCGGCATCGTCGACGGACAAGGCTAGGACCTCCGCGATGTTCTTGTCGCGGTAGGTGATCTCGAGCGTCTCGGAGTTGTAGCGATCGCCGTGGCACGTCGGGCATGGTGCGTAGTTGCCAGGCAGAAAGAGCAGTTCGACGGAGACGAAACCCTCGCCCTGACAGGTCTCGCAGCGGCCCCCGGCGACGTTGAAGGAGAAGCGGCCGGCGCCGTAGCCGCGGGCCCGGGCCGCGTCCGTGGCGGCGTACAACTTCCGCACGGCATCGAACATCCCCGTGTACGTCGCGAGGTTGGACCGCGGCGTCCGGCCGATCGGGCGCTGATCGACCAATACCAGTCGGTCGAACGACTCACGAGCAGTCGGGTCCTCGGCCAGGACCTGGGTGACCAGGGTCGACTTGCCGGACCCGGATACCCCGGTGACGGCGGTCAGCACGCACAGCGGGATATCGACAGACAGGTCGCGCAGGTTGTGGCGATGTGCGCCGGTCAGTCGCAGCCAGCCCTGCGGGGCCCGCGCATCGTGCACGAGCCGCTCGGCGCGACCGAACAGGTAGGCGCTGGTGACCGACTCCGTGACATCCTCGAGGCCCGCGACAGGGCCGCTGTGAAGCACTCGACCTCCGGCCTCGCCCGCACCCGGGCCGATATCGACGACCCAATCTGCTCGTCGTACGACGTCGAGGTCGTGCTCCACGACGAACAGCGTGTTGCCGGACGCCTTGAGGCGGTCCAGGACATCCAGCAGCGGCTCCGCGTCGGCCGGGTGCAGGCCGGCGGAAGGCTCATCGAGGACGTAGACGACCCCGAACAGACCCGAACGCAGCTGGGTGGCGATCCGCAGGCGCTGCGCCTCTCCGGCCGACAGGGACGTCGAGCTCCGTCCCAAGCTCAGATAGCCCAGTCCCAGATCGAGAAGCACCTCGACGCGCGCGACCAGGTCAGCGCAGATCCGCACCGCGACCTCGTCGGCACCCGCGGGCCGCTCAGCGACCGGACGCAGCAGAGCCACCAGCGCTGTGAAGGGCAGGTCGTTGACCTCGGCAATCGAACACCCGAGGAAGGTCACCGCGAGGGCCTCTGGCCGCAGTCCACTGCCCTGGCAATCCGGGCAGGGCGCTTCCTCCACGAACCGCCGGGCTCGCTCGCGCATCCGCTCGCTCGTGGAGTCGGCCAGCACGTGCATGACGTGCTTGCGCGCGCTCCAGAACTTCCCGTAGTAGCCATGGTCGACGCGACCTGGTTCCGGCTCGATGAGCACCGACGGCTGCTCGTCGGTGAACAGCAGCCAGTCGCGGTCCCGCTTCCTGAGCCTGCGCCACGGCTTGTCGACGTCGATGCCGAGCCCCATCACGATGCTGCGCAGGTTGGCGCCCTGCCACGCGCCCGGCCAGGCGGCGATCGCGCCTTCACGGATGCTCAGTGACGGGTCCGGGACAAGCAGCTCCTCGGTGACGTCGTGGACGACGCCCAGGCCGTGGCAGCGCGGGCACGCGCCAGCGACGGTGTTGGGCGAGAACGCCTCGGCCGGGAGGTGATCGGCACCAGCCGGGTAATCGCCGGCCCGCGAGTAGAGGATCCGCAGCAGGTTGGACAGCGTGGTGATGGTACCGACCGACGAGCGCGAGGTGGCCGCGCCCCGGCGCTGCTGGAGCGCGACCGCAGGCGGCAGGCCGGTGATCTCCTGGACGTGCGGGGCGCCGACCTGCTGCAACAGCCGGCGCGCGTATGGCGCGACCGACTCGAAGTAGCGGCGCTGCGCCTCGGCGTACAGCGTGCCGAAGGCCAGCGACGACTTCCCCGAGCCAGAGATCCCGGTGAACGCCACCATCACGTTGCGAGGGATGTCCACGTCGACGTTGCGCAGGTTGTGCTCATTGGCGCCGCGGACACGCACGAAGTCGTCGATCGCGTCGGTGGTCACATGCTGCCCCTGTCGGTCGCTCCGGGTGTCCTCGACGACAACTTATCGCGCTCCCCGAGCGCCATCGTCACTGAGACTGCTCCGCCGCGCACGGGATGCAGCACGTGCGTTTTTGCGTGACGGCCCAGGCGGTGTGTCCGGGTGCGAGCCGAGATACTCCTGGTCTGGGACCTACGGAATGGGAGTACCGCTCCGGACGGTGTCCCGCGGGGGCTCGCCGACGGGGGCACGGCGCAGTCGCCAGGCACGGGCGGCCAGGTGGAGGTTGAGTTTCGTCTCGACGTCGGTGAGGTCGTGGCCCGAGATCTCGGTGATGCGGCTGAGTCGGTACCGCAGTGTGTTGCGGTGGATGGAGAGCGCTGCTGCCGTGTCGGCGTACTTGCCTCCGTGGTCGAGGTACGCCGCTAGGGTGAGGACGAGTTCGGTGCCGTGGCGGCGGTCGTAGCTCAGCAGGTCGCCGAGCCAGTCACTGACGAGGCGTTCGACCTCGTCGGCATTGGCGTCAAGGGCAAGGAGCCGGTCCACTCCCAAGTCGGCGTAGGCGATGGAGCCATACGGCTTGGGGGACTGCTGGCGAGCCCTGAGTGCTCGTTGGGCTTGCTCATAGGCTCGTGGGATCTGCTGCGGCGAGTTGAACGGCTCCCCCTTGGCGATCACACCGTTGGTGTCGCCGTAACCGCGGGACAAGTCGTCGAACAAGCGGCCGATGTCGACACCTCGATAGGTGAGAGCGACCACCAGCCCCTGGTTCCGGCCGACCAAGCAGGGCAGCCGCTGACGAGCCAAAGCCCTCCGGAGGTGATCGACGTCGCGGTCGTGACCGCGCTGACCCCGGTCGGAGGACCACGCGGACACGATCAAGTCGTGCGGAACGCCAAGGTCGTGGCCCTGGGCGGATGCCCGGTCCACGGCAACGTCGTTCGGGAGCCCTTCGAGAAGGTCGTCGAGGAGGTCTCGACTCAAGCCGTTCTCCAGTTCATTCATCGCTGCGGCATGAGCCCTCAGCAGCCCCAGTGCGACGCCGGCGTATTGCAGAGCGAACAATGCGTCGTCTTGCTCTTTGTCCGATGGCACCTCCAGTTCGATCGTGCCGAGTTCGGGGCGTCCGCCGATCACCGCCTCGAGCGAGGTTCGCTCGAGGACCGGTTGGTACCTGCCGGCAACCGTGATCCGTGTCGTCTCGTGGCCGAATCCGTCCCGCAGCACGACCGTGGAGCCAGTGAACCGGCTCAGCGAGGTGGCCACGTCGAGCTCAGTCCCGGACGTGGCGAGTCGGGCGAACTCCTCAAGCACCCCCTCCCGGTGCTTCAGGACCGCGACGGTGCGCGCCATCTCGTTGTTGGCTGCCTCGAGTTCGCGGGCGCGTCGGCGGTCGCGCTCGTGCGACTCCGCCTCCGCCAGCGCCGTCCGGAGGAGGTCGCCCAAACGCTCGATGACGAACAGCTGTTCGGGGTCGGGTCGGGTGGAGCTGCGAAGGACCAGTTGGCCGGGTACGCCGTTCGCGACCGTGACAGAGGTCGTAGACGTCCAGGAGTCGCCGTGGTCCTGCACGAACACCCGTTCACCGGTTGGGGGGATCGGTTCCGCCGGTCTCGTTGGCTCCCCGGGGGGCAGGGTGGTCCACTCCTGGTGACGCTGGAAGTTGACGTGAACCAAGGTGCAGCCGGTCGCCGACTCGACCCCACGCGCCAGGACGTCGATGACCCCGTCCACGTCGTGACGTTGCAGCATCGTCAGCGACATCACCAGCAACTCATGGAGGCCGGTGAGGGCATGTTCCAGATCCAGCCCGTCGATGTCCGCAACAGTTCGGGTCGAGGCAGGCTCCAAGACACTCATCTCGCGGTCCCTCGCCTACCCACCCGGGATCCCTCTGTGACGTAGGGACCCGACAGGTCGTCGCGCTGAGCGGCGACACCTCGGTGCCTGCAGCACTGATGTATCGCGGGATCCAGTCCGAGTCCGTGAGAGCTCATCGGTCCTCGTCAACTCTCGGGGGCGGCGTTGCGCCCATCCTACCCCTTGCGCTGTGCACGCGACGCAGCGAGTTGTGCACTCGACCCAAGTGGGGCCCCGTGGTTTGGACCTGGCGTGCCCATGACTTCCTGCTGGTCGGCGGCGAGCGTGGAGGGGTCGAAAGGCCCACACAACGATTGGAGATTCGTATGAAGGCTGTCGTGTATCAGGGACCCCGAGACGTCGCAGTCACCGATGTTCCGGACGCGAAGATCGAGCGACCCACTGATGTGCTGGTCAAGATCACAACCACCAACATCTGCGGCTCGGACCTGCACATGTACGAGGGGCGGACCTCCTTCGAGGAAGGCCGGACGTTCGGTCACGAGAACATGGGGGAGGTGGTGGAGGTCGGTCAGGGCGTGGAGAAGGTCAAGGTGGGCGACCGGGTCGTGCTGCCGTTCAACATCTCGTGCGGGTTCTGCAAGAACTGCGAACGCGGGCTGACCAACTACTGCCTCACCACCCAGCCTGACCCGTCTGCCGCCGGTGCGGCCTACGGGTTCGCAGACATGGGCCCGTACGGCGGCGGCCAGGCCGAGCTGCTCCGGGTGCCCTTCGGCGACCACAACGCACTGCGCCTGGGCGAGGACGCGGAGGAGAAGGAGAATGACTACGTCATGCTCTCCGACATCTTCCCCACCGGTTACCACGCCACCGAGATGGCCGGCGTGATCCCGGGCGACAGCGTCGTGATCGCTGGAGCCGGTCCGGTGGGTCTGATGGCTGCGCTGTCCGCGACGATCAAGGGCGCCGCGAAGGTCATGGTGGTCGATCGCCACCCCGACCGGCTCGCGCTGGCCGAGCAGATCGGAGCGATCGCCATCGACGACTCCAAGACCGACCCTGTGCAGGCTGTGCTGGACGAGACCATGGGGCTCGGAGCCGACCGTGGCTGCGAGTGCGTGGGCTACCAGGCCCACGACCCGCAGGGGAACGAAGACCCGGCTGCCACCTTGAACATGCTCATCAACTCGGTGCGTTTTACCGGCGGGATCGGCACCGTCGGCGTGTTCGTCCCCCAGGACCCGGGGGCCAAGGACGAATTGGCCAAGCAGGGCAAGGCGGCCATCGACTTCGGCACCCACTGGTTCAGGGGACAGACCATGGGCAACGGTCAGTGCCCGGTCAAGAAGTACAACCGCCGGCTGCGTGACCTGATCGCGGCTGACAAGGCGAAGCCGTCCTGGATCGTCTCCCACGAGATCTCGCTGGACCAGGCCGCCGACGCCTACAGGAACTTCGACTCCAGGTCCGAGGGCTGGACCAAGGTCGTCATCAAGCCGGGTATGTCCGACGGAAAGAAGACAAACTGACATGGCAGCAGATCTGCAGGGCAAGAGAGTCGCGATCCTCGCCGCGGACGGGGTCGAGCGCGTCGAACTCGAGCAACCCCGCGAGGCTCTGGACAGGGCCGGCGCTCGGACCGAGGTCCTCTCGGTCGATGAGGGCGAGATCCAGGCCCGCGAGAACGACCTGGATCCGGCGGGGACGTTCGGCGTCGACGGGCTGGTGGCTGAGGCCTCGGTGGCCGACTACGACGCCTTGGTGCTTCCGGGCGGCACGGTGAACCCCGACAAGCTCCGGGTCGACGAGGACGCTGTCGCCTTCGTCCGGGACTTCGTCGAGAGCGGCAAGCCGGTGGCGGCGATCTGTCACGGACCGTGGACGTTGATCGAAGCCGGCGTGGCCACCGGTCGCACCCTGACGTCCTTCCCGAGCATCCGCACGGATCTGCGCAATGCCGGCGCGAACGTCGTTGACCAGGAGGTCGTGGTCGACAAGAATCTCATCACCAGCCGCTCGCCGGAGGACCTGCCGGCGTTCTCCGAGGCGATCGTGTCCCAACTCGCGGGCACCACGACACAGGAAGAGGAGAAGTCATGAGTGTGGCCAAGGGATTGCTGGTCAGGTTTGACGCGTTGCCAGGCAAGGAGGACGACGTGAAGGAGTTCCTTGACAGCGGCCGTGCGCTTGTTGAGGAAGAGTCGGCGACCACCGCGTGGTTCGCGATCCGCCTCGGGCCGTCCTCCTTCGGGATCTTCGACGTGTTCCCCGATGACGCCGGACGTGACGCTCACCTGTCCGGCCCTGTTGCGGTAGCTCTCGGCGAGCAGACCGGTGCGTTGTTCTCCGAACCGACCATCGAGAAGCTCGACGTGTTGGGCTCCAAACTTCCCGCCTGACACCACAGACCGGGAGTACTGACCCCGACATGAGGGGTCGCTGCGCGCGGCGACTTCGGGCTGACACAGCCCGTTGACGTCGTGGCAGCGGCCCTTCTCTTGCGGCCTATCGCACATCCCTAACAGATCGAGGAACCGCGATGACAGGAACTGACGACGACGTTGCCCCGACGCGTTCACCCGAGGTAGCAGTGATCGGGGGCGGGATCGTCGGTCTGTCGACGGCGTACGCGCTGCGGGAGCAGGGCGTGCCGGTGCGCTTGTACGAGGCCGGTCTGCCCGGAACGGGTCAGTCCGCAGGCGAGTCGCGGATCTTCCGGCATGCCCACGACGACCCGCGACTCGCGGCTTTCGCGCGCGAAAGCCGCGGCGTATGGGATGAGTGGGCCCAACACTTCGACGTCGAGCTGGTCTCATCAGACGGTGTCGTGGCGATCGGCGACAGCGCCCTGGCGCGGCTGCGGGTGCTCGACCAGGTCGGCGGCGTGGAAGCGCACGAGATCGATGCAGCCGAGCTCGCCCAGCGAATGCCGCTGCTCGCTGGGTACTCGGGGCCAGCGGTGCTCGACGAGTCGGGCGGCGCGATCCGCACCCGCACCGCGATCACGGCACTCGCGGGTGCCCTCGCAGATGCCGTCACCACCGCAGAGGTCATCTCAATCGATCCCCGCGCCGATGGGACGGTCGAGGTACGCAGCGTCACCGACCGGGCTGTCTACTCCAAGGTGGTCGTGTGCGCCGGCCGCGAAACCGCCCGCCTGGCCCGCAGCGTCGGCCTGTCGCTGCCGGTTCGCCTTGCCGCACACGTCCGGCTGACCTTCGACGTGAAAGCCGCCGCCCCGGCACGAGTCGCGTGCCTGCAGGACAGCAGCGGCGTCTTCGGCGAAGTCGGCGTGTACGCGACGCCGCTACCGGGCAACAGCAGTTATTCGGTCGGACTCAGCGAAACCGTCGGCGTCCGCGACGACGGAACGTTCATCGACCCTGCGGCGATTCGATCGCTGGACGAACGCGCGCGCGAATACGTGACACGGGCGCTGCCCGGTCTCCACCCAGAGCCGCGCGACTTTCTTCACTGCTGGGTGACCGACCTCCCATGGAGCGAGGACGGCGTGGCCGTGTGGGAGGCAGGCTCTGTCATTTTTGTGGCCGGTCACAACCTGTTCAAGCAGGCACCTGCGCTGGGTCGCGCTCTTGCCCGGGCTGCGACCGGCGGCGGTCTCGCCGCCGACCTCACGCCCGAGGCGCGCCTCGGCGCGGCCCAGGACTAGTGGCCGGTGAGCGTCGTGCCGGATGGCCGAGGCAGGCGAGCGATACGACGTCGCCGCCACGGTGCTGGGCAATGCGGCTGAATCTCTGGCACCTCGGCGCTGCCCGAAAGGTTGATCGTGGACTCAGCCAGCTTGTAGGCCCAGGTGATCCTACGAACGTCAGAGACGAACTTGTCCTTGACGGTCGCGCCGAGCGTCGCCTGTTCGTAGAATTTCACCTTCGGGATCACGCGGCCGTACTTGGCCGCTGGCGGCCAGCGGTAGAGGTGGGTTTCGACAGGTTCAACCACCAGGAATCACCGCCCCTGTGTCCACGACGGCAATGAAGGCGATCAGTTCAAAGTCATCCAAGCCACTGATGGTCTGGGCGAGCGCGGTCGTGGCGCCGTCGGTGAAGAGGCTGTCGAGGTCTTGTTCATCGGTGACGTCGATCATTGATTGGATGGCTTCGGTCAGCAACTCGGAGTACGCGCCCATCTCTGCACCCTCGTTGGTGGCCGTGTTGAAAAACCGTGTCACTGCCATGACTGGTTCTTCGTGGGGGCGGCAGCCGCCGCGGAGCAGATCGAGGAGGCTCTTGACCTCGGTGTGGTCGGATAGAACTGTGCCGTCGTCGCCAAGGTAGACCAATTAGTGCGGATGCAAACGGTTGCCCCGATGCGCTCCTTCTCCGCCGCTGAGGTTTCGCAGCGGGAAGATCACGCCGGGATGCAAGCCCTTGGCCGCGTCGGCCGGGACGACTGCGTGCAGACCCTTCGGGGTCGAGTCGAGGTGGCCGTGTTGCTTGATGTAGCCGAGAAGGTCCATCCGGAAGTCATTGAGGCCAAGGTCAGTGATGGAGACACCCGATCGGACGTCTTCGAGTTCGATGACCTCATCCTGGAGTTTGCGCAGTTGTTCTTTGCGGTTAGCGGCGTCCGCACTGGCCGGGTCGAGAATGTTGTCGTCACCGACTGCGGCGAGGTCGGCGATGACCATTCGGTTCTCGACGCGCTCTTTGAGATTGATGTATTCGTCGAGCGAGATGTCCGGCCAGAAGTTGACCAACTGGATCTGAGCGTTGAACGCCGCTCGGTGCGGCGATCTGGATGTGACCGAGTGGTTGCGCTGCCCGGACTCGGTGGCGACCACGCGCATCGCGACCGGTCGAGCCGATCCGGTCAACGCGGCCGAAGCGTTGGATGATGCGGACCGGGTTCCAGTGGATGTCGTAGTTGACGAGGTAGTCGCAGTCCTGGAGGTTCTGCCCCTCACTGATCACGTCGGTCCCGATCAGGATGTCGAGTTCACCGGTCGCTTTGGGCATGGTCAGGTGGCGTTGCTTGGACCGGGGCGAGAACGACGGGTCAAGTCCCCGGTGGTGGTGTAGTGCTGTGAATCGGCCTGAGATTTTTGGAGGGCGTGGTTAGGCCGCGACGGGATTGTCATGCCCTCGTGTTGAAGCGTAGTGCGCCTGCTCCAGTTCGGCCGGTGGGACGTCACCGATCGCTGAGTGCAGCCTGTCGTGATTGAACCAGTGGACCCATGCTGCGGTCGCCTCCTCAACCTGTCGCCAACTAGCCCAGATCTTCTGCTCGTGCCCGATGACCTCGGTCTTGAACAGGCCGATCGTGGACTCCATGAGCGCGTTGTCCAGCGCGTCACCGACGGTCCCGATCGAGCCGGTGATCCCGGCATCGATGAGCGCTTCGGTGAACGCCAACGACGTGTACTGCGATCCTCTGTCCGTGTGAACGATGCAGCCGGCCACCTCACCGCGTCTGGCGACAGCGTTGTTCAACGCCGCGACCGCGTGCCGGGACTTCATCCTGGAGTCGATCGAGTAGCCCACGATCCGGTTGGAGTAGATGTCCTTGATCGCGCACAGGTAGAGCTTCCCTTCACCGGTGCGGTGCTCGGTGATGTCGGAGAGCCACAGCTCGTTCGGGGCATCTGCTTCGAAGACGTGGCGGGTCACGCCGTGCTTATCGACCATTGCGCACAGGTCGTCGTGGACCGGTGGGCCGGGCTTCTTCGCCTTGCCCTTCTTGGGTTTGCCGAACGCGCTCCACCAGCCGTTGGTCGAGCAGATCCGCCACGCGGTCCGCTCCGCCATCGGCTCGCCGTCCTCAGCAGCTTCATCGACGAGGAACCGATAGCCGAACTCGGGGTCGTCGCGATGCGCGTCGAACAACGCGTTGGCGCGATACGCCTCGACGAGTTCGGAGTCGGTGACCGGGTTGTTGAGCCACCGGTAGTACTGCTGGCGGGCGAGTTTGAGCACCCTGCACGTCACCGTCACAGGCACCCTGATCGGGGCATCCGTGGCGGCCAGTTCACGGACGAGCGGGAACATCATTTTCCCGGCAGATTCGCCTGCGACAGATACGCTGCCGCCCGCCGCAGAACCTCGTTCTCCTGCTCCAGTAGTCGGTTCCGTTTGCGAAGTTCACGCAACTCAGCAGACTCGCTCACGGTCACGCCGCTCTGCCCACCAGCATCGATACGAGCCTGTCGCAGCCACTTGTCGAGCGTCCCGACATGAATCCCGAAATCCTTCGCGATCTGCGCCAACGGAACATCGGGGTCACGGTTCAGGGCAACCCGCACCACATCATCGCGGAACTCTCTGGGAAACGGCTTCGGCATGATGACATCCTTCCAGGCCAGCCCTCTCGGACTAGCCAGATCAGTTGTCACCTATCCGTGCAGCAGACCCTCTCGGTGTGCTTGACTCCTCTCGTGCCCGCTGACGACCAACGAGCCGCCGCACTCCGGCTGGTGTCTTCCATGTCACCGGCAGGGCAACGCGAGCTGTTGGACACCCTGCTGGGTCAGACCGCCATCGAAGCCGACCAGAGCCTGGCGCCGACGCTGCGACGCAAGCCGCGCAAGGTTCGAGGCTTCAAGATCCGAATGGATCTGCTCCACGTGAAGCCCCCGATCTGGCGGCGACTGATCCTGCCAGGGGATCTCACCCTCAACCTCGTACACGTCGTGCTCAACGAGGCGATGGGGTGGACCGACAGCCACTTGCACCGATTCCGCACCGGCAACGATCCTTATGCACCGCACTTCATCACCGAGTTCGATCTGGAGGAGGGCGACCGTGGAGTCTTGGAAGACGACGTCCGACTGGATCAAGTGCTAGCCAAGGTCGGCGACAAACTTTGGTACGACTACGACTTCGGCGATGGATGGGAACACGTCATCAAGGTCGAAGCCGTCCTGCCCGATCCGCCGGACGAGGTCGAGCTCGTCACCGGGAGACGGGCTTGCCCGCCCGAGGACGTCGGCGGCCCCTGGGGCTACCAAGGCGTAGCGCAGTGGGTCGACGGCGGATACGACAAGGCACTGCTGCCGGACCAGTTCGATGACGCCAAGCACGCACGAGAGTGGTTGCCTATCGGATGGCATCCAGCCACCTTCGATCTTGAGGTAGCCCGAGACGCAGTCCGTAGCGCATTGGAGGCAGCCGAGGACGAATGAGATTCGAGCGTGGGCCATCTATGGGCCAGAGACGGTTGGGCAACAGTGGGGATCAGCGGGCTACAATGAGAAGCGTCAGAGTGCCGTTCATCGGCCGTCACCAGCAGAGATGAGCTGTAACGGGCACTGACGAGTACCAGCGGGCAAGTGGTCGACCTTACCCAGAGGTCGCAGGTTCAAATCCTGCCCCCGCTACAAAGTGGAAGTGCAGGTCAGAGGCGGTTTTCGGAGAGATCCGGGAACCGCCTTTGGCGTTCCCGGACCGCTGGTTGTCAGCATCTGTAAGCAGTCAGCGCGCGCCAGGGCGGTCGCGGCGTCCAGCGGCTCAGCCACGAGCTGAGCGTGCCGTCCTGCACGAGTCTGGATGCGCGGGGACATCCGGGCACGAACTGAGCCCGATGTGGACGCCGTTTTGGCCGCGTCTTGGCCGCGACCTCTGGGTCATTTGCAAAGTGGTTGAGACCAGATCGCGACGCCGGGTCTTGTGCGGATGCCCGGAACGCGGAAGAAAGGTGCCTGGCAGCCATGGCGGCCGAGGGTAAGGCAGCACTCTCGGGGCTGCATTGTCGGCGGCCATGAAATTCTGCTCGGAGACGGCCACGAAGTTGCCCGCTGGCGGTCATGAGACCTGCCCGGTAGCGGTCATGGGATCTGCCCGACACGACGTCGTCTGCCTCACCGGTTCCCACGGTTGAGGCCCCTCCTCAGGTGCGATCGGCGGTGCTGAAGCGCCCGTCGTCCTGAGGAGGGACATGTGAAGTCTGCCGAGGAGATCATGAAAATCTTGGATGCCTACGACCTGACTGGGTCGTTGCGTGATGCCGGTGAGTTGGCCGGTTGCTCTCACCACACGGTGAAGCACTACGTCCAGCGCCGCGCTGCGGCCGGCGAGTTGGACCGGGCCGCGGCGCGGGCGCAGTTGATCGATGCCTACTTGGACAAGGTCGAGGAGTGGGTGGAACGCAGCCAGGGCAAGGTCCGTGCCGATGTGGCTCACGAGAAGCTGCTCGCGTTGGGTTATGCCGGGTCGGAGCGCACCACGCGGCGTGCGGTCGCGGCGGTGAAGAAGTCGTATCGGGTCGGCAACGTGCGCGTGCACCGGCCGTGGGTCACCGAACCTGGCATGTGGTTGCAGTACGACTACGGCGACGGTCCGCGGATCGACGGCGTGAAGACGGTGCTGTTCGTGGCTTGGCTGGCGTGGTCGCGGTTTCGGGTGGTGATCGCGTTGCGGGACAAGACAATGCCGAGCGTGTTCGCCGCACTGGACCAGACGTTCCGCCGACTCGGTGGCGTGCCGACCTATGTGTTGACCGACAACGAGAAGACCGTCACGACCGAGCACATCGCCGGGATCGCGGTCCGCAACCAGCAACTGGTCACCTTCGCCGAGCACTACTCGGTCGTGGTGCACACCTGCGTCCCGGTGGACCCGGCGTCGAAGGGCGGCACCGAGTCATCGGTGAAGATCAGTAAGGCCGACCTCGTGCCTCGTGAGACGAACTTGTTGGACGAGTACACGTCGTTCGCCGAGCTTGAGCAGGCATGTGTGGCGTTCTGCGAGAAGGTCAACACCCGACCCCACCGGATTACCAAGCGGCCGCCGGTCGAGATGCTGGCCGAGGAACGCCGGCGCCTTCACCCGGTTCCGGCGTTGCCGCACACGGTGGCGTTCGGGACCACGCGGGTGGTGCCGGCGAACACGCCGATGGTGATGTTCGAGTCCGGCCAGTACTCGGTCCCACACGCCCTGTTGGGCGAAACGGTGTGGGTGCGCACCCAAGGTGTGGGGGTCGACGAGCAGGTCGTCATCGTCCACGTCGGCGACGACGGACCCGTCGAGGTGGCCCGACATGCCCGGGCCACACCCGGCAGTCCGAAGATCAACGACGACCACTTCCCACCCCAGCCACCGGGGGCGTTGGAGCGACGGCCACGCGCAAAAAGCGCGGCCGAGTCGGAGTTTCTTGATCTGGGCGAAGGCGCCGCGTTGTGGCTGGTCGAGGCAGCCGCCGCCGGCACCACCAAGATGCGGGTCAAGATGGCCGAGGCACTCGCGTTGGCGAAGCTGTTCGACCCCGTCGAGGTCGACTGGGCGCTGGGACATGCGGCGGTGCACAGCCGGTTCGCCGAAGCCGACCTGTCCCCGATCCTCGACCATCACGCCACCCGACCAGCCGCTGGTGAGCACCGCGCCGGCGAGCAGTCCTCGCTGACCCAGGGCACCAGCGCGTGGGCACGACTGGGCCAGCCGGTGAACCCGTCAGACAGCGACGAGGAGGCAGACGCGTGAAGACCCCGGACGCACCACCGTTGCCCGCCGAGTTGGAGGACCTGCTGCGTCGGCTGCGGCTGCCGCACATCCGCCGCCACGCACCCGAGGTGGTGGCGACCGCGAAGGCCCAACGTTGGGAGCCTGCCGAGGTGTTGAAGGCCCTGTTCGTCGAGGAGGTTGCCGGCCGGGAACGCTCCGCACTGGCCACCCGTAGGGCGGCAGCCGGGTTCCCGACCGGGAAGACGTTCGACGCCTGGGACCCTGCAGTGTCGTCGATCCCGGCACCGACTCAGCAAGCGCTACAGACCTTGGAGTGGGTGCATCGCCGAGAGAACCTCGTGCTGTGTGGGCCGTCGGGGACCGGGAAGACATTCCTGTTGGAAGCACTGGGCCAACAGGCTGTCGAGGAAGGGTTGAAGGTCGCCTGGTTCACCCTGGAGGACCTCGGCGTCATGCTGCGTCGTCATCGTGCGGACGACACCGTGTCGAAGGCCATCGCCCGGATCCTGCGCGCCGATCTCGTTGTCGTTGATGACATTGGCCTGCTGCCGGTAGCAGCCGACGCGGCCGAGGGGCTGTACCGGCTTGTCGATGCCGCGTATGAGAAACGGTCGGTGGCGATCAGCTCGAACCTGCACCCCGCCGGGTTCGACGAACTGATGCCCAAGACGCTGGCCACCGCCACCGTCGACCGGCTGCTGCACCACGCCCACGTCTGCCAAACGACCGGCGACTCCGTACGGCTCACTCAAGCACTCGCCGGGCAAGGGGTGAGCCCGTTGAGCTGACACCCTTGGTCGGTGGTGGCCACCCAGCCCCCTATGGGCAGATCCCATGGCCACCACCGGGCAGATCTCGTGACCGTCACCGGGCAGGTTTCATGACCGCCCCTGGGCAGGTTTCATGACCGCCCCTGGGCAGTTCCTACTGGCCCTTGACACTGCATCGTGCGGTGGGCTGCGGGTCGCTCACCGTGGCTAGACGTGCGGAGTCTGCACTTGCTGATGTAGCCCGGCAGTGGCGGCGCGAACCACCGAGATGTGGAGCCGGGCAGATGTGGCTGTTTCGAGGCACCCGCGAAGCACACGCTAGCGAAATCCGAGAAGGGCAACCGGATCTGCTACACGATCTGGTGACCGACCATGGCGTGACGTGAGGATCGTGTAGGGGCCTCTGCGTCATGAACGGATGCGGGAATCCCTCGGCGAGACCGCCCCCGGGGAAGAGTAATTGAAGATTAAACGTTAGGTTGGGTGAATACTTGATGGTGCCGAGGGACAGGCCCCGACACCTCACCGCGGAAAGGTTGGAATCATCCATGAAGGCATGGCGACTCACGGCAGCCAAGGAACCCCTGCAGCTCTTCGACATCCCTGACCCTGAGGCCGGCGCCAACGAGATCGTCGTGGACGTGAAGGCCGCAGGCATCTGCCATACCGACACTGGTTACCTCGACGGAACACTGACCAGCATCCTCGGCTTCACGCCCATTACCCTCGGCCACGAGATCGCGGGCGTTGTCTCCCAACTTGGCAAGGACGTCACCGGGTTCGAGATCGGCCAGAAGGTCGTCATCCCGGCCTCTGTCCCCGGACCGGGAACTGGCACCGACGGCGGCTTCGCCGACAAGGTCAAGGCCTTCGACTACCAGGTCATTGCGTTGCCGGACGGTATTCCGTGGGAGCAGGCTGCGCCTGCAACCGACGCCGGGATGACGTCCTACCACGCACTCAAGCGCGGTGGGGTAAAGGCTGGCACCAGACTCGGCATTATCGGTGCGGGCGGCCTGGGCAGCCTGGCGATCCAGTTCGCGAAGGGTCTGGGCGCAGAGGTGTACGTCGCCGAGACCAACCGTGACGCATGGGACCGAATCTCCGCACTCGGCGTGGACGGACTCGTCGAGAACATCCGTGAGTTCGCCGACAAGGAGCTCGAGGTGATCGTTGACTACGCAGGCTTCGGCACCACCACTGACGACGCGATCGAGACTGTCGGCGTCAACGGCACCGTGGTCCAGGTCGGCATGGGTGTGGACCGCGCCGACATCTCCACCACCGCCATCATGCTCAAGCAGGTGAACCTCCTCGGCTCCCTCGGCGGTACCAACGAGGACGCCGCAGAGGTCCTCGAGCTGATGGCCGCAGGCAAGGTGTCCTCGGAGGTCGAGGTAGTCAGCTTCGACGACATCGACGAGTCGATCAAGCGCTTTGAGCGCGGTGACGCGACCAAGGGACGTCTGGTCGCTGTGCGCGACTGACATACCCGACGACGCACAGGGCCCCAGTCGCCCACTGGTGACCGGGGTCCTCTGCGTCATCATCAGGCCGCCGCCGCTGCAAGAGGGCCTGCAAGCATGTCGGTGGCGCTGGGTGAGGCGACTCATCACAGGCATCCTGTGGAGTCGCCGCGTGAATGCGGGGCGCAGAGCTAACCAACATCCGCCTCGGACAGTCGTCGCAGGTCAGGACGCAGTGGTTTTCACTGCGGTCAACATCCGCATTCAGACCACAGCAGGGCTCCTAGGCACCTGGGTGGTCGAGGACGCCCGGAGCGATCAATCGTGATGAGAGATTTCGAGCTTCCCGGCGCGTGGGGGACAAGCGTTCACTGCCACCGGACTGTGCATCAGGCTCGGGGCCCTCCCGGCTTGGAGCGAATGCCGGGAGGGCTGCGAAGTCTGGACTGTGCCCAGCGTGCAGGCGGTCAGGCTGAGGGCTTCTTGAGCGAACCACCGAGCTGCTCGGAGATGCCGACGGCATCCCAGTAGGCGAGCTCGCGGATGATGTTGCCGTCTTCGTCAAAGATGTCGACCGAGACGCCCTTGGTGGTGATGCGCTTGCCGTTGGTGGGCAGGCCCAAGAACTCGGCGCAGTCCTCGGCGACCCAGGTCCAGTGCGTGGTGCCGCAGCGCTCGCCGGGGAAGTACTCGTCAGCGGTGAAGGTGTGTACTCCGTAGCCGTTCGAGCGGTCTTGGTTGGCGTAGATGTCGAACGTGGCCGCGACGTTGGCGCGGGTGTCGCTGCGCTGGCCGAGCACCGGGTCTTCGTGGACGATGTCGTCACGGTCGGCCCAGTGTGCGAGCACGGCGTCGGAGCCCTTGGCGAATGTCGCGATGTAGGCCTTGGCCCACTCGAGGTCCTTCATCTGTCTCTCCTTCACGTTGAGGTCAGTTGCGGGGGTCGGCGTCGGGGAGTTGGCCGGCGGTGATGCCACCGTCCACGACGAGGTTGGTGCCGGTCACCCAGCCGGCGGCGTCGGAGGCGAGGTAGAGGTAGCCCTCGGCGACGTCACCCGGAGAGCCGAACCGGCCGAGGGTCGACTGGAGCGCCATCGAGTCGTGGAAGGCCTGCGGGTCGTCCTGGATGTCGATGTACTCCTGGAAGCCTGGGGTGAGGATGTAGCCGGGGGAGATGGCGTTGACGCGGATGCCGTCCTTGCCGCCCTCGATCGCCATGACGCGGGTGGCGGTGGCGATGCCTGCCTTGGAGGCGCCGTACGCCGCGAGGCCGAACATCGCCATCGAGCCGGTGATCGAGGAGGCGTTGACGATCGCGCCCTTCTTCTTCTCCGCGAAGATCGGCCACACCGCCTTGGAGACCACGAAGATCGAGCCCAGGTTGAGGGTGAGCAGGTGGTTCCACTCGGCGACCTTCATGTCGCTCACGTAGATGGGGTCGCCGTGACCGGCGTTGTTGACGAGTACGTCGACGGTGCCCCAGGTGTCCACGACAGTCGCCACCGCCGCAGCCACCGACTCCTCGTCGGTCACGTCCACCGTGAGTGCGATGGCCTCGCCACCGTCAGAGATGATCGTCTCGGCGATCGACGTGCCGGCCGCCTCGTCGAGCTCGAAGACCGCGACCTTGCCGCCCTCGGCGGCGAACCGCCTGGCGGTCTCCCAGCCGATCCCGGCTCCGGCCCCGGTCACGATCACGACCTTGTCGGTGAAGCGTGACGCTGTCGGCGTGTAGGCGTCTGTCATGAGGGTTCTCCTTCGGTGGTCAGTTGGCGTCAGGGATCTGAGCGTCCGAGAGGGGACGCAGGAGGTCGTTGCAGACCTGGTCGAGATCGGCCTGCGTGAACTCCTCGTCGGGGGTCACCTCCCGGTGCTCCGGGTCGGCCAACATGAAAACGTCCTCGCCCAGAAGCTTGGCGTCCACGTCGTAAGGCCAGAACATGGCCATCGGCCACAGCTGGGCATATCCGGTGTCGTCGGGCTTGTCCACCGTCATGCCCTCGCTCGCGAGCACTGCACCCGTGGTGAAGCGGACGAACGTGGAGTAGGAAGCGATGCCCCAGTCGTTGACCCAGCAGGTGTGGTCCTGGAAGGTGGAGAGCACGTTCATCGCGGCGTCGTAGTAGCCCCGGACGTCGACCCTGCCCTCGTAGGTGCTCAGCGACGGACCCCACTTCACGTGGTACGTCGGGTCGTCCACCGTCATGGTGGGGTTGAGGACCAGGTCGGTCTGTCCGGAGAACTCCAGGCACGCGTGTCGCATGAAGTTGTTGGCGATCGCCTTGCGGCGCGGGTCCTGCTCGGCGTCTGCCATCTCGCCGATGACCTGCAGGCACTCACGGAACTTGTCCACGTAGGGGCTTGTCATGTTGTCCTCGTCTCTCGATCTCTCGGTGGGTCGTGCGCATTGGCCCGAGAAGTCACTCTGTGACCGTGAGCACACGTTGGCATTTAGCGATCGGTAAAGTCAACCCCCAATCTTGATTCGCGCCTGGAATGCCGTAGGCAGTTGCTTGTGCGCTGGTTATGCGCCTATCGTGTTGAAGAACTTTAGCGATCAGTCAACTACGAAGGTGAGGTGATGTCGATGGGGCACGACGCCTTGGTCTCACGCATTCAGCGCCTGGTCGAGGAGCGGGTTCCGGGCAGTACACCGGTGGTGCGGGAGCTGCGAGCGCTGTCGGGGGGCCTGTCCCGGCGCACGTGGCGGTTGGAGCTGCAGACGCACGGGGAGCCAAATCCGCTCGACCTCATCCTCCAAGTGGTTCCGGAGGCGGGACTCCTCGAGAGCGACCTGGCCGCGGAGCACGCCCTGCTCACCGCACTCGTCGACACACCGGTCCCGGCGGCGCGTCCGTTCTGGTTGGACCAGAACGGATCGGTCCTCGGTGCGCCGGGCCTGATCACAGAGTTCATCGCGGGCACCTGCGACCCCTTCATCCTCTCGAGCACCGACTCCCTCGACGCGAGGGTGGCCCTTGCCGAGCGGCTGATGTCGCTGCTCGCCTCGCTCGTCAAGGTCGATGCCACCGCCCTCGCCGCCGCCGGAGCACTGGACGATCCGGGAGTCGAGGCGGCCAGGCTCGCGGTCGACGACTGGACCCAGCGGCACGAGGCGATGCGCCTCGAGGCCAGCCCGGAGCTCGCGCTCGTCCGGAGCTGGTTGTTGAACAACGCGCCGGAGACACCTCGGCGGGTGCTGGTCCACGGTGACTTCAAGCCCGGCAACGTCCTGGTGCGCGACCACGAGGTCGCCGCGCTGCTGGACTGGGAAACGGCCCACCTGGGGTCACCGCTGGAGGACCTGGGCTGGGTGACCAACCCGGTGCGGCGTCGCGAGCACCAGATCGACGGGCAGTGGGAAGTACCGCAGATGGTCAAGGCCTTCGAGCGCGCAACCGGGATCGTGGTCGACCCCGACGAGCTGCGCTGGTGGAATGTCTTCTCCTGCTTCAAGCTGGCCGTGATCGTGCACGCCGGCATCCACGGATACCTGACCGGGGGCCTGCCCCACCTGCACCACGCCCCCACCTGGCTCTATCGCACGATGTTCACGATGATCAGGGAGTCCTCATGAAGCCCACCATCACCGACCAGCTCACCCGCACGGTCGAGACACTGCGCGAGGTGACCCTCCCGCACCTCACCGACCACGCGTCACGGCGTACGACGGAGTCCGTGATCGCCGGCCTGGTCCTGGTCGCCGAAGCGTGGCCCCGGATCCTGCCGTTCCTGGCCTGGGACAACGCCGAGATGCTCCGGTTGCTCGGCGACCGTGACGTGGCCACCCCGGACGCGGAGGTCGACCCCCTCGACGTCGAGGCCAATGATCGGCTCAACGAGGAGCTGCGTCGACGGCTCGAAGCACTCGTCGCGGCGGAGCCCGGCCAGCCGGACCCGGACGTCCTGCAGCATCTCGACGCACGTGCGCGTCGTTATCCCTTGCGCTATGTGCCGACCCTCAACACCGGCACCGACCCAGAGGAGCAATGAGTCATGAGTGTGCTCACCCGCATGGACGACACCCTGTGGCACCAGACGTCTGAGCCGTTCGCCCACGTGAACACCTCCGACCCACGGTTCTTCGATCGCTACTGGTTCAACGCTGTGGCCCCCGACGGCCGGACCAGCATCCAGGTCACGATGGGCGCCTATCGCAACATGAACGTCCTCGACGCCGGGGTGGTCATCGTCCGTGACGGCAGGCAATACAACCTGCGCGCCTCGACCTCACTGGGCACGGAGTTCGAGAGCACCTGCGGACCGATCTCGGTGGAGATCATCGAGCCGCTCCAGCAGTTGCGACTGCGGTTCGACGACCCGGAGGGCAGGCTGTCCGCCGACCTGACCTGGACCGGCATCGCCCCACCGACCCTGGAGAAGCCCCACTTCGAGCGCGACGGCAGTCGTGTCAAGGAAGACTACCAGCGCTTCGACCAGATCGGGCGCGTCCAGGGCCGCCTGCATGTGGGCGGCGAGGACGTCGCCGTCGAGGACTGGTGGACCTGCCGCGACCACTCGTGGGGAGTGCGAGCGCGCATCGGCATCAAGGAACCGGTGACCGGGCCGCGCCGGACGCTCGATGAGGACGGATTCGCGATGGCGTTCCTGTTCTATTCCACCGACACTCACGCTGGGCACCTGCTGTTCAGCGGCCGGGCGAGCGACGAGGGCTACCTCTCCGGCGACCTGCGAGCGCTGCCGAACGGCCCCACCGCCGAGATCGAGGGCGCCGGCATGGAGGTGGAGCTCCACCCCGGAACTCGCCGCTTCGCGAAGGCCACCTTCCGTGCGGCCACTGCCACGGGCGAGGAGCTGACCTGGGTGTGCACCCCGCTGGGATCGGCCGTCGCGATGCAGGGTTTGGGCTACTACGGCGGCTATGACGACCGCCGCGGCCTCGGCGCTTGGCGCGGGGACGACCTCGTGGAACATGACGAGTGGGACGTCAGTGACCCCGCCACGATCGTCTATCCCGACGGCTCCAGCGACCAGCACTGGCACCGAATCCAGCCCGTCTCCCTGAACCTCACCACAGCTCAGGGCCAGACCACCGGCACGGGCAGCATGACCCTGATCCTGAGCGGGAACCTGCCGAGGTATGGCCTGTGACGACACCACCGTTGGAGGGGATCAAGGTCCTCGAACTCGCCCAGATGGTCGCCGGCCCCGGCGCGGGCCTGCTCCTGGCCGACTACGGCGCCAGCGTGATCAAGGTGGAGCCGCCTGCAGGGGACGGTGCCCGACAATTGCGGTCGTCCACCGTGCTGGACGTCGACCCGTCGCCCGTGTTCGCGGCCTACAACCGCAACAAGACCTTGGTCATCGCGGACCTGCGCGACGCCGACGACAAGGCCGCCGTGCTGCGCCTGTGCCGCGAGGCGGACGTTGTCCTCACCTCGTCCCGCCCCGGGGTCATGGAGCGTCTCGGCCTCGGCCATGACGACATCCACGCCATCAATCCGGCGGTGGTCTATGCCGCTGTGACGGGCTTCGGCCGTGGACCGCTGGGTGAGAAGCGAGGTGGCGTGGACATCCTGGTCCAGGCCGAGAGCGGCCTCATGTCGACCACCGGCGAGGTGGGTGGCCACCCGCTGAAGGTCGGGTTCACCGTCGTCGACGCCGCGGCCGCGCACGCGCTCACCCACGGCATCCTCGCCGCGCTGCTGCGACGGGCGCGGACCAACGTGGGTGAACACGTCGAGATCAGCCTCTATGACGCGGCAGTGCACCTCCAGACCGGTCCGCTCGCCGAGTTCCTGCACAGCGGGGTCCAGGGTGAGCGCATGGGCAACACCGCCCCCCTGTCCGCTCCGGCGGACCTGTTCACGTGCGCCGACGCCGACATCGTCATTTCCGCCTATCTGCCCCACCACTGGCGCGAGCTGCTGTCATGCCTCGGACTCACTGAGCTCGCGGAGGACGAGCGGTTCGCCACCGGGGCAGCGCGTGCACGCAACCGCGCCGAGCTGTACGACGTACTCGCCGCTGTCTTCTCCACCCGGTCAGCAGCCGCGTGGCTGGCCGAGCTCACGGCGCGGGGCATCCTGGCCGCGCCGGTCCAGGACCACGCCGGAGTCGTGGCCAGTCCGCTGACCGCGGAGACCGGCATCCTGGTGGACTCCTCGGGGGTCAAGGGTGCGGCGACCCCGGTCAAGATGGTCGACCTGCCCGCGCCGCGGGCCGCCGTCTCCGCTGGCTCGATCCACGACGCGCGATGGGAGGTCAGCCCGGATGAGTGACTTCACGCAGGCGGTCGCGGTGGCGACAGCGGCAGAGCCCTCGGTCCGTACGGCGGAGTTCCCGGTTTCCGCGCATGCCATCACCACCTGGTGCGCAGCGATCGGCGAGGAGAGTCCGCTCCATCTGCCCGATCGGGGCGCCGACCAAGTCGCCCCGATGTCGATGCTGCAGACGTGGGCAGCTCCGCGAACGACTGAGGGCAGACGACGCCACCCCACGGTGCATGCGCGCGTCCGGGCCCTGGCGCGTGAGCACGGCTATGACAGCGTGGTGGCCACCAACTATGAGTTGAACAGGTATGCCGACCTGCGGGTGGGGGACCTGGTCAGTGAGCGCTGCTGGGTCGATGAGGTCAGCGAGCCGAAGTCGACCCGCCTGGGGGACGGGCAGTTCGTGACCATCGCCTTCAGCATGGTCAAGCAGGATGAGCAGGAGGTGGGGTCGGTCCGGGCGCGGACGTTCTACTACCGCCCCCGGGCTGCTGCTCCGGGCACTCCGGAGCCTGGTGCCGCTGTCGACGTACTGGACAGGGCCGAGTCGGTGGCGGCCACACGGAGCCTGGTGATCGCCGGAGCGCTGGCGTCGAACGACCATGAGTCGGTCCACCACGACCACGCCGTCGCCGCGGCCCAGGGGCTTCGCGACATCATCGTGAGCATCGTGACCACAGCCGGGATGGTCTGTGCCTATGGGCACCGCCAGTGGGGCATTGAGGACCCGGGGCACCTCCACCTCCGTCTCGCCGCCCCGACGTTCCCCGGCGACGTGCTGGAGTTCTCCGGTGAACCAGTTGCAGGCGCTATCGTTCCCGAGACCGTCCGCGTGCAGGCAGCACATGCACGCGGAGTGCACTGCACAGCAGTAGTGGCACCACAACCGGCGGTCCCGGGGAATCGATCGGAGACATGAGCAGGGAAGCGACGACGCCGTCGACGGAACCGACCGAGGTCGACGCAGCCGAGTGGCAGCACTACGCGAATCCGCCGCTCCAGCTGCACCCGCTGCTCAGCGCTGCACTGGACCTCTTCGTCCGGCTCGGCTATCACGGGACCAGCGTCCGGGCCATCGCGGCGGAGGCAGGCATGACGGTGCCGGGTCTCTACTACAACTTCTCCTCAAAGCAGGACATCCTGACCGAGTTGCTCACGCTCTCGAACCAGGAGCTCACCCGCCGTTCCGAGGCGGCACTCGCGGCGGCTGGACGGGACCCTCGCACACGATTCGCGGCACTGATCCGGTGCGTGGTCCTGCATCTGACCCACATGCAGAAGTTCGCGCACCTGGTGCGCGAGATCGACGCGCTGGACGAGAAGCACCGACCCAAGCACGTGGAGCTGCGGGACCGCTTCCAGCGACTCGTGCTCACCGAGGTGATCGCGGGACAGACCCTCGGTGACTTCGGCCCCGGTGACCCGCACGAGACCACCAGGGCGGTGCTCTCGTTGTGCAACGGGGTGGCCGACTGGTTCCGCATCGAGGGCGTCGCGACCCCGGAGAAGATCGCCGACCGCTATGTGGAGTTCGCGCTGCGGTTGGTGCTCGACCGCAAGACCGTGGGCGACCAACCCTGAGCAGCACCGTCAGCCATCATGCGAGTCTAGGGATGTGCCCCTGAGTCCATGCGTGCACTCACACCTGCATGCCCTGCTCTCGACCTGTGCCGGAGCTGTCCCGACCGACGTGTGGCGTAGTTGCATCTAGAGATGCCCGTCGTGATGGTCGAAATCGGTCCCTGGAGAAGACAGATTTCCCAGCACGTAAGGGCATTCTCACTTCACGACGCGCTCACGCCACCCAGATCGTCGGTCGATCGAGGCCAAGGCATCCGGGTCGGCCAGGCGATCAATCGGCGCGAACTCTGGCGGCCGTTTTCTGATCAGACGGGTCGATCAGGCTCCGGTTGTGTGGCCATCGAAGGCGCCCTCCGGTGAGAGCTCGACCTTCCAGCCGTGCTGGGCTACTGCACGCGGCGATGCCCCGAGGGCCCATCCTGCATCGGCTGGACCCGCGAACTTCAGATCGGCATGAAGTGCGCCGCGCGGGTCACCTCGAGCAGCTCGGGGCGCTCAGGTCCCGCAGAAGGTCTGGTAGGTGCCGAAGTCCTCCGGTGCCGGCTCGGCGTATCGCTCCAGGCCGGGCCGCTCGACGTACGGCGAGGACACCGCCTCCAGCAGCCGCAGGACCGGATCGAGGTCACCGTCGGTGGCCGCGGTCAGCGCCCCCTCGACCAGGTGGTTGCGCGGGATGTAGACGGGGTTGACCCGGTCCATTGAGTCGGCGTCGGGGCCGACTGCGCGCCACTGTTCGGCCCAGGTGTCGAAGGCCGCGAGGTCGTGGAACAGGCTGCGCGCCAACTGGGTGTCACCCCGGGCAGCGGCACCCATCGCTCGGAAGAAGCCGGTCCAGTCGACACGTCCGTGGCGCAGGAGCCGGAGCAGGTCCTCGACCAGGGCGTCACCGATAGCAGTGTCCAGGCCGTCGGGCAGCCCGAGCTTGGCTCGCATGCCGGCCGACCAGGCGTCGCTGTACTGGTGTCCATAACGCTCCAGCGACTCGACCGCGAGCTCGACCGCCCGCTCCCGGTCCTCGTCGAGCAGTGGGAGGAGGGTCTCGGCGAAGCGGGCGAGGTTCCACTCGGCCACGAGCGGCTGGTTGCCGTAGGCGTAGCGGCCACCGTGGTCAATGGAGCTGAACACCGTGTCCGGGTCGAAGGAGTCGATGAACGCACAGGGGCCGTAGTCGATGCTCTCCCCGGAGATCGTCATGTTGTCGGTATTCATGACTCCATGCACGAAGCCGAGCAGCATCCACCGGGCGACCAGTGACGCCTGGGCGGCGACGACCGCCTCGAACAGCGCCCGGTAGGGCCGCTCAGACCCGGCTGCGGCCGGGTAATGGCGCTCGATGGCGCAGTCGGCCAGCCGGCGCAGCAGATCGACGTCGCCAGTGTCGCGCGCGTATTGGAAGGTGCCCACCCGCAGGTGGCTGCTGGCCACACGGCTGAGCACTGCGCCGGGCAGGGCGGTCTCCCGCAAGACCCGTTGGCCGGTCGCCACGACGGCCAGCGACCGGGTGGTGGGGACGCCGAGGGCGTGCATCGCCTCACTCACGACGTACTCGCGCAGCATCGGGCCCACCGCGGCCAGTCCGTCCCCGCCCCGGGCAAACGGAGTTCGGCCTGAGCCCTTCAGGTGCAGGTCCCGCTGCCGGCCTTCGGCGTCGGTGACCTCGCCGAGGAGAAGAGCGCGGCCGTCACCGAGACGCGGGACGTAGCCGCCGAACTGGTGGCCGGCATAGGCCTGCGCCACCGGAGTGGCCCCATCGGGCACTGCGCTGCCCACCAGGAGCCGGACGCCCTGCGGCGTCCGCAGCCACGCCGGGTCGAACCCGAGGTCGACGGCCAGCAGCTCGTTGAGCACCAGCAGGCGCGGGTCGGGAAACTTCTCGGCCTGCCAGTCGACGGCCAGCTCCGGCAGCTCGCGTGCGAAGCGGTTGCCGAGTGTGATGCTCGATGTCAGCGTGACGCTCATCCCTCCACGCTACGGCCCTTCACCACGCCAGGCACTGCTCACCCAGAGCCTCTCCGTGCGCTCGAGCTAGTGCCTCGAACCGAGCTGAGAGTCGCTCGTCCTCGAATGCCTCGCTTCGGAGGAAGAGCTCGGGCGTCAAACACAACGCAGCGAAGGAGCTTCCGAGCGGCGCGTTCAAGCGCTCAGTAGCCAAAAGATGCTCAGGCGCTGCAGCCGTCATCACGATTGCCACCGGCTTGCCCGCCAACGGACCCGGTGCTCGCTGAACGGCTTCAAGGAAGCTGGCCGTCAGCGAGGAGTAGGTCGAGCGGTGTACCGGGTTGCCGAGGACGAACCCGTGTGATCCGCTGAGCGCTGCGGCGGCCTCCGCCGGCTGACCGCCGCCAGCCGAAGCAACTGGGTATGGTTCGCAGGCTGGGACGACGAGGCGCCGCGAGAGCGCGGCATCGCACCGAGGCCGGCGAGCGGCTATCTCCGTGAGGAAGCCGAGTCCACCGCGAGCGGGATGAGTCAGTGCGAGATCGCGGCCGGACTGGCGCAGGATCCGGCAGGGCTCCGAGATCGATCCACTTGTCGCTCGCCCGCGGGGACGTCGTCATTGGGGTCAATCAAGCACCTGTGGAGAACCGCCGGGAAATGTCGGTGGAACTGCGGATCGTGATCGGTCACGAACCGATCCCAGGAGGCACCGTGCCGAAGACATCCGTCCGCCCAGATCTCACCTCGCGACTCGTCGTCGCCCGAGACGCGAATGCACCGCGCTGCGACTGTCGGCACTCGGACGACGTCCCTCCGCGGCGCTGTGCCGAGCCTGCCGAGGTCAGGGTCACCGTGGTGTGCCGTGCGGAGGGGTGCGACTGTGCGGTCAGCGTCCACCTGCTCTGCCGCCCCCGTCTGCGCAGCTGGCGGGGCTCGGCGAGGGCACGGGGCGTGAGGCTGCGCGTGCTCAGCCTCTGAGTCTCGATCTGCCGATGAGCCCGGCCTGAGTCGCGGTCGCGGTGAAGGATGTCTGGGTCAGTCCGTGGAGGCCCGGCGGAGTGGGCGGCCCTCGAGCAGCTCATCGGCCGGCAGTTGACCGACCATCACGGCCAGGGCGCGCTTCCACCGCCGGAGCACGGCCTCGCGTTGGCCGAGAGAGCCGGTGAGCATCGCGGTCACCGACAGGCCACTCAGCAGGGCGATGGTGAACTCGACCAGGGTCTCGGTGCGGGCGTCTGAGGTGTAGGGCTCGCAGAGCACCTGGGCATAGAGCTTGCGCATCTCAGCGAAGACTCGCGTCTCCTCGCTGAGCAGTCGCTCGCGCAGGTCGGCGTCGGTGCGCGCCGCGACCCAGAGCTCGAGGGCAGTGAAGAACGCCGGACTGTTCAGGTCGCGCCAAGCCAGATCGACCACGGCCTGCATGCGGTCCTGATCGGGCGGCAGGAGCTCGGCCTCGCGACGGAACTTCTCCAGTCGCGCGTCGACCACGTGGGTGATGGCGGCGATCAGCAACTCGGCTCGCGTGGGGAAGTGGTGCTGCACCGTGCCGCGGGCCATGCCGGCCCGTTCCTGGATCTCGCTGATCGTGGTCGCGGCATAGCCCCGCTCGAGCAGGGAATCGGCCGTGCAGGTGAGGATCCGGGCGCGGGTCGACGCCCGGCGCTCGGCCTGGGTGCGTCGGGGCGGAGTCACTGTCACGCAACAAACAATACGATGTGACGGTTACATGGGTCAATCGTCGGCAACGGGATGTCCCGCTTTTGCCCATTCGCGGCTGCCACCTCTTGACAGTGTGCCGACGTGCTGGTGAAACTAGAAACCGTATGCATCAACTGTTTTGTTGGATTCGAGAGGAATCGATGAGCCCCTCCATTGCCGTCATCGGCACCGGCTTCGGTGGCCTGGCCGCCGTCATCGAGCTGAAGAAGCAGGGCTTCGACGACATCGTTGTCTTCGAGAAGGCTGCTGACGTCGGCGGTGTCTGGCGCGAGAACACCTACCCCGGTGCTGCCTGTGACGTGCCCTCGCCGTTCTACTCGTTCTCGTTCGCGCCCAACCCTCGTTGGCCACGCCGGTTCTCCCGCCAGCCCGCGATCCTCGACTACATGCGCGAGGTCGCCGACACCTTCGACGTACGCCGGCACGTGCGTTTCGACACCGAAGTGCTCGGGGCCGACTACGACGATGCCGCCGGCACATGGTCCGTCGAGCTCAGCACCGGCGAGACCGTCGTGGTCGACGTGCTGGTGTCGGCGGTCGGGCAGCTCTCGCGACCGTCGTACCCCGACATCCCGGGCCGCGACTCGTTCTCGGGCCCGGCCTTCCACTCCGCGCTGTGGGACCACGACGTCGATCTGGCCGGCAAGCGGGTCGCGGTGATCGGCACCGGGGCCAGTGCGGTGCAGTTCGTTCCCGAGATCCAGCCCGAGGTCGCCGAACTGACGCTCTTCCAGCGCTCGGCGCCCTACATCATCCCGCGCCCCGACCGGAAGTTCTCGGACCGACACCACAAGGTCTTCGAACGGGTGCCCGCCACCCAGCTCGCCGAGCGCGCCACGTGGTACGGCGTCGTCGAGAGCCTGAGCGTCGCCTGGGTGCACGCGAAGCCGTTGGCCGCAGCGATCAAGGCGGCCTCCAAGGCGCACATGAAGCGGCAGACCAAGGCGAAGCCGGGCCTGTTCGAGAAGATCTGGCCCGACTACCCGGTCGGCTGCAAGCGCATCCTCTTCTCCAACAACTACCTTCCTGCACTGGCCAGACCCAACGTCGAGGTGACCACCGATGCGATCTCCGAGATCACGCCCCAGGGGGTGCGAACTGCCGACGGCGTCGAGCACGAGGTCGACGTGATCATCTGGGGCACTGGTTTCAAGGCGACCGAGTTCTTGGCGCCGATGTCGATCAAGGGCCCGGGTGGCCGCGAGCTGCACGACGAATGGGCCAGTGGAGCGCACGCCTTCTTCGGCATGACCGTGCCCGGGTTCCCCAACCTGCTGATCATGTACGGCCCCAACACCAACACCGGTGGCGGCTCGATCATCTACTTCCTCGAAGCCCAGGCCAGACACCTCGGTGACTACGTCCGACACATCGCCTCCTCGGGGGCGCCCGTCGCCGTACGCCGCGACGTGGAGCAGGCCCACGACAAGCGCATTCAGGCGAAGCTCGGCGGCAGTGTCTGGAGCCAGTGCACGTCCTGGTATCGCCAGGAGGACGGGCGAATCACGACCAACTGGCCCCTGCTCGGGCTCGACTACAAGAATCAGGCGAAGTTCGACCCGGCCGACTACGAGGTGGTTTCCCGATGAAGACCCATGACTACGACGTGATCGTCGTCGGCTCCGGATTCGGCGGCAGTGTCAGCGCACTGCGTCTGACCGAGAAGGGCTATCGGGTCGGTGTGCTCGAGTCCGGACGACGGTGGAACGCCGACGACATCCCGACGAGCAACTGGAACCTGCGCAAGTCGATCTGGGCGCCGAGACTCGGGCTGACGGGTCCTCAGCGGATCAGCATGCTGGGCAAGTGCATGGTCTTCAGTGGTGCCGGCGTCGGCGGCGGATCGTTGATCTACGGCAACACCCTCTATGAGCCGCTGCCGGAGTTCTACCGAGACCGTGCCTGGGCCGACATCACCGACTGGCAGTCTGAGCTCGCGCCCTTCTATGACCAGGCAAAGCGGATGCTCGGCGTCGCCGAGAATCCCCGGGTCGGGCCGAGGGACGAGGTGCTGCTGCAGATCGCTCGCCGCCGGGGCGTGGAGGACACCTTCCACAAGACCGACGTCGGCGTCTTCTTCAACGAAGGCAACGAAGGTGTCGAGGTCGACGACCCCTATTTCGGTGGCGCCGGCCCGCGTCGCGCCGGGTGCATCCACTGCTCCGAGTGCATGACGGGGTGCACGCACAACGCGAAGAACACGACCACCACCAACTACCTCTACCTCGCCGAGCAGAAGGGTGCGCAGGTGCACCCGCTGACGACGGTCACCTCGGTGGCTCCCGACGGCCAGGGAGGGTATGTCGTCGAGACGGTGCGCTCGAACGGCAAGCTGCGCAAGGGGCGTCGCACGTTCACGGCACAGCACGTCGTCTTCGCAGCCGCTGCCCTGGGCACCCAGAAACTGCTGCACAAGCTGCGTGGCGACGAGACCCTGCCCAACCTGTCGACCCGGTTGGGTGAGCTCACCCGAAGCAATTCCGAGGCGATCATCGCGGTGACGAGCAACACCCGTGACGACCTGGCCCAGGGGGTGGCCATCACGTCGTCGATCCACCCTGACCCCCAGACCCACATCGAGGCCGTCGGCTATGGCAAGGGTCAGAACTCTCTCTTCGTGCAGACCGTCCCGATGGTCGACGGTGGCGCGTTCCGGGCGCTGCGACTGCTGGTGACGATCCTGCTGCACCCGCTCACCTTCCTTCGTTCGCAGAACCCGCGGGCCGCCTCCGAGCGCTCGGTGATCCTGCTGGTGATGCAGTCGTTCGACAACAGCCTCACCTCCTACCTCAAGGGCGGGTGGCTCCGGACCAGGCAGGGCGTGGGTGAGCCCAACCCGGACTGGATCCCGCTGGCGCACGAGATTGCGCGCGACTACGCCAACGACCTCGACGGGTTCTCGATGAACATCGCCACGGACATCCTCAACATTCCGGCCACGGCCCACTACATCGGCGGCTGCACCATCGGTGAGTCTGCCGAGAAGGGCGTGATCGACCCCTATCAGCGGGTCTTCGGACATCCCGGACTGCACATCGCCGACGGCAGCGCGATCACCGCCAACCTCGGCGTGAACCCGTCACTCACCATCACGGCGCAGGCCGAGCGGGCCATGTCGTTCTGGCCCAACAAGGGGGAGCCGGACCCGCGACCCGAGCTGGGCGATCCCTATGAACGGATCTCCCCGGTCCATCCCCACCACCCCGCCGTGCCGGCCTCGGCGCCGGGCGCACTGCGAGTCGGGAACATGACCGGCAGTTCGACGGGCGACACCGCATGAGCGCCAGCACCCGGTTGGCGTCCCTTGAACCCGTCTGTCCAGTCGCCGCAGCGTTGGCCCTGTACGACGACCTGCCGCCGGTCCGTGCCGCGGAGATCTCGGGACGGTGGCACGGTCGTGAGCTGGGCACCGGTCACCCGATGGACGGCCTGCTCGCGGCCTCTGGCTGGTACGGCAAGCAGTTCGACGGTCCTGACGCCGTCCACCCGCTGCTCTTCCGGGCACCGGACGGCGACGTGTTCGCCGTGGATCCGCGACGTATCCCGCTCGGACTGGCACCTCGCCTTCCGGCGCCAGTCGTGGCTCGGGGCCGACGTGTCATGAGCCTGCTCAAACCTGCCCTGACCACCACGAAGCACCGGGCCCGTCTGCGCGAGCTTGACCATCGCGGCGTGGTCAGCGCGGCGATGGTCTATGACCACCTGCCGATCATCGATGTCTTTCGACGAGTCGACGACGACACCTTGTTGGGGTTGATGGACTTCAGGGACATCCCGCAGCCGTACTTCTTCGTCCTCGTCCGCGACCAGGCTGCTGATTGAGGCAGGTGCTGGCGCGACCTCCTCAACCGGCGTGGGCGACGCGCAGCATCTCCTCGCGGTCGCCGACCTTCACGCGTGCTCTGCCAGCGACCTCACCGAGAGTGATCTCGTGCTGGTCGAGGCGCTCCCAGTTCGCGAACTCCACCACGTCGACGCCACGCTCGGCGAAGTAGGCGTTGACCGCCCCCGGGTCGCGCTCGGTCGCCGTGGCGGTGGTCTCGGCGACGAGGTGCGCGACCGTCTCGGCCGCGTCGCTCTTGGTGTGCCCGATCAGGCCGACCGGTCCGCGCTTGATCCAGCCGGTCACATACGTGCCGGGGATGGACTCGCCGTCCAGGTCCAGCACCCGGCCTCCGTCGTTCGGGATGACTGCAACCCGGTCGTCGAACGGCAGGCCCGGCAGCGACGTGCTGCGGTAGCCGACCGCACGGTAGACCGCCTGGACGTCCCAGTCGGTGATCTCGCCGGTGCCCGCCACGGAGCCGTCGCCGACCAGGCTGGTGCGCTCGGTGCGCAGACCGGTGACGCCGTCATCGCCGAGGATCTCGACGGGCTGCTCGAGGAAGTGCAGGTGGATGCGGTGCGCCTTGCCCGTGGGCTCGCGACCCACCCAGTTGGAGAGTGTGTTCAGCACCATCTTGGCCTGCTTGTTCGCGGCCACGTGCGCCATGCTCGCCTCATCCACCTCGAAGCCCTCGGGGTGCACGATGACGTCGACGTTGGGGGAGTGGGCCAGCTCGCGAAGCTCGAGCGGCGAGAACTTCGCGTACGCCGGTCCGCGGCGAGCGAACACGTGAACGTCGGTGGCCCGCTTGGTCAGAAGTCCTTCATGGACGTTCGCCGGGATGTCGGTGGCCAGCATCTCCTCGGCCTTCTTGGCCAGGACACGTGCCACGTCGAGTGCCACGTTGCCGACGCCGAGGACGGCCACGTGCTCCGCCTCCAGTGGCCAGGTGCGCGGCACGTCCGGGTGTGCGTCGTACCACGAGACGAAGTCCGCGGCACCGAATGAGCCGGGCAGGTCCTCGCCCGGGATCCCGAGAGCTCGATCAGACATGGCGCCGGTGGCGACCACGACCGCGTCGTAGAACTCGCGCAGGTCCTCGAGCTTCACGTCGACGCCGTACTCCACGTTGCCCAGGAAGCGGACCTCGGGCTTGGCCAGCACGCGCTGCAGGGCCTTGACGATCTCCTTGATCCGCGGGTGGTCCGGAGCCACGCCGTAGCGCACCAGCCCGAAGGGCACGGGCAGGCGCTCGATGATGTCGACGGAGACATCCGTCTCGGACTTGGTCAGCAGGTCAGCGGCATAGATGCCGGCGGGACCGCCACCCACGATGGCAACGCGAAGAGTCATGGTTCCCAGTCTGTGGATCCGCGGCCAGCCATGGAACGAGAACGAGGTTGTCTGGTCACAAGGTAGCCTTGTGACCATGTTGGGTCCACACGTGCCGGAGCTGCGCGCACTCGAGTTGCTCGTGGTCGTCGCCCGAACCGGGAGCCTCAGCTCCGCGGCCGCCGAGGTCGGCATCAGCCAGCAGGCGGCATCCTCACGCATGCGGACCATGGACAGCCTCGTCGGGGCGCCGTTGCTCGACCGGACCCGCCGGGGCTCGGCCCTCACCCCCACGGGGGAGCTGGTGGTGCAGTGGGCCAGCCGCGTGCTGGACGCCGCCGACCAGCTCGACGCCGGCATCACCGCACTGCGCCAGGACCGCCGCGGACACCTGGACATCGCGGCCAGCCTGACGATTGCCGAATACCTGCTGCCGAGCTGGCTGGTCGCCGTCCGGACGCAACAGCAACGGCTCGGGGTGCCGGCCACCGAGTTCATGCTCACCGCGACCAACAGTGAACAGGTCGCAGCCATGGTCGCCTCAGGGGAGGCCCAGGTCGGATTCGTGGAGGGCCCGGAACCGCCGCGTGATCTGCGCAATCGGCTCGTCGGAGTCGACGAGCTCGTGGTCGTGGTCGCGCCGAGCCATCCCTGGGCCTCGCGCCCGAGCCGTCGGGTCAGCGTGCACACGCTCGCCGCCACCCCCCTGGTGGTGCGTGAGGCCGGCTCCGGGACGCGGACGGTTCTGGAGAGGGCGCTCGCCGACCGACCGACCACCGAGCCCGCGTTGGAGCTGTCCAGCACCGCGGCGGTGCGTTCGGCCGTCGCGGCCGGAGCCGGCCCCGCGGCCCTCAGCGCCCACGCGGTGTACGACGACCTGGCCGCCGGGCGACTCGTCCGCATCGCGATCACCGGGCTCGAACTGCCCCGACTGCTCCACGCGGTCTGGAAGGGCGGCGCGCATCCTCCTGCCGGACCGGCCCGTGACCTGGTGGACTGGGCGGCGACGTCGCAGGCCTGACCCTGCCCAACCGCGACCGGTCAGGCCTCGGGATGACGCGGTGGGTGCCGCCCCCCGGCGAGAAGTGGAATGCCGACCAGTGCCACCAGCACCAGTGCCGACATCGCACAACCCACGATCAGGGCGGCCTGCCGATCGAGCACGACGTCGAAGACGAAGACGGCGATCCCCGTGACCAGCAGTCCGACCAGCACCATCACGACCTGGGCCAGCCGATGCCCTGCTGCCACGAGGCGCTGCTTGCGTCGCCAACGGAACACCCGGCGGTGCAGCGCGATCGGAGCCAACATCGCGCACGTGCTGACCGTGGCGAGGAGCACCAGCACCAGGTAGAGGGTCCGCTGAAAGTCGTCCAGATCTGCGAAGCGTGACTGGAAGGGCAGCGTCAACAGGAAGCCGCCGAGGATCTGTACGCCGGTCTGCAGCACCCGGAACTCCTGGAGCAGCTCGTTCCAGTTGCGGTCTGCCCGTTCTTCCACGGTCTCGTCCCGGCCGGTTCTCTCAGACGCTGGCGTCACGCGCGGAGCCCGTCTCGTCGTCGATCGTGCGTACCTCGGCACCCATGAGGTGACAGTACCGGGGCACGGACGGCGGGTCAGTAGCATCGCGACAGTGAAGACAACCCAGATCCGCCTGGCCTCCCGACCCGTCGGCGAGCCCCAGGACAGCGACTTCTCCTTCGTCGACGAGGAACTCCCGGCACTCGAGGAAGGACAGGTCCTGCTGCGCACCATCTATCTCTCCCTCGACCCCTACATGCGCGGCCGGATGAGCGCCGCCAAGTCGTACGCCGAGCCCGTCGAGGTCGGCGCAGTGATGATCGGCGGCACCGTGTGCGAGGTGGTCGAGTCGCGCTCGCCGAACCGTCAGCCCGGTGACCTGGTGCTGGCGTTCGCCGGCTGGCAGACCCACGCCGTCGTCGACGCCGGGCAGACCCGCCGCCTCGACCCGGAGGCCGCACCGGTCTCGACCGCGTTGGGCGTGCTGGGCATGCCCGGCTTCACCGCGTACGCGGGACTGCTCGAGATCGGCAAGCCGAAGCCGGGGGAGACGGTCGTCGTCGCGGCAGCCACCGGCCCGGTCGGCTCTGCGGTCGGCCAGATCGCCAAGATCAAGGGTGCCCGCGCGGTCGGTGTCGCCGGCGGACCCGAGAAGTGCCGTGCGCTCCTGGAGGAGTTCGGGTTCGACGCGGCCGTCGACCACCGCTCACCGACGTTCGTCGATGACCTGGCCGCGGCCACGCCCGATGGCATCGACGTCTACTTCGAGAACGTCGGCGGCCCGGTGACCGCGGCCGTCGTACGCCGACTCAACACGTTCGCCCGCATTCCGGTGTGCGGCCTGGTGGCCAACTACAACGCCACGTCCGCGCCCCAGGGCCCGGACCAGCTGCCGGCGTTCATGGGCAAGGTGCTGTCGCTGAGCCTGACCATCCGCGGGTTCATCCAGCAGGAGTTCGTGCCGACGCATCACGAAGACTTCCTGCGGGACATGGCTGCGTGGGTCGCCGACAGATCGGTGCGCTACCGCGAAGACATCGTCGAGGGGCTCGAGCAGACGCCGGAGGCGTTCCGTGGACTGCTGACGGGCCGCAACTTCGGCAAGCTCCTGGTGAAGGTGGGCGAGTAGTCGCACCACCCGGCCGGCCACGCTGTCGACCGACCCCGGCCGACCCCGGCCGACCCCGGCCGGCCACGCTGTCGGCCGACCCCGGCGGCTACGCCGGTGGTGGCGTCGGGGGTACGACGAGGTGGCAGGCGCCGGGCTCGGCGAACGGGATCAGGTCTGTTCCGTCGGGTGACATGCCGTGCTCCTCGAGTGCCCCGCGCACGATGCCGAGGTGCACGGCGCAGACGATGTCCGGGTGGCGGTGCGCTGCCTCCAGCAGTGGGCAGCGGGTCAGCCGCGTTCTGCTGAGGGTGTCCGTCTCGTCGGGTTCGGGGGCGAATCCCAGGTCGTCGAGCATGTCCAGCGTCTCCGCGCGTGCGGCGTCGGCGGTGAGCTCTCGGGCGGGGGAGCGGCCCGCGGCCAACTGGTGGCCCCATTCCTCGCCTGAGGCCACGGCTGCTGCGTGGGGGTCGGAACTTGTCCGGGCGATCGCCGACGCGAGCGCCGTGGCCAGCCCGGCGTACTCGCTGCTCTCTGACTCGCCACTGAGCTCGTAGAGCCAGGCGGGGCGACCCCGGCCGTGCGGCTCGGCCTTGGTGCGGCGCACCAGTCCGCGGTGGACGAGCGCCTCGAGGTGTTCTCGGATGGTGTTCTCGTGCAGGGCGGTGATCCGGACCAGTGCCGCGAGCGTGATGGGTTCGGGTTGGTCGCGGAGTCGATCCAGGATGCCTGCCCGTGACGCGGAGAGAGGCTTTCGGCCCGCGCCGGAGCGGGGCCCGAGCTGGCGATTGTTTTCCACGGAGGACAGTGTAGTAAATAGATGGTGGATGCCGCCACGGTGAGCGGCCGGTGAAGGGATCGACATGAACGACGTGACCATCGCCTCGAACGAGGCGGATGCCAGGGCAGCCGAGGCTGTCGAGGAGCACCACGCACAGATGGCAGGAGTCCTGTCGTTGAAGGTGGAGGCACTGATCGGCGTCGCGCGCACGGGCGGTGACGTCACCGCTGTGCGCGACGATCTCGTGGCGTGGGGCCGCGACGACCTGCTGCCGCACGCGATCGCCGAGGAGGGCACGCTCTATCGCGCGGCCGCCGCCCACGCCTCGGGACGGTTGTTGGTCGAGGCGATGCTGAGCGAGCACTCCTTCATCGGTGCGGTGATCGACGAGCTCGCCACCGCGGAAGATCGGATGTCCGCCGTGGCCGCGGCCGGCGCCCTGAAGGCGGTCTTCGGGACGCACCTCGCCAAGGAGAACGACCAGATCCTCCCGCTGCTCGTTGCCGACCCGGCCGTCTCGCTCGCCGGCCTGCTCGACGGCATGCACGAACTGCTCGGGGCGGAGGTGTCGGACGGGTCCGCTCACGTGCACTCGACGTCGGAGCCGGGGCAGGACTGCACCTGCGGTGAGGAGGACGGTCACGGCTACCCGGAGCTCGATGCCCGGACCATTCCGCACGCCATCCGGCACGCGACGGTCTTCGGTGCGTTGGACGCCGTGCGTCCGGGCAAGGGGCTGGTCCTGGTCGCGCCGCACGACCCGCTGCCGCTGCTGGCGCAGCTCGAACGACGCTCGCCGGGAGCGTTCAGCATCGACTACCTGACTCGTGGACCCGAGGCCTGGCGCCTGGAGCTCGTCCGTATCAGCTGACCGCTCTCGTCGGTGGTCCGCACCGGACAGATAGAGTCCGGCTCGTGGGTATCCAGATCACTCCGAGCATCCTCAACGCCGACCTTGCCGACCTGACCAACGAAGTACGCCGGATCGGCAGTGCCGACTGGGTGCATGTCGACGTGATGGACAACCACTTCGTGCCGAACCTGACCTTGGGCCTGCCGGTCGTCGAGTCGCTGGCCAAGTCGACGCCGTTGCCGATGGACGCGCACCTGATGATCGAGGACCCGGACCGCTGGGCCCCGGCGTACGCCGAAGCAGGGTGCGGCTCGGTGACCTTCCACGTCGAGGCGGCCAAGGCGCCGATCCGGCTGGCCCGCGAGATCCGCAACCAGGGCGCGCGGGCGTCGATGGCGCTCAAGCCGGCCACGCCGATCGAGCCCTACGAGGACCTCCTCGCCGAGCTCGACATGCTGCTGATCATGACCGTCGAGCCGGGCTTCGGTGGTCAGAAGTTCCTCGACCTCTGCCTGCCCAAGATCCGCAAGGCCCGCGCCCTGATGGACAAGCACGGACTCGAGACCTGGCTGCAGATCGACGGTGGTGTCTCGCTCGAGACCATCGAGCGTTGCGCCGAGGCCGGCGCCGACGTGTTCGTCGCCGGCTCCGCGGTCTACTCCGCGCAGGACCCCGACGCCATGGTGCGTGAGCTCAAGGTCAAGGCCGAAGCCGCCGCGAGCTAGGGCGAGTGCGTCTTCACCGCTCCAGCACGCTGTGCCGCATCCAGTTGATGGCCGCGACGAGATGATCAGGCGTGCGCTCTCCTGGCCGCACCGGCGCGGCAGGGATCCCTTGGTGCCTCAGGTGCCGTGCCAGGAGCTCGCGGGCGGCGGTTGGTGACAGCGGTGTCACCGGCCGCGCCATCTGCTGCTCCAGCCCCTCGCTCATGGCAAGGATGCCGTTGATCGTTGTGGTCGAGAGTCGACCTTCGGTCAGCACCGAGAGGAACTCCTGGAGCGTCGTGTAGTGGGTCTGGAGCCGGCACTCGAGCCCCGGAAGGGATCGCCAGAGCTCCATCCAGCCCTGCCACACGCGGGCTTGGACCACGGCGTCGACGTGGTCGGAGTGCTCGGGATCGGAGCCGGGCAACAGGGCGAGGAGCCCGGTGCAGGGCTGCCCGATCACGAACTGGCGCAACCGATCGTTGGCGGTCAGGTGGGCAGCGATGCGCAGCAGCTGCTCCCGCGACCCGTAGTCGTTGACCATCGTTGAAGGGCTCACCCGGCTCACCTCTGCGATTCTGCGCAGGCTGAGGGCGGGGGTGCCGTCCGTGGCGATGACGTGATTGATGGCGATGGTCAGTGAGGCGGCCCGGGTCTGGGTGTCGATGAGTCGTGGCATGCCACCATCCGACCCGCGCCTGCCGACACTCCGAGCTGTTCATCCACAGGTCGGTCGATCCACGGGTGGGAGCGAGTGGCTGGGCCAGGCTCGATCCTTGTTGCATGAACGTTTGTCCAAGGTCGCCCGTGAACAAACGTTCATGCAACGCGGCATGGTGCCCTGCTCTGCTCCCGTGCCCTTCCGGACCAACAGACCCGATGTCCTACGAGTCCCGATGTCCTACGAGTCCCGATGTCCAGTGATCGGGCTCTTGGCGCAATCCTGAAGGTCGTGTGGCAGCATGGTCTTTGTCGAGTTTTCAACTCGCGTGCTCTGGGGTCGGTGCAATTCCGAGCCGGCGGTGACTGGACGAAGAGGTTCTTCGCCCGGAAGTCCGCGACCCGGTCACAACCAGTGATCGGTTGACCAGGTGAGATTCCTGGACCGACGGTCAAAGTCCGGATGGGAAGTGCACGCAGAGGTTGATGCTCTGCGTGAGGCCGTCCGACGCGCAGCACGCACGAGTTGACCCCCTGCCGATCGACCCGCATCACGGCCCCCGAGTCCGCGACCGGACCGAGAGGGGCAACGCAGGTGACTGTCACAGGAGCGCCCGTCGGCGAGTTCTCCGCCGCCGAGCAGCGCGCCATGCTGCGTGCGCTCGAGATCGCGGCCACGCCCGGTGTACCACTCGGCCCGAACCCACGCGTGGGCTGTGTCCTGCTCGATGACGACGGCGTCGAGGTGGCTGAGGGCTTCCATCGCGGAGCCGGTACACCGCACGCCGAGGCGGCCGCGCTCGCCGAGGCCGCCCGCCAGGCGCCGGGTGACCTGGCCCGCGGTACGACGGCCGTGGTCACCCTCGAACCCTGCAACCACACCGGTCGCACGGGGCCGTGTGCGCAGGCCCTGATCAACGCGGGTGTGCGACGCGTGGTCTTCGCGCAGTCCGACCCGAACCCGATCGCGGCCGGGGGAGCGGAGACGCTGCGTGCAGCGGGCGTCGAGGTCGTGCACGGCCTGCAGGAGGACGCCGCCCGAGGTCTCAACCGGGCCTGGACCTTCGCCGTCGAGCACGAGCGTCCGTTCGTGACGTGGAAGTTCGCCACCACCCTCGACGGTCGCAGCGCCGCCGCCGACGGCACCAGTCGCTGGGTGTCCTCGGCCCCGGCTCGGCGCGACACGCACCGTCTCCGTGGCGAGTGCGATGTGATGATGGTCGGCGCCAACACGGTCGAGGTGGACGACCCCGAGCTGACGGTGCGCGACGAGACCCTGCCTGACGAACCCGGCCAGCTTGTTGGCGTGCAACCACTGCGGGTGGTGATGGGTCTGCGGGACCTCCCGGCCACCAAGCGAATCTTCAACGACAGGGCCCAGAGCCTGCACCTGCGCACGCAGGATCCGCACGACGCGCTGCACCAGATCTTCGACCTCGGTCACCGTCACGTCTTCCTCGAGGGCGGGCCGACCCTGGCTGCTGCGTTCCTGACGGCGGGCCTGGTCGACGAGATCGTCACCTACGTCGCGCCGATGATTCTCGGCGCCGGCCGCAACGCCGTGGCCGACCTCGGAATCAGCACGATCGCCGACGCGTTGCATTTCGAGGTCGTCGACGTCACCGTGCTCGGCACCGGTGCCGAGACCAACATCCGCCTCACCATGACACCATCCACGAAGGAGAGCTGAATGTTCACCGGAATCGTCGAGGAACTCGGCACCGTCGAGGCGATCGAGTCGCAGGATGACGCGATCCGCCTCTCCCTCCGCTCGACGGTGGTGCTCGAGGGCACCGGCCCGGGTGACTCCATCGCGGTCAACGGATGCTGCCTGACTGTCGTGGAGCACGACGGAGCGGTCTGGACCGCCGACGTCATGCAGGAGACGCTCGACAAGACCTCGCTCCTCGGCGTACAGCCGGGCGACAAGGTGAACCTCGAGCGTGCGGTCACCGTCGAGAAGCGCCTGGGCGGCCACATCGTGCAGGGCCACGTCGACGGCGTCGGCACCGTCGTACGCCGAACCCCCAGTGAGCACTGGGAGATCGTCGAGATCCGGATGCCCGGGGGGATGGGCCGCTACTTGGTCGACAAGGGCTCGATCACGGTCGACGGCATCTCCCTCACCGTCGTGGAGACCCACGGCGACACGTTCACCGTCAGCCTCATCCCCGAGACCCTGGCGCGCACCACTCTCGGCTTCCGGGCCCCGGGCGACCGGGTCAACCTCGAGGCCGACGTCATCGCCAAGCATGTCGAGAAGTTGCTGGCCAGTGGCTACATCAACCAAGGAGACAGCACCAATGAAGGACCTGGGCATGAGTGAGAACCACGGCAGTGTCCGTCTCGACAGTGTCGAAGACGCCATCGCGGACATCGCGGCCGGCAAGGCGGTCGTCGTGGTCGACGACGAGACGCGTGAGAACGAGGGCGACATCATCTTCGCGGCCAGCAAGGCCACCCCGGAGCTGATGGCGTTCACGATCCGTCACTCGAGCGGCGTGATCTGCGTGCCGATGCCTGCCGACATGCTCGACCGCCTCGAGATCCCGTTGATGACGCCGCACAACAAGGACAAGCTGCGCACGGCGTACACGATCTCGGTCGACGCGCGTGACGGGGTCAGCACCGGAATCTCCGCCGCGGACCGGGCGCACACGGCGCGCGTGCTGGCCGACTCCGCGACCGAGCCGTGGGAGATCACCCGCCCGGGCCACGTCTTCCCGCTGCGGTACCGCGAGGGCGGCACCTTGGTCCGCCGCGGTCACACCGAGGCAGCCGTCGACCTGGCCAAGCTCGCGGGGCTCACCCCTGCCGGCGTACTCGTCGAGGTGGTCAACGACGACGGCACCATGAAGCGTGCCCCCGAGCTGCGCGCGTTCGCCGACGAGCACGGTCTGAAGATGATCTCGATCGAGGACCTGGTCCGCCACCGCCGCCGCACCGAGGTGCTGGTCGAGCGGGTCGCCGAGACCAACCTGCCGACGAAGTACGGCGACTTCACGGCCTACGGCTACCGCATCACGATCGACGACAGCGAGCACATCGCGCTCGTGTACGGCGACATCAGCGGTGAGGCGCCGGTGCTGACCCGGGTGCACTCGGAGTGCCTGACCGGTGACGTCTTCGGCAGCCACCGGTGCGACTGCGGTCCGCAGCTGGACGAGGCGCTCGAGACGGTCGTCAACGAGGGCCGCGGCGTCGTGGTCTACCTGCGCGGACACGAGGGCCGCGGCATCGGCCTGGTCGCCAAGCTGCAGGCCTACGCCCTGCAGGACGGTGGCCGGGACACGGTCGACGCCAACCTCGACCTCGGTCTCCCCGCCGATGCGCGCCACTACGGCACCGCCACCCAGGTGCTGCGCGACCTCGGGGTGAGCTCGGTGCGGTTGATGACCAACAATCCGGACAAGGTCAACAACCTCGAGGACTTCGGCATCACCGTTGCCGAGCGTGTGCCGTTGACCCCGCACCCCAACGACCACAACCTCGCCTACCTGATGACCAAGCGCGACCGCATGGGCCACCAGCTGCCCGACCTGGAAGGACACACCATGGAAGGAAACGCGCTGTGAGCGGAGCAGGAGCACCCGACCAGAAGCCGACAGACTGCCGCGACCTGCGGGTCGCCGTGGTGGCCTCGAGCTGGCACGAGGTCGTCATGAACGGTCTCCTCGAGGGCGCCGACCGTGCGCTACGCGCCCACCAGGTGGAGTCGCCCACCGTGGTGCGCGTGCCTGGTGCGTTCGAGCTGCCCGTCGTGGCCGGCGAGCTGGCCCGGTCGCACGACGCGGTGATCGCGCTCGGCGTCGTGATCCGCGGCGGCACCCCGCACTTCGACTTCGTCTGCAACGCGGCCACCGACGGACTGGGCCGGGTCGCCCTCGACACCGGCACTCCCATCGGCTTCGGACTGCTCACCTGCGACGACGAGCAGCAAGCGCTGGACCGGGCCGGGCTGGCCGACTCGCAGGAGGACAAGGGCTGGGAGGCCACCGCGGCAGCTCTGGCCACCGCACGCCTGCTCCGCGCGATTGGCACCGGGGGCGAATGACGCCACTCGGGCTGAACCGTTTCCGCTCGGTGAGCAACGGATTCGTGGTGGCAGCGGCGCCACCATCCCGGGCGGGCTGTTGGCGCTGGGCGCGGTTGATCGGTGCCCGCAAGCAGCTCGCGTTCAGAGGAGGCGGAGCTCCCGGCGATCCCCATGCCCTGTCGCGGTGAGACCGACGCCGGTGGCGGGCGTCGTACGCCGTAGGCTTGTCGATCGTGAAGACGTTCGAGGAACTCTGGGCCGAGCTCAACGAGAAGGCCCAGACCCGACCCGAGGGATCCGGCACCGTGCGACAGCTCGACGCCGGCGTCCATGCCATCGGCAAGAAGCTGGTGGAGGAGGCTGCCGAGTCCTGGATGGCCGCCGAGCATGAGGGCAAGGAAGCCGCGGCCGAGGAGATCAGCCAGCTCCTCTACCACGCCCAGGTGCTGATGATCGCCACCGGCATCACCCTCGACGACGTCTACTCACACCTCTGAGGAACCCCACATGACGCAGCCCGCCAACCTGAACCAAGCCGGCCAGAAGCTCCTCCGGATCGCGGTGCCCAACAAGGGCTCGCTGTCCCAGTCCGCGACCGAGATCCTGCGCGAGGCCGGCTACCGCCAACGCAGCGACTCCAAGGAGCTCGCCCTCATCGACGCCGAGAACGGCGTCGAGTTCTTCTACCTCCGCCCGCGCGACATCGCGTTGTACGTCGGCGAGGGCACGCTCGACATCGGCATCACCGGCCGTGACCTGCTGCTCGACTCGGGCGCCGAGGCCGAAGAGGTGGTCCGGCTCGGGTTCGGCCGTTCGAGGTTCTACTTCGCCGGACCGGCCGGCCAGTTCACCGACGCGGCCCAGCTCGAGGGCAAGCGCATCGCCACGTCGTACGTCGGCGTGGTGCAGCAGTTCCTGGACAGCCGTGGCATCAACGCGACCGTGACCCGGCTCGACGGTGCGGTCGAGACCAGCATCCAGCTCGGCGTGGCCGATGTGATCGCCGACGTCGTCGAGACCGGCAGCACGCTGCGTGCGGCCGGGCTGGCCACGTTCGGTGAGGTCGTGCTCGAGTCCGAGGGCGTGCTGATCACCCGCGGCGGTGTTCGCCCGGCCGGCTTCGAGGTGTTCCTGCGCCGCCTCCAGGGCGTCCTCGTCGCACGCTCCTACGTGATGATGGACTACGACATCCGCAGCGAGCACGTCTCGAAGGCGGTCGACCTGACCCCCGGCATCGAGAGCCCGACGGTCAGCCCGTTGCATCGCGAAGGGTGGGTCGCGGTGCGTGCGATGGTGCCCCGCGACGGCGCCCAGAGGCTGATGGACGAGCTCTACGACATCGGGGCCCGCGGCATCCTGCTCACCGACATCCACGCCTGTCGGGTGTGACCGTCCCCGTGTCCGACCTGACCCTGCCGCACACCTGGCGCCCGCTCGGCGTTCGGATGGCCGGCATCGCCGGCAGCATCATGCTGCTCGTGCTCTGCGGGGCCGCCTGGTTCCTGTTGGACGCTGAGGTGCGAGCGACGTTCGACCTGTTCCAGCGGGTGACCGCGCTGCTGCTGGGTGTGTTCGTGGGCGCGCTCGTGCACGCCTTGATCCGGGCGCGTGCGGTCGCCTCCGTCGAAGGGCTGCTGGTCGTCAACGGCTACAAGTCGCGGTTCTTCGAGTGGGCCGAGATCGTCGCCATCCACCTTCCCCGGGGAGCACCCTGGGCCACCCTCGACCTGGCCGACGGCACCACGTGCGCCGTGATGGCCCTCCAGGGCACGGACGGCGCCAGGGCGACCCAGGCGGTGCGCGAGATCCGGGCGCTTCTCGCCTGATCCGGGCGCTGCCGCGGAACGCTCGTCCGGGCGCGCTGTGTCAGAGGGCCCGGATGCCCCACGAGACGGAGAGCTCGCCGCCGTCCGGTGCGAGGGTGACGAGGTCCTCCCCGGTGCGGAACGCGTTGGCCTGCGCGGTCATCGGCTCGACGGCCAGTGACCGGCGGGCGGTTGCCGGCACGTCGTCGGCGGAGTAGACCTGCAGCCACTTCACGTTCTCGTCCACCCACAGCACCACACCCCGCTCCGGCCCCCGGAGTACGACCTCCGCGCGGCCGGACTCGTCACGCACGAGATCGGTGAACGCGTCGTTGAGCACGGTGTCGCGGATCGGTCGGGAGACCCGGAAGTCGAACCCGGTGTCCTCGACGTCGGCACTGCCGATCGGCAACAGCCGGTCGGGCGAGACCAGGGAGCGTCGCGACGCGGGCAGGGTGAGCTCCCACGAGTCCACGGTGTCGTCACCCGCGCAGAGGTAGGGGTGGGCCCCGCAGGCGTAGGGGGCGGGGGAGTCCGAGAGGTTGGTGGCGGTCTGGGTGACGGTCAACCCGTCGGCGGAGAGGTCGTAGAGAACGTGCAGGTCCACAGCCCAGGGATAGCCGGTCTGGGCCATCACCCGCAGGGTGAGTGAGACGGAGTTGACGCTGTGCTCCTCGAGCGTCCAGGCCGCCCAGCGGGCCAACCCGTGTGAGGCGTTGTGGCGCTTCGGCTCGGTCAACGCGAGCTGGTGGTCGTGGCCCCCGAAGGAGTACTGCCCGTCCTCGATCCGGTTGGGCCACGGCATCAGCAGCTGGCCCCGACCGCCCGAGGCAGGCTCGTTCTCCTCGAAGCCGTCGATCAGCGGCTGGCCGTCGTGGGACAGGTGTCGCAGGGCCCCTCCGGACTCCGTGACCACCGCTCGGTAGCCGGCCGCACTGATCTCGAACTGTTCCCCCGAGGGCATCACCATGGTCGTCACGGTAGCGGGCCGGCGCCGCCGAACCACGGGCCCGTGCCGTCGACCCGCAGGTCGGCGGTTCCGGGCAGTCCGTGAGCGGCGAAGAACCGTCGCTCGTCGGCCATGAAACCGGTCAGCTTCGCCCGGTGATCGGCCTCGTCCCACGGCTCGCCCTCGCGTGAATGGAGGGCTCGGTCGCGGGCCAGGCCTCGCTCCAGGCGCAGGTCGTCGGGCGCCGAGACCCAGACCAGGGTGCTCCGCCAGGGTGCGAGGGCGAGGTCTCCGGAGCCGACACCCTCGAGGACGAGCAGTGCGGTGGGTGGCACCAGGTGAAGCTCGGCGAAGTCGCCCTGGTGCCAGTCGTAGCGCCGGTAGTGTCCGGGTTCGCCGGCGGCGAGGGGAACCATCACCTGCTCCCGCAGCCGGGCTCCGGTGTCGCCGTTGAGACCGCTCCAGCCCGCATACATGTCGTCCATGTGCAGCACGTGGGCCTGGGGCGCGGCCTCGGCGAGCGCGGCTGCCAAGGTCGTCTTCCCGGAGCCGGTCGGGCCGTCGATGCAGATCAGGTGGTTGCCGGAGAGCAGGCCGGGGCCGGACCGGGCGTGCGTCAGGACGTCCGCGACCACGCCTGCCATCAGAAGGAGTTGCCCGTGCCGCGGTACGTCGGCACGGCAGCGGTGAACTCCGCCCCGGTCAGCAGGTGCACCGTGTCCGTGTGCTCGAAGAGCTCCCCGGACTTGGCGTGGCGGAACCACACGAGATCGCCGATGCGCAGGGTCGCAGCCGGATGCCCGGTCAGCGGGGTCTGCACCTCGCCTGCGCCTTCGAGCCCGGTCAGGTGCAGCCCCGGCGGCGCCCACGGGATCGGCGCCCGGTCATCGCCCGTGGGCCCGGAGGCGATGAACCCGCCGCCGGCCACGGTCGCCACGTTCGCCGACGGACGTCGTACGACCGGGACTGCGAAGAAGGACGCCGGACGGGGCGTGAAGGACTGGTAGTGGTCGAAGAGCCCGGGCACGAGCAGCCCCGAGCCTGCGGCGACCTCGGTGACCACCGGGTCGGCGGCCGAGGACTCCACGGAGCCCGAACCGCCGGCGTTCCAGAACTCCAACGTCGTCAGCCGGCGCACGGCTGCGTCGATCTCGCGGCGGCGCACCTTGATCTGCTCGATCGAGGCGGACTTCAGTCGGCGCACGATCATCGACTTCGTCCGTTGGGACGGTACGTCGTCGGGCACGCCGGCGACCTGGCCCTCGTAGGTCATCACCCCGACCAGGGTGAAGCCGGGGCGTCCGACGACGGTGCGCGCGAGCTCGACGACCGCGGAGGTGTCGTAGAGCGGTGACCGCTTGGGCCCGACATGCTGGCCGCTGACCCGGAGCCCCGCGTCGACGTCGATCGCGATCCGGATCGCCACGGCCTTGGAGGAGCGCACCGAGTCGACCACGTCGAGGTGGTCGACCGAGTCGACCATCAGCGTGATCGCGGCCGCTGCGGACGGCGAGCTGACCAGAGCAGACAGGGACTCACGGTCGACGCTGGGGTAGCCCATCACGATGTCGTCGGTGATGCCCTGCTCGTGCAGCCACAGGGCCTCACGCAGGGAGTAGCCGAGCACCCCGTGGAAGCCCGGCCGGGCCAGGGCCCGCTCCAGCAACGCGGGCACGCGCAAGGACTTGGACGCGACGCGCAGGGGAGTGCCGGAGGCCCGACGCACCAGATCGGCCGCGTTGGCGTCGAACGCGTCGAGGTCGACGACCATGGCCGGCGTGCGCAGGTGTCCCGGGAGCTTGGCCACGGCGGCGTCGAGCCGGGCCCGCAGCCGGTGGCGGGCGATGCCGTCGTCCATCAGTTGATGCCGCGCTTCTTCAGGATCGCCTCGATGTCGGCCAGGTCGTCGTCGATCGCGGGCGCACCCTTCTGGGAGGAGGGCGGCAGCGCCTTGCGCTCCTTGCGCGACGGCTTCGGCTTCGGTGCTTCCTCGCCGCTGCCGGAGAGTCGCCCGGAGACGCCGAAGAGCACCACGGCGACCCCCGCCATCGCGATGCCGAGCCAGACCAGGGGGCTGAACACGAATCCGGTGGCCCAGTCGGCGACCGACGACGAGATCTCGCCGAACATCTCGAGGGTTCCGGTGAGGTAGGCCGCACCGGGCAGCAAGGTCAGCGCGGCACCCCGGGTCGCCGATGCGGCGCCCCGGTTGCGCGCGGCGTACCAGGTCCACAGGCCGCCACACACGGTCAAGGCCACGGCCAGCGCCATCCAGCTCACGTCCGACATGACCCCAGCATTTCACATCCCCGGTGACATTGCTCTTCCCGGCGGCGCGGGTCGCCCAACCGGTCGCTGCCCGGGAATGCCCCCTAGGCTGGCATCACCATGACCACTCCGAACCCCGACCGTTTCGCCGGTGCCAGAATCCTCGAATCGTCCTTCCCCGACGACGACGGCAGCCAGTTCCCGCAGGTCGGCACCGCACTGACGGCGTACGCCGGCGATCACAGCAGGTACGCCGAGGCATTGGCCGTGCTGCAGTCCTCCCGCCTGCTGGTTCCGGTGGTGGCACTCCTCGGCGAGGTGGAGTACGACGACCGCGGGCTGGCCCACGACAAGTCCAGCGACATGGCGGCGGTGCTGATGGAGGGGGCGGACGGCCGGATGGCGCTGCTGGCGTTCACCGGAACCGAGCAGCTGACCGCCTGGAACCGCGAGGCGCGCCCGGTGGTGGTGCCCGCGCAGGCGGCCGCCCAGTCGGCGATCCAGGACCAGGCCTCGGCGCTGGTCATCGACATCGCCGGGCCGGTGACGTTCGTGATCGAGGGCGATGACCTGCTGGGCGTGGCCAACGGCTGGCAGCTCGTCGAGGTCTCCGGTCGCTCTGCGTGGCTGCAGCCGGGCGAAGACTGACCGACCTTCACCGCACCAGATCGGGCCCGGCCCGAGAAGGGTGGGCCGCAAGCGATTTGGGGGAGTGGTCGCAGGGCGAGTAGTCTGTCGTTCGACCGATCTGCATCGCCATGACCTCATGGTGGAGTGGATCAGACAAGCGGAGGTTTCGACTTCCCACCCGCATCGACCGCGAGGTCGTCGGGTCCGGTCCGCAGAACCAGATCTGCGCGGCGTACGCCGTGGCGCAGACATGGAGACGCGTGGTGCACCTGTGCATCTGGAGACTGGGCTTCCGCTTGGAATGAGCGGAAGCCCATTTTCGTTCCACAAGGGCGAATTCGTTCCATCCACAGATCTGCACCATCGTCCCCAGGAGGACCCATCAGCACAGAGCTGCGCATCAACGACCGGATCCGGGTTTCCGAGGTCCGGCTCGTTGGACCCAACGGCGAGACCGTCGGCATCGTGCCGACGGCTGACGCGCTGCGCCTTGCCCAGGAGGCAGACCTCGACCTCGTCGAGATCGCGCCCCAGGGCAAGCCGCCCGTCTGCAAGCTCATGGACTACGGGAAGTTCAAGTACGAGAACGCCCAGAAGGCCCGTGAAGCCCGACGCAACCAGACGAACGTGATCATCAAGGAGATGAAGCTTCGTCCCAAGATCGACGCGCACGACTACGAGACGAAGAAGGGCCACGTCGTCCGCTTCCTCAAGGCCGGCGACAAGGTCAAGATCACGATCATGTTCCGCGGTCGTGAGCAGCACCGCCCCGAGCTCGGCTTCCGCCTGCTCCAGCGTCTGGCCGAGGACGTCGAGGAGCTGGGCTTCGTCGAGAGCTCACCCAAGCAGGACGGCCGCAACATGATCATGGTGCTCGGTCCGCACCGCAAGAAGGCCGACGCCAAGGTCGAGATGCAGGCCGAGAAGGAGACCAAGGCCGCCGAGCGCGCCGCAGGCGAGGCCGAGGAGTCCTCGTTCCGCAAGGCCTCCGCCGGCACCAAGCCCGTGGCCCAGAAGAAGGAGCGCAAGCGCTCCGAGAACCTCGATCCCGAGATCGAGGCCTGAGTCCAGGTCGAGCCCGACCGGACCCCACACGTTCACCAGATCCAGAGACAGAGAGCAGAGAGATGCCGAAGAACAAGACGCACTCCGGTGCCAAGAAGCGCTTCCGCGTGACCGGCACCGGCAAGATCCTTCGCGAGAAGGCCGGCAAGCGCCACAACCTCGAGAAGAAGCCGTCCAAGGTGACCCGCCGGATGACCGGCACCGTCGAGCTGGCCAAGGCTGACGTCAAGTCCGCCAAGAAGATGCTGGGTCTCTGAGACCGACTTCGGCTGGTGACCCCGCCCCGATCGGCGGGCACCGCATCCCCCAACTTTTCGAGCAACAAGGAGTAAGACAGTGGCACGCGTCAAGCGGGCGGTCAACGCCCACAAGAAGCGCCGGGTAGTCCTCGAGCGCGCATCCGGCTACCGGGGGCAGCGCTCGCGCCTCTACCGCAAGGCCAAGGAGCAGGTCACCCACTCGCTGGTCTACAGCTACCGTGACCGCAAGGCCAAGAAGGGCGAGTTCCGCAAGCTGTGGATCCAGCGCATCAACGCCGCTGCCCGCGCGAACGGCCTCACCTACAACCGCTTCATCCAGGGCCTGAAGGCCGCTGAGGTCGAGGTCGACCGCAAGATCCTGGCCGACCTCGCCGTCAACGACGCCCCGGCGTTCCTCGCCCTGGTCGAGGTCGCCAAGGCGGCCCTTCCCGAGGACGTCAACGCGCCCCGCGAAGACGCGACTGCCTGAGCGTCTCGTTCACTGACGTGGCGAGCTTCCGCTGTGACCCGACCCCGCTCACGAGCGGCAACGCACGGGTCAAGAACGCGCGGAGGCTCGCCCGTCGTGCATTTCGCTCCGAGCACCGGCTCTTCCTGGCCGACGGCCCCAAGGCGGTGGAGGGCGCGTTGTCCCTGACCGGCTGCGTGGTCGAGGTCTTCGCCACCCCGGAGGCGAGCACCCGGTACGCCGAGCTGCGGGCCAACGCGATCGTTCACGACGTCGCCTGGACCCCGGTCGACGAACGCGCTCTGGCCTCACTGTCCGACGCGGTCAATCCGGCCGGGGTGATCGCGGTCTGCCGGTTCGTGGACCGGCCCGCCGACCACGTGCTCGACGGCGAACCCCGTCTCGTCTCGATCTGCGCCGACGTCCGCGACCCCGGCAACGCCGGCACGGTGATCCGCACCAGTGACGCAGTCGGTGTCGACGCCGTGGTCCTGGCCGGCAGCTCCGTCGACGCGCACAACCCGAAGACGGTCCGGGCCACGGTCGGCAGTCTCTTCCACGTCCCGATCTCGGTCGTCGACGACCCAGCGGACGCCGTACGCCGCGCCCAGCGTGCCGGGCTCGTGGTGCTGGCCGCCGACGGTGCCGGAGAGCTCGACCTGTTCGAGGCCGACGAGCTGCTGACCGGGCCGACCGCGTGGCTGTTCGGCAACGAGGCCTGGGGGCTGCCCGAGGAGCTGGCCGCCCTGGCCGACCACCGGGTGCGCATCCCGATCACCGGCCGTGCGGAGAGTCTCAACCTCTCCACTGCGGCCGCAGTCTGCCTCTACGCCTCCGCCCGCGCGCACCGCTGAGCCGCGTGCGTCCTGTCGGCGGCGCCCGCCGACGCCCCTGACGCTATAGCCTCGCGGTGTGGACCAGACCGCCCGCGAGACCCTCGACCAGCTGCCCGACGGCGTCGTGGTCGCCGGAGCCGACCAGGTCGTGCTGTTCGCCAACGCGGAGGCGGTGCGCATGCTGGGCGCCGGCTCGGCCGACGAGCTGATCGGCGCCAAGCTGGCCGACGCGCTGGTGCTGCAGGACAAGTCGGGCCTGACCTGGTGTGACCGCAACCAGCCGTACGTCGGCCTTGCCACCCGCACCGGCGTACCCGAGCAGCCGTGGGTGCTGCCCAACGGCACCGAGGTGCTGGTCAACGCCCGCATCGTGCGGCCCAGCCTGGCCGAGCCGGTGCAGCGGGTCGCGGTCAGCCTGCGATCGGGTCGCGGTCGAGCCCGGCTCGACCGGGAACGCTCCGACCTGGTCGCCACGGTCGCCCACGAGATCCGTTCCCCGCTGACCGGCGTGAAGGGTTTCGTCCAGGCCCTGTTGAACCGGTAGGACAAGCTCAACGACGAGCAGAAGAAACTGATGCTGACCACGGTCAACGCCGACTCCGACCGTCTGAGCCGGTTGATCGCGGAGCTCCTCGACGTCGCCCGCATCGACACCGGCAGGTTGTCGCTGTTCCCGCGGCCGGCCGACCTCGAGGTGCTTGTGCAACGCGTGGTGGAGTCCGTGCGGGCGGGCACCTCGCGGCCGGTCGTCCTGCTGGTCAGCCGGCCGTTGCCCGAGGCGCACGTCGACCCCGACAAGTTCACCCAGGTGATCACCAACCTGATCGAGAACGGCATCCGTCACGGCGAGGGAGTGGTCAGCGTCTCCCTCGCGGCGCTCCCCGCCGAGGCCGACTTCTCCGGGGTCCTGCTCACCGTCGACGACGAGGGCGACGGCATCCCCGAGGAGATGCGGCGCCGGGTGTTCACCAAGTTCTGGAAGCACGGCGAGCGCGGTGGGTCGGGTCTGGGGATGTACATCGTCAACGGACTCGTGCGTGCCCACGGAGGGGTCCTCACGATCGACGACTCGCCGGCGGGCGGAGCCCGGATCTCCATCGCCTGGCCCCAGGACGACCGCCGACAGATGTAGCGCCGGGTTCGACAATCCAAACCCGGTCGCGGGAGTTGCGCCGTACTTCCTAGACTTGCCCTTGGCCACACCCTCTTTCCCGGAAGGCAGTCATGTCGGGACCCAACACCGAATACGACCCTGTCGAGGTCACGCCGTTGCGTGCCGACGAGGTCGAAGCCCAGCGCGACGCCGCGATCGCCGCCATTGCCGCGGCCGCGGACCTCGAGGCACTCAAGCAGGTGCGCCTCGAGCACGCCGGTGACCGGTCCCCGCTGGCCCTGGCCAACCGCGAGATCGGTGCGCTGCCGCCCCAGGCCCGCAAGGAGGCCGGTGCCCGCGTGGGCCAGGCCCGCGGGCTGGTCAACAAGGCACTCGGAGAGCGACTCGCCGTGCTGGAGGCCGAGCACGAGGAGCGCATGCTCGTCGAGGAGACCGTCGACGTCACCCTGCCGACCGACCGCACGGTGACGGGTGCCCGGCACCCGATCACGATGATGTCCGAGCGCATTGCCGACGTGTTCGTCGCGATGGGCTGGGAGGTCGCCGAGGGTCCGCAGGTCGAGGCCGAGTGGCTCAACTTCGACGCCCTCAACATGGGCGCGGACCACCCCGCGCGCACGATGCAGGACACCTTCTGGCTCGAGCCCGCCGAGGCCGCGCTGGTGCTGCGCACGCACACGTCCCCGGTGCAGGCCCGCACCATGCTGACCCGTGAGCCTCCGATCTACGTCGTGTGCCCGGGCCGGGTCTACCGCACCGATGAGATCGACGCGACGCACTCGCCCGTCTTCCACCAGGTCGAGGGCCTGGTCATCGACGAGGGCATCACGATGGCCCACCTCAAGGGCTCGCTCGACCACTTCGCCACGGCCATGTTCGGCGAGGGCATCACCACCCGGTTCCGGCCGTCGTACTTCCCGTTCACCGAGCCGTCGGCCGAGGTCGACCTGGTCTGCTTCGTGTGCCGCGGCACGGGTGCGAACGACGAGGGCTCCGACACCTGCCGCACCTGTCGCGGCGAGGGCTGGATCGAATGGGGTGGCTGCGGTGTCGTGAACCCGCGCGTGCTCATCGCCTGCGGCGTCGACCCCGAGAAGTACACCGGCTTCGCGTTCGGCATGGGCATCGACCGCACCCTGATGTTCCGCCACGGTGCGGACGACATGCGCGACTTCTTCGAGGGCGACGTCCGTTTCGCCCAGCCCTTCGGAATTGAGATCTGACCCGTGAAAGCACCTGTTTCCTGGATCCGCGAGTACGTCGACCTGCCCGAGCAGGTCACCGCCGACGAGCTCGCCGCCACACTGACCATGCTCGGCCTCAAGCTCGAGGCCCTGATCACCCCGGCCGACGCCATCACCGGGCCCCTGGTGGTCGGGCGCGTGCTGACCATCGAGAAGGAGCCGCAGAAGAACGGCAAGGTGATCAACTGGTGCACCGTCGACGTCGGTGACGCCAACGGCACCGGTGAGCCGCAGGGCATCATCTGCGGCGCCCACAACTTCGTCGAGGGCGACCTCGTCGTGGTCTGCCTGCCCGGCGCCGTGCTGCCGGGCAACTTCGAGATCTCCGCGCGCAAGACCTACGGCCACATCTCGGCCGGCATGATCTGCTCCTCGCGCGAGCTCGGCCTGGGTGAAGACCATGACGGCATCATCGTGCTGCCAGCCGACGCCGGCGCTCCTGGCGACGGTCAGCCCGCAGAGCCAGTACAGCCCGGTGACGACGCATTCGCCGTCCTCGACATGTTCGACTCGGTGATCGAGTTCGAGATCAACCCCGACCGGGCCTACGCCCTCTCCCTGCGCGGCATCGCGCGTGAGGCCGGCATCGGCTTCGACGTGCCCTTCCGCGACCCCGCCGACCGCGACGTGCCGGCAGCCAACGGCGACGGACACCCGGTCGTGGTCGACGACGCCGGGGGCTGCCCGGTCTTCGTGGCCCGCAGCGTGACCGGCTTCGACCCGACCGCACCGACCCCGGACTGGATGGTCAAGCGGCTCACCGCGGCCGGCATGCGTCCCATCTCGCTGGGCGTCGACATCACCAACTACGTGATGCTCGAGCTGGGCCAGCCGATCCACGGCTACGACCGCGCCAAGCTGACCGGGGCGATCCGGGTCCGGCGCGCCACCGAGGGCGAGCGGCTCACCACGCTCGACGGACAGAAGCGCAAGCTCAGCCCGGGACCATCAGGAGACCTGTTGATCACCGACGACTCCGGCCCGATCGGCATCGCCGGCACGATGGGCGGCGAGACCACCGAGCTGTCGGAGACGACCACCGACGTGGTCATCGAGGCCGCTCACTTCGACGCCGTCTCGATCTTCCGCACCGAGCGCCGCCACAAGCTGCCCTCCGAGGCGTCCAAGCGCTTCGAGCGCGGTGTCGACCCGGAGCTGCCCGCCGCTGCCGCCGACCGGGTGGTCGAGCTGATGGTCGAGCTCGGTGGCGCCACCGCCGATGCCGGCGTGACCGTGGTCGGTGAGGCGCCGGCTCGGCGTACCGTCACCGCGGCCACCGATCTCCCTGCCCGTGTCACCGGCATGGAGATCAGCGCCGAGACAGCCGTGGCCAACCTCGAGAAGGTCGGCTGCGCGGTGGCCGTTGACGGTGAGAGCCTCACCGCCACCGTGCCGCCGTGGCGCCCCGACATGAGCGACCCGTTCGACCTGGTCGAAGAGGTCGCCCGCATCGTCGGCTACGACATGGTGCCCTCGGTGCTGCCGCCGGCGCCCTCCGGGCGCGGGCTGCCGCTGGCGCAGAAGCTGCGTCGACGCGTCGGCCTGGTGCTGGCCGGAGCCGGGTGGACCGAGACGATCAGCTACCCGTTCGTCGGCGACTCCGACTGGGCCAACCTCGGACTGCCCGCCGACGACGAGCGTCGTCGTACGATCCGGATGGCCAACCCGCTCAACGCCGAGGAGCCACAGCTGGCCACCTCGCTGCTGCCCGGCGTGCTCCGCTCGCTCGGACTCAACGTGGGTCGCGGCAACGCCGACACGTCTCTCTTCGAGACCGGCCTGGTGTTCCTGCCGACCGGCGACGAGAAGGCGCCGATCCTCGGGGTCGACCGTCGGCCGACCGACGAGGAGTGGGCCGCGATCGAGAAGGCGGTCCCGCACCAGCCGCAGCACCTCGCCCTGGCCGTCACCGGTCAACGCGAGCGTCCGGGTTGGTGGGGCGAGGGGCGTCAGGGTTCCTGGGCCGACGCCATCGGCGCGGTCCGCGAGGTCGCCGAGGCTCTGGGCGTCCAGATCGAGGTGTCGGCCGCGGCAGTCGCGCCCTGGCACCCCGGTCGCTGTGCCGAGATCCGGGTCGGGGCGACCGTGCTGGGCCACGCCGGCGAGCTGCACCCCAAGGTCTGCAAGGCCTATGGCGTCCCTGACCGTTCGGCTGCCGCCGAGATCGACCTCGACGCGCTGCTGAGCCTGGCCCAGGCCGTCACGCCCAGCCCGCACTTCACGTCGTACCCGGTCGCCAAGGAAGACGTCGCCCTGGTCGTCGACGGCTCGATTCCCTCGGCCGAGGTCGAGGCCGCGCTCCGCGAAGGTGCCGGCGATCTGCTCGAGTCGGTGCGATTGTTCGACGTGTTCGCCGGCGAGCAGATCGGCGAGGGCAAGAAGTCCTTGGCCTTCGCCCTGCGGTTCCGGGCTCCCGACCGCACCCTCAAGGAGGGTGAGGCCGGTGCCGCCCGGGACGCGGCCGTGGCCCTGGCCGCAGAACGGACCGGAGCCGTCCAGCGTGCGTGAGCCCCAGGCTGAGCCGCGGTCGTCGTGAACGCCCGGGCGGCGATCGTTCCGGCCGACCTCACCGAGCAGGGGCTCAGCCTGCTCGGCGAGGTGAGCTGGCACGGAACACCACTGCCCGGCGACCGCGGCCATGCCTTGCTCGCCGCCCTGGTGCTCCAGGCACCACGCTCGGTCACCACCCACGGTCTCATCGACGCGGTCTGGGGTGAGGACGTCCCGGCCAACCCGGCCAAGGCGCTCCAGGTGCTGGTCTCCCGCACCCGCGCGCACACCTCGGGGGAGCTCGTCGTGCGTGCCGGTGAGGGGTACGCCTTGGGCGAGTGCCCGGTCGATGCCCGGGTCCTCGCCGTGGCCGCGCACTCCGCCGCCGACGCCTGGCGCGGGGGCGATGCCGGCCGCACGAGCGCCGCGACCACGCCACTGGTCGGAATGGTCCTCGCGGCCGACGACGACAACGGGCCCCTGGGTGAGGTACGCCGGGAGGCAGCCCGGCGCCTGGACCGGCTCCGGACCCTGCACGGACTCGCCCTGTCCGCGGAAGGTCGTCACCGCGACGCACTCGAGTGGCTGG
>NZ_BCRJ01000045.1 GCF_001552535.1 Nocardioides jensenii JCM 1364 = NBRC 14755 | reverse complement strand
ACGCACTCGAGTGGCTGGAGGGCGCAGACGCCCGCCACCCTGACGACGAGACCGTCCTGGCAGCCCTGTTGCGGAGCGAAGCCGAGGTCCGGGGCACGTCCGCTGCCCTGACCCGGTACTCCGCCCGCCAGGCCGACCTGCGTGAGCGGACCGGCGCCGATCCCGGGCCGGACCTGCAGGCCGTGCACCGCGAGCTGCTGGCGCACGACCATCCCGTGCGTGAGGGACTCCGCTTCGGCCCGGCCCACCTGATCGGACGCGACGGCGAGGTGGAGGCGATCACCGGGCTCCTGGCCGCCTCCCGCGTGGTGACGATCGTGGGCGCCGGTGGCCTCGGGAAGACGACCCTCGCCCACGAGGTGGGGCACCGGGCCGCGCAGCCGGTGGTGCACTTCGTCGAGCTGGCCGCCGTCACCGACCCGGCCGGTGTGCTCCCCGAGATCGCGGCCGCCCTGTCGGTGCGCGACTCGAACGTCAACGTGCGCCCGGCCTCCGCGGAGGCACGGGCCGACCTGAGCACCCGGGTGGTGACCCAGCTCGAGGGCGTGCCGACGCTGTTGATCCTCGACAACTGCGAGCAGGTGGTCGATGCCGTGGCCGACGTGGTCGCGGTGCTCGCGGCCCGCACCCGCGACCTCCGGGTCCTGGCCACCAGCCGCTCACCGCTGAGCATCGCCGCCGAACGGGTGCACCTGCTGCCGGCGCTCACCGAGGCGGCCGGCGTCGAGCTGTTCGTGGAGCGAGCCGTCGCCGCCCGCCCGGGCCTGGAGATCGACGAGCCCCTGGTGGCCGCGCTCGTTCGCCGGCTGGACGGCGTACCCCTGGCCATCGAGCTGGCCGCTGCCCGGGTCCGGGCCATGTCGATCGCCGAGATCGACCGACGTCTCGCCGACCGGTTCGCCTTGCTGTCCGGCGGCCGCAGGGACGTCCCCGAACGGCACCGCACCCTGTTGTCGGTGATCGACTGGTCGTGGCAGCTGCTCGGTGAGCCCGAACGAGCCGCCCTGCGCCGTCTGTCGGTCTTTCACGACGGCTTCTCCTTGGACTCCGCGTCGACGGTGCTCGGCATCGACGACGCGTGGGGCCTGCTGGCCACCCTGGTCGACCAGTCCCTGCTCTCCGTGGTCGACGTACCCGAGCAGGGAACGTTGCGCTACCGCATGCTCGAGACGGTGCGCGAGTTCGGACGCCGTGAGCTCGACCGCCTCGACGAGACCGCGGTCGCCGACGCCGCCCTGGTCGCCTGGGCTCGTACGACGTGCCTGGAGGCGGGAGTCGGGCTCTTCGGTGTCGACCAGATCGACGTGGTGGACCGGCTCGCCGTCGAGGAGGCCAACCTCACCGCCGTGCTGCGCGCCGCCCTGGCCCGGGAGGACGCGCCCACCACGGCGATCCTGATGTCGACGCTGACCGGGTTCTGGGTGGTCTGCGGGAGCAATCTCCAGGTGCTGGCGGTGGCCGCGCAGGTCGAGCAGCTCCTGCCGGACTTCGTCCCGGACGACGACCTGGTCGATGTCACCGGGTGGGCACTGGTCGGATGTGCCATGCACGCACTCCTGCTGGCCCCGCAGACCGAGCAGCGTGCGCTCGCTGCCCTGACCCGGCTGCGGCCGCGAATCCAGCATCCGCGACTGCGTGCCTTCATCGACGTCCTGGTGCACTTCTTCGAGTCGGTACAGATCTCGACGACCCAGTCCCCGCCATCATCGAGCAGCATCACCTGGCTCCTCGAGAGCCCGGACCCGCACACCGTGTTCATGGCCTCTGCCCTGGCCAGCCACCTCGCCGAGAACGAGGGCGATGCGGCCGGGGCGATCGTCCATCTCCAGCGTGCGCTCGACCTGTGCGGTGACGACGAGGGTCCGTGGATGACGGCGAACCTGCACAGTCAGATGACCAACTTGCTGGCCAACATCGGCCGCACCCGCGAGGCTGCCGGGCATGCCCTGCTGGCACTGCCGGTCCTGGAGCGACTGCACAGTGTCGACACCGAGATGATGATCGCGGCACTCGCGCTGGCCGACCTGGCCGATGACAAGCTGGCCCGGGCCACCGAACGGATCGCCGAGCTCGATCGGCGCCACCAGCCTTCCCAGGCCTGGCCGAGTGGCTCCGTGATCGGCAATGTGCGCGCCGAGCTGGCGCTGGCCCGCGGTGACGTCGACGAGGGGCTTGCCACCTACACCGCCACGATCACGATGCTCCGGGAGTGGCAGCCGCCCGGGGTCGTCGTACTCCCTGAGTTCGAGCCGTGGATCCTCTACCCGGAGGCCGTGCGGCTGGCCGCCCACGTGGTGCACGGCCGCGCCGAGGAGGCCGGGACCTTTCGGTCCGACCTGGTCACGCGGCTGCTCCCGGTGCTGCGCGGCGACCACGACTTCATGGACTACCCGATCGCCGGCACCATCTTGTTCGCGATCGGGTTGTGGGAGTCGGCGGCGGGCGATGCCCAGACGGCTGCCGACCTCGTCGCGCTGGGTCGGGCGTTCGGCTACAACCAGACCCTGCCGAGCGTGGCCTGGTCCCACGCCGAAGCATTGGTCGATCCGGCTCTCTTGGCCACCGCGCGGGAAGCGCTCGCCGGTCTGGACGCGGAGCAGCTCCGCGACCGGGCGCTGGGCCTGGCCGCGGAGCTGTGAGCCTCGCCCGAGATCACATCGAGCGCTTGTAGGACCGGACCGACAGCGGGGCGAAGATTGCGACGACGACGGCGCAGGCGATCAGGGACCACCCCACCTCGGCAGTGAGAGCCCCGTCGTTGGCCAGCGAGCGGGTCGCGGTGACCACGTGCGAGACCGGGTTCACGTTGGAGAAGGCGTGCAGCCAGTCGGGGAGCGTGTCGGCGGGCACGAAGGCGTTGGACAGGAAGGTCAGCGGGAACAGGAACATCATCGAGATGCCCTGCACGCTGCTCGCGCTGCGGGCCCACGTGCCGATCCAGGTGAAGATCCAGGCCATCGACCAGCCGCAGACCATGACCAGGGCGATTGCGGCGATCGAACCGCCGAAGCCGCCACCGGGGCGGTAGCCCATGATCACGCCCATGATGAAGGTGAGGCTGCCGGCCAGGGCGTAGCGAACCAGGTCAGCGACCATCGGGCCGGCCAGGGGTGCGATGCGGGCGATGGGCAGGGCGCGGAACCGGTCGAAGACTCCCTTGTCCATGTCCTCGCGCAGCTGGACGCCGGTCGCCATGCACGCAGTCAGTGAGCCCATCGCCAGCATGCCGGGGATCAGCGCGGGCAGGTAGGTGGAGACATCGCCCGAGATGGCGCCGCCGAACACGTAGGCGAACATCGCGGTGAACAGCAGCGGCTGGAGCGTCACGTCCATGAACTGCTCCGGGTTGCGACGCATCTTCTTCAGGGCCCGCCACGCCATGGTGAACGTGTGGCTCAGCGTGGTGCCCAGCGAGAGCCGGGACTGCAGGCCGGCTGCGGGGTCGGCGGAGTGGACGGGGGCGCGGGTCTCTGCAGCGGTCAGGGTGGTCATCGGGCGACCTCCAGTTCCTGGTAGTCAGTGCTGTCGGGTGCGGGGGAGCCGTCCTCGGTGGCGTGACCGGTCAGGGCCAGGAACACCTCGTCGAGGGTGGGCTTGTGCATCGCGACTGACGCGACGGAGATGTCGGCGTCACGCAGCGCGACGAGTACGTCGGCGGTCCGGCCGGTGTTGTCCAGTGGGGCGGTGATGGTGCCGGCCTCGGGGGTGAGCACCGGCACGGATCCGAGGATCTGCTCGACCAGACCGGCGGCGCGGCCGATGTGTTCGTGGTCGCTCACCTGCAGGTGCAGGCTGGACTGGCCGACCGAGCCCTTGAGGTGGTCGGTGGTGCCCTCGGCGACCATCCGTCCCCGGTCGATCACGGCGATGCGGTCGGCGAGCTGGTCGGCCTCGTCGAGATACTGCGTGGTGAGCAGCACCGTGCACCCGTCGGCGACGAGGTCGCGGATGGTCTGCCACATCTGTCCGCGGGTGCGCGGGTCGAGCCCGGTGGTGGGCTCGTCGAGGAAGATCAGCGGCGGGCGGGTGATCAGGCTGGCGGCCAGGTCGAGGCGCCGTCGCATGCCCCCGGAGAAGGCGGAGATCGGACGGTTGGCCGCCTCCTCCAGGCCGAACTGCTCGAGCAGGTCCAGGGCCCGACGTTTCGACTCGGCGGAGCCGAGGCCCATCAACCGGCCGAAGAGCCAGAGGTTCTCGCGGGCGGTCAGGTTCTCGTCGACCGAGGCGTACTGCCCGGTCACGCCGATGAGCTGGCGGATGATGTGAGGTTCGCGGCGTACGTCGACGCCGAAGATGCTGGCCTCGCCGCCGTCCATGCGGAGGAGGGTGGCGAGCATCATGAGTGTGGTCGTCTTGCCGGCACCGTTGGGGCCGAGCACGCCGTAGATCTCGCCACGGCGGACGTCGAGGTCGATGCTGTCCACGGCGCGGTTGTCGCCGAAGACCTTCACCAGGCCGGACGCCTGCACGGCGACGTCGGTCGGACGGGCCGGGGTGCTGGTGGTGTCAGGTGTGAGGTTCATGTCGCACAGCGTGGCCCCGGGCGGTTTCACCACGGCTTCGCCCCGGTATCACCGGCGCCCGTCTGACGAAACCGTCCGCGCTAGCCTGCGGTCATGCCCCTGTTCGAGTTCGAAGGCAAGCGACCCGAGGTCCACCCCGAGGCGTTCATCGCACCGACAGCCACCTTGATCGGCGACGTGGTCGTCGAGAAGGGCGCCAGTGTCTGGTACGGCGCGGTGCTGCGCGCCGACTGCTGCCGGATCGTGGTGCGCGAGGGCGCCAACATCCAGGACAACTCGGTGCTCCACGGCACCCCCGACTCCGTGGTGGAGATCGGGGCGGGCGCCACCGTGGCGCACACGTGCGTCGTACATTCCGCGACACTGGGGGAGAAGGCCCTGCTCGGCAACAGCAGCACCATGCTCGACGGCACCTCGCTGGGTGCCGGATCGATGGTGGCGGCCGGCTCGCTGGTCACCCCGGGCACCCAGATCCCCGACGGCGTCCTTTCCGCCGGGTCGCCGGCGCAGGTGAAGAAGCCACTCGCCGGCACGTCCGCGGAGTTCTGGGTGCAGGCCAACCCGCCGTACTACGCCGAGCTCGCGCAGCGTCATCGCGCTGGCATCACCGAGGTCGACTGACGCCGAGATGGCGCGGGCCACGGCTCGGCCCGCTGGCTCTAGGGCGCGGGATCGCCGCGTAGTCGGCTGTAGATGACGAGGTCGCGCCACCGGCCGGTGCGGAACTGGGCGTGCCGCGCGATGCCCTCACGGTGGAATCCTGATCGTTCCAGTGCTCGCTGCTCGGCGATGTTGTCCGCGTCGGTCCCCGCTTCAAGTCGCTCGATGAGGGTGTTCTCGAACAAATACGCCGCGAGGGCCACCTGGGCAGCCGTGCCGAGCCCACGGCCACGATGCTGTGGCAGCAACGCGATGCCGACGTTGAGGGCCCGTGCCGTGCTGGCAGGCCCGTGTTGAACGGCGAACCAACCGACGTGACCGGCGAGGACTCCCTGGTCGTCCTCGACGGCCAGAGTGCCTTGGTCATCGCTGATCAGACCGTTGGCGGCGAACGCTCGCTCAAGCGCGTTGGCGGCGGTGAAACCGTAGAAGCCGAACGGGTCGTCGGCCGGTTCCCCCGCACTCAGCAGCGGAATGTCGTCGTGGCGCACGGGGCGGAGTCGGACGGTGGTCACTCCGACACCCTAGCTTCGCCGAGCTGACCCCGGGTGGCGTCACCGGCTCACCCGACGACGTCGGCGGTGAGGGTCCACCTGATGGCACGGGGCTGCCCGATGATCCTGGTCCACCGAGGCCGTCGCGGCGGGAGAAGCTGCGGCAACAGATCGCCGAGACGATCGCGGTCAACGAGCTGAACCGTGACCTGCCCTGGCTCGACCCCTCCTATGACCCCACCGACCTGCCGCCGTGGCAGATGAGCGAGACCGAAGATCCCTTCACGCCCAGCCGCTCGAGCACGCCCGAGTTCTGAGGTCGATCGGGTCCAGGAGTGACAGCGGGCGCGGAGCCCGGCAGTTCCGCGGTGGCCCCGCCAAGCCCCGTCTGGTGGGTCAGGACGCCTCGATCTGCTCGCGCAGGATGTCGGCGTGCCCGGCATGCCGAGCCACTTCGCGAATCATGTGGAGATAGATCCAGCGAAGGGAGACGTCACCGTAGGCCGGGTGCTCCGTGGTGAAGTCGAGGTCGAGTGGGTCCGCGATCTCCCTGCTGCGCTCTGCGGCACGACGCAGGTCGGCCACGAGTGACCCGATCGTGTCGTCCTCTGCAACCTCGAAGCTGGCGTCGTCGCCGTGCGCGTAGCCGTCCCACTGGTCGTCCGGCAAGGCCGCCACCCGCCGTTGGAACCAGCTGCGCTCGGCGCAGGCGACGTGCTTGAGCAGGGCCAGCGGCGTGGTGAGTGAAGGCACCAGTCGACGCCGTGCCTCCTCTTCGGTGAGCCCCTCGACGCACTCGATCAGTGATTCGCGGTTCAGGTCGAGCATGTTGATCAGCATGGCCCGCTCGGGGCCGACGCTCAGCACCTCGTTCATTCGGCCCTCCATCAGTCGATCGGCTGGTTGATGCAGGCACGGAACTGCTCGTACGTCGACCGGTCCCCGGCGACGGTGATGCCGTCGTCGGTGCCACGCCGCCACAGCCAGGCGTCGAGGTCTGCCGCAGTGCCGGAGATCACCGCATCGGGTTCCGCGCCGGGGTCGTCGATCACGTCGATGTCGTCCTCGTCGTACGACGTGCCGTCGTCGGGGTCGGTGCCGGTGAACCGTCCCAGCCGCACCCACACGTGGTGGTCGGTGTCGATCGAGTCGACGCGCACGATGCCCTCACCCGGCGTGAACGTGCCCCACGCCGGGGTGCCGCCGAACATGACGTCCAGCGCCTCCTGCACCCCGTCGGCGGCCAGTCGGGGATCCAGGGCGGTGACCTGGCCGGTGGCCTGCTCTGCGTCCAGGCGGTGGATCAGCGCCTCGTGGGCCTGCCGGCGGAAGGTGAAGCCGACGGTCTGCTCGGGCGACCACGTCCAGGCTGTCTCCTTCGGGTCGGCCTGCTCGAGGGCGCCCACGAGCCCGGCGGAGGCGGCGTCGTACGCGGCCAGCAGGTCGGCGTACGACGTGGGACGCTCCGGCTCCTCGAAGGCCTCCGGCCCGGTCGGCCGCTCACTGACGATGCGCGACCAGAAGTGCTGCACTCCGGTGAGGTGCCAGAGCAGGTCGGCGGCCTCCCAGTCGGGACAGGCCGGCACCCTGGCAGCCGGGTCCGCGGCTGTGAGCACCTCTCTGAATCGCGCGGACTCGGTGCGGAGATGTTGCAGGTAGGCGTCGTGCGAGAGTCTCGTCATGGCGTCAAACCTAGGGGCACCTTGCACCGTGGAAAAGCGGGTTTCCTCGATGGTTTCGCCACCTGCAGGTCTCGGCATGCGAGACCGGCGACTGGGGGAAGCTTGGGCGAAGCGGGCATGGTGGTGTCGGCAGGACGGTGACCGCCGGCTCGTGATGCGAGATCATGCATGACTGTGTATAGTCATGCACATGTCCGACAAGATCTCCGTCGCAGTTGCCGGAGCCAGTGGCTATGCGGGTGGCGAAGTCCTCCGTCTGCTGCTGGCTCATCCGAACGTCGAGATCGGAGCGCTCACCGGCGGCTCCAACGCGGGGGAGTCCTTCGGGCGCCTCCAACCGCACCTCGTGCCGCTGGCCGACCGCACGCTCGAGGCCACGACACCCGAGGTGCTGGCCGGGCACGACGTGGTCTTCCTCGGCCTGCCACACGGCGCGTCCGCCGAGGTCGCCAACGCGCTCGGTGACGACGTCGTCGTCATCGACTGCGGTGCCGACTTCCGGCTGACCGACTCAGACCTCTGGGAGAAGTTCTACGGCGGCACGCACGCCGGCTCCTGGCCCTACGGGATTCCCGAGCTGGCCCAGCAGCGCGAGCACCTGCGCGGAGCCCGCCGCATCGCCGTGCCCGGCTGCTACCCGACGGTCTCCACGCTCACCATCGCCCCCGCCGTCAGTGCCGGTGTGATCACGCCCGACATCGTCGTGGTCGCCGCCAGCGGCACCACGGGCGCCGGCAAGGCCGCCAAGACGCACCTCCTCGGCAGCGAGGTGATGGGCAACGCCAGCGCCTACGGCGTCGGCGGAGTGCACCGACACACCCCCGAGATCATCCAGAACCTCAACCTGCTCACCGACGCCGAGGTGAAGGTGAGCTTCACCCCGATGCTGGTGCCGATGCCGAGGGGCATCCTGGCCACGGTCTCGGCACCGCTCGCTGGCGACCTCACTGCGGAGCAGGCCTACGCCCTCTACACCGAGGCGTACGCCGACGAGCCGTTCGTGCACGTGCTCCCCGAGGGCATGTGGCCGCAGACGAAGTCGGTGATCGGGTCCAACACCGTGCACGTGCAGGTCACCGTCGACGAGGCGGCCGGGCGTCTGATCGCGGTCGGTGCCGTCGACAACCTGGCCAAGGGCACCGCCGGAGCCGCCGTACAGTGCATGAACCTTGCGCTCGGCCTCGAGGAAACCACCGGACTACCGACGATCGGACTTGCACCGTGAGCGAAGCGAACAATGACAGAGCGAGTGACGCAGTGAGCACAGAAGCAACCGACGGAGCAAAGACCTTCACCCTCCAGCAGTTCCCCGAGAAGCTGGCCGTCGTACGACTGGCGCCCGGAGCCGAGGTGCCCGACTGGGCCGAGGCGTCGTCCCTCTTCTCGATCACCGCAACCGCGACAGAGACCTCGCTGGTGTGTGCCACGCGCAGCGTGCCCACCAAGGTGGTGAGTCAGAAGCCGTTCACCGCGTTCGCAGTCAAGGGCCCGATCGACTTCGAGCTGTACGGCGTCCTGGTCTCGCTGCTGCAGCCGCTGGCCGAGGCGAAGATCAGCGTCTTCACGATCTCGACCTTCGACACCGACTGGATCCTGGTTCCTCAGGGCAAGGCCGACGAGGCTGCCGAGGCATGGCGACGACAGGGGCACACCGTTGCCGTCGCCGTCCCCGTCACCCCTCCCCGAAAGAGCAAGAAGAAATGACTGTCACCGCACCCCAGGGATTCACCGCTGCCGGCGTCGCCGCCGGCCTCAAGTCCACCGGAGCCAAGGATCTGGCGCTCGTCGTCAACCAGGGCCCCACCTTCGACTCCGCCTCCGTCTTCACCGCCAACCGCTGCAAGGCGAACCCGATCCTGTGGAGCCAGGAGGTCGTCAAGGACGGCGTCGTCCGCGCCGTCGTCCTCAACTCCGGCGGCGCCAACTGCTACACCGGCGCCGAGGGCTTCCAGACCACCCACGCCGTCGCCGAGCAGGTCGCCGGCAAGCTCGACATCGGTGCCGGTGACGTCGTGGTCTGCTCCACCGGTCTGATCGGCCTGGCCAACCCGCGCCAGAACCTGCTCGACGGTGTCGATGCCGCCCACGCGGCGCTGTCCGCCGACGGGGGTGCCGACGCCGCCGAGGCGATCATGACCACCGACAGCGTCAGCAAGAAGGTCGTCATCGAGGGCGCCGGTTGGAAGATCGGCGGCATGGCCAAGGGCGCCGGCATGCTGGCCCCGCAACTGGCCACGATGCTCGTCGTGCTCACCACGGACGCTGTCGTCCCGGCGGCCGACCTCGACCAGGCACTGAGGGCCGCGACCCGGGTCAGCTTCGACCGCCTCGACTCCGACGGTTGCATGAGCACCAACGACACCGTCACGGTGATGGCCAGCGGAGCCTCGGGCATCACCCCGCCGCTCGACGACTTCACCGATGCGCTGACCCAGGCGTGCACCGACCTGGCCATGCAGCTGCTCAAGGACGCCGAGGGCGCCGATCACGAGATCGCGATCACCGTGCTCAACGCCGCCTCCGAGGACGAGGCCGTCGAGGCAGGCCGCTCGGTCGCTCGCAGCAACCTGTTCAAGGCCGCCGTGTTCGGCAACGACCCCAACTGGGGCCGGGTGCTGGCCAGTCTCGGCACGACGCAGGCTGCCTTCGACCCGGCCGACCTCGACGTCGCGATGAACGGCGTGTGGGTCTGCCGCAAGAGCACTCCCGCCGAGGACCCGGCCGGGGTCGACCTGACCGGTCGCGACGTCACGGTCACCATCGACCTCAAGTCCGGCGACGCCCGGGCCACGGTGTGGACCAACGACCTCACCCACGCCTACGTCCACGAGAACAGCGCGTACTCCTCATGAGCGACCACGAGCAGACCCCGGAAGCAGTGAAGGCAGCCACCCTCGCGGGTGCCCTGCCCTGGCTGAAGACCTACAACAACAAGATCGTCGTCATCAAGTACGGCGGCAACGCGATGACCGACGACGTGCTGAAGAAGGCGTTCGCCGAAGACATCGCCTTCCTCCGCTTCGCCGGGTTCAAGCCCGTCGTCGTGCACGGCGGCGGCCCGCAGATCTCCAAGATGCTCGACCGGCTCGACATCAAGTCCGAGTTCCGCGGCGGCCTCCGGGTGACCACCCCCGAGGCGATGGACGTCGTCCGCATGGTGCTCGTCGGCCAGGTGCAGCGTGAGCTGGTCGGTTTGGTCAACCAGCACGGTCCGATCGCGGTGGGCCTCTCCGGTGAGGACGCCGGCCTGTTCACCGCCGAGCCCACCAACACCATCGTCGACGGAGAAGAGGTCGACCTCGGGCTCGTCGGCGAGGTGGCCCGTGTGCGCCCCGAGTCGGTGCTCGACCTGGTCGAGGCCGGCCGTGTGCCGGTCATCTCCAGTGTCGCGCCCGACGAGGCCGGTCTGGTCCACAACGTCAACGCTGACACCGCTGCCGCCGCCCTGGCCTCGGCTCTCGGTGCCGAGAAGCTGCTCGTGCTCACCGACGTCGAAGGCCTCTATCGCGACTGGCCGAACAGCTCTGACGTGATCGGCCAGATCAGCCCCGAGGGGTTGGAGGAGCTCATGCCCTCCCTGGCCAGCGGGATGGTCCCGAAGATGCAGGCCTGCCTGCAGGCCGTGCGTGACGGCGTCAAGCGGGCCACCGTCGTCGACGGCCGCGAGCCGCACGCCGTCCTCCTGGAGCTCTTCACCGATGAGGGCATCGGCACCCAGGTGCTGCCCGGGGTCGACATCGTGATCCGGCAGGCCAAGAACCCTCCCGTCGTGAAGGAGTCCTGATGACCGCCACCTGGCCCGAGCGCTACGCCGCCTCCCTGATGAACACCTTCGGCCCGCCGAAGCTCGTGCTGACCCGAGGCGAGGGTGCCCACGTGTGGGACGAGCACGGCAAGGAGTACGTCGACCTGCTCGGCGGCATCGCCGTGAACGCCCTCGGTCACGGACACCCGGCGCTGGTCGAGGCGGTGACCGACCAGCTCAAGACACTGGGACACGTGTCGAACTTCTTCGCCAGCCGTCCCCAGATCGAGCTCGCCGAGAAGCTCATCGAGCTGGTCGTCGAGTCCACGGGGGGCGGAGCCCCCGGTGCGAAGGTGTTCTTCTCCAACTCCGGCACCGAGGCCAACGAGGCGGCGTTCAAGCTGACCCGGCGTACCGGCCGCACCCACGTCGTGGTCGCCGAGAACGCCTTCCACGGTCGGACCATGGGTGCCCTGGCACTGACCGCCAAGGAGGCCTACCGGGCACCTTTCGAACCGTTGCCGGGCAATGTGACCTTCGTGCCGTACGGCGACGCCGACGCGTTGGCCGCAGCAGTCACCGACGAGACCGCCGCGGTGCTGCTCGAGCCCCTCCAGGGTGAGGCCGGCGTGAACGTGCCGCCCCAGGGCTACCTCGCCCGGGCACGTGAGATCACGACCGAGCACGGCGCGCTGCTGTGGTTCGACGAGATCCAGACCGGCATCGCCCGGACGGGTGCTTGGTTCGCCTACACCGAGTCGGGGGTCACTCCCGACCTGATCACGCTGGCCAAGGGGCTCGGCGGCGGCATCCCGATCGGCGCCACCATCGCGCTCGGCTCGGCCGCCGATCTGCTCGAGCCCGGCAACCACGGCACCACGTTCGGTGGCAACCCGGTCGCCACCGCGGCTGCACTCGCGGTGCTCCACGTGATCGAGAAGGACGACCTGCTGCAACGGGCCACGACCGTCGGCGCGCGACTGCGCGACGGCGTGGCCGCGGACCCGCGGGTCACCGAGGTGCGGGGCAGGGGTCTGCTGATCGGCCTCGACCTCTGTGCTGACGCGTCCGCCGAGGTCACCGCGGCCGCGTTGGAGCAGGGGTTCATCATCAACAACCCCACCCCGAACCGGATCCGCCTGGCCCCGCCGCTGGTGCTGAGCGACCCCGACGTCGAGGCGTTTCTCGCCGCCTGGCCCGCCATCCTCGATGCGGCCGGCGTGGAGTCCCCGTCATGACCCGCCACCTGCTCCGCGACGACGACCTCACCCCGGCCGAGCAGGCCGAGGTGCTGGCGCTGGCTGCCGAGCTCAAGGCCGAGCCCTTCACGCACAAGCCACTGACCGGGCCACGGACCGTGGCGATGATCTTCGACAAGCCGACCCTGCGCACCCAGGCGTCGTTCTCGGCCGGCATCGCCGAGCTCGGCGGCAACCCGCTCATCATCAACGGTGACCTGGCGCAGATCGGCGTCCGTGAGTCGGTCGAGGACGTGGCCCGCGTGCTGGGCCGCCAGGTCAGCCAGATCGTGTGGCGCACGAACGACCACCACAAGCTGGAGACGATGGCCACCTGGGCCGACGTACCGGTGATCAACGCGCTCAGCGACGACTTCCACCCCTGCCAGCTGCTGGCCGACCTGCTCACGGTGATCGAGCGGAAGGGGTCGCTGGTCGGGCTACGGGCCACGTTCGTCGGCGACGGCGCCTGCAACATGGGCAACTCGTGGCTGCTGGCCGGTGCCACCGCCGGCATGCACGTGGTGGTCAGCTCGCCGGAGGGCTACGAGCCGAGCGCCGCGATGGTCGGCCAGGCCGCGAAGATCGCCGCCGAGACCGGAGGGTCGGTCGGGCTCGAACGCGATCCGGTGGCGGCCGTCGCCGGCGCGGACATCGTGATCACCGACACCTGGGTCTCGATGGGCAAGGAGTCCGAGTCCACCGATCGCCTGGCCGTCCTCGCGCCGTACTCGCTGACCACCGAGCTGATGAGCGGGGCCAAGCCCGATGCGATCGCCATGCACTGCCTGCCGGCCTACCGTGGCAAGGAGATCGAGGCCGGGTTCATCGACGGAGCCGACAGCGTGGTGTGGGACGAGGCCGAGAACAGGCGCCACGCGCAGAAGGCCGTGATGACCTGGCTGGAGGCCCGACGATGAACGACCAGGCGCTCACGCCGCTGACCAAGAACGCTCGGCAGCAGCTGATCATCGACCTCCTCTCCCACCATGAGGTGAAGTCGCAGGTCGAGCTGGCCGAGTTCCTGGCCGCACGCGGGGTGCACGCCACCCAGGCCACCCTCTCCCGTGACCTGGTCGAGCTCGACGCGGTCAAGGTTCGTGCCCGCGACGGAGGGCTGGTCTACGCGGTTCCCGCCGAGGGCGGCGACCGCACGCCGTCGGCGCCGGGCGACAGCTCGGCCGCCAACGCGCGCCTGGCCAGGCTGTGCTCGGAGCTGCTGGTCAGCGCCGAGGCCAGCGCCAACCTGGTGATCCTGCGTACGCCGCCCGGTGCGGCACAGTTCCTGGCCTCCGCGTTCGACAAGGCCGAGATCGGCGACGTGCTCGGCACCATCGCCGGCGACGACACCGTCCTGGTGATCGGCCGCACCCCCACCGGCGGAGACGCACTGGCACAACGCTTCCTGGGCTTCGCCAACGACCCGCGCACGGCGTGACCAGCGCGCTCCCGCACGACTGATACGAAGGACCCCGTGACCGAGAACAGCACCACCAACACCGGCAAGCTCTGGGGCGGACGCTTCGCCGGCGGCCCGAGCCCCGAGCTCGATGCCCTGTCGCGCTCCACACACTTCGACTGGCGGCTGACGCCGTACGACCTGGCCGGGTCTCGGGCCCATGCCAACGTGCTGCACGCCGCCGGGCTGCTCACCGACGCCGACCACGCCGAGCTGCTGCGCGGCATCGACAAGCTGGGGGAGAGGTTCACCGCGGGCGAGTTGCAGCCGGACCCCTCCGACGAAGACGTGCACGGCGCCCTGGAGCGGCTCCTGCTCGACGAGGTCGGTCCCGACGTGGGCGGTCGCCTGCGTGCCGGGCGTTCTCGCAACGACCAGATCGCCACCCTGTTCAAGGTGTTCCTGCGCGACCACGCGACGGTCGTGGCCGGCCAGGTGCTCGACCTCGTCGAGGCCCTCGAGACCCAGGCTCGCCACCACCTCGGCGCGATCATGCCCGGCCGCACCCACCTGCAGCACGCCCAACCGGTGCTGCTCTCCCACCACCTCCTGGCGCACGCGTGGCCGTTGCTGCGTGACGTCGAACGGCTGCGTGACTGGGACGCCCGCGTCGCCGCGGACTCGCCGTACGGCTCGGGTGCGCTGGCCGGGCAGAGCCTGGGCCTCGACCCGGAGCAGGTCGGCGCCGAGCTCGGCTTCACCGGCTCGACGGCCAACTCCATCGACGGCACCGCCTCGCGCGACTTCGTCGCGGAGTTCGCCTTCGTCACGGCGATGATCGGCGTCGACGTCAGCCGGCTGGCCGAAGAGGTCATCCTCTGGTCGACCCGGGAGTTCGAGTTCGTGAAGCTGCACGACTCGTGGTCCACCGGGTCGAGCATCATGCCGCAGAAGAAGAACCCCGACATCGCCGAGCTGGCGCGGGGCAAGGCCGGCCGGCTGATCGGCAACGTGAGCGGGCTGCTGGCCACGCTGAAGGCGCTGCCGCTGGCCTACAACCGTGACCTGCAGGAGGACAAGGAGCCGGTCTTCGACTCCGTCGACACCCTCGAGGTGCTCCTGCCGGCCTTCACCGGCATGATCGCCACCCTCACCTTCAACACCGAACGGATGGCCGAGCTGGCACCGCAGGGCTTCTCACTGGCCACTGACATCGCCGAGTGGCTGGTGCGCGAGGGCGTGCCGTTCCGGATCGCCCACGAGGTCGCCGGAGCCTGCGTACGCCGGTGCGAGGAGCGGGGCATCGAGCTGCACGAGCTCACGGACGCCGAGTTCGCCGAGGTCGACGAGAACCTCACCGCCGGCGTCCGCGACGTGCTCACCGCGGCCGGCTCCGTCGCATCCCGCAACGGACGCGGCGGCACCGCCCCCGAACGAGTCGCGGAACAGCTCGACGAGCTGGGCTCCGTCGCCGCGGCGCACCGCGAGCGCCTCGCCGGCTCCTGAGGGCGGGTCCAGCCGATGACCGGCCTCGACGTCCTCGCGGGGCCACCAGTCGACGTGGCACCGCTGCTGCTCGGTGCCGTGCTGAGCCACGCCGGGGTCTCCCTGCGACTCACCGAGGTCGAGGCGTACGACGGGGCAGACGATCCCGGTTCGCATGCCTATCGGGGGCCGACGAAGCGCAACCAGGTGATGTTCGGGTCACCCGGTCATCTCTACTGCTACTTCACCTACGGCATGCACGTGTGCTGCAACGTGGTGTGTCGCGAGGAGGGGAGAGCCGGCGCCGTGCTGTTGCGTGCCGGCGAGGTGATCGACGGCATCGAGACGGCCCGATCCCGTCGTCCCAAGAGCTCGGACCGAGATCTCGCCCGAGGACCGGCGCGGCTGTGCCGTGCCCTGGGCATAGCTCTCGACGACGACGGTGCCGACCTGTCCTCCGGTCCGATCCGCCTGTCGATGCCGACCACCGCACCGGCGAACGGTGGCGGCGGAACCCGCGAGATCAGCACCGGCCCCAGGGTCGGCCTGCGCCAGGCGCCGGACTGGGCGTGGCGGTTCTGGCTTTCCGGCGAGCCGACCGTGTCGGCGTACCGCCCCGCCAAACCCCGCTGACCCGTCGTGAGTTCGCGTCGACCCGTCGTGAGTTCGCGTCGACCCGTCGTTAGTTCCGGGCGCCACCCCCGCAGCGATCACGCGTGAGGAAGAATGGCGGCATGCTGATCCATCCGTGGGATGCCGTCGACGACTGGCACGCCCTGGTCCCTGCCCACGACTTCGGCCAGCTGATCACGGTCGGTCAGGTCGACGGCTGGCCGGTGATCGTGCCCACCCACTTCGTGGTCGAGGGCGACGAGGTGCTCCTGCACCTGGCCCGACCCAATCCGGTCTGGCGCGCCCTGGAGGCCGACGACCGCGTCGTGATGGGACTCATCGGCGACTACGTCTACGTCGACGCATCGATGAACGCAGAGCCCGGAACCGACCCCGACCTCGGCGTGCCCACGTCCTACTACACGGCACTGCAGCTGCGTGGACGGGCGACAGTCGTCGACGACCCGGCCGAGAAGGCGGCGATCCTCGCCCGTCAGCTGGCGCACTTAGAGCCGGACGGTTCGACCCGGGTCACGCCCGGCATTGACGTCGAGTCGGACCGACGACAGCTGCCCGGCATCCGCGGCGTACGGATCTGGATCGATGACGTGCGCGCGAAGCAGAAGTACGGCGGCAACAAGCCGGTCGAACAACGCCTGGACATCGCCGAGAGCCTGGCGCGTCGCAACCAGGCGGGCGACCAGGCGGCCCGCGCCCGGCTCCTGGAGGGCACCCAGCGCCCCGAGGCCGGGGTTGAGGAGTGAGCAGCCTCAAGCCGGAGACCTCGGATTGTCTTCGCCGCACCGTCGCCGAGAAACAGTCCTCGGGGCGGGTGCCGGGCATCGTCGGCGGCGTGGTCCGCGACGGGCGGTTGGTGTGGGGTGAGGGCGTCGGAACGGCCGACGTGGCCCGCCCGGGAGTGCCACCCACGCTCGACCAGCAGTTCCTGATCGCCTCGAACAGCAAGACCTTCACGGCCGTGGTGATCATGGCGCTGCGCGACGAGGGCAAGCTCGATCTCGACGACACCCTCGATCGGTTCATCCCCGAGTGCGGCCATCCGGGACTGAGCATCCGGCAGATGCTCGCCCACGTCTCGGGCATGCAACGCGAGCCGGTCACCGACGTGTGGGAGACCCTCGAGCAGCCCGACCGTGACGAGCTGGTCCGGGGCTTCGCCGAGGCGGAGCGCGTGCTGCGGCCGCACCATCGCTGGCACTACTCCAATCTCGTCTACGCGATGCTCGGCGAGGTGATCGCCAGGCTGGACGGCCGGGAGTGGTTCGACTCGGTCCAGACCCGCATCCTCCGCCCGCTCGGCATGGATCGCACGACACTTGGTCTCAGGCTCGACGCGGCGCAGGGCTACTACGTGCCACCCTTTCACGACGTACCCGTCCCGGAGCCCACCTTCGACTTCAAGGCGATGGCCGCCTGCGGTGGTCTGGCCAGCACTGCCAACGACCTGGCCCTCTGGTCGTCGTTCATTGCCGATCCTGTCGAGGACGTGCTGCATCCGGACACGTTCGAGGAGATGGTGCAGCCGCAGATCATGGCCGACCTGCAGCGTTGGACCCTCGCCTTCGGGCTGGGGTTCATGCTGCGTCGCAGCGGTGACCGCGTCTTCGTGGGCCACACCGGCGGCATGCCTGGCCACATCAGCGCCGTGTTCACTCATCGCGAGAGCGGAACGGGCGGCCTGGTGTTGATGAACTCCACCTCGGCCCCCGACCCGGCGTTGCTCGCGGTCTCCCTGGCCGATCAGGTGATCGACCATGATCCAAAACCACCGATCCCGTGGCTGCCCGGCACCGTGGTGCCTGACGAGTACGCCGGCATCATCGGGCGCTGGTACTCCGAGGGCGGGCCGTTCGACTTCGTGGTGCGCGCGGGCCGGCTCGAGGCCCACGTTCCCGGGGCGCCTGCCCACAAACCTCCAGCGGTCTTCGTGCGCATCGGTGACGACCTCTACCGCACCGAGTCCGGTCGTGAGACCGGCGAGCTGCTCCGGGTCACGCGGGACCCGTCCGGACAGGTGCATCAGATGAACTGGGCGACGTACCTCGTCACCCGCGAGCCCCTGGCCTTCGGTGAGTGGTTGACCGACGACTGAAACCCGATTCCCGCACGCACCGGTGATGCGGCAGGCTTGACCCCGCACCACCCACTGAATTCCCCGGAAGGAACCACGTTGTCCACCGACCCGAACCTCCTCGACGATCTTGAGTGGCGCGGCCTGATCGCGAACTCGACGGATCCGGATGCGCTGCGCGACGCGCTGTCCGAGGGGAGCGTGAAGTTCTACGTGGGCTTCGACCCGACCGCGCCCTCGCTGCACATGGGCCACTTGGTGCAGATCCTCACCGCCAAGCGGCTGCAGCTGGCCGGGCACACGCCGTACGCACTGGTCGGCGGAGCCACCGGCACCATCGGCGACCCCAAGGAGTCGGGGGAGCGGGTGATGAACTCGCTGGACACGGTCAAGGAGTGGGTCCAACGGGTCCGCTCCCAGATCGAGCCCTTCCTCTCCTTCGAGGGCAAGAACGGCGCGACGATGGTCAACAACTACGACTGGACCGCGTCGATGTCGGTGATCGAGTTCCTTCGCGACATCGGCAAGCACTTCCCGGTGAACCGCATGCTGGCCCGTGACGTGGTGAGGTCGCGTCTCGACTCCGGCATCAGCTACACCGAGTTCTCCTACGTCCTGCTGCAGTCGATGGACTTCCTCAACCTCTTCCGCGACCACGGCGTGACGCTGCAGTTCGGTGGCTCCGACCAATGGGGCAACCTCACCGCGGGCGTCGAGCTGATCCGCCGGACCACGGGCGACAAGGCCCACGCCATCGCCACACCGTTGATGACCAAGGCCGACGGCACCAAGTACGGCAAGACCGAGGGCGGTGCGCTCTGGCTCGACCCGACGATGATGTCGCCCTACGCCTTCCACCAGTTCTGGCTCAACGTGGAGGACGAGAAGGTCGGCGAGCTGCTCCGGGTCTTCACCTTCCTCAGCCGCACGGAGATCGAGGACCTCGAGGCGCAGACCGCCGAGAAGCCGTTTCTCCGCGCGGGTCAGAAGGCGCTCGCCGACGCGGTGACCACTCTGGTGCACGGCGAGACCGAGACGGAACAGGCCAAGGCCGCGGCCGGTGCGCTCTTCGGCCGGGGTGATCTGCACGCGTTGAGCGGATCCACCCTGTCGGCCGCGTTGCGCGAGGCGGGGTCGACGTCGTTCCCGCGTTCGGCCGGCACCCCCGACGTGGTGGCGCTCCTGGTGTCATCCGGGCTGGCCTCGAGCAACGGCGATGCCCGGCGCACCATCAAGGAGGGGGGCGCCTACCTCAACAACGAGCGCATCGAGGACCCCGACTACGTCCCCACCGAGCGCGACTTCATCGGCGGCACGTGGCTGGTGCTGCGTCGTGGCAAGAAGACGATGGCCGGCGTCGAGGCGCTGGCCTGATCGGCCCGATCCCATGACCGGGGTGGACGGACGCTGGTTGGAGGGCCTCGAGGAGGCTGCCCGCAGCAAGTTGCCCGCCCCGGTCTTCCGCTATTTCGAGCACGGATCTGGCGCCGGTCGCACGGCGTCGGAGGCGCCCGGTTCCTGGCCGGCGATCCGCTTCCTGCCCCGGGTGCTGCGCGACGTACGTCGCGTGGACCTCGCAACACGGGTCATCGGCGGCGAGCTCGCGGTTCCCTTCGGCGTCGCTCCCACCACTCTGCAGCGAGCCGCCCATCCCGACGGCGAGCTGGCCATGGCCCGCGCCACGGCGGTCGCCGGATCCCTGATGGTGGTCTCGAGCAACGCCGGCACCTCCTTCGACGAGATCCGCGACACCGGGGTGCGATGGTGGCTGCAGGCCTACCTACCGCAGCAACGTGCGCTCGCCGAGCCCTTGCTCGCACGGGCGGTCGAGGCAGGCGCCGAGGCCGTGGTGCTCACCGTCGACACCCCGGTCGTCGCCACGAAGTACGACGAGGCACCGCGCGTGTGGGACGTCATCGAACCGTCAATGCTCCGGATCAACTTCGCGGACGGCCCCGATCCCGAAGCGGCGGCCACGAAGGCGACTGACCTCGGCCCGGATGACATCGCCTGGATCCGTGACGTCACCGGGCTGCCGGTGGTGGTCAAGGGTGTCCTGCATCCCGATGACGCGCGTGCGTGCGTGGCGGCCGGGGCCTCGGCCATCTGGGTCTCCAACCACGGTGGGCGCCAGCTGGATCGAGCCGTGGCAACTGCCGATGCGCTCTCCGACGTGGTGCGCGCCGTGCGAGCCACCGGGGATGCGCAGGTGTACGTCGACGGGGGAGTGCGTTGCGCGCTGGACATCCTGGCTGCACTTGCGCTGGGTGCGGACCTGGTGTTCCTGGGGAGACTGCCTTTGTGGGCACTCGTCGGCGGGGAGTCGGGGGTTTCCCGCATGCACGAACTGCTGACGAGAGACCTGGTCGAGGCGATGCGTCTGGCCGGTCTCAGCACCCCCGCGGATGCTCCGATGATCGTGCGGCAGCACGCGAAACCGCTCTGACCTGCACAAACGTCGGTGTGCTCGGCGTCACGTCACCTCGATTTGACCCTCCATTCGCCCTCGCATAATGTTCTCTTTGTCGCCAGCGAGCGCCGGAAGCAAAGCCGAGAGGCGAGGCTCCGGACCGGGCGGCCACCCCTGATCTACGTCTCGAACGAGACGGTTCCAGTCTGTCGCAAGGCGACTGGATCCGGGTTCGTTCGAATCGTCATGTCAGGAGCTGGAGCAGGATCCGCCCGGTTTGACCAGGCGGGAATC
>NZ_BCRJ01000044.1 GCF_001552535.1 Nocardioides jensenii JCM 1364 = NBRC 14755 | reverse complement strand
CCACAGGCCGGAACTTCTCCATCGATCAGGCGCCCGCCGCGGCGGGGAGGTGTACGACGAACCTGGCGCCACCGCCCGGCGCACGGGAGACGCTGGCCTCTCCCCCGTGGGCGCGGGCGATCTCACGCACGATGGCCAACCCGAGCCCGGAGCCGCCGTCGTCGCGAGCCCGTGCCTCGTCGAGCCGCACGAATCGCTCGAAGATGCGCTCCCGCTCGGCCTCGGGCACGCCGGAGCCGTCGTCGTCGACGCTCAACCACACGGTGGTGGCGTCGGTGCCGACCGCCACCTGCACCCGGGTGGCAGCGTGTCGGGCAGCGTTGTCGACCAGATTGCGGGTCACCTGGGCCAGCGCCGCCCGGTCGCCGAGCACGCGTCCCGGTGCTATCGACGAGCCGTCGACGCCCAGCGTGGGGTGCAGACGACGAGCCCGCTCGACCTCGGCCAGCGCGAGGTCGTCGAGGTCGACCTCGCGGGTCGGCCCGGCGCCCCCGCTCTCGTCGGCCCGGGTCAGCAGCAGCATCTGGTCGACCAGCCGCTGCATGCGCAGGGACTCCTCGAGCACGGCCTGGGCCAGCTCGCCCTCGGGCAGCGCTCCCGGGTGGGCGATCGACACCTCAGCCGTCTGTCGCAAGCCGGCCAGCGGCGAGCGCAGCTCGTGACTGGCGTCGGAGACGAACCGCTGCTGTCGATCACGGGACGTCTCGAGGCGGTCGAGCATCGCGTTCATGGTCACCGCGAGGCGGTGAATCTCGTCGCGCGAACCGGGTGGCTCCACCCGGGTGCCGAGCCGGGCGCCGGTGATCTGGTCGACCTCGCGGCGCATCCGCTCCACCGGAGCCAGCGCCCGACCGACCACGACCCACACCGTCGCCCCGACGACCAGCAGGACGACCGGCAGGCCAACGGCCAGCAGCGGGACCAGGGCGGCGGTCGACTCGTCGGCGTCCTCCTGGGAGACGGCGACGCTGACCACGTACTCCCCCAGGTCCGTGTCGGCCTCCTCGGCGGCCACCACGTAGTCGTGGTCTCCTCCGTGCAGCTCGACGCCTCGGGCATCGTCCTCGGGGAGGCCGGCGGCCACCGGCTGCGAGGTGAGGACGACGGCTCCATCGGGCCCGCGGACGACGATGACGACGTCCTCGGGCTCATCGTCGTCGTCCGGCTCGTCGTCCTCCTCGCCGTCGTCCGTGTCGTCGAGCGAGGAAGGCAGCCCGCTCCGCTCGATCTGGTCGGCCAGGTCGGAGGCACGTTGTTCCGCACTCGTCTCCAGCCCGTCCAGGAGCGACTGCCGCAGCAGCACGACCAGCAGGGCCGCACCGGCCGTCATCGCCACGGCCACGACGACGAGAGCGCCGATGGTCGCCCGGAGCCGCACCGAGGCCCGTCGACCGGCGCGCCTACCCACCGTTGCCCGCCAGCCGGTAGCCCGCGCCGCGCAGGGTCTCGATGGCTTCGCGGCCGAACGGCCGGTCGATCTTGTTGCGCAGGTGGCGGACGTAGACCTCGACGATGTTGGGGTCCCCCTCGAAGTTGACGTCCCACACGGCCTCGAGGATCTGCTGTTTGGAGACCACGTCGCCGCGGTGACGCATCAGGAACGCGAGCAGGGAGTGTTCACGGGCGGTCAGGTCGACCTCGTCGTCACCGCGCCACACGCGTCGGGCCGCCGGGTCGAGCCGGAGGTCACCGGCCTCCAGGACGGTCGGCCGTTCGGTGGCACCACGCCGGGCGACCGCACGCAGTCGGGCGACCAGCACCGGGAACGAGAACGGCTTGGTCAGGTAGTCGTCGGCACCGGTGTCGAGACCCTCCACCTGGTCCCACTCCCCGTCCTTCGCGGTGAGCATCAGGATCGGCGTCCAGTTCTGCTCCGCGCGCAGGGCAGCGCACACCTTGTAGCCGTTGATCCCGGGCAGCATCAGGTCGAGCACGATCGCGGCGTAGTCGTTCTCGCGCGCCAGCCACAGGCCGTCGGTGCCGTCGTGGGCGACGTCGACGGCCATGCCCTCGGCTTCGAGCCCGATCTTCAGCGATCGGGCCAGCCGCACCTCGTCATCGATCACCAGCACACGCATGGGGTCGATTGTGACGGGTCATGACTGAATCCGCGCTGAACGGGCCGACCGGCGGAGAAGTCGGCTCAGAAGTCGCAGGTGGAGGACGACCGCATCACGGCCCTCCGGTCCAGGCGCAGCAGCATCGGCACCGCGTCTTCGTCGATCCAGTGCCTGGCCCCGGCCTCGCTGACCACCCAGAGGTCCGGGCCACGGAACTCGACGTCCTCTGCGCCCGGGACCGACCCGACCTCCTGGCCGCGGGGTCCGTGCAGCTCACCGCACGAGATCCGCGAGGAGGAGTGCCACACACCCGTCCGGTCGCCGGCAACGCCCTGCACCCGGTTCGGGACCCGGCCCCGGCCGGTCACGCCCGCGTCGCTGGAGTCGCGGACTCGATGGCGCAGGTCGTCGACGCCCGGACGTCGTACGTCGGCGAGCGCGAACCAGGTCAGGTGACCTCGACCGACGGAGCGGTACTCCGCGAAGCCGAGTCGACCCCTGTGGATGACCAGGGTCGATCCCTTGATCCCCGGCTCGATGCGCCAGACCCGCAGCACGGGGTCACCCCGGCCGATGCGATCGGGATCGAGCAGCCACAGGCGTTCCGCCTCGGCCAGCCAGAGTCCGTCCTCGGTCAGCTCGAGGCCACCGCCGTGACGGCAGAAGGTGAGCCGGTCACCGTAGACGTTCGCCTCGATCCTCGGGGTGAAGCCCACCGTGCGGCCGGTGCGCAGGTCCACCCGGGCGATCTGGCAGGCGCGGTCGGTGCGGTTCTGGACCCAGCCGTAGCCGCCGACGAATGCCGTGCGTCCGCGCAGGGCCAGGCCCTGCGGCACGAAATCGTCATCGGCCTGCTTGATCCAGTACGCCGCACAGACCGCGTGGTCGACTGGGAAGGAGCGCAACCGCCTCGATCCGTACGACGGCACCTCGCCGCGGACCTCGTCGTGGGAGATGCCGGAACAGCGATCGCCCGGTTCGGCCGACGACGGATCAGAGTCCCCGGAGGTCGACGTACAAGCGGTCAGGCTGAGCAGCAGCGCCAGCGCGACGGCACCGGCGCGGCGCATCAGAGCTCGGGGAACCAGATGCCGATCTCGCGCGCGGAGGACTCCGGGGAGTCGGAGCCGTGCACGATGTTCTGCTGCACCTTGAGGCCCCAGTCACGGCCGAGGTCGCCGCGGATGGTGCCGGGCAGGGCGCCGGTCGGCTCGGTGGCGCCGGCCAGGGACCGGAACCCCTCGATGCAGCGCTGGCCCTCGATGACCATGGCGGTCACCGGGCCCGACGACATGAACTCGACCAGGGGCTCGTAGAACGGCTTGCCCTCGTGCTCGGCGTAGTGGGCCGCGAGCTGCTCGCGAGTCGGGGTGGTCACGGCGAGCGCGATCGGCACGTAGCCCTTGGCCTCGATGCGGCGCAGCACCTCCCCGCTGAGTCCGCGACGGTAGCCGTCGGGCTTGACCAGGACCAGGGACCGTTCGATCGATTCGCTCACGACGCACAGCCTAACCAGCGACGCGGCGAGGGTGCGCCCCCGGTCAGGCGGTACGCCGGCTGCGGCGCACCAACCCGATCAGCAGGCCCACGACGATCACCACCGCGAAGGCGACGCCGATCCCGCAGCGGGTCGAGAGCCCCGAGCCGATCGCTGCGTAGAAGGCGGACAGCCCGATCGTGGTCCAGACCAGCGCCCAGGCGGCACAACCGGGCAGCATGACCAGGGTGTAGCGCCAGGCCGGCATCCGGATCACACCGGCGCCGGCGTTGACCACGGTCTGTGCGCCGACGGTGAGGAACGAGAGCGGCACGGCAATCGCACCCCAGCGGCGCAGGGACTCGATGCCGCGGCGGGCCGAGCTGCCCTCCAGCCACGCGTGCAGCCTCGCGGCGGGGCCCGACGTCGGCGCGGTGTGGTCCAGCGCCTGCTGGGTCACCACTCGGGCGATCCAGTAGGTCGCCTGGGCACGCAGGAACACCACGGCGAAGAAGATGGCCCAGACCGTGGAGCCCGACCCCTCGGGGAGGTGCAACGTCAGTCAGTTCCAGCTTCGTAGGCGGCGTACGCCTCGGCGCGCTCGCGCTCGATCTTCTTGCCCAGGAAGTACGCCGTGCCCCACAGCAGCGCGAAGAGCCCGCCGAGGAAGAACATCGTCGGCACCAGGAAGCCGACCGCGATGGCCGCGACCTGGATCGCCCAGCCCGCGCCGTAGGCCCACTCCTTGCGCAACATTCCGGCCACCACGATGCAGGCGACGGCCAGACCGAGACCGATCGTCAACGCCGCCGCGACACTCACGTCGGAGAGGGTGATCAGCACCGGTGTGGTCAGGCCCAGGCCGATCGCCTCCAGCGACAGGATGCCGGCACACATGCCCCGGCGCGGTGAACGCTGCCTCTCGCTCATGCGTTGCGGCCCTTCAGCATCGACCTCGCCTCGCCGACGGTGACCACGGAGCCGGTCACCAGCACCCCGCCGGCACCGAACGCGTCGCTGATCGCCTCGCCGGCCTCCGCCATGGTGGCGGCCTGGTCGATCGCATCGGCCAGCCGCGGGGTCACCGTGACCCGGTCCTCACCGAAGACCTCGCGGGCCACCTCGGCCAGGGACTCGGCACTCATCGCCCGCTCGGTCGAGTTCTGGGTGCAGATGATGTGCGACAGGTGCGGCTCGAACGCGGCCAGCAGTCCTTCGTAGTCCTTGTCGGCCATCACCCCGATCACCCCGATCAGCGGCGAGAACGCGAAGGAGTCCTCCAGGGCTGCGGCGGTCGCCTCGGCGCCGTGCGGGTTGTGGGCGGCGTCGAGCACCACCGTCGGACTCCTGCGGATGACCTCGAGCCGTCCGGGGGAGGTGACCTCGGCGAGCGCCTCGCGCACGATCGCGTCGTCGAGAGCGTCCTCGCCGACGAACGCCTCGACCGTGGCCAGCGCCACCGCGGCGTTCTGGGCCTGGTGGGCGCCGTAGAGCGGGAGGAAGAGGTCGTCGTACCGGGCCCGGAGCCCCTGCAGGGAGATCGTCTGGCCGCCGACCGCGGGCACCCGGGTGATCACGCCGAACTCCATGCCCTCGCGGGCCACGGTGGCGTGCACCTCGACGGCGCGGGCCAGGAGCACCTCGGCGACCTCGGGGGTCTGCTCGGCGATGATCACCTGTGCGCCCTCCTTGATGATGCCGGCCTTCTCCTGGGCAATCGCGGTCACGCTGTCGCCGAGATACGTGGCGTGGTCGATGGCGATCGGGAGGACGACCGCGACCCGGCCGTCGGCGACGTTGGTGGCATCCCACGAACCGCCCATGCCGACCTCGACGATCGCCACGTCGACCGGGGCATCGGCGAAGGCACTGAACGCCATGCCGACCACCGCCTCGAAGAAGGACAACGGGTGCGGCTGGTCGGCATCGACCAGGTGCGTGTAGCCGGCGACATCGTTGAACGCGCGCACGAAGGCCTCGTCGTCGAGAGGCTCACCGTCGATCGAGATCCGCTCACTCATCTTCTCCACGTGCGGACTGGTGAAGCGTCCGGTGCGCAGGTTCATGGTGCGCAGCAGCGAATCGATCATCCGCGACGTCGAGGTCTTGCCGTTGGTGCCGGTCAGGTGGATCACCGGGTAGGACGCCTGCGGGTCGCCCAACAGCTCGGTGAAGGCGCGGATCCGGTCGAGGCTCGGCTCGAGTTTGGTCTCGGGCCAGCGGGAGAGCAGCGCGTCCTCGGCCTCGGCGAAGGTCTCGGCGGAACGGGGCTGCGGGGAGGTTTCAGTCATGGCGTCCCCGAGTCTAGTGCCGGGTGGTCGCGCCCAGATCATCTGCGCCCGGTCGCTGATCACGACGCCGGGCAACCTGCATCCGCCCGTGGAGCCGCGACGGCGGCCGGTGAGGGCTCGGGTCTCAGCCCCGGACGTGCAGGTTCCCCATGTCGACCACCGGTCGGTACCCGAGCCGCTGGTAGATCGCGTTGGAGACCGGGTTGGCCTGGTCGGTGAACAGGCAGGCCCGCACCCCGTCGTCGAGAATCCGGCGGGACACCGCGGCCACCGCGGCACTGGCGTAGCCGCGACCGCGTTGTTCCGGCGGCGTGTAGACCGGGCCGATCCTCGCCACGCCGTACGACGGGGCGCTGGCACCGGTCAGGTGCACGGGACGGTCGTTCTCGTCGACCCAGAACCAGATCCGGCCCTCCTCGATGCGCACCAGCACGTCATCGATGCCGACGTGCTCGGCGAGCGAGGGATCCGGCTCTCTGCCTGCCTGCTTGTCGGCCTCGGTGTGGAAGTCACGGAACCAGTCCAACGCCAGTGGGCCCTCAACGATCCGGGCCGCGCGGAGCGAGCCGGTCGGACGCTCCGGCTCGACCAGGTCGCCGAGCTCGAAGAGCCGGGTGTGCTCCCACACCCTGGCCGTCCCACCAGTGAGAGCCGCCAGCTCGTCGGCGACCTGCCACGCAGCCGGTAGGGCACCGTTGACGCCACCGACCTCCTCGCCGCGGCTGTGCAGGATCCGGGCCAGCTCGCGAGCCGCGATCTCGGGCATCGCGAGCACGAACAACGGGTAGGGCGCGAACGGCGCCGTACGCATCGCCTCTCCCACGACTGCGCCGGAGGCATCACGGATCACCGCCCACCACATCTCGTAGGGAAGCTGCGCGGGCGGGTCGCCGGCCTCGAGGGAACGCACCATCTGCTCGCTCACGGTGGCGATCACGGTGCCGGTCACCGGATCGGCAGCCAGGTGCTCGCCGGCCGCGGCCAGGAAGGGCCGAGGATCGGTGAACATCTCCAGGGTCACGGCAGCGCTCATGACCGAACGCTAGTGGCGCCGACCTCCTCGCGAAACCGGATTTTCCGGACGGCCTCGCGGCCTCCGCGTCACGGATCGGAACTGGTTCGCGACCCATCGGTTCTCACACGTAACATTCCGCCCATGACTGAGACTCCGAACACCGCCGACCTGTCCGAGACGACGCCCGCCGACGCGCGCGCCGTCGTCGTACCGGACAAGCCCGCGCTCGAGGGTCTCGAGGAGAAGTGGTCACAGCTGTGGAAGGCCGGCGACGTCTACGCCTTCGACCGCACCCAGCCCCGGGAGAACGTCTACTCCATCGACACTCCCCCGCCGACGGTGTCCGGCTCACTGCACGTCGGCCACGTGTTCTCCTACACCCACCCCGACCTGATCGCGCGCTACCAGCGCATGCAGGGCAAGACCGTGTTCTACCCGATGGGCTGGGACGACAACGGCCTGCCGACCGAGCGGCGCGTGCAGAACTACTTCGGCGTGCGCTGCGACCCGTCGCTGCCCTACGACGCCGACTTCACGCCACCCACCAAGCCTGACCCCAAGAAGCAGGTGCCGATCAGCCGGCCGAACTTCGTCGAGCTCTGCGAGCAACTCGTCGTCGAGGACGAGAAGGCCTTCGAGGCGCTGTGGCGTCGCGTCGGCATCTCGGTCGACTGGTCGCAGGACTACACCACGATCGGCCCCAAGGCCCAGACGGTGAGCCAGACCGCGTTCCTGCGCAACTTCGCCCGCGGCGAGGCCTACCTGCAGGAGGCCCCCACCCTGTGGGACGTCACGTTCCAGACCGCCGTGGCCCAGGCCGAGCTCGAGGCCAGGGAGTACGCCGGCGCCTACCACCGGGTCGCCTTCCACAAGGTCTCGGCAGGCTCGACCACCGACGAGCCCCTGTTCATCGAGACCACGCGTCCCGAGCTGATCCCGTCGGTGGTTGCCTTGATCGCGCACCCCGACGACGAGCGGTACGCCGACCTGTTCGGCACCACCGTCACCTCGCCGGTCTTCGGCGTCGAGATCCCGGTGCTGGCCCACCCGGCCGCCGAGCCCGACAAGGGCGCCGGCATCGCGATGTGCTGCACGTTCGGTGACCTGACCGACGTCCAGTGGTGGCGCGAGCTGCAGCTGCCGGTGCGCACCGTCATCGGTCGCGACGGCCGGTTCCTGCGCGACACCCCCGAATGGCTGGCATCCGAGCAGGCGTCGGCGGCCTACGAGGACCTCAAGGGCAAGACGGCGTTCAGCGCACGCGAGGCGGTCGTCGCCAGGCTCAGGGAGTCCGGCGACCTGGACGGCGACCCGAAGCCGACCCAGCGGATGACGAACTTCTACGAGAAGGGCGACAAGCCCCTCGAGATCGTGGCCACCCGCCAGTGGTACCTCCGCAACGGAGGCCGCGACGCGGAGCTGCGTGACGAGCTGGTCGAGGACGGCAACGCGATCACCTGGATCCCGGCCCACATGAAGCACCGCTACGACAACTGGGTCGGCGGGCTCAACGGCGACTGGCTGATCTCGCGCCAGCGCTTCTTCGGCATCCCGTTCCCGGTCTGGTATCCGCTCGACACCGACGGTGAGCCCGACTACGACCACCCGCTGCTGCCCACCGAGGCCCAGCTGCCGGTCGACCCGTCGACGGACGCACCACAGGGCTACGACGAGGCGCAGCGCGGGCAGGCCGGCGGTTTCATCGGCGACCCCGACGTGATGGACACCTGGGCCACCTCCTCGCTGACCCCGCAGCTCGCGGGCGGCTGGGAGTCCGATGACGACCTGTTCCAGCGGGTCTTCCCGATGGACCTGTGCACCCAGGCCCACGACATCATCCGCACCTGGTTGTTCTCCCGGGTCGTGCGCTCCCACCACGAGAACCACACGGTGCCGTGGTCGCACGCGATGATCTCCGGCTTCATCATGGACCCCGACCGCAAGAAGATGTCGAAGTCCAAGGGCAACGTGGTCGTGCCGACCGAGATCCTCGACAAGTTCGGCGCCGACGCCGTGCGCTGGCGTGCCGCGATGGCCCGCCCGGGGCTGGACTCGCCGTTCGACGAGACCCAGATGAAGGTCGGTCGGCGCCTGGCGATGAAGGTGCTCAACGCGTCGAAGTTCGTGCTCGGCAGCGTCGGCGCCACCGAGCTGAACCCGGCCGCGATCTCGGCCCCGGTCGACTGTGCGCTGATGGGGCGCCTGGCCAACGTGATCACCGCCACCACCGAGGCGTTCGAGGCCTACGACTACACCACCGCCCTCGAGACCGTCGAGAAGTTCTTCTGGGAGTTCTGCGACGACTACCTCGAGCTGGTCAAGGAACGCGCCTACGCCGAGGACGGCGGCTCCCCGACGGAATCCGCGAAGGCCACCCTGGCCGGCGCCCTGCACGTGCAGCTGCGCCTGTTGGCTCCGTTCCTGCCCTACGTGACCGACGAGGCCTGGTCGTGGTGGCAGGAGGGCTCGGTGCACCGCGCCTCGTGGCCGACCGCCACCGAGCTCGGTTCGGCGGCGGCCGCCCAGGGCAGCATGCTCACCCACGTGGCGGCGGCGCTGACCGGCATCCGTGGCGCCAAGTCGCAGGCCAAGGTCACCCAGCGCACCGAGGTGTCGCGTGTGGAGTTCACCGGTGCGCAGGTCGCCCTGGACGCCATCGCCGCTGCCCAGGACGATCTGATGAAGGTCGGCAAGATCACCGGCGAGTTCGTGCTGACGCCGGTGGCGGATGCGACCGAGCTGACCGTCGACGCCACTCTGGTTCCCCCCGCCGAGTAGTCGACCCGTCGTGAGTTAGCGCTGACCTGTCGTGAGTTCGTCGAACTCACGACAGGTCAGCGACGGTGGTGGCCGCGGTGGTGGGCGCCACCACGGTGACCCGAGTGCCCGTGGGCAGAGCCCGTGCGGTGCCCGCGACTGCTCGAGAGTCCCGTGCGGTGCCCCGTGCCCTCACCGCGTCGGTGGGCCCGGCCCCGGTCGGATGAGTGGTGCCGGTTCTGCTGGTCGGCCCGGGCCGAGGCGTGGTGGTCCCACGTGCCTGCGCGGAGCATTCTCGCCCGGCGAAGTGCGGTCGGTGCCCCCGCCGTTGCGGCGGCCCTCGCTCGCGTCCCCTTCGTGGGGGTCGTCCCCACTGAGGAGGCCTTCGACCTGGCCAGGTACGGCGCCCGCGCGACCGGCCGGGCCGTCCTGGTCTCCGAGGGACCGCTGCGTTCGGTGCTCTGGGCCCGCTGCGGGGCGGTGGCGACCGGTGCGGACGTGCCGGGGCTTCGGCCGGCCGGCGCGTCGTCGCCATCGAGCAGGACAGCGCCGGCGGAGATCACCTGCGAGGCGAGGTCACGCGGGGACACGTCGCCTCGGGCGACACCGATCAGGGCCTCGGCCCTGAAGGTGTAGCCCATGAAAAGGGCGCAGCCCAGCGCGATCACGACGAAGGCGAAAAGCGGCCTCTTGTGTTCGGAGCTCATTCACGTCCCTGGCTGGTGGTTGTCAACTGCACCCAATTCTCACGGGCGCGGACGTGATTCGCCGCATCGGACGGGAGAAATGATCCAAATGGACTACGGGCGCCCGGACCAGTCAGGTCAGGACGCCCGGGTCGGCGAGCAGGATCAGGCAGACTTCTTCTTCTTGGGCTCGGCCTCACGCGGGATCAGCGTCGGGTTGACGTTGTCCTCGACGACCTCGCGGGTCACCACGACCTTCGCGATGTCGCCGCGCGACGGGACGTCGTACATCACGTGCAGCAGGACCTCTTCGATGATGGCGCGCAGCCCGCGGGCACCGGTGCCGCGCTCCATCGCGCGGTCGGCGATGGCGGCGATGGCCTCGTCGTCGAACTCGAGCTCGACCCCGTCGATGGCGAAGAGGCGCTGGTACTGCTTGACCAGGGCGTTCTTCGGCTCGGTGAGGATCTGCACCAGAGCCTCACGGTCGAGCTTGGTGACACTGGTGATCAACGGCAGACGACCGATGAACTCGGGGATCAGGCCGAACTTGGTGAGGTCCTCGGGGCGCACCTTGGCCATCAGGTCCTCGGCCTCGCGCTCGGCCTGGCCGCGGACGTCGGCGGTGAAGCCGAGAGTCTTCTTGCCGACGCGCTGCTCGACGATGTGCTCGAGCCCGGCGAAGGCACCGCCCACGATGAACAGGATGTTGGTGGTGTCGATCTGGATGAACTCCTGGTGGGGGTGCTTGCGCCCGCCCTGCGGCGGCACCGAGGCCGAGGTGCCCTCCAAGATCTTCAGCAGGGCCTGCTGCACGCCCTCACCGGAGACGTCGCGCGTGATCGAGGGGTTCTCCGACTTGCGGGCCACCTTGTCGATCTCGTCGATGTAGATGATGCCGGTCTCGGCCTTCTTGACGTCGTAGTCGGCGGCCTGGATCAGCTTGAGGAGGATGTTCTCGACGTCCTCGCCGACGTAGCCCGCCTCGGTGAGCGCGGTGGCGTCGGCGATCGCGAACGGCACGTTGAGCATGCGGGCCAGGGTCTGCGCCAGGTAGGTCTTGCCGCAGCCGGTCGGGCCCATCACCAAGATGTTGGACTTGGCGACCTCGACGGCCTCGTCCTTGGCGTGCTTGCCGGTGTCGGCCGCGCCACCGGCCTGGACCCGCTTGTAGTGGTTGTAGACCGCCACCGCGAGCGACTTCTTGGCGTGCTCCTGGCCGATCACGTAGGAGTTGAGGAAGTCGAAGATCTCCTTCGGCTTCGGCAGCTCCTCGAGGCCCACCTCGGAGCGCTCACTGAGCTCCTCCTCGATGATCTCGTTGCAGAGGTCGATGCACTCGTCGCAGATGTAGACACCCGGTCCGGCGATCAACTTCTTGACCTGCTTCTGGCTCTTTCCGCAGAAAGAGCACTTCAACAGGTCGCCTCCGTCACCAATGCGTGCCACGGGCGGTCATCCTTCCTCAGCCAAATCAACTTCTCGACGGTACCCCGTGTCCGGCCGCATGCGCTGCCGGACACGAGGTCCGTTCGGGGTCATGCGAGCGCGGGGAGCGCCTTGCGGGACTCGAGGATCGCGTCGACGAGGCCGTATTCGACGGCGGCGTCGGCGGTGAGGATCTTGTCGCGCTCGATGTCGCGGCTGACCTCCTCGACGGACTTTCCGCTGTGGTCGGCGATCATCTTCTCCAGCATCTCGCGCATGCGGATGATCTCGTTGGCCTGGATCTCCAGGTCGGAGATCTGGCCGCCCTGGCCCTCGGTGTAGGGCTGGTGTATCAGGATGCGGGAGTTGGGCAGGGCCAGACGCTTGCCCGGGGCCCCGGCCGCGAGGAGCACGGCGGCAGCCGACGCGGCCTGACCCAGGCACACGGTCTGCACCTCGGGCTTGATGAACCGCATCGTGTCGTAGATCGCGGTCAGCGCGGTGAAGGAGCCACCGGGGCTGTTGATGTAGATGGAGATGTCACGGTCGGGGTCCATGGACTCCAGGCAGAGCAGCTGGGCCATCACCGCGTTGGCGATGTCGTCGCTGATCGGCGTACCGAGGAAGATGATGCGGTCTTCGAAGAGCTTGCCGTAGGGGTCGATCCGGCGGAAGCCGTAGGAGGTGCGCTCTTCCCACTGGGGGATGTAGTAGTTCATGGCTCAGGCCTTTCCGTGGGCCGGGCGGCCTTGGTCGGTGGTCTCACGGGCGTTGGTGATCACCTGGTCGATGAGGCCGTACTCGAGGGCCTCGGTCGGGGTGAACCAACGGTCACGGTCGGAGTCGCGCTCGATCTCCTCGACCGATCGGCCGGTGTGGTGGGCGATCAGCTCGCCGAGCTGCTTCTTCAGCAGCAGGCTCTGCTGGGCCTGGATGCGGATGTCGGAGGCGGAGCCGCCGATGCCTCCGGAGGGCTGGTGCATCATGATGCGCGCGTGCGGGAGGGCGTAACGCTTGCCCGTCGTGCCGGCGCACAGCAGGAACTGGCCCATCGAGGCGGCCAGGCCCATGCCCACGGTGGCCACATCGTTGGGGATGTAGTTCATCGTGTCGTAGATGGCCATGCCGGCGTCGACGGAGCCGCCGGGACTGTTGATGTGCAAGAAGATGTCGGCCTCGGGGTCCTCGGCCGAGAGCAGCAGCAGCTGGGCGCAGATCGCGTTGGCGTTCTGGTCGCGCACCTCGGAGCCGAGGAACACGATGCGCTCGCGCAGCAACCGCTGGTAGATGTGGTCATCCAGCCCGTAGGACGCGCCGCCGCCGTTGGCTTCGACACCCGCGGACCGCTGGGGCTCATTCGTCTGGCTCTGGTTCTGGTTCACGAGAGCGACATTAGCCGCCGGGAGCGACACATCCACGCGTCTGACACCCCTGTTCGCCCACAGCAGATTCGACACGAGGAACGGACTCAGCGCTCGACGGCCGACTTCAGGTGGGCGAGTGTGGCGGCCATGCCCTGCTCCAGCTCGTCGGCGTGCTCGTCGCTGCCCCCGAGCGCGAGAGGCGCGAAGGCCCTGCTGACCAGGGTCAACCGGCGCGTCACGGGACGACTGTGCACCACCCGCGTCCCCGCACCCTCCGCCTCCAGCTCGTAGATCCAGCGAGCCCCGCTGGAGGTCGTGTCCCAGCTGAGCCTGCGCGCCGGCTCGAGATCGACGACCACGTTGCGCGTCGGCCAGACGACGTACTTGCGGCGATTCAGCCCGAGATACCACTGACCGACCCGGAGCCCGCCCTTCTTCAGCGGCACCATCCGCAGCGTCTCGGGGCTCAGCTCGGGCATGCGGGACAAGTCGGAGAGCACGGCCCAGACCTGCTCGGGGGACCCGTCGATGGTGGTCTCCGCACGGAGCTCACGATCAGCGCTCATGCCAGCCACCGTTTCATGGCCTCATGCACGTCGGGATGGTTGAGCAGCCCGAAATGGTCGGACCCGGGCACGTGCAGCACGTCCGCGTCCGGGAACAGGTCGGGCTGGCGCCGCGACCGCCCGTGCGCCGAGGGCACCCGCACCAGGAGGTCGCCCACCAGGTGCCCGACCGGGTGTCGTGCGGACGCGGTGAGGGTCGCCGCCACCAGGCGGTAGCGCACGCCCGGCAGGGGCGGTACGTCGTGACCGAGGCCGTCGACGAGATCTTCGATGCCGACCGATCGGTGGTCGAGGATGCGCCCGAAGGCAGAGGTCTCGGGCAGGTGGGCCAGCAGCCGGCTGCCGTGGCCGACGGCGACCGCGAGTGGCGCGCCGGCGTGCGGGGCGCCCAGGGTGACGACATCGGTGATCAGGTCGGTCCAAGGACGGTCGTCCTCGGTGGCCACCGCGCAGGCAGCGCGCGAGACCAGGCCACCCATGGAGTGGCCCACCAACGCGATCCGGCCGGCCTCCACCGGCCACGCCGCCACGAGGTCGCGCAGAAGCGCCGCCACCTCGACCCCGTTGACCCGGATCGGCCGGCCGGTGTTGTAGCGGACCAGCACCGTCGTCCAGCCCAGCTCGGACAACGTCTCGGCGTACGTCGTGCCGACGTCCTCGCGGTGCAGGTCGAAGAAGGACTCGTTCTCCGAGAGCCCGTGGAGCAGGACCGCGATGCGGCCCGTCGCCCCGGGGAACGCCGTCGACAACGCCTCCGTGCTGAGCGGCACGTCCACACCGTTGCGACGCACGGACACCTCGATGGCCAGAGGTGAGCCCTCGTCGGCGAATCGGTCGCCGACCAGACCGTTGAGCGCGGCACGGACGAACCGTCCACGTGGGGAGGCGTCGAGCCGGGGGCCGAGGCCCTGGTGTCCGGCCGCACGCAGCGCGACCGAGCTGGTGGAGAGCCCCAGCCCGATCGAGGTGTAGATCGTCGTGGCGATTCCGTCGTGCACGAGCTGCGGGATTCGCGCGCGGTTGCCGGTGGCCCGGTTGAGCAGGCCGTAGACCCGACCCGCCCAGGCGCGGTGCGTGTCACGCACGGTCTGCAGCACGATCTCGTCGCCGTACGTCGGCAGCAGCCCGAGCGCGTCGAGCACGCCGGGCTGGGCGCTCGGCGTGGTGGGCTGGGCGGGAGTCGACACGGTGACACCTCCGGGACTTCGAGCGTTGACTTGTTGAGTGTACGCCTGTTCACTCAACAAGTCAGCATGATCCCGACCACGTGGCCATCAGCCGGGCTCATTCCAGCCAGGCCAGCAGCGCCTGGTGCACGTCGGGGTGGTTGGCCAGGCTGATCTCATGGGTCGGCACGTGGTGCAGCGTCGCCGAGGGGAACAGCGCCCGGGCTCGCCGAGGACGCAGGGGCAGTCGGTGCCGCCACCAGACCAGGCCGCCGACGAGCCCGCCGAGGCGGCTCTGCTGGAGCCGGGTGTGAGGAGTCACCACGACGCACCGCACGCCGGGCAGCGGCTCGGCGTCCGCGTCGACCAGGTCATCGGTCACGATCCCGGCCAGCTCCTCGTCCACGGCACGGGCGGCGGGAAGGAGCGCGCGACCGGCCGGCACCACCAGGTGCGGTGTGCCGAGCAGCACCATGTCGCCAACCAGGTCCTGCCAGGGCCGGGCGGTCAGGCTGCGCACCGCGCACGCGGCTCGCAGCACCAGTCCCCCGTGTCCGTGGCCGACCAGGGCGATCCGGCGTACGTCGCCGGGCCACCCGTCGACCAGCGCCTGGAGCGTGGCCGCGACGTCGACGCCGGACCCGGACGCCGCCCGCAGGTGCACCGGCGTCCAGTCGAGCAGGGAGGAGAGTCGACTGGCGTAGGTGCCACCGACCTGGTCGAGGTGCTGCTGCCAGACGGACTCGTCCTCGTCGGCCCCCGGCAGCAGGACCACGATGCGATCGGTGGCGTGCGGGAAGGCGCGCTCCAGCGAGACCGGGTCGGCAGGCACGTCCTGGCCGGCCGAGCGGATGGAGACCGGAGCGAGGTCCGGGGCAGCCGAGCGCGATCCGAGGCGCACCAGCGGCACGGCGAGCGCCAACGGCGACCGGCCCAGACCGAGCAGGCGCCACAGGCGCAGGGGGGCGGCGACCACCGACGACGAGCTCACGCATGCAGTCTGCGTGGTGGGGACGCGACTCTCCAACCGACCACGCCGGAACGAGACGCAGAAGCGCCCCCGACGATGGTTCCGTCGGGGGCGCCTCGAACGAGTCAGGCCGAGTCAGGCCGGGCCACGATGATCAGGCCTCGTCGGTCTCCGCGGTCTCGGGCTCGGTCTCCTCGGCCACGACCTCGGCCTCGGGCTCACCGATGGTGCCGTCGGGGCGCAGGTTCTTCAGCTCGACCACGTTGCCGGAGGCATCCTTGACGACCGCCGACTCGACGATCGTGGCCAGCGCCTTGCCGCGCAGGATCTCCTGGACGAGGTCCGGGATGTGGTTGTGCTCGAACATGTGGTTCGCGAACTCCTGCGGGTCCTGGCCGGACTGCTGCGCACGACGGATCAGGTGCTCGGAGAGCTCCTGCTGGTCGACGCCGAGCTCCTCCTTCTTCGCGACCTCGTCGAGGATGAACTGCGCGGTCACGGCGTCGCGGACGCGGCGGTCGAGGTCGGCCTCGAACTCCTCGACGGTCTGCTTCTCGTCCTCGAGGTACTTCTCCATGGTCAGGCCCGAGTAGACCAGCTGCTGCTCGACGTTCTGGCGCCGGGCGTTGAGCTCCTCGGTGACCAGGGTCTCGGGCAGCGGGATCGAGACCTGCTCGAGCAGCTTCTCCAGGACGGCGTCACGGGCCTCGGCGGCCTGCTCGAGGCGCTTGCCGCGGGTCAGGCGCTCACGCACGTCGGCGTTGAACTCCTCGACGGTGTCGAACTCCGAAGCCAGCTGGGCGAACTCGTCGTCGACCTCGGGCAGCTCCTGCTCCTGCACCTGACCGACGGTGACCTCGACGTCGACGGGCTCGCCGACAAGGTCGCCACCGACCAGCTCGGAGGAGAAGTTCTTGGTCTCGTCGGCAGCCATGCCGACCAGCGCCTCGTCGAGTCCGTCGAGCATGCCGCCGCGACCGACCTGGTAGGACATGCCGGTCACCTCGGCGCCCTCGAGCACCTCGCCGTCCTTGCTGGCCTTGAGGTCCAGGGTCACGAAGTCGCCGTCGGCGGCCGCGCGCTCCACGGTCTTCAGGGTGCCGAAGCGCTCACGAAGGGCCTGGACCTGCTCCTCGACGTCGGCGTCGCTGACCGCGAGGTCCTCGACCTTGGCCTCGACGCCGTCGTAGGCGGGCACCTCGATCTCGGGCTTCACGTCGACCTCGGCGGTGAACTCGAGGGTCTCGTTGTCCTCGAGCTTGGTCACCTCGATCTCGGGCTGGGCAAGCGGCTCGAGGTTGTTCTCCTGGAGGGCCTCGATGTACTTCTTGGGAAGCACCTCGTTGATGGCCTCGTCGAGGACCGCGCCACGACCGACCTGGCGGTCGATGACCGCGGCCGGGACCTTGCCACGGCGGAAGCCGGGGACGTTGATCTGCTGAGCGATCTTCTTGTACGCCGCGTCGAGGCTCGGCTTGAGCTCCTCGAAGGGCACCTCGACGGTCAGCTTGGCCCGGGTCGGGCTCAAGGTCTCGACGGCGCTCTTCACAGGTTTCTCCTCAGGTGTCAGGGGATGGTGCGGATGCAGGGAACAACTGTCGGGGCGACAGGACTCGAACCTGCGATCTCCTGCTCCCAAAGCAGGCGCGCTAGCCACTACGCTACGCCCCGCCAAGTGGCCCTCGGGACAAACCTCCAGGCACTTGGAGCGGATGACGGGAATCGAACCCGCGTAATCAGTTTGGAAGACTGAGGCTCTACCATTGAGCTACATCCGCGCGCACATTTGTGCGGTGTCATGGTGCCACACGCGCGGGCGCGGCTCCCAATCAGGTGCCCGCCGCAAACGGCTCGGCGCGAATCCGGGATCAGCGGCGGTGCAGCAGCAGGAGGGCACGGTCGTCCTGACGCGAGCCGAGCGACTCGATCAGCCTCCGGGCCGCGTTGTCGAAACCACTGCGCAGCAGTCGTTCGCCCTGGCCCTGCAATTTGTCGATGCCCAGGCTCAGCTCCCGGGTCGGGGTCTCCACCAACCCGTCGGTGTAGAGCAGGACCGCGTCGCCCGAACGGATCCGGCCACGGACGACGCTGAAGTCGGCCCCGGGGATCACTCCCAGGATCGGGCCCTCGGACTCGTGCACGATCCACTTGCCGGACCCGGCCAGCATCTGCACGGCCGGCGGGTGGCCCGCCGTACGCACGGCGAAGTCGCCGCTGTCCAGGTCGACGGTGAGGTGGACAGCGGTGGCGAACCCCTCGTCCCAGTTCTGTCGCAGCAGGTAGTCGTTGGCGGCCGGGAGGAACTCCTCGGCGGTGAGGGCGGTCAGCAGGCCGCCGAACGCGCCGGAGAGCAGCAGCGCGCGGGTGCCGGCGTCCTCGCCCTTGCCGGAGACGTCGACGACCACGAAGTCGAGGCGGGAGTCGTTCTCGCGCCTCGACGCCACCACGAAGTCCCCCGCGAACGGGGAGCCGCCGGCGGAGCGCAGCGCCGACTCGGCATACCAGTTCGCGGGCAGGTCGGGGAGCCGCCCCTGACTGAGGATGCGGTCGCGCAGGTCGACCAGCATCGACTCCCCCTGGGCGCCGGCCACCCCGAGCCGCGAGCGCCGGAACGAGGACATCAAGGTGATGAAGCCGAGCAGAAACAGCACCACGACCCCGATGACCAGCCGAGGGGACAGCTCCTGCCGGGTGACCGCGAAGGCGAGCACGGCCAGCACCGAGACCACGAACCACGGCAGCTGGCGGGGACCCAGGAACAGCCCGCCGAGATACATCGGCAGCACGACCAACGTCAGCGGCCACATCTCGGGCGCCAGCCAGAAGAGGACAGCGCAGGTCAGCGTCAACGCGATCAGGCCGACCAGCGCCAGGTTCGACGTCGCCAAGCCGCTCCGCCGCCAGCGTGCCCATCTGCGCCGGACCCGCCTCATCAGGACGGGCTGACCGGACTGGGCCACCGGTTCCTCCTGTCTGGAGAGTCGAACAAACTAATTGCGCCCTACTTTAGGCCAGCGCGTGAGCGGAACCGCGGTTGACAGCGAGGACACCAGAACGAGTTGCGCCCCACGAGCTCCTCGGTCCGGACCCGCGAACCACACACATGGCATGCCTGACCGGTACGACGGTAGACGTAGACCTCTCCCCCGTGGTCGTCTTTGCGCGGATCACGCCCCATCGCCTGGGGTTCGTGCTCGGGACGGACGGTGTCGATGCGCCCGCTGACCACCCCCACGGACATCAGCGCGACCAGGTCCTCCCAGATCGCGAGGAACTGTCCGTGCCGCAGGGTGTTCCCGGGGCGCAAGGGGTGCATGCGGTGCCGGAACAGCACCTCCGCGCGGTAGACGTTGCCGACTCCCGCGAGCACGGCCTGGTCCATCAGCAGGTCGCCGATCGGGCGGTGGCTGCTCGTGATCCGCCGCCAGGCCCGCTCCGGGTCGGCGTCGGCGCGCAACGGGTCGGGCCCCAGCTTCGCCACGACCGCATCGCGTCCGTCGGGTCCGAGCAACTCGCACTGGGTCGCGCCCCGCAGGTCGGCGTACGCCGGGTGCTCGCCGCCGGCGAAGATCCTCAGCCGCACCTGACCCTGCGGATGCGGGATCGCGGCCACCTGGGCTGCGACGTCGAACTTGCCGATCAGGCCGAGGTGCACGTGGATGAACCGCTCACCCTCGAACTCGACGAAGAGGTGCTTGCCGACGCTGTCCGCCTCGACGAGAACGGCGCCGTCGAGCACCGCTGCGTCCGCGGCGGAGCGGCCGGTCGGACTCTGCACCCGCACCGGGCGGCCGGCGAAGGCGTCGTGCAGATCGTTGGCCAGCTTGCGGAGGGTGTGCCCCTCAGGCATCCGCTGGCGCGCCCGGGCCGGCACCCAGGGCGGACTCGGGCAGCGGGGGAAGCTCGCCGTCGATCTCGTACGTCGACAGCTGGGCGATGCGGCGCACGTGGCGTTCCTCACCAGTGAACGGGGTCGAGAGGAAGGCCTCGATGAACGAGGTCATCTCGTCGACGGTGTGCATGCGGCCGCCGACCGAGATGACGTTGGCGTCGTTGTGCTCGCGCGCCAGCTCGGCGGTCTCCTTCGACCAGACCAGGGCCGAGCGGATGCCCCTGACCTTGTTGGCGGCCATCTGCTCACCGTTGCCGGAGCCGCCGATCACGACGCCGAGGCTGTCCTGGCCTTCGGCGCGCTCCGCGGCCACGCCCTCGGCGGCCCGGAGGCAGAAGACCGGGTAGTCATCGAGGGCGTCGTAGACGAACGGGCCGTGGTCGACGACCTCGTGCCCCGACTCGACGAGCCAGTTGAGCAGGTGGTCCTTGAGTTCCAGTCCGGCATGGTCGGATCCGAGGTGAACGCGCATGCGACGAATTCTGTCAGACCAGCATCCGCAGGAACCCGGCGACCTGACGGGTCAGCGGCTCCGCCGCGTCGAAGGCGTCGGGGTGACGCCAGAAGCCGTGCACCATGCCCAGCTGCCGGCTCGCCACGACCTTCACCCCAGCCTCGGCCAGCAGGTGGGCCAGGTGCTCGCCCTCGTCGCGCAGGGGGTCGTGCTCGGCAGTGACGACCAGCGTGGGTGGCAACGTGTTGAGGTTCTTCGCCAGCAACGGCGCGAGATCGGGGTCGGTGTAGTCGGCCTCGGTGGCGGCGTACTGCTGCCAGTACCACTGCGCCTCGCGCCGGTCGAAGCCTTCGGCCGCGGTCCCATAGGACTCGAAGCCGCCGGTCGGGTCGAGGAACGGGTAGATCAGCGCCACGCCCGCGAAGCGTCCCGGGTGGCGCAGGGCTGCGACCAGCGCGAGGTTCGCACCCGCACTGTCGCCGTGCACGAGGACGGGGATCTTGTCGCGCCGTTCCTCGTCGTCGCCGGTCAACCAGCTCTGCCCCGCCAACGGGAAGTTCCGTTCCAGCCAGGCGAGCACCGTGTCGACGTCGTCGGGCGCTGCGGGGAACCGGTGCTCGGGCGGTCGGCGGTAGTCGACGCTGAGCACCGCGAGGCCGCTGCGGTTCGCCAACCGGCGGACGGCCGCATCGTGCACGTCGACATCGTTGAACACGAAGCCGCCGCCGTGCAGGTGCACGACGAGCCCGGGCGTGGAAGCGGCCGGCCGGTAGTACCGGCAGGGCACTCCCCCGGCGTCGAGGTCGCGCACCTCGTCCACGTCCTCCCGCGGCTGACTGGCCGCGACCACGCGGGACTGGGCCCGCGCGGTCGCGATGTCGTACGACGGATCATGGACAGGTTGTACGCCGGCCTGGGCCTCGATGGCCCGGCGCGCCTGGGGGTAGAGCGCCATCAGTGGAGAGTCAGCGCGCCATCAGCGCGTCGAGCGCCACCGCCACCGCCGCCGCGACCCGGAAGTCGATGCGTTGGTCGGGCACGGTGACGGTGTACTTGTCGCGCAGGGAGGCCTTGCGCTCACTGGCGAACAGCGGTGCGCCGTCGGTGTCGGTGAAGTCGAAGTGGAAGCGCAGGAAGGGCACGTCGGTGAAGCGACGCAGCACCGCGACGAGGCCGCTGCGCTCCTGGCCGGTGCCGGCGAAGCCGGGGCCCTCGACGTGGAAGGTGGAGCGGAACAGGCTGGCCTTGAAGTCCTTGCGGAAGAAGCCGATCGGCTGGCCGTTCTCGTCGGTCACGTCGTAGCCGGCGTTGAGGTCGATCTTCTTGCGGGCCTTGAAGCCGAAGACCGGGCGGGTCTTGGCGGCGTCGGAGAAGAACGTGACCTGCTCCTTGAACGCGAAGCGCTTCTGCTCGGCCAGCGCCATCAGTTGGCCCTCGGAGCCGTCGGGGTTGGCGGCGATGATCTCGTAGCGGTTCACCATCATGGTGACCTTCTGCTTGACGAAGAACTGGGGCACGTACATCTCGGCTGTCATGATGCGGAGCCTAACCAGCGGCGCGACACCACAAACCCGGACCCACACCGAACTCACAGGTTCTTCTGAAGAGTTCTTGAGGTTGGCGCGATGGACTCTCTTCCATGGAGCCCTCCTTTCCGCCGCAGATGTCCGCGCCGACCCCGAGCACCGGCAGGCCGCATCGCCGGTGGCGACCCGTGGTGGCGGGTCTCGCCGCCGGCGCCACGCTCTCCGCGGCCGTCGCCGTGCCCCTGACCTGGCAGCTGGTGGAACGGTCCGGCGACGGCGCCCAGATGGGCGCGAGTGCGTCACCGTCGGCCGGGGCCGACGTTCCGGACTCGGGCCTGTCCGGGGCCGGCGACTCCGACATCGCCGGCGGCGACGCCTGGCCCTACGGCAACCAGGGACAGGTGCAACCGCAGCAGATCGGCCGGTCGACCGGCGAAGCCGCCACGGATGCCCAGACCAAGGGCGTGCTGCTGGTCGAGAGCACGCTGACCGACGGCTCCGGGGCCGGCACCGCGATGGTGATCGACTCCGACGGCGTGGCCCTGACCAACTACCACGTCGTCCACGGCGCGACCGACATCAAGGCGACGGTCGCGGCCACCGGAGAGACCTATCCGGTGACGGTGATCGGCCACGACGAGTCAGCCGACGTCGCCCTGATCCGACTTGAGGGCGCCAGCGGTCTCGACACGGTCGCCACCGATGACGACGACATCGCGACCACCGACGCCGTGACCGCGGTGGGAAACGCTCAGGGTCAGGGCCACCTGTCCGCCCTGGGCGGGACCGTGATCGGTCTCGACCAGAAGATCTCGGCCCAGACCGGGCCGGGCACGGGTGATGCCGAGGACCTCACCGGGCTGATCGCCACCGACGCCCCCGTGGTGGGTGGCTACAGCGGCGGGCCGGCGTACGACGCCGAGGGAGAGGTCGTCGGGATCACGACGGCCGCGGCCTCCGACGGCACCCGCAGCTACGTGGTCCCGATCGACACGGCCATGGACGTGGCCGACCAGATCGAGAGCGGCCACGAGTCGGGCACCGTCGAGATCGGGCCCAACGCGTTCCTCGGGGTCTCGGTGTCCGCCCAGACCGACGCTGCCACGCTGGCCGGCGTGGAGGAGGACGGGCCCGCCGCGGGTGCCGGACTGGCCGCCGGTGACACCATCACCCGTGTCGGTGACACCCCCGTCTCCTCGGCGGAGACCCTGGTCGCCGCCGTCGCCGACCACGAGCCCGGCGACCGGGTGCAGATCTCGTGGACCGATGCCTCCGGCGCCACGCACCAGGAGTCGGTCAGCCTCGGTGAGAGCCCGATCGCCTGAGCAGGGCGGGCGGACCGAGCATCCTCACTCGGCGAGCCGGGCCAGCTCCTCGTCGACGATCGCGGTGTCGAGCTTCACGAAGACCGGAGTCGGCTTCGCGATCGGCGTACCGACCTTGATCGGCGCCCGCTCCCAGGCCCGGACCCCGCGGTAGTCGCCGGTGATGATCGGGTAGCCGGCCCCGCCGTCGAGGTCGTCGGCCTCGACCACGTGCGGCATCGGCTGCACGTCGCCGGCGCCACCGAAGACCTCGTCGACCGCGTTGGCCGAGAACGGCAGGAACGGCGACAGCACGAGGTTGAGGTCGGCCACGCACTGGGCGACCACGTGCAGCACGGTGCCCAGTCGCTCGCGCTGGTCGTCGCCCTTGAGGGTCCACGGAGCGGTGTCGGTGACGTACTTGTTCACCTCGGCGACGGCCCGCATCGCCTCGCTGATCGCCTGCTTCTGGCGGTGGGCGCCGAGCAGGTCGCCGACGCTGCCGAAGGCCGCCTCGACGGTGGCCAGGATCGTGCTGTCCTCGTCGGTGAGCTCACCGGCGGCCGGGATCTCGCCGAAGTTCTTGGCGATCAGGGTGGCCGTGCGGTTGACCAGGTTGCCCCACCCTGCGACCAGTTCGTCGTTCGTGCGGCGGACGAACTCGGCCCAGGTGAAGTCGGAGTCCTGGTTCTCCGGACCGGCGGCGGCCACGAAGTAGCGGAACGCGTCGGGCTGGTAGCGGCTGAGCAGGTCGCGGACGTAGATCACCACGCGCTTGGAGGAGGAGAACTTCTTGCCCTCCATGGTGAGGAACTCGCTGGAGACCACCTCGGTCGGCAGGTTCAGCTCGCCGTACTCACGCGGCTTGCCGCCCTTGTCTCCCTTGCCTGAGTAGGCCAGCAGCTCGGCCGGCCAGATCTGGCTGTGGAAGGTGATGTTGTCCTTGCCCATGAAGTAGTAGGACAGGGCCTCGGGGTCGTTCCACCAGGCGCGCCAGGCATCGGCGTCACCGGAGCGACGGGCCCACTCGATGCTCGCCGAGAGGTAGCCGATCACCGCGTCGAACCAGACGTAGAGCTTCTTCGTCGGGTTGTCCTGCCAGCCCTCGAGCGGGACCGCGATGCCCCAGTCGATGTCACGGGTCATCGCCCGCGGCTTGATCTCCTTGAGGATGTTCTGGCTGAACCGGATCACGTTCGGGCGCCAGGTGCCCGACGCCTCGCGCTCGTCGAGCCAGCCGGTCAGCGCCTCGGCCAGCGCGGGCAGGTCGAGGAAGAAGTGCTGGGTCTCGATGAACTCCGGGACCTCCCCGTTGATCTTCGACCTCGGGTTGATCAGCTCGTGCGGGTCGAGCTGGTTGCCGCAGTTGTCGCACTGGTCACCACGCGCACCGTCGGCGCCACAGATCGGGCACGTGCCCTCGATGTAGCGGTCGGGCAGGGTGCGGCCGGTGGACGGCGAGATCGCGCCGTACGTCGTCTGCTCGACGAAGTAGCCGTTCTCGTAGACGCCCAGGAACATCTCCTGCACGACGGCGTGGTGGTTGCGTGCCGTGGTCCGCGTGTAGAGGTCGTAGGAGATGCCGAGTGCGGTGAGGTCTTCGGCGATCAGCCGGTGGTTGCGGTCGGCGAGCTCCTGAGGGGGTACGCCGGCCTCGTCGGCGGCGATCAGGATCGGCGTGCCGTGCTCGTCGGTGCCGGAGACCATGAGCACGTCGTGACCGGCCATCCGCATGTAGCGGCTGAAGACGTCGGAGGGCACACCGAAACCGGCCACGTGGCCGATGTGGCGCGGGCCGTTTGCGTACGGCCAGGCGACGGCGGACAGGACTTTGCTCATGGGGGTGATCCTAGGTCGGGCGGTCAGGACGGGTCACACCGGTTTCCCACCATGGATCACTGCCGGTGGCGGAGCTTGTGCACCAGCACACCGAGACCGACCGCGGCCACGCCGGCCGCGATCACACCGGGACGGGCCCTGAGGCGTCGGTAGTCCTCGTCGATCGTGGGCCACAGGGTCTGCGCGGTCAGCGCGTGGGCCAGCTCCGGGGTGGCACTCAGGTCGTCGACCGGCACCGGTTCGCCGAAGGCGATCTGCACCCGACGCGGCAGCGGCCAGCGCCGCTTCTCGGTGCCGGTGATCGCGGTCGGGATGATCGGCGCGCCCGCCTCGATGGCGATCCGCGCGGCCCCGCGCCGCGGAGTGCCCAGCGACAACGGGTCGCTGACCCGGGTGCCCTCGGGGAAGAGTGCCAGCACGTCACCGCGCGCAAGGATGGCCTTGGCGGTCGCGATGGCCTCGCCGTCGGACTCACCGCGCTTGACCGGGAAGCCACCGAGCAGGAGCAGGAAGCGGCCGCGGCGGCCGCGGAACAGCTCGGACTTGCCCATGAAGAAGATCCGTCGCTTCGTCACGGCCGAGACGAAGAACGCGTCCCAGAAGCTCTTGTGGTTGGGGGCGATCACTGCCGGACCGTGGTCGGGGACGTTCTCCCGACCGGTCACCCGCATCATGAAGAGCAGCCGCAGCACCGGCATCATCAGCAGCTTCACGAGCACCCAGGCGACCTTGCTGGTGCCGCGCCGGGCGATCTCGTGGGCTTCCTCATGACTCAGATCAGGCATGGGCGCCATGCTGTCACGCCGATTTCCCGCGGGGCCGCTACGGTCATGGGCATGTCCACGCTGATCGCCGAAGACCTGCTGCTGCTCCTGCTCGACGACGACTCCGGGAAGCTCGACGCCACCTATCTCACCCCGCTGCTCGGCGGTGCGGTGCTGCTCGAGCTGGCCATGGCCGAGTCCCTCGAGGTCCGCAAGAACGGGGCCTGGTCGTCCGCGAAGGTGCACGTGCTGACCGACGCCCGGCAGCCGTCCGACCCGATCCTGGTCGATGCACTGCGCACCACCGGCGACAAGGAGCGCACCGCCCAGGACCTCGTGAACCGCCTCGGCAAGGGTCTGAAGGAGACCCTGCTCGAGCGCCTGGTCGAGCGTGGCATCGTCGCGCACCAGGAGGACAGGGTGTGGGGCATCTTTCCGCGGGAGCGGTGGCCCGCGATCGACTCCAGCCACGAGGACGTCGTACGCCGGCAGCTGGCTGCGGCCCTGCTCGAGGGCGCGCGTCCCGAGGACCGGACCGCCGCCCTGATCGCGCTGTTGCACGCCGTGAGCAAGGCGCACCGCATCCTCGCCGACAACCACGGCATCGCCGCCCGGCAGATTCGCAGCCGGGCGAAGGAGATCGCCGACGGCGAGTGGGCCGCCAAGGCCGTGCGCGACGCGGTCGTCTCGGCGCAGGCCGCGATGACCGCGGCGACCACGGCCGCCACCACCGCGGCGGTCACCTCCGGCTGAGCCCGCCGCCAAGAAGGCGCCGGCCGACCTCGCCGGCCGATCCGGCAGCCGAGCTCGTCAGCTGTAGTAGCGGAGTCTGCGCTCGGCCCGGGTGCGGATGTCCGGCAGCAACCGGTAGAGCCGGGCTCCCGGGCAGGCCGTGTCATTGGTGTCGCGGTGACCGTCGATCCGGTAGAGCGCGACCCTCCGGCCGGCGGGGTACTTGTCACTCCCCTTGGAGTACATCCACGTGCGACCCGTCGCGTGCTGGCCGTCCAGGTCGAGCTTCCAGGCCGCGAGACGGACGATCGCGGTGACGGCGTACCTCGTCGGATTCTTCGACTGGTAGTTGCCGATCACCGCGATGCCCACGCTGTTGTGGTTGAAGCCGAGCGTGTGCGCCCCGCGGACTCGCTTGCGAGCCCCACCCGACCGCCCGATCCAGCTGCGGCCGAAGCGGTCGACCAGGAAGTTGTAGCCGATGTCGAACCAGCCGAGCGTCTGGGTGTGGTAGCGGTACATGCCGCGGAGGATGGCGGGTACGTCGGCCCGCGAGTAGCCGTTGGCCGAGGCAGTGTGGTGCACGTGCACCTGCTTGATGATGTTCGTGTAGTAGGGCGACCCGTTCAGCCAGTCGGGGTTGGGCTTCCAGACTCCACGGTCGTAGAGCGGTGGTCGCGGCGCCGACCGGGGGCGGCGGGCGGTCGCGGTGCGCGTGGCCGTGGTCGTGGTCGTGGTGCTGGGGGTCGCGGTGTCGTCCGTGGCCAGCTCGCCCGGGTCGATGAGGACCAGCTCGAGCTCGGTGCGGTCAGTCGAGCGGACCTGCACGCCGTCGGCCTCGCCGACCCACAGCAGCTCGGTGCCGTGCCGCTCCGCCTGGCGCGACTCGGCCTCGCCCACGGTCGGGAGGTCGGTGAGCGTGTCGAGATGTGTCCACCCGGACCAACCGCGAGTCCTGCGGACGCGCACCTCGACCTCGGGGTTCCCGGTCTCCCAGGTGACCGCGACCATCTTGTAGTCGTCGGTGGACATGGGCTGGGTCTGGATCCCACCGCCACGGGCATCGGCAGCAAGGCCCAGGGCCGCGGCTCGGGCCAGTGGGAGCGTGGCGGCACGCACGACGCTGCCCCTGTCCTTGACCAGGCGCACGTCGGGGTCGGTTCCGCTCGCGGTGCGCGCGCCTCGGTCACCGGCCCCACCACCGGACCAGACGAGCGCGACGAGCGCGGTGCCGACGAGGGCGGTGACCAGGGCCACGCACACGCCGACCCGGTGCGACGGACGGGCAGAATCTCTCCGAGTAACAGACATGACCTGATCCATCATGCGCCACATCTGTCACAAATTCGATCACCGGCGAGTCGTCGGGTGGCGAATCCCCGTGGGCTCGGCTCGTCCAGGAGCGGCCGGCTCAGCTGAAGTCGAGATCTCCGGTGCGGGTGCGCTTGAGCTCGAAGAAGTACGGGTACGCGGCCAGCCCGACCGCCGCATCCCAGAGCTTCCCGGCCTCTTCACCGCGAGGCGTCTTGGTGATCACCGGGCCGAAGAACGCCGTGTCCTCGATGGAGATGACGGGGGTGCCGACCTCTTCGCCGACCTGGTCCATGCCCGCGTGGTGCGACTTCTTCAGCGCCTCGTCGTAGTCGGTGGACTCCATGGCATCGGCCAGCTCGAGCGGCAGATCGGCCTCGGAGAGCGCCTTCTCGACGAGCTCGCGGCTGATCGGCTGCTTCTCGAGGTGGATCAGGTTGCCCATCGCGGTGTAGAGCGGCAGCAGCACCTCGTTGCCGTGCGCCTGCTCGGCCGCGATCGCGACGCGCACCGGACCCCACGCGGGCTCCAGCATCGTGCGGTAATCGTCGGGGATGTCCTTGTCCTGGTTGAGGTAGGCAAGGCTCATCACGTGCCACTGCACCTCGATGTCGCGGACCTTCTCCACCTCGAGGATCCAGCGAGAGGTCAGCCAGGCGAACGGGCACAGCGGATCGAACCAGAAGTCAGCTTTCGTCATGTCGGGGGAACCAGCTCGTGCCGGCGATTGTTCCCGGCCTCGGACTCCCTCTCACAGGAGCTGGGCGAGCAGGCCGAGCACCGCTCCCCCGGCGATGAACCACGCACTGTTGAGCCGGGTCGTGAGCAGCAACCCCAACGTGGCCAGGGTGATCGCGACGGTCAACGGGTCGACCAGGGCGCTGCGTCCGAGTTGCCAGGAGACCCCGGCCATCAGCGCCAGGGCGGTGGCGTTGAGCCCGTCGAGCATCACCGAGCTCCACACCGCCGAACGGATCTTGTCGGTGATCCGGGTCAGCAGCCCGACGAAGACGAACGAGGGCAGGAAGATCGCGATCGTGGCCAGCACCGCACCCCACCACCCCGCCACGAGGTAGCCGATGAAGGTCGCGGTCGTGAAGACCGGACCCGGCGTGACCTGGCCGATCGAGATCGCATCGAGCAGCTGCTCATGGGTGATCCAGCCGAGCCGGTCGACGAAGTCGCCCTCGAGGAAGGCCAGCAGCACGTAGCCGCTGCCGTAGAGGACGGCACCGATCTTGAGCATCGTCCAGAACAGCCTCGCGGTCTCGCCCGCGCTCGCATCTCCGGCCAGGACCAACGGGAGAACCAGCACCTGCGCGGTCGTCGTACGCCGTGCTGCCCAGGCCAGGCCCGCGACCGCGGCGCCGCCGAAGAGGATGACCAGCTCGTTCACGCCCAGGAAGTACGCCGCCAGGGCGACGCCGGCGAGCGCGGTCAGCCACACCGTCTTGAGCACGGTGCGCAACAGACCGACCAGGGCGTGGGCGATGATCGCAACGACGGCGGGGACCACGCCGTACAGCACGCCCTCGAACGCGGGGGTCGAGCCGTGCTCCACATAGACCCACGCCAGCCCGGTGACCATCAGCGCGGCCGGGACGATGAAGCAGACGCCGGCGACCACCAGCCCACGCCAGCGTGCCCGTTCGTGACCCAGGTGCATGGCCAGCTCGGTCGAGTTCGGGCCGGGGATCAGGTTGGTCGCGCCCATCAGGTCCACGAAGCGCTCGTCGGAGACCCACCCGCGGCGCCGGACCAGCTCGTCACGCATCATCGCCGTGTGTGCTGCCGGGCCACCGAAGGCGAAGACGCCCAGACGCAGGAAGACCGCGGTGACCTCACGCAGGGCGACAGGCATGCGCCCATCCTGCCGGGTCGGGCCGGGCCAGGCCGGCCCCGGGTCACAATTGGATCGCGTTGTGACGTGGGTGACATGATGCTGGGCATGCCTGGAACCAACCTCACCCGCGAGGAAGCGCAGACCCGCGCCGCCCTCCTCAGTGTCGAGTCCTACATCGTGGACCTCGACATCGCCCCGCGAACAGACGCCGTGGAGACCACCTTCGCCTCGACGACGACGATCCGCTTCGCCTGCACCGATCCGGGAGCAACCACCTTCGCCGACCTCGTCGGCGCCACGGTGCACTCGATCACGCTGAACGGTCGCTCCCTCGAGCCCGCGACGGCGTACGCCGACAGCCGGATCACGCTGGAGGGCCTGGCCGCCGACAACGAGCTGGTCGTGGTCGCCGACTGTGCCTACTCCAACACCGGTGAGGGCCTGCACCGGTTCGTCGACCCCGTCGACGACCGGGTCTACCTCTACTCGCAGTTCGAGGTGCCCGACGCCCGCCGCGTCTTCACCACGTTCGAACAGCCCGACCTGAAGTCCGTCTTCACGTTCAACGTCACCGCGCCCTCGCACTGGGTGGTCGTCTCCAACGCCCCGACGCCCGACCCGGTGGACCTCGGCAACGGCAACTCGGTGTGGAACTTCCCCGAGACCAAGAAGATGTCGACCTACATCACTGCGATCGTGGCCGGCGAGTACCACGGCGAGTTCGACACCTACGTCGGCAAGTTCGGCGAGATCCCCCTGGGGCACTACTGCCGCCAGTCCATCAAGGAGCACATGGACACCGCCGAGCTGGTGAAGCTCACCAAGCAGAGCTTCGAGTTCTTCGAGGAGCAGTTCGACTACCCCTATCCCTTCGGGAAGTACGACCAGCTCTACGTGCCCGAATACAACATGGGAGCCATGGAGAACGCCGGCTGCGTGACGCTGCGCGACGAGTACCTCCCTCGCTCGCGTCAGCCGCGCTCGTTCTTCGAGTTCCGCACCTCGGTGATCACCCACGAGATGGCGCACATGTGGTTCGGTGACCTGGTCACCATGAAGTGGTGGGACGACCTCTGGCTCAACGAGTCGTTCGCGGAGTGGGCCTGCTACTGGTGCGAGGCCAACGCCACCGACTTCGACGATGCCTGGACCGGATTCGCCAACGCCCGCAAGCAGACCGGCTACCGCGCCGACCAGCTGCCCTCGACGCACCCGATCGCGGCCGACAACGTCGACCTGCACGCGGTCGAGGTCAACTTCGACATGATCACCTATGCCAAGGGCGCCTCGGTGCTCAAGCAGCTGGTGGCCTGGGTCGGCCTCGACCCGTTCCTGGCGGGCCTGCGTCAGTACTTCAAGGACTTCGCCTTCGGCAACCCCGAGTTCTCCGACCTGCTCGCCGCGCTCGAGAAGTCGTCGGGCCGTGAGCTCCAGAGCTGGGCACAGGAGTGGCTCCAGACCGCCGGCGTCAACACCCTGACTCCGTCGTTCGAGCTCGACGCCGAGGGCAACTACTCCGCGTTCGCCGTACGCCAGAGTGCGCACGCCGACTGGCCGACGCTGCGCCGGCACCGCCTCGGCATCGGCATGTACGACGAGGTCGATGGCCGGCTGGTGCGCCGCGACTACGTCGAGGTCGACGTCGAGGGCGAGTCCACCGACGTGAAGGAGCTGATCGGCGCCGCGCAGCCCGACCTGCTGCTGCTCAACGACGAGGACCACGCCTACGCGAAGATCCGTCTCGACGAGCGGTCGCTCACCACCGCGATCGACGGACTCTCCAAGCTCGACGACTCCCTGGCACGGGCACTGGTGTGGGGCTCGGCGTGGGACATGACCCGTGACGGCGAGATGCGCACCCGCGACTGGCTCGACCTCGTGCTGGCCAACATCGGCAGCGAGACCGACGCCTGGGGCGTGACCCGGATCCCCGCCTCCACCGCCCTCGCGGTGGAGTTCTACTCCGACCCGGCTGGCCGTGCCGAGCAGAAGGCTCGTTGGGAGTCCGGGCTGCGCGAGCTGCTGCTGGCCGCGGAGGCCGGCAGCGACCACCAGCTCACCTTCGCCCGCAGCTGGGCCGGGGCGGCGCACAGTGATGCGGCCGTCGACGAGGTGGCCGGCCTGCTCGACGGATCGTTCGTGGTCGAGGGCCTCGCCGTCGACCAGGACCTGCGGTGGGCCCTGATCACCGTGCTGGCCAAGGTCGGCCGGTTCGGCGAGGCCGAGATCGCCGCGGAGCTCGAGCGTGACAAGACCATCTCCGGCAAGGAGAAGGCCGCGGCCGCACGCGTGTCCCGTCCCGATGCGGACGCCAAGGCCGCCGGCTGGGCCGCGATCATGGATCCCGAGACGCCTAACGAGACCTCACGCGAGATGGTCTTCTCGATCTTCCGCTTCGGGCAGGAGGAGGTGCTGGCGCCGTACCTCGAGAAGTACCTCGAGGCGGCCGAGGTCGGCATCGACGTCCTCGGCTTCCACAAGGGGTCGGTCGTGCTCGAGTACGGCTTCCCCAAGGCCCTCGGCACCGCGGCCACCGTCGAGCGCCTCGACGCCTGGCTGACCGAGACGAAGGCCCCCAAGGGTGCCGTGCGCTATGTCAACGAGGCCCGCGCCGAGATCGTCCGGGCCCTGGCCGCCCGGGCCTGCGACGCGAGCTGAGGCTCACTTCCCACGAGATACCGATGCTCCCCACGGAACATTCTCCGTGGGGAGCATCGGTTTCCCCGGTGCACCGGGGTTTCCTGCAGGTTCAGGCCGTGGCGTGCGCGTGCTCCGCGATCTGGGTGATGCCCTGGCGGATGCCGTCGGCCAGGTTGCCCTCGGCGAAGTGCGAGGACATGGCGGTCACCACATGGTCGATCTCGGCGTCGGTCACCCTGCGGCGTACGGCGGCACCGGTGACGATCTCGAGGATCCGCTCGGCCGGGTCGACCAGGATCAGGATGCTCTTCGTCGGGGCGACGAGAGTGTTGTGCAGGCGGGTCGCGAACGGCCGGGGCTCACCCTCGACCGGGCCGACGAACACCGAGAACTCGAAGCGGCACAGCTGCTCCGACTTGCGGATCGTGGTGTCGATCGCGAGGCGCTCGGCGTTGCTGAAGAAGTCACCACTGGCCACTTGCGCCACCCGCCTGCGACTCAGCAGTGTCGGGGGCGGCGAGCTCGTCGTTTCCCTTGCGCGGCCCACCGAACCACTCGGGGTCGGGCCCCGCGGCGCCACCGGAGAACTTCTCACCCCGGGCCAGCGAGGGCAGGTAGACCGCCAGCGCGATCACGACGAACAGGAGGAGCGGGACACCGGCGAGCAGTGCGATCGCGTGCAGCGGGTCGACGTCGGCCGGGTTGCTCCAGCCGTCCGGGACACTGGCCTGAGCCGGTGAGGCAAGCACCGCTGCCCCGGCGAGGATGCCGAACATCGCGGTGACAGTGGCGAACCTGGCGGCGCGGCGCACCGCGCGCGAGTCAGTGGAGGTGTTCACACCTCCATGCTATCGGCTCGGAGTTTTGCCTGTTGCCACGGTGCCCGTAGCCTCCGTCACATGCCAGCACTCGACCAGTACGACCAGTGCGGTGAGAACGGAGCCGTCTCCTGCCGCCTGGTGTGGAAGCTGACCGGAAACGAGACCGCCGCCGACCTCGCGGAGTGGGTGATCGGCAAGCCTCTCGCGATCGTCGGACTGATCCTGATCGCGATCGTCGCGCGATGGCTGATCCACCGGGTGATCGACCGGATCGTGCGCCAGACCCCGGACGGCACGATGACCGGGCGGGTCACCAACATCACCCTCGGTGGTCGCTCGGTCGGCTCCCGCTTCGGCATCACGCCGAGCGAGGCCGCCACGCGCAGACTGCAACGCGCGCAGACCATGGGCTCGCTCCTGAAGAGCGTGGTCACCGGGGTCATCTTCACGGTCGTGCTGATCATGACGATCTCCGAGCTCGGCTACGACGTGGCACCACTGATCGCCAGCGCCGGGATCCTCGGTGTCGCACTCGGGTTCGGCGCCCAGGCCCTGGTCCGTGACTTCCTGTCCGGGATCTTCATGATCTTCGAGGACCAGTACGGCGTGGGCGACTCGATCGACGTCGGCGAGGCGACCGGAACGGTCGAGGCGGTGGGCCTGCGGGTGACCCGGCTGCGCGACGTCAACGGCACCGTCTGGTACGTCCGCAACGGCGAGATCCTGCGGGTCGGCAACATGAGCCAGAACTGGGCACGGACCGTGCTCGACGTGGCCGTGGCCTACCACGAGGACCTCGCGCACGTACGCCGCGTGCTGGTCGACGTGGCCCACGACCTGTGGCAGGACGACGAGTTCCGCGGCATCGTCATCGAGGAGCCCGAGGTGTGGGGCGTCCAGGAGGTCGGCGCCAACGGCGTGCTGATCCGGGTCGCCCTGAAGACCGCACCGCAGGAGCAGTGGGCGGTCGGACGTGAGCTGCGTCAGCGGATCAAGTCACGCTTCGACTTCGAGGGCATCGAGGTGCCCTACCCCGAGTGGGTCGTGCGTGATCCCGCCCACCAGGGCGGGGCCACGTCACCGACGGGCTCGATGGCACCCACCCCGGGAGTCGACAGCACGTCAGCCGAGTGAGGCGCTCAGCGTGATCGTCGTTCCGGAGAGCGCCTGACTGACCGGGCAACCGGCCTTGGCCTCCTCGGCGGCCGCGACGAAGGCCGCCTCGTCGATGCCCTCGACAACGCCGACCACGGTCAGGTGGATGCCGGTGATTCCCGTGCCGGGCGTGAACTCGACGTCGGCCTTCGTGTCCAGCGTCGTCGCCGGGGTGCCGGCCTTGGCCAGGCCGTTGGAGAAGGCCATCGAGAAGCAGGCCGAGTGCGCGGCGGCGATGAGCTCCTCGGGGCTGGTCTTGCCGCCCGGCTCCTCGGCGCGGGCCGGCCAGGACACGTCGTAGGTGCCGATGCCGCTGGAGTTGAGGGTGACCTTGCCGGAGCCCTCGAACAAGGTGCCTTCCCAGCGGGTGCTGGCGGTGCGGGTCGTTGCCATGGTGCTCCTCCGTGCGATGTGGGGGTGCCGGTTCCGGCGGGACGCCTCGAGTCTTCCACGGCAGCCGCAACCCCGGGTAGCACCCGGTTCGGGAGGCCCGGCCACAATGGGGGCCATGGGCAGTGACGACGTGACGTTCTACGACGAGATCGGCGGGTTCGAGACCTTCCGCCGCATCGTCAACCGCTTCTACGAAGGCGTCGCCACCGACCCGCTGCTGAGGCCGATGTACCCCGAGGAGGACCTCGGCCCCGCCGCCGAGCGGTTCACCTTGTTCCTCGTCCAGTACTGGGGCGGCCCCACGACCTACTCCGACAACCGCGGCCACCCGCGTCTGCGGATGCGCCACGCGCCGTACGAGGTGACACCGGCGGCTGCGGAGCGCTGGCTGGTGCACTTCCGGGAGGGTCTCGACTCCGTTGAGCTGACGCCCGAGCAGGACCAGCGCTTCTGGGACTACGTGACCCACGCCGCCCAGTTCATGGTCAACTCGTTCGAGTGAGCTCGCGCGTGAGCACCTCGCGGTAGGCCTCGGGGGCACGGGCCGCCGTCTGCGTCTCGGGGTCGAAGGTCACCATCACCACGTGGGCCCGGCTCAGCACCTGCTCTCCGTCGAGGATCTCCGACTCGACCACGAACGACGAGTTGCCCACGTGGGAGATCCACGAACGGACGTCGTACGCCTCGGGGCGGAAGAGGATCGGCGTCCGGTAGGTGACACTCATCTGGGCCAGCACCATCGGTACCGTGCTGGTGCTCTCACTGACGCCCGCCCAGATCCGCGTCATGTAGGCGATGCGGGCCTCCTGGAAGAACTCGAAGTACTTCACGTTGTTCACGTGCCCGTAGACGTCGACGTCGGAGAAGCGCACCTGCAGCGAATAGTGGCCGGTCTCGGTGTGCCGTGCCGGAGTCGCCACCGAGGTGGGGGCCAGCGGGCTCTCGCCGAGGAACCGGGTGAGGATCGCGCGCTCGTCGGCCGAGATGCGACGCGGCCGCTCCTCGGCGAAGACGAACGGGGTCAGCACCGAGGTGGCCTGCAGGTAGACGACCCGCCCCTCGGGTGTCTCGTCGTAGACCTCGTAGGCCATCGTGAACGTGGCTGCCTTGATCTCGCTGACCCAGCTGTCGATCTTCACCGGCTCGGTGCGGAAGGTGAGGGGTCGGGCGTACTTCACGTCGTGACTGACCACGACCACGCCCTCGGCCAGGTCGTTGGCCCGACTGTCGGGGGCGTGGGTCAACAGCATGTCGATCCTCGCCTCCTGGAGGTAGTCGACGTACGTCACGTTGTTGACGTGTCCGAGCAGGTCGAGGTCGGCCCAGCGGACGGGGCACTCGTAGACGTGGCGCACGACGTCAGTCTCCCAGAGCACGGTCGGACCCGGTTGATGGGACCTGCTCCCGGACAGTCCGTACCCCGGATTAGTCTGGCCGGAGTCGCACGACCCCTTCTTTCCACCCCTGATCGGAGAAACATGCCCGAGGCAGTCATCGTTTCCGTTGCTCGCACCCCCATCGGGCGAGCCAACAAGGGCTCGCTCAAGGACTTCCGTCCCGACGACCTGGCCGCCATGATCGTCAGGACGGCGCTCGACAAGATCCCCGCGCTCGACCGCAACACCGTCGACGACCTCTACCTCGGGTGCGGTCTGCCCGGCGGCGAGATGGGCAACAACATGGGGCGCATCGTCAACGTGCTCAACGACATGGACCAGGTTCCCGGCGCCACCATCACCCGCTACTGCGCCTCGTCGGTGCAGACCAGCCGGATGGCCTTCCACGCGATCAAGGCCGGCGAGGGTGACGTGTTCATCTCGGCCGGTGTCGAGACGGTGTCACGGTTCAAGAACGGCACCTCCGACCACATCCCGAACACCCGCAACCCGCTCTTCGACGACGCCACCGCACGCACCGACACCAACGCCAAGGGCGACGGCGCCACCACCCCGGACTGGCACGACCCGCGCGAGGACGGTGTGCTCCCCGACGCCTACATCGCGATGGGACAGACCGCGGAGAACGTCGCCCGCCTGCGCGGTCTCTCCCGCCAGGAGCTCGACGAGTTCGGCGTCCGCTCGCAGAACCTGGCCGAGAAGGCGATCGCCGACGGCTTCTGGGCCCGAGAGATCACCCCGGTCACCACGCCCGACGGCACCGTCGTCAGCACCGACGACGGTCCCCGCGCCGGTGTCACGTACGACGCGATCTCGCAGCTGCAGCCGGTCTTCCGCCCCGACGGCCTGGTCACCGCGGGCAACTGCTGCGCCCTCAACGACGGCGCTGCGGCTGTGGTGATCATGTCCGACACGAAGGCCGCCGAGCTCGGCCTCACGCCGCTGGCGCGCATCGTGTCGACCGGCGTCTCGGGCCTCTCCCCCGAGATCATGGGCCTCGGCCCGGTCGAGGCCACCAAGCGCGCCCTGGCAAACGCCAACATGAGCATCGGCGACATCGACCTGGTCGAGATCAACGAGGCGTTCGCGGCCCAGGTGGTGCCGTCCTACCAGGACCTCGGCATCGACATCGACCGGCTCAACGTCAACGGCGGCGCGATCGCGGTCGGCCACCCGTTCGGCATGACCGGTGCCCGTCTGCAGAACACGATGATCAACTCCCTGGACTGGCACGACAAGTCCACCGGCCTGATCACCATGTGTGTCGGCGGCGGTCAGGGCATGGCGCTGATCCTCGAGCGCGTCTGAGCCCACGCTCCACGCGGCACCTTCCGCCACGACAGCGGCCCCGGGACACGGTGTCCCGGGGCCGCTGTGTGCGCTCACCCGGCCGAGCACGTCTAGACTGCCCCGCATGACGGACAGCAACTCGGAAGCTGCCGCCGCGGAGACTCGTTGGCTCGAACCTGACCAACAACGTGCGTGGCGTGCATACATGGTGGCCACCACCCTCCTCACCGACCGCCTCGACGACGAGCTCCGCGAGGAGTTCAACATCGGGCTGAACGAGTACGAGGTGCTGGTCCGCCTCTCCGAGCGCGAGGACCACTCCCTGCGCATGTCCGCACTGGCCGACGCGATGCGCTTCAGCCGGAGCCGGATCACCCACACCATCAAGCGCATGCAGGCGGCCGGTTGGGTCTCACGCAGCGAGGCACAGGACGATGGCCGGGGCATCTTCGCCCACCTCACCGACGCGGGCTATGCCCTGCTGGTGAAGGCCGCCCCGGTGCACGTTGCCGGGGTCCGGGCCCACCTGGTCGACCTCACCGAGCCGGCCGACTTCGCGGCGATGGGCCGCGTCTTCGACGCCGTCGTCGACCAGCTGGCCCAGGCCCACCCCGAGGCCGACCTGCGCACCCCCGGCAGCTGAGCTCCCGGCCCCACCCCTGGCCGGTGCAACGCGGGCCACGGTCGCTCCACCCGTGGCAGGACACCGCGCAAGCGTCGACTGCACCGCACAGGTGCCGCCGTACGAGCAGAAGCGCGCACGGCGGCCCGTGGCGGCTGCCGGGTGCTCAGTCGCGGGTGAGGCGGCGGTGCGTGACGCGGTGCGGGCGAGCGGCGTCGGCGCCGAGGCGCTCGATCTTGTTCTCTTCGTAGGCCGCGAAGTTGCCCTCGAACCAGAACCACTTGGCCGGGTCCTCCTCGTCGCCCTCCCAGGCGAGGATGTGGGTCGCGACCCGGTCGAGGAACCACCGGTCGTGGGAGGTGACCACGGCGCAGCCCGGGAAGTCGAGGATCGCGTCCTCGAGCGAGGAGAGCGTCTCGACGTCAAGATCGTTGGTGGGCTCGTCGAGGAGCAGCAGGTTGCCGCCCATCTTCAGGGTCAGCGCCAGGTTGAGCCGGTTGCGCTCACCACCGGAGAGCACACCGGCCTTCTTCTGCTGGTCGGGGCCCTTGAAGCCGAACGAGGCGACGTAGGCACGCGAGTTCATCTCGAAGTTGGCGACCTTGATGAAGTCCAGCCCGTCGGAGACGACCTCCCAGACGTTCTTGTTCGGGTCGATGCCGCCGCGGCTCTGGTCGACGTACGACAGCTTCACGGTCTGGCCGACCTTGAGCTCGCCCTCGTCGGGCTGCTCGCCACCGGTGATCATCCGGAACAGCGTGGTCTTGCCGACGCCGTTCGGTCCGATCACCCCGACGATGCCGGCACGCGGCAGCGTGAACGACAGGTCGTGGAACAGGGTGCGGTCATCGAACCCCTTGGCCAGGTCGTGGGTCTCGAGCACGATGTCACCGAGTCGCGGGCCGGCCGGGATGTTGATCTCGGAGGTGTCGATCTTGCGCATCCGGTCGGCTTCCTTGGCCATCTCCTCGTAGCGCGCGAGACGGGAACGGCTCTTGGTCTGACGGGCCTTCGCGTTGGAGCGGACCCACTCGAGCTCCTTCTCCAGCATCTTGGCTCGCTTGGCGTCCTTCTGACCCTCGATCTTGAGGCGGGACTGCTTGGTCTCGAGGTAGGTCGTGTAGTTGCCCTCGTAGGGGTGCGCCTGGCCACGGTCGAGCTCGAGGATCCAGGTCGCGACGTTGTCGAGGAAGTACCGGTCGTGGGTGACCGCCAGGACGGCGCCCGGGTAGTCCTTGAGGTGGCCTTCGAGCCACTGCACGGACTCGGCGTCGAGGTGGTTGGTGGGCTCGTCGAGGAGCAGCAGGCTCGGCTGCTGGAGCAGCAGCTTGCAGAGCGCGACCCTGCGCCGCTCACCACCGGAGAGGTTGTCGACGATGGCGTCCGGCGGCGGGCACCGCAGCGCGTCCATGGCCTGCTCGAGGCGGCTGTCGAGGTCCCACACGTTGGCGGCGTCGAGCTCGCTCTGGAGATCGCCGGCCTCCGCGTTGATCTTGTCGAGGTCGGCGTCGGGGTCACCCATCGCCATGTAGAGGGCGTCGAGGCGGGCCATCTTGGCCTTGGTCTCGGCGACGGCCTCCTCGACGTTCTCGAGGACGGTCTTGCCCTCGGAGAGAGGCGGCTCCTGCTGGAGCATGCCGACCGTCGCACCGGGTGTCAGGATCGCGTCGCCGTTGTTGGCCTTGTCGAGCCCGGCCATGATCTTCAGCAGGGACGACTTGCCGGTGCCGTTGGGACCCACGACGCCGATCTTCGCGTCGGGCAGGAACGAGAGGGTGACGTTCTCGAGGACAACCTTGTCGCCGTGCGCCTTGCGGACGTTACGCAGTGTGAAGACATACTCAGCCATGGGCGCGAGCCTACGGTGCCGAGGGGCCCGCCCACCAACCGGTGCCGGGCCCGACAACCCGTTTGAGACCATCGAGTCGCCCAGGGCGTCTTCATGAGTGATGGTCCCAACGGGGGACCGCACGGACAGGAGGCTCGGACGTGCGCAATCGACGGGGGCTCGACCGCGACTACACCGAGTTCGTCGCGGCGAGATCTGACCGGCTCTTCCGCCACGCCTACCTGCTCACCACTTCCCCGCACAGCGCCGAGGACCTGCTGCAGACCGCACTGGCCAAGGCGTACGTCGCCTGGCCACGCGTGGTTCGCGCCGAGGACCCGGTGGCCTACGTGCACGGCATCATCACCAAGTCGTTCCTCTCCGAACGGCGTCGGCGCAGCAGCCACGAGCTGGCGATGGCCGACCTGCCCGAACGGAGGGTCACCGACGAGGACCCGGCCCGGCGGCTGGCGTTGATGCAGGCGCTGGGGACGCTGGGTCGTCTCGACCGGGCCGTGGTGGTGCTGCGCTACTGGGAGGACCTGAGCGTGCGTGAGTCGGCGGACCAGCTGGGGATCAGCGAGGCGGCAGTGAAGAACCGCAGCCTGCGCGCCCTCCGCTCCCTGCGCACCTTGCTCACCGAGCCATCCCTGTCCGAAGCGCCGAACGGAGGCCGATGATGGACCCACACACTGACGGACACGCGTTGCGCGAGGTGCTGCACTCCTCGATGGACGATGTGCTTGCACCCACCGGGGTGGAGGCCGGAGCCCGCTCGAGGGGACGCCGCCTGCGCGCCCGCCGCAGGCTTGCTTCGGGCGTGGCTGTGGCCGCGGTCGCCGCCACCGTCGCCATCGGGGTGCCGATGGCGATCGGCCAGGGCGACGGCGTCGACGAACGACCGTCCGACGCGGCCGTTGCCGCTGATCCGTCCACCGACCCGAGTGCCACGGAGTCGCGGGGCGGTGACGAGGACGGCTGGTGGAGCATGCCCGCCAGCGAGATGGCCGAGACACTCACCTCACTTCTTCCCGGGGGTGTGACGCTCAGCGATCCCGAGCTGATCAACACCGACCGGGCACCGGGCGAGGCGAAGGCCGAGATGGAGGGCTATCTGGTCGCCACACTCACCACCGAGGACGGCCCCGGCAAGGTCAACCTGGCCTTCTCAGGCGGCGAGCCTGCGGGCGCCTCCACCGTCGACGGTGGGGAGGAGTCGAACGGCCCGTCGTGGATCGGCGAGTCGCAGCCCGACGCCGAATCCTCGGAGGGCGACCCGGTCGAAGCGGCCGGGCCGGAAGGCGATGCCCGCTACAACTGCGACCCGACCGGGGTCACGAACCCGAAGGACTGCACGGTGATCCGTGACGACGCCGGCCAGGTGATCGGGCGCATCCTCGACACCACGGTCAACGGGGTGCGTGACCTGTCGGTCACCCTGGTCACTCCGGACGACGGCACGGTGATGATCGACGTGGCCAACACCCTGTCCGACAAGTGGCCGGACGGTGCGACGGCGACGTCTCCCGACGTGGCCCTCTCGCTGGCACAGCTGCGGGCGATTGCCGAGAACCCGGTCTGGACGTCGTACCAGCCCTGACCGCGGTCACCGGTCACGTGCCGGCGCGCCGGCTGCCGATCAGGCGGCCGGCGCCTCGGCGTCCTCCTTGACCACCAGGTCGTCGAGCGTCTGACCGTTGCTCGTCACCTGGGGACCACCGACGCCCATCGCTGCGTTCGCCTCGGCGAGCACCTGCGGATCGATGCCGTCGCGAGAGCCGGGCTCGCTCTTGTGGAACTGGGCGGTACCGCGGGTGAAGTCATGACCGACCGCGATCGCCTCCACCACGTTGTGGAGGCGGTCGACCCCGTTGTCATCACGCCAGACCTGTGCGTTCAGCCGGCCGAACACGACCACGGCCTGGCCGCTCTCCAGGGACTCGGCACAGTTGAGGGCGAGGGTGCGCCACGCATTGACGGTGTACCAGTTCGTCTCGCCGTCAACCCAGTTCTGCTGGGAACGGTTGAACCGACGCGGGGTCGATGCCACGCGGAATGTGGCCAACGGGCTGCCGCCCGCGTCACGGCAGTTGACCTCACTGCCGACCCAGCCCTGGAAGGTGATCATGGTCTCGTTCATCGCACGGTGTCCTTGTCTCTCGATCGGTTGTCGATGGCACAAGCCTGCGGAGGACGACCGACGTACGAGCTCACGAACGGCACGCACTGTGGAGAACCCGCACATGAACCGACATGTGCACCGATACCGGCCCCACGTCACGAACT
>NZ_BCRJ01000043.1 GCF_001552535.1 Nocardioides jensenii JCM 1364 = NBRC 14755 | reverse complement strand
CTCACGACGGGTCGGCCCGAACTGGCGACGGGTCAGCGCAGGGCGGTGGCCAGGCCCTCGCGGACGCGGTCGTAGGCGTCGAGCTCGGCCTCGATCGGCTGGATCACCAGGCTCTGGCTGATGCCACGGATCCCCGATCGCAGGTTGCGGTCGGCGGCACGGGCTCGCGACCGCGCGGTCAGCGAGACCAGCACCTTGCAGATCAGGGCCAGGATCACACCGAGCAGCACTCCCCCGAGCAACATCAGCGTCGGCACCGGGAAACCGCCGAGGTCGGGCGTCGGCGGCTCGGGCATGTGCAGGTAGGCCATCACCGCCAGGACACCCAGCCAGACGCCACCGGCCAGGGCGGTCAGGATCAGCAGCCACTGGAGCACCCGCACCGTGCTCGCCCACCACGGCAGCTTCGCCACACCGAGATCGGTGCTGGCCAGAGCGGTGTCGAGCTCGTCACCGATCTGCGCACTGTTGGACACCGAGGCGCGACGGATCGACGCCTGCCACGGCGCGGTCAGTCCGCTGCTGACCTCGTCGGCGACGCCACGCACGGCCGCATCGACCCGGGCCCGCTGCACCTTGGTGGCCTGCGGGATCGAGGTGCGGGAGGCCTTGGTCAGGGCCCGCCCCTCCTTGCCGAGATCCAGGTGCAGTCGCTTGAGCGGATCGGGCTTGAGCTTCGAGAGCCAGGACGTGACCGGCCACCCCGTGGCCCGGCCGGCCCGGATCCGGGTGGAGGTCTCGACCGCGTCGACCACGATCGGCACGCCGGCCGCATCGGCGAAGGCATCCTCCAGCTCGGTGATGCGCTGCTTGGTCGGTGACGCCACGCGGGCTGCACCGGAGGCCGTGGAGAGCTCGTCGGCGACGGCCTTCACATCGGCCTCGAGCCGAGCCTTCGCGGCACGCTTGCCGGCCACCCGACGAGCCAGCTCGTCCTTGAGCTCGTCGAGCCCGAGCTCCTCGCGGGCACTGATCGGCAGCACCGGGACCTCGCCGAGACCGTCGGCGGCCAGCAGACGACGTACGTCGTCCACCATCGCGTCACGACGGTCGGGAGGCACGGTGTCGATGTGGTTGAGCACGACGAGCATGATGCCGGCATGCCCCGCGAGAGGCTTGAGGTAGCGGTCGTGGACGGCCGCGTCGGCGTACTTCTGTGGGTCGAGGACCCACACGAGCACGTCGGCCAACTTCACCAGACGGTCGACCTCGAGGTGGTGGGAGACCTCGGTGGAGTCGTGGTCGGGGAGGTCGAGCAGCACGGTGCCGTGCATGCGCTTGTCCTCGCGGCCGGTGTCGAGCATCGAGTCACGGGTGACCTGGTGGCGCGCGGGAATGCCCAGCCAGTCGAGCAGCTCGGGCGCGCCCTCACGACCCCACACGCAGGCGGTCGCCCACGACGTGGTGGGACGGCGTACGCCGACGGCGGAGAGCTCGAGATCGGTCAACGCGTTGAACGTCGAGGACTTTCCCGAACCGGTGGCGCCGGCGAGTGCGATCACGGTGTGCTCCGCCGAGAGCCGGAGTCGACTGGTCGCACGGTCGACGACCTCTCGGCCGTGGTCGACGATTTCGTCGTCGAGCCGGCCGCGTGCCTGCAGCACGGCAGCATCGAGACCGGCAACGCGAGCGTCCAGGTCGGATCCTCTGGAGACCAGTTTCCTGGCGCTCTCGAGCAACGACGTCATCTTCTCCCTCGGAGGTTCACAGGGGGTGGAGGCCAAACTCTATGCAACCGTCGGCGACGAGCGGGCATCGCGTGGAGTTCCACGGCACCGTCATGCGGAATGGTCGCCACCACCGAGGCGACCCCGACCGGCGAAGCGCTCGTCGGTGACCCGGCGAGCCGCGGCACGGAGCCGGTCCGGGCCTGCGGGATCGACGCCGAGAGCGTCGACGAGCCCGGTGAAGCGAACCCGCTCATCGGCGAGCAGCGTGTCGACGCGGCTGGCCAGGTCACGACGCGCCCGCTCGGCCAACGCACGCACTGCCTGGTCGCCGAACACGGCCTCGAGCAGCTTCTGCCCGATCACCGCACTGCCACCGGCGATCCCCGCCTCGGCGCCGGTGACGCCGGCGGTGTGCGCGAACACGATCACCATCAACGCCACGGACAGGCCGTTCACGCCGTAGGCCAGGAACCGTGCGGTGCCTCGCTTGTCGGCACCCTCGGTGCGCACCATGTCGAGCACGTCCTGCTGCCACTCGCGAACAGCGAGCTCGGCATGACGCCGGAAGTCACGCGAGGCCCGGCCCAGGTCGCTGGACCCGCTGGCCAGCAGTGCCTTGCCCTGGGCGGTCGAACGCCAGGACGCGGCCGCCCGCTCTGCGGCTGCCTCGGCATGCTCGAGCAGCAATGTCTCCAGCCCGGACTCGACCGCGACGGTGACCCGTTCGGCCTGCTGCGGCTTGCCCTTGACCGCGTTGACCAGCCGGTCCCGGACCCGACCGACCTTCGACTCGAGCGACCTCAGCAGCTCGCCGGTGCCGACGAACTCCTGCCAGCGGGCCAGCACCTCGCCACGAAGCAGCGTGCCGTCGGCGCTGGCCAGTGTGATCGCGTCCCCGGCCTCGGCGTACGCCTTCTCGACGTCCTCCCGCAGCGATGTCGTCGCCGCGACCTGGGCGTCGAGGGCGTCGGCGACTCCGTAGGCACGCGACGAGACGGAGCGGATGGCGCCTTCGAGGGTCTGCTTGACGACCGCCGCTCGGGCATCGGCGTCGGCTGCCAGGGAGTCGAGCCAGCCGCGGATGTCCTTGACCGCGCTGGGCGGAAGCAGGCCGTGTTCGTCGACCGTTCCTTCGGTGACCACGAACAACGGCGAGTCCTTCAGGCCGCGGCTGGCCAGCATGCGGGCCAGGTGGGCCGAGACCGTGTCGATCGCCTCGGGAGGGGTGCGGTCCAGGACGATCGCCACTGCGGCGCTCCGATCCGCGGCCTGCTTGAGGAACTCCCACGGAACCTGGTCGGCGTACCGGGCGGCCGAGGTGACGAAGAGCCACAGGTCGGCCGCGGCCAGCAGCTGCGCGGCCAGGGTGCGGTTGCGCTCCTCGACCGAGTCGACGTCGGGGGCGTCGAGCACGGCCAGGCCGGCCGGCACCGAGTCGGCCGCCACGAGCTGCAACGCCGACGGGTCACCGGTGGCCCGCTGGGTGCGCTCGAGGTCAGGCAGGATGCGGTCCTGACCGAACCAGCTGGCGTCCTCGGGGTTGTGCACCAGGACCGGCGATCGAGTGGTGGGGCGCAGTACGCCGGGCTCGGTCACCCGTCTGCCGACCAGCGAGTTGACCAGTGTCGACTTGCCGGCGCCGGTCGAGCCACCGACCACGGTGAGCAAGGGAGCGTCGATGGTCATCAACCGCGGGATGACGTAGTCCTCGAGCTGGTCGACCATCTCGGTGCGTGCGGCGCGCTGGTCGTCGACGCCGGGCACGTCGAGTGGCAGGGGCGACTCCTGCAGTGCTCCCCGCAGCCGCACCAGCGCGGTGAGCATCGTCGTGGAGTAACTCATAGGTGGCGGCCTCCTGCTGGAAAGGGCGTGGGAAAGGCGATCATCGGCCGCACCGCGTGCATGCGCTCCACGAACGCCTGGCCACGCTCGGCAAAGTTTCGGGGAGCCGTGCCCCGGAGCACGCGATGGTGAAGGTACCCCAGTTCCACGGCCGCCTGCTGATAGTCGCGCATGGCTCGGGCGCCGGACTGGCCGCCGTGCGCCCTGGCGAAGGCCCGGGCCTGCCGCCGCGCTCGCAGGTCGACCACGTGCGGAATGTCGCCCGTCGGGATCAGGCCGCGGCCGGCGGCGTCGTGCAGGGCACGGGCCAGCAGCCCACGCTCGCGCGAGCGCGTCCACACGGCCAGAGCGACGACCAGGACGAGCACGGGGAACATCACCAGGAAGTAGACGCCGATGAACCCCGCACCGTCTGCCAGCAGGGTGGACCCGTTCCAGGCGGCGTGCAGCCCCACGGCGACCGCGTAGCCGAGCACAGGGGCGCCGAACCGGACGAGCGTCGACCGGCTGGTCACAGCCAGGCCGAGACCGATCCCGGTGAACGCCGTGAAGAGCGGGTGCGCGAAGGGGCTGGCCAGGCAGCGGACGACGAACGAGACGCTGAGGCTGGTCAAGCCTCCGGGCCCGCCGGCATCGGTGCCGTTGTAGGCGGCGCTCAGATACAGGATGTTCTCGGTGAACGCGAAGCCGATGCCCACCATGCCGGCGTACACCAGTCCGTCGAGCACTCCGTCGAACTCCTGTCGTCGCCACAGCAGGAGCAGCAGGAGGAAGAGGCCCTTGGTCGCCTCTTCGGAGACGGGCGCAACCACGGCGAGGGACGCCTCGTCGGACCACCCGGCGAAGAACCCGCCGACGCCCTGCACGATCAGCGCCAGCAACGTGGAGACGAAGGCACCCCATGCGAGACCGAGGGCGAGGAGCGTCTTCGGCTCCGGCTCGTAGCGGTCCAGCCACAGGTAGCAGCCGATCAGCGGCCCGACCGGGACCAGCGCGAACAACGCGGCCAGCACGACCGATGTGCCCTCACCCGACAGGGCCAGCAGAACGGCCATCGGGACGGCTGCCAGCGCTGCGACTGCGGAGACCACGATGGTGAAGACAAGGCTTTCGTGGCGGCGAGCAGGCATGGGGGGAAGCGTATCTGCTCGGCTGCCTGGCAAGTCGTATGGTGGAGTCGTGAGCGAGATCGAGAACACACCCTCCGAGCCCTCTGACCTCTCGGCAACACCCCAGCCGAAGACCGAGTCCCACGACCAGGCCGTGCCTGAAGCGTGGTCCGCCTTCATGCGCCAGGGGTGGGCAGACCGCGAGGCCGACGTCCCCCCGCATCCGGTGACCGCCCCGGCCGCCGTGCGCCGCCAGCGCCTGGCCGATGCCTTCCCCGGTGAGCGGCTGGTGATCCCTGCGGGCAACTACAAGGTGCGTGCCAACGACACCGACTACCGGTTCCGCCCCGACACGGCGCACACCTACTTCTCCGGCAACCAGACCACCGACGCGGTGCTCGTGGTCGACGGTGGGGAAGCAGTCCTCTACGCGCGGCCCCGCTCGGGCCGCGACACCGACGAGTTCTTCCGCGACCGTCAGTACGGCGCGCTGTGGGCAGGTCGGCGTCCCTCGCTCGGTGAGATGTCCGCGTCTCTCGGCATCACCTGCAAGCACATCGACGACCTCCCCTCCGCCCTGTCCGGCAGCGGCAAGACCCGCGTGCTGCGCGGCGTCGACGCCAAGGTCGACGGCACCGTGTCCGGCGACGAGGAGCGCGACCGTGACTTCGCCCGGGTGCTCTCGGAGATGCGCCTGGTCAAGGACGACTGGGAGCTCGGCGAGCTGGCCGAGGCCTGCGACATCACCACCCTCGGCTTCGAGGACTCGGTGCGCGACTGGGAGAACGTCCTCAAGTACGGCGAGCGCTGGATCGAGGGCACGTTCTTCCGCCGGGCCCGTGCGATGGGCAACGACATCGGCTACGACTCGATCGTCGGCGGCGGCAGCCACGCCACCACCCTGCACTGGATCGAGAACTCCGGCCCGGTCACACCCGGCGAGCTGCTGCTGCTCGACATGGGCGTCGAGGGCACCAACCTCTACACCGCCGACGTCACCCGCACGATCCCGGTCGACGGCACCTTCACGCCGTTGCAGCGCGACCTCTATGACCTCGTCTACAACGCGCAGGAGGCCGGCATCCAGGCCGTGCGCCCCGGCGTACCGTTCCTGGCCGCGCACCACGCGGCGATGGAGGTGCTGGCCACCGGGCTCGGCGACATGGGCCTGCTGCCGGTCTCCGTCGAGGAGGCGCTCGACCCGGAGTCGAAGGTCTACTCCCGCTGGACCCTCCACGGCACCAGCCACATGCTGGGCCTCGACGTGCACGACTGCGGCTCCGCGGCCCCCGAGGTCTACCCGAAGGGCGACCTGGTCGAGGGCATGGTGCTCACGGTGGAGCCGGGCCTCTACTTCCAGGAGGACGACCTGCTCGTTCCTGAAGAGCTGCGTGGCATCGGCATCCGCATCGAGGACGACATCGTGGTCACCGCCGACGGGTTCACAAACCTGTCGGAGTCGCTGCCCCGCACGTCGTCCGACGTCGAGGCCTGGATGGCACGCCAACAGGGCTGATGCGCTGGTCCGCGGTCCTGCTGGCCGTCGCCGGGCTGACGCTGGGCGCGCTCGTCCCCACCGCACACGCTGCCGACCGCGTGCCGTTGCCGGTCGGGACCCACTGGGACTACCAGCTCGGTGGTGCTCGGCCGGTGCCCGCGTCGGTCGGCGTCGTGCTGCGTGATCGTCGCGCGACGCCGGTCCGGGGCCGCTACAACATCTGCTACATCAACGCGTTCCAGACCCAACCCGACGAAGGGCGTTTCTGGCGCACCCGCCAGCACCTGATCCTCAAGCGCAACGGCCGGCCGGTCCTCGACTCGGCCTGGGGAGAGAAGCTGCTCGACCTCCGCACGCCGGCCAGGAGACGCACTCTCGCCCGCATCGTGGGTGCGTGGATGGCGGGCTGTGCCCGGGCCGGCTTCGACGCCGTCGAGCTCGACAACCTCGACTCGTTCTCGCGCAGCCGACGGCTCGTCACACCGCGCCAGACCCAGGCGTACGCCGCACTGCTGACCCGTCGGGCCCACCGGTCCGGGCTCTCGGTCGCGCAGAAGAACTGGCCGGCCCTCGACGGACGGCGCGTCGGTTTCGACTTCGCGGTCGCCGAGGAGTGCGCGCGCTGGCACGAGTGCGGCGCCTACGCAGCCCACTACGGACGCCGGGTCCTCGTCGTCGAATACCGCGACCGCGACTTCAGGCGCGCCTGTCACAGCCAGGGCCGCCGGCTCTCGGTGCTCCGCCGCGACCTGGCACTGGCCCGCAACGGCGTACGTCGTTGGTGCTGAGCCGGGTCACCTGATCAGACTCGGCCGAGCACGCACCACGTCGTACCCGTGATCTCGAGGTTGGAGGCCGGCACCAGCTCGGCGGCGGCGGCTCGCAGGGCCGCTCGCTGCTCCTCGTCGAGTCGCGCGTAGTGGTCGCCGACCGGTCCGGTGCCGTTGGTCATCGGCTCCCACCAGTCCTCGAACGTGGGCAGGGGGACGCGGATCGTGAGCTCCGACTCCACCGGGTCCTCGAAGCCGGCCTGGGCGAAGAGCTCGGCGAGGTGACCGCGCCGGCACCCGGGGATGTTCGCCTCACCGGCACCGCCCGGCGCGACCCGCTCGACCGCCCGCCAGTACGCCGTGAGCGGGGTTCGCTCGCCGGCGTGGTCCCACGCGCAGGCCGCCACGACTCCCCCGGGTCTGGTCACCCGGGCCATCTCGCGCAGTCCGGCCACCGGGTCGGCCATGAACGGCACCACCAGTTGCGCCATCGCGACGTCGAACGTGTTGTCTCCGTACGGCAGCGCCTCGGCCGCCCCACGACGTACGTCGACCGCTGGGAAGCGCTCAGCGAAGGCGGTCACGAACGACTCTGACGGGTCGACGGCACAGACCGCCTCGACGCCCAGCTCCCGCACCAGCACCGTGGTGAGAGCGCCGGGCCCGCACCCGACGTCGAGTGCGCGCTGGCCGTCGGCCACCCCCGCTGCCCGGACGAACTCCTCGGCGAGCGGCCGCGAGTAGCGGCCCATGAACCGGTCGTAGGCGTCGGCGGCGACCTCGAATCCCATGCCAGAACGCTAGGCCGCGCGGGTCGCCCGCGGCATCACCCGCATGGGTCAGAGATTGACACCGAGTCGCTATTTCGGAATTTCTATTCCAGATTGTGGAATCATTGCCGCATTGTCGCCCACCAGTGGCCTCACCCGCCTACCGTCGGTCTCATGCGCAGAGCAAAGATCGTCGCCACCCTCGGCCCGGCCACCTCGACCCCTGACCAGATCGGCGCACTCGTGGGCGCCGGCATGGACGTCGCGCGCCTCAACATGAGCCACGGCACCCAGGCCGACCACGAGAAGTCCTACCTGATGGTGCGCGAGGCCGCCGAGGCAGCGGGCCGCGGCGTCGGCATCCTGGCCGACCTGCAGGGTCCCAAGATTCGCCTCGGCCTGGTGCCGGACGGCCCGGTCCGCATCGAGAAGGGCGCCCCCTTCACGATCACCACACGCGACGTCCCCGGAGACACGCGCCGGTGCTCCACCACGTACGCCGGTCTGGCCTCCGACGTCTCCCCCGGCGAGCGCATTCTGATCGACGACGGACGCGTCACCCTCGAGGTCACCGCGGTCGAGGACACCGAGGTGCACACCGTGGTCGTCGTCGCCGGTCCGATCAGCAACCACAAGGGCATCAACCTGCCGGGCGTCGCGGTCTCCGTGCCCGCCCTGTCCGCGAAGGACAAGGACGACCTGCGCTTCGCCCTGCACCTGGGCGTCGACTTCGTCGCCCTGTCGTTCGTGCGCTCGGCCCGGGACGCCGAGGACGTCCGCGCGATCATGCGCGAGGAGGGCATCCTCCGCCCCGTCATCGCGAAGATCGAGAAGCCCCAGGCCATCGACAACCTCGACGAGGTGATCAAGGCGTTCGACGCGTTCATGGTCGCCCGCGGCGACCTCGGCGTGGAGTGCCCGCTGGAGGACGTGCCGTTCCTGCAGAAGCAGGTGATCGAGAAGGCCCGGCGCAACGCGAAGCCGGTCATCGTGGCCACCCAGATGCTCGAGTCGATGATCTCGGCGCCGCAACCCACCAGGGCCGAGGCCAGCGACGTGGCCAACGCCGTGCTCGACGGCGCCGACGCGGTGATGCTCTCCGGCGAGACCAGCGTGGGCGACCACGCCGTCGCCGCGGTCGCCACGATGGCCCGGATCGTCGAGTCCACCGAGGACCACGGTCTGGCCCGGATGGCGGCGATCGACTGGCAGCCACGCACCAAGGGCGGCGTGATCGCCAAGGCTGCCGCCGAGGTCGCCGACCGACTGGGCGCCCGCTACCTGGTCGCGTTCACCACGACCGGCGACTCGGCCCGGCGCCTCTCGCGCTACCGCAGCCGGATCCCGGTGCTGGCCTTCACGCCGGTGCCCCTGGTCCGCTCGCACCTGAGCCTGTCCTGGGGCGTCGAGACGTTCGTCAGCGGCGAGGTCGAGAACACCGACGCGATGGTGCTGCAGATCGACGAGGCACTGCTGGCCTCCGGCAGGGTGGCCGCTGGTGAGCTCGTGGTGCTGATCGCGGGCACGCCGCCCGGCACGCCCGGCTCGACCAACGCGCTGCACGTGCATCGTGTCGGCGACGCGTTCAACGCGGTGCCGCCGGCGTACCGCCGAAGGGCCTGACCAGCGACTCACGGAACGACGGCGCGTCTCGTCGGCGCGCGACGTGGAGGGGTCACCCGCATTGCCAGATGAGGGCGACATCCGACCGGATGCCCCTTCCTGACAGGATTCGCGCATGTCGCTCGGGCCGCTCCTCCGTTCCGCGCCTGCGCGCTGGCTCGCCATCGGACTGGTTCTCCTCGTGACGGGCACCATCGCAATGGTGCGCACTCCCGGAACGGACGCCACCACCAGCGGCACCGTGGTGGCGCACGGCATGCGGCTGGATGGCAGCGAGTGCTACCTGACCGCGGCGTACACGGTCGATGACGAGCGGCGTCAGGTCAGCTCTTCGCGGGACCAGCGCTGGTGCGGATACCGCCATGACGACCCGGTCGAGGTGCACTATCAGTCGACCGAGCCTGAGGTGGCCACGTTGACTCCGCGCACTCCCTGGTTGTTCTGCCTGTTCGGGTTCGGGCTGCTGGCTGTCACTGTGGCGGGGTTGTGCACCAGGCGCGGACGCCGGCCCGCCGCGCAGGCGAAGACCGGTCCGACCTCAGCTGCACCGCGGCGCGGGGCCGGCCGGGAGGAGGGGCTGCCGGTCGCAGCCTGGGCTCTGGCCTGGTCATGCCTGGCGGCCCAGGTCATTCACATCACCGAGGTGGGGTTCCGACAGGACGAGACGGGCGCAGCACCCTCCATGCTGCTCGGTGCGCTACTGGTGGGCTGGGGCGCGTCCGGCGTGCTGGTTGGGAAGCTCGTGCGGTCTCTCCTTGCATGGGCTCTCTTCGTGGTCTTCGTCCTGGTCGACGGCGCCGCTGCCAGCACGGGCTCCACCGACTTCTCGGAGGTGCTGAACTTTGCTGCCTCGTTGGCGCAGCTCGGCTCATTGTGGTGGTTCACCAGCACCGACTTCGTCGCCAGGCAACGCGCGAAGCATGTTGTCTTTCGTCCGCGGCTCGGGCCGCTCATCGCCGTCGCGGCACTGGTGGGCCTTCTCGGTGGCCTGACCGCCCCGGCGGAAGCGCCTGTCCACATGCAGGTGAACGTCTGAGCGCGCGAGAAGACGCCGTCGACCCTCAGCCGCGTCCGACGTACGGCATGCCGGTCGCGAGGATCGTCATGGCCGGCACGCTGACACCGAGCGGGAGGCGGGCCATCGCGACCACGGCGTCAGCCACGTGGGCCGGGTCGAACGTCGGCTCGGTCTGCCCGAAGCCCGAGGTCATCTCGGTCGCCGCATTGCCGATGTCGATCTGACCGACCGCGATGTCGTGGGCGCGCCCGTCCAGGGCCAGCGCCTTGGTCAGGCCGGTCATGCCGTGCTTGGTGGAGGTGTACGCCGCACTGCCGGGCCGCGGCGTGTGCGCGGAGATCGACCCGTTGTTGATGATCCGGCCGCCCCGCGGGTCCTGGCGCTTCATCTGCCCGAAGGCCGCGCGGGCACAGAGGAAAGCCCCGGTCAGGTTGACCGAGACGGTGTCCAGCCAGTCGTCCACGGCGATCTCGTCGACCTCACCCTGGGGGCCGAACGTGCCGGCGTTGTTGACGAGTACGTCGACCCGGCCCCACGCGTCGACCACCGCGGCGAACGCGGCCTCGACGCTCGACAGGACGGTGACGTCGGTCGGCAGCACGAGGGCCTCGGCGATCGAGGCGGCCGTCGCCTCGAGCGCGTCGGCTCGGCGACCCAGCAGGGCGACCGAGAAGCCGGCCCCGGCCAGGCCGTGTGCGATGACACGGCCCAGGCCGGATCCGGCTCCGGTGACGACGGCGACAGGCATCAGCGACAGCTCATCAGCAGACCAGCGCCGTCAGGCGAACTGACGACTCAGCTTGGCGTGCCGGTTGACGTCCTTGTAGAGCAGGTAGCGGAACCGACCCGGCCCACCGGCGTAGCAGGCCTGCGGGCAGAAGGCGCGCAGCCACATGAAGTCGCCCTCCTGCACCTCGACCCAGTCGTTGTTCAGCAGGTACATCGCCTTGCCCTCGAGCACGTAGAGCCCGTGCTCCATGACATGGGTCTCCGGGAACGGGATCGAGCCGCCGGGCTCGAAGTTGACGATGTTGACGTGCATGTCGTGGCGGATGTCGGTCGGGTCGGCGAAGCGCTGGGTGGTCCAGGCCCCGTTGGTGCCGGGCATCTCGCCCGCCTCGACGTCGACCTCGTTGGTCACGAACGCTGCGGGCGCCTCGATGCCGTCGACGAACTGGTAGGCCTTGCGGATCCAGTGGAAGGTTGCGGTGGCGTCGCTGGTGTTGTGCAGGGTCCAGACGGAGCCCGGCGGCAGGAAGGCGTAGCCGCCCGGCCCGAGGTCGTGCTTCTCCCCCTCGAGGTCGAGGACGAGGTCACCCTCGACCACGAAGACCACGCCCTCAGCGCCCTCGTCGAGCTCCGGCTTGTCACTTCCGCCGCCGGGCGAGACCTCGACGATGTACTGCGAGAACGTCTCGGAGAACCCGGAGAGCGGCCGGGCGATCACCCAGAGCCGGGTGCTCTCCCAGAACGGCAGGGCACTGGTGACGATGTCGCGCATCGTGCCGCGCGGAAGGACGGCGTACGCCTCGGTGAACGTCGCCCGGTCGGTGGTGAGCTCGGTCTGCGCGGGCAGCCCGCCCTTCGGGGCGTAGTAGCGCGGCGATGCTGGGGTGGTCATGCTCCTCCTCGGGTCAGCAGGCGGCCCTGGGGCTGGGCCTGCTCGGTGATGTCGATGCGCCGACCGCGCAGCCAGGTGCTGCGGACGACGCCGGCCAGCGGGCGGCCGGCGTACGGCGTGATGGCGTTCTTGTGGTGCAGCTTGTCCACGTCGACGACGAAGTCGTCCTCCGGGGCGAAGACCGCGAAGTCGGCGTCATAGCCGATCTCGATCCGGCCCTTGCCCCGCAGGCCCGTCTGCCGGGCCGGCGCCTGGCACATCCAGCGGGCCACGTCGACCAGCGTGAAGCCTCGACGACGGGCCTCGGTCCAGACCGCCGACAGGCCGAGCTGGAGCGAGGAGATGCCGCCCCAGGCGACTCCGAAGTCACCGGTGTCGAGGCACTTGAGGTCGACCGTCGACGGCGAGTGGTCGGTCACGACCATGTCGATCACGCCGTCGCGCAGACCCTCCCAGAGCAGCTCGCGGTTGGCCGCCTCACGGATCGGCGGGCAGCACTTGAACTGCGTGGCGCCGTCGGGGACCTCCTCGGACGAGAAGGTCAGGTAGTGCGGGCAGGTCTCGGCGGTGATCGGCACGCCTTCGCGTCGCGCACTGGCCAGCATCGGCAGCACGTCGGAGCTCGACACGTGCAGGATGTGCACCCGACAGCCGGTCCAGCGGGCCAGCTCGATCACCTGCGCGACGGCGAGGTTCTCCGCGCCACGCGGCCGGCTGTGCAGGAAGTCGTCGTACGTCTCGCCGTGAGCGGCCGGCGCCCGCTCGATCGCGTGGGTGTCCTCGGCGTGCACGATCATCAGCCCGTCGAAGGAGCGCAGCTCGCGCATCGCCTCCTCGAGCTGGTCGGGATCGAGGTGCGGGAACTCATCGACGCCCGAGTGCAGCAGGAAGCACTTGAAGCCGAACACGCCGGCGTCGTGGAGCGGCCTCAGGTCGGGCACGTTGCCGGGGACGGCGCCACCCCAGAAGCCGACGTCGACGAAGGCCTGGCTCTCGGCTGTCTTGCGCTTGAGCTCGAGGGCCGGGACGTCGCAGGTCGGGGGGATGCTGTTTAGCGGCATGTCGACGATCGTGGTGACGCCACCGGCGGCGGCGGCCCGGGTGGCGGACGTGAAGCCCTCCCACTCGGTGCGGCCCGGGTCGTTCACATGCACGTGCGAGTCGACCAGGCCGGGCATCAGCACCTCGTCGTCGGCCAGCTCGACGTGCTCGGCACCGATCAGGTCAGCGTCGAGCGGCTCGATCGCGACGACCCTGCCGTCCTTGACGCCGATCTGGCGTTCCACCTCGCCAGCCGTGCTCACCACACGGTTGGCTCGGATCACCAGGTCGTAGTGACCGTGGGCCTGCGCTTCGGATGTTCGTGTCATCAGGACCTCACTGTAGTTTCCGCCGGGGGTGCGTGCCCCGCAACCGGAGTGCACTGTCGACCGAGGCCGACCACCTCGGCCTCGACCACGTCGCCGTCGCGGAGATAGGGCTTGGGCTCCGGGCGGCCCGCGGCGACTCCCCCGGGTGTTCCGGTCAGCACCAGGTCGCCCGGCTCGAGGGTCATCAGGGTCGAGACGTAGGCCAGCAGCTCGCCGACGCCGTACGCCATCAGGGAGGTCGTGCCCGACTGGCGCACCTCACCGTTGACGGCCAGGGTCAGCGTCAGCGCCTGCGGGTCGCCCACCTCGTCGGGCGTGACCAGCCACGGCCCGATCGGGGTGAAGGTGTCTGCGCACTTGCCCTTGGCCCAGGTCGGCCCCGCCGCGATGCGCGAGCGTTCGGAGAGGTCGTCGGCAGTCAGGTAGCCGCCGACCGCGGCCAGCGCCGCGGACGGGTCGTGACAGTGCGACAGCCGGGCGCCGACCACCACCCCGAGCTCGACCTCATGGTCGGTGGTGGTGCTGTCAGGTGGCAGGACGATCGTGTCGGCCGGCCCGCACACCGAGCTCCCGGGCTTGAGGAACACCACCGGCTCGTCAGGGATCGACACGCCTGTCTCGAGGGCGTGGTCCTTGTAGTTCAGCCCGATCCCGACCACCTTGCCCGGACGAGCCACGGGCGCGCCCAGTCTCGGGCCGGGTGGCAGCACCGGCAGCGCGCGGGCGTGCAGCGCCTGGCGCACGGCCGCCATCCGGATCGGATCGGTGAGCAACCGGCCGTCGATGTCGTCGACGATCGAGCTCAGGTCGCGCAGGAGGCCACTGTCGTCGAGCGCCGCCGGGCGCTCGCGGCCGATCGCGCCGACGCGGAGCAGCTTCATGCGTCACCGCCAGCGGAGCTGGAGGGAAGGGGTGCCTGGTTCGCACGCACGGGGTCTCCTCAGGTCAGGGCGAGTGGGGTGGTTCCCACCAGGTGGGTCTCAGCGATCTGCTGGCCCAGTCGTTCGAGCAGGGGTACGCCATCGCTCATGCAGCGGCTGACGTCGGGTTCGAGATCGGTGAGGGCGTACGCCGCCTTGATGCCGGCCGCGTCCAACCGCGCGGCGTCGAGCCGGTTGACGCCACACACGGCGACGACCGCGATGCCCAACGCCCCGGCGGCCTCGGCCACTCCCGCGGGTGCCTTGCCGTGCAGGGTCTGGGCGTCCAGGGCGCCCTCGCCGGTGATCACCAGGTCGACGCCGGCCAGACGTTCGTGGAAGCCGACGAGATCGAGCACCAGGTCGATGCCGGGCCGGAGCTCGGCGCCGAGCAGGGCCAGGGCGGCGAAGCCCACACCACCGGCGGCCCCGGCTCCGGCGGCCTCCCGGAGGTCGGTGCCGGTGGTGGTGGCCACGACGTCGGCCCAGTGGCTGAGTGCGTCGTCGAGGTCGACCACCTGGCCGGGACCGGCTCCCTTCTGCGGGCCGTAGGTCGCGGCCGCGCCGACGGGCCCGGTGAGCGGGTTGTCCACGTCGCAGGCGACCACGAACTCGACTCCGTCGGTCCGCGCGCGCACGTCCTCGAGGTCGAGCGACTCGAGATCGGCGAGGGCCGCTCCCCCGGACCCGATCGGCCGGCCGGCGCCGTCCAGGAGCCGGGCGCCCAGGCCCTGCAGCAGCCCGGCGCCGCCGTCGGTGCTGGCGCTCCCGCCGATGCCGACCACAATGCGTCGACAGCCGTCAGCGAGCGCGGCGGCGATCACCTCACCGGTGCCCAACGTGCCGGCCGTCAGGGGTGCGGGGTCCGACGGCAGCCGGACCAGGCCGGACACGTCGGCCAGCTCGACCACGGCCACGTCGTCGCGGCGCGCGTAGGCCGTGTCGACCGGCTGCCCGGTCGGGCCGGCTGCGGTCACCCGGACGCTCGAGAATCCGGCCGCGAGCGCGGCCGCCAAGGTCCCGTCTCCCCCGTCGGCGACGGGCACCGAGTCGACGTCGACGTCCGGTCTGACACGGCGTACGCCGGAGCCCACCGCCGCCGCAACCTCGGCGGCGGTGAGCGACCCCTTGAACTTGTCGGAGGCGATCAGGACCCTGGGCATCGAGAGTCCACTCAGTCCAGCGGGGTGATGGCGGTGGGCGCGTGCTCGCCGCGCTCGGCCAGCTCCTCGAACTCGACGACGTTGTCGATCTCGAGCCCCATGGACACATTGGTGATCCGCTCCATGATCACCTCGACGACGACCGGCACCTCGAACTCGACCATCAGCTTCTTGGCCTGCTCGAGCGCCGGCAGGATCTCGTCGGGCTCGAAGACGCGGATCGCCTTGCAGCCCAGGCCTTCGGCGACCTTGACGTGGTCGACGCCGTAGCCGTTGAGCTCGGGGCTGTTGACGTTCTCGAACGACAGCTGCACGTGGTAGTCCATCTCGAAGCCGCGCTGCGCCTGGCGGATCAGGCCCAGGTAGGAGTTGTTCACCACGACGTGGATGTAGGGCAGGTGGAACTGCGCACCGACCGCGAGCTCCTCGATCAGGAACTGGAAGTCGTAGTCGCCCGACAGCGCGACCACGGTGGCCTCGGGGTCGGCGGCTGCGACGCCGAGGGCGGCGGGAACGGTCCAGCCCAGGGGGCCGGCCTGGCCGGCGTTGATCCAGTTGCGGGGCCGGTAGACGTGCAGCAGCTGCGCGGCCTGGATCTGGGAGAGGCCGATGGTCGAGACGTAGCGGGTCTCGGGACCGAAGGCCTTGTTCATCTCCTGGTAGACCCGCTGCGGCTTGACCGGCACGCTGTCGAAGTCGGTCCTGCGCTGCAGCGTCCGCTTGCGCTCGGCACACTCGCCGGCCCAGGTGGTGCGGTCGGCCAGCCTGCCTTCGGCTGCCCACTCCTTGGCCACCTCGACGAAGACCTCGAGGGCTGCCTTCGCGTCGGAGACGATGCCGTAGTCGGCGCCGAAGACGCGACCGATCTGGGTCGGGTCGATGTCGACGTGCACGAACGTGCGGCCCGACGTGTAGGTCTCGACGCTGCCGGTGTGGCGGTTGGCCCACCGGTTGCCGATACCGATCACGAAGTCGCTGGCCAGCATGGTCGCGTTGCCGTAGCGGTGCGAGGTCTGCAGGCCGACCATGCCCGCGGTCAGCGGGTGGTCGTCGGGGATCGTGCCCCAGCCCATCAGGGTCGGCACGACCGGCACACCGGTGGTCTCGGCGAACTCGACCAGCAGGTCGGCGGCGTCCGCGTTGATGATGCCGCCGCCGGCCACGATCAGCGGGCGCTGCGCCGCGTTGAGCATGGCCAGTGCCTTCTCGGCCTGGGCCCGGGTCGCCGCGGGGCGACTGACCGGAAGGGGCTCGTAGGTGTCGATGTCGAAGTCGATCTCGGCCATCTGGACGTCGATCGGCAGGTCGACCAGCACCGGGCCCGGTCGTCCTTCGCGCATGATCTGGAAGGCCCTCTGGAAGGTGCCCGGGACTTGCGCGGCCTCCATCACCGTGACCGCCCACTTCGAGACAGGCTTGGCGATCGAGGCGATGTCGACGGCCTGGAAGTCCTCCTTGTGCAGCTTGGCCACCGGCGCCTGGCCGGTGATGCAGAGGATCGGGATCGAGTCGGCGGACGCCGAGTAGAGGCCGGTGATCATGTCGGTGCCGGCCGGGCCCGACGTACCGATGCAGACCCCGATGTTTCCGGCCGCGGCCCGGGTGTAGCCCTCGGCCATGTGCGAGGCGGCCTCGACGTGGCGGGCCAGCACGTGCTTGAGCCCGCCGTGTGCGCGCAGGGCGCTGTAGAACGGGTTGATCGCGGCACCGGGGAGGCCGAACAGCTGGGTGGCGCCCTCCTTCTCCAGGATCAGGACGGCGGCGTCGACCGCGCGCATGCGTGCCATGTCAGTTCTCCTTCGTGGTGGTCGAGGTGCCGCTGAGGCGCTCGACGCCCCGCAGCAGGCCGGAGTGGTCCAGGGCGCCGTCGCCGTTGGCGAGGGCGCTGCCCATCAGCTGGGCGACGAGCGAGCCGAGGGGTACGACGACACCGGCCTCGCGGGCGGCGCTGGTGACGATGCCCATGTCCTTGTGGTGCAGGGCGATCCGGAAGCCGGGCTCGAAGGAGCGGGACAGCATGTTCTCCTTCTTCTGGTCCAGCACCTTGGAGCCGGCCAGCCCGCCGCCGAGCACCTCGAGGGCGGCCTTGGTGTCGACGCCGTACGCCTCGAGGAAGACCACGGCCTCCGACAGCGCCTGGATGTTGGCGGCGACGATGAGCTGGTTGGCAGCCTTCACCGTCTGGCCGGAGCCACTCGGGCCGACGTGGACGATGGTCTTGCCGACCGCGTCGAACACCGGCTTCGCTGCCTCGAAGTCGTCGGCGGCACCGCCGACCATGATCGAGAGCGCGGCGTTGACCGCGCCGGCCTCGCCACCGGACACCGGTGCGTCGACGAGCCGGAACCCGTTGTCCTGCGCCTGCTTCGCGAGCTCGACGGTGACGTCGGGGCGGATGCTGGAGAAGTCGATGATCAGCGCGCCGGCCCTGGCACTGGCGAAGACGTTGCCTTCGCCGGCGAGCACGTCGGTGACGTCGGGCGAGTCCGGCACCATCACGCAGACGATGTCGGCGTCGCGCACGGCGTCGGCGATCGACTCCGCGGCGCGGCCGCCGGCGTCGACGAGCGGCTTGGCCTTGTCCGGGGTGCGGTTGTAGCCCGCGACCGAGTGGCCGGCGTTGGCCAGGTGGACGGCCATGGGGCTGCCCATGATGCCGAGTCCGATGAAGGCGATGTTCGTCATGTGTTGCTCCTCTTCGTTTCAGTGGGCGGCGGCGGCCGACGTACGCCGCTCGCGGGGCAGCCAGCCGAAGCTGTCGGCCGAGGTGGAGGACGGCTTGTACTCGAGGCCGACCCAGCCGGCGTAGCCACCGGCCTCGAGGGCGGCCAGCTGGCGCATCAGCGGAAGGCCGCCGGTGCCCGGCTCGTTGCGGCCGGGTGCGTCGGCGATCTGCACGTGCGCGATCCGGTCGACGTGGTCGGCGATCACCCGGTCGACGTCGTCACCGTTGACCGCGAGGTGGTAGAGGTCGGCGAGCAGTCCGACGTTGCTGACGTCGTGGCGCGTGCGCACGCGGTCGATCACGGCGAGCGCGTCGGCGGCCGTCTTGAGGGGGTACGTCGGGGTGCCGCTGACCGGTTCCACCAGGACGGTGCCGCCGATCCGTGCCGCGGCGCGGGCCGCGAACGCGAGGTTCGCAGGCCCGGTCTCGTCCTGCTCGTCAGCCGAGACACCGTCGACCCGGTTGCCGTAGAGGGCGTTGAAGGCCGTGCAGCCGAGACGTTCACCGATGCCGACGGTGACGTCGACATTGTCGCGGAACTCTGCGGCGCGGGCCGGCCAGGAGACCAGGCCACGGTCGCCGCCGGGCATGTCGCCGGCGAAGAAGTTGAGGCCGACCAGCTGCACGCCGGCGTCCTGGACGGCCGTGACGAAGGCGTCGACGTCCGGGTCGGCGGGGACGGCCTCGGCGAAGGGCCACCAGAACTCGACCGCGTCGAAGCCGGCCGCCTTGACCGCGGCGGGTCGCTCGAGCAGGGGAAGTTCGGTGAACAGGATCGAGCAGTTCACCTCGTGACGCAGGGAGTGGTCCATGCCGGTCTCCATTTCAATGTGACTCGTATTTCGTATTGCGGAAGTTTAATTCTGTAGTTCGGAATCACTGTAGGACGTGACCACAGTCACGTCAACCTGTACGTTCCACTCAGGAAGGAGCCGCACATGTTGCTCTCGGAGCTGCTCGCCGCCCCCGCCCTGGGGCTGCGCGTGCTGCACGAGTCACCCGGTTCGCTGGGCCGACCGGTCGGTCGCGTGATCACCACGGACCTGCTCGAGCCGGGTCGCTACCTGACCGGTGGCGAGCTCGTGATGACCGGGCTGGCCTGGCGCCAGACGGCCGACGACAGCGAGACCTTCGTCGCCTCTGTCACCTCCCGCGGGGCGACCACGGTGCTCGCCGGTGACGCCCTCCTGGGTGCCGTTCCCGACGACCTGGTCGAAGCCTGCCGACGTCACGCGTGCACCCTGATCGAGGTGCCGATCGAGGTCGCCTTCGCCGACATCACCGAACACGTGGCCGCCACCCGCTCGGCAGTCAGCGGCGCCCGGCTCTCCCGCCAGCGCCAGCTGCTCTCCTCGCTCGCCGACGGCCGCACCCTGGTCGAGCTCGCCGCCCGGGTCTCGACCGAGGTGGGCCGCCACTGTCGGGTCCTCACCACCACGGGACGACACATCGCCCAGGGGCCCGGTGAGCTGGCGCCCGCCACGCTCGACGCGCTGGTGCGGGCCTTCCTGGTCGCCGACCGACTGCCGGCCGTGGTGCGCGACGACGACTCGACGTACAGCCTCTTCCCGGTCGGGCCCGGGCTCGGCAACCGGCTGACCGCGTGGCTGGTCGCCGTCGACGGCGACCACACGGAATGGCCGCACGACCAGGTGGAGGCGGTGCAGGAGCTCTGCTCGATTGCGGCGGTCGACAGGTCACGACGCGACGAGGGCGTCCGCGCACTGCGGCCGACGTCGACCGACGTGTTGGCGCTCGTCGAGGGCGGGGCACCGCACGCCGAGGTCGCCGTACGGCTGCGCCAGGCCGGTCTCGACCCCGATCTACCGGTGACCGTGGTCGTGGTCGACCTCGACGGCGAGCCCGACGAGTCCGCACTGCTGCTCTTCGAGGACGTGGCCCTCGCGGTCGGCGGCTCCCCGGTCGTGGCCCCGGGTCGTGACGGTCGCCTGGTCGGCATCCTCCCCGCGAGCGAGGACCTCGCCGACCGGTTGCGAACCTCATTCGCCCGGCTGGGCCCGGGCACCGGGCGCGGCCGACTGGCGGTCGGAGTCAGCGGTGAGGCCCGCACCGACGCGATCACCGGTGCTCTCGAGGAGGCCCGGTTCGCCCATCGGGTGGCTCGCTCCGGCAGCGCACCCGTCTCGGTCGTGGGCTCCGAGGAGGTCGCCTCCCACGTGCTGCTGCTGGCCTGCGTTCCCGACGACGTACGCCGCTCCTACGCCCAGCGTGTCCTGGGAGCGCTGCTCGACCACGACCGGCGTACCAACGCCGACCTGGTGGGCACGCTCGGCGAGTTCCTGGCCTGCTCCGGCTCCTGGGCACGGACCGCGGAGTCGCTGCACCTGCACGTCAACACGGTCCGCTACCGGATCGAGAAGGTGCAGGAGCTGACCGGCCGCGACCTCTCCCGCCTCGAGGACCGGGTCGACGTCTTCCTCGCCCTGGAGTCGCTTGGGTGATCGCACAACGACGGGGCCTCCTCGCGCACCACCTTCGGAGGTTCGTCGGGTGCCGCTGGCGCCTCGGGGAGCGGATGCTGTTGTGCACGTCACAAAGACCTGCCACGCAGTCATGCCCCCGAGGAGACACCCGTGAAGCGATCTCGCAGCCCCCGCACCGCCGTACATCCCGTGGACGAGGTCCTCCCGGTCGGCAAGCTCGCGGTCTACGGCACCCAGCACGTGCTCGCGTTCTACGCCGGAGCGGTGATCGTCCCGATCCTGCTGGCGAACTCGATCGGCCTCAGCACCGAGCAGCTGATCCACCTGATCAACGCCGACCTGCTCACCTGCGGCATCGCCTCGATCATCCAGTCGGTCGGCTTCTGGAAGGTCGGCGTACGACTCCCGCTGCTGCAGGGCGTCACCTTCACCGCGGTCTCACCGATGATCGCGATCGGTCTGGCCGCCGGGGGCGGCACCGACGGCCTGCTGGTGATCTACGGCGCGGTGATCGTGGCCGGACTCTTCACCTTCGCCATCGCCCCGTGGTTCAGCAAGCTGATCCGCTTCTTCCCGCCGGTCGTGACCGGCTCGGTGATCACCATCATCGGGCTCGCCCTGCTCCCGGTCGCGGCCGCGGACGCCACCGGCGGCGCCGGCCCGACGTCCGACCCGACCAGCGGCAAGAACTTGGCCTACGCCCTCGGCACCCTCGCCCTGATCGTCCTGATCCAGCGCGTCTTCAAGGGCTTCATGGCCACGGTCGCCGTCCTGGTCGGCCTGGTCGTCGGCACCGGCGTGGCATGGATGCTCGGCGACGCGCACTTCAACTCCGTCAACGACTCCGCCTGGGTCGGCGCGACCACCCCGTTCTACTTCGGGTGGCCGCAGTTCTCCTTCGCCGCCATCGTCTCGATGATCGTGGTCATGCTGATCACCGCCGTCGAGACCACCGGCGACGTGTTCGCCACCGGCGAGATCGTCGAGAAGCGGATCGACCGCGACGACGTCGCCCGGGCCCTGCGCGCCGACGGCCTCTCCACCACCCTCGGCGGCGTGCTCAACTCGTTCCCCTACACCTGCTTCGCGGAGAACGTCGGCCTGGTCCGGCTGACCCGCATCAAGAGCCGGTACGTCGTCGCGGCGGCCGGCGCGATCATGATCCTGCTGGGCCTGATCCCCAAGGCCGGTGCCGTGGTGGCCGGCATCCCGCACCCGGTCCTCGGCGGCGCGGCGATCGCGATGTTCGCCACCGTGGCCGTGGTCGGCTTCCAGACCCTGGGCAAGGTCGACTTCCACGACCACCGCAACGTGGTGATCGTGGCGACCAGCATCGGCCTGGCCATGTTCGTCACGGCCCAGCCGCAGGTCGCGCAGGCCGTGCCGAACTGGGCCGAGATCATCCTCGGCAGCGGCATCACACTGGGCAGCCTGACCGCGATCGTGCTCAACATCGTCTTCCACCACGTCGGCAAGGACTTCGGTCCGGCCGTGGCCGGCCAGCCGGGCGACTCGGTGCGGCTCGACCAGGTCAACACGATGACCCGCGCGGAGTTCGTCGAGACCTTCGCTCCCCTGTTCCAGGGACCGCGCTGGGCCGTTGAGCGTGCCTACGACCTGCGCCCGTTCAACGACACCCACGCCCTGCGCCGTTCCTTCCAGGAGGTGCTGTTCTCCGGGTCCAAGGACGAGCAGCTCCAGTTGATCGAGGCCTACCCCGCGCTCGGCTCGAAGCTGGTCTCCGACGGTCTCAGCGGTGAGGCGTCGCTCCGCGACCAGTCCACCCGCGGACTGACCCACCTCGCCGAGCCCGAGCAGGACGTGCTGACCGAGATCACCTCGGCCTACGCCGAACGCTTCGGATTCCCGCTGATCATCTCGGTGCGCGACGCCTACTCCTTCGAGCGGATCCTCGAGGAGGGCCGGTCGCGGCTGACCAACTGCGCCACGCAGGAGCACGCCGCCGCACTCCTCGAGATCGCGAAGATCGCGGGCTACCGATTCGACGACTTCCTCCAGGATGCCAACCCGATTCACAGTGCGCGGAGCAGAATGGTGAGCAAGGGATGAGGAGACCAGCCATGGAATCACCGACCATCACCGTGAACGGCGAGGCGACCGCGGTCACCGACGTGGCCGCGCACACCACGACGCTCGACTGGCTGCGCAGCCGTGGCCTGACCGGCGCGAAGGAGGGCTGCGCCGAGGGCGAGTGCGGCGCCTGCTCGGTGTTGGTCGCGCGGCCCGGTGCCGACACCCCGACCGAGTGGGTCGCGGTCAACGCCTGCCTGGTCCCGGTCGCCGCCCTCGACGGCCAGGAGCTGGTCACCTCCGAGGGCCTCGGCTCCTGTGACTCGCTGCACCCGGTGCAGCGCGAGATGGCCGTTCGCGGCGGCTCCCAGTGCGGCTTCTGTACGCCGGGCTTCGTGTGCAGCATGGCCGCGGAGTACTACCGCCCGGGCCGCGACGACTTCGACCTGCACGCGCTGAGCGGCAACCTCTGCCGGTGCACGGGATACCGGCCGATCAAGGACGCCGCCGACGCCCTCGGCACTCCGGCCGACGGCGACGCCCTCGCCGCGCGCACCTCCTCACCACCGCCGGCAGCCGTGGCCACCAGACTGAGCGTGGACGGAGCGGAGTTCCGCCGTCCGACCGACCTCACCGAGGCGCTCGGCCTGCTGGCCGAGAACCCCGAGGCCCAGGTGGTCGCGGGTTGCACCGACTTCGGGGTCGAGGTGAACATCCGCGGCGTCCGTGCGCCGTACGTCGTCGCGGTCGACCGGCTACCCGAGTTGCGCGAGTTCTCCTTCGGGGACGACGAGGTCGTCATCGGAGCCGGCCTGACCCTCAGCGAGATCGAGCGGATGCTCGAGGGCCGGGTGCCGCTGTTGGCCGAGATGTTCCCGCAGTTCGCCTCGCGACTGATCCGCAACGGCGCCACCATCGGCGGGAACCTCGGCACCGGCTCACCGATCGGCGACACGCCCCCGGCGCTGCTGGCCCTCGACGCGTCCCTGGTGCTGTCGTCGCTCCGGGGCGACCGAGTGGTGCCGCTGGCCGACTACTTCACCGGCTACCGGACGACGTTGAAGGAACCGGGCGAGCTGATCCGCGCCGTCCGTTTCCCGCTGCCGTTGTCGCCGGTCACCGCGTTCCACAAGATCGCCAAGCGACGGTTCGACGACATCTCCAGTGTGGCCGTCGGGTTCGCCCTCGACGTCGTCGACGGCAGCGTGATCCGTGCCCGGATCGGGCTCGGTGGGGTTGCGGCGACGCCGCTGCGTGCCAGTGCCACCGAGGCCGCCCTGGTCGGGCGCCCGTGGACGGAGCAGACGGTCCGCGAGGCGGCCGCGGTGATGGCAGGCGAGGGCACCCCGATGGACGACCACCGGGCCAGTGCGTCCTACCGCTCGGCGATGCTCGGACAGTCCCTGCTGCGGCTCCATGCCGCCAATCGACAGGAGGCGATCGCATGATCGGCGAACCCCTTCCCCACGAGAGCGCGTCACTGCACGTGACCGGCGAGGCGCTCTACACCGACGATCTCGTGTTCCGCACGAAGGACGTGCTGCACGCCTGGCCGGTCCAGTCGCCGCACACGCACGCGCGCATCGTCGCGCTCGACGTGTCACCGGCGTACGCCGTTCCGGGGGTGGTCCGGGTGCTCACCGCCGACGACGTGCCGGGAGTGAACGACGCCGGCGTGAAGCACGACGAGCCGCTGTTCCCCTCGGAGGCGATGTTCCACGGACACGCGTTGTGCTGGGTGCTCGGCGAGACGCTGGAGGCAGCGCGACTGGGCGCGGCGGCCGTCACGGTCGACTATGAGCCGCTCCCCTCACTGGTCAGCGTCCGCGACGCGATCGACGCGGGCAGCTTCCAGGGCGCGACGCCGCACCTCGCCCGCGGCGACGCCGAGGGCGCGTTCGCCACGGCGGAGCACGTCTTCACCGGCGAGTTCGAGTTCGCCGGCCAGGAGCACTTCTACCTCGAGACCCACGTGTCGCTGGCCCTGGTCGACGAGGCCGGGCAGGTGTTCGTGCAGAGCAGCACCCAGCACCCGTCGGAGACCCAGGAGATCGTCGCGCACGTGCTCGGCGTGCCGAGCCACGAGGTGACGGTCCAGTGCCTGCGCATGGGCGGCGCGTTCGGCGGCAAGGAGATGCAGCCGCACGGGTTCGCCGCGATCGCGGCCCTCGGCGCGCGGCTCACCGGTCGACCGGTCCGGCTCCGGCTCAACCGCACCCAGGACATCACCATGTCCGGCAAGCGGCACGGCTTCCACTCCTCGTGGCGGGTCGGCTTCGACGGCGAGGGAATGTTGGTCGCGCTCGACGCGGTGCTGACCGCCGACGGTGGCTGGAGCCTCGACCTGTCCGAGCCGGTGCTGGCCCGCGCGATGTGCCACATCGACAACAGCTACTGGATCCCGAACGTGCGCGTCGACGGCCGGATCGCGAAGACCAACAAGACCTCGCAGACCGCGTTCCGTGGGTTCGGCGGTCCGCAGGGAATGCTCGTGATCGAGGACATCCTCGGCACGTGCGCGCCACTGCTCGGCATTGACGCAGCCGAGCTGCGCCACCGCAACTTCTACGAGCCCGGGCAGGACACGCCGTACGGTCAGGAGGTGCGGCACGCCGAACGGCTCGAGGCCTGCTGGAGCCAGGTGCTCGCGAACGGTGACGTCGCCCGCCGGCAGGCCGAGGTCGAGCAGTTCAACGCCAGTCACCCCGACGCCCGACGCGGTCTCGCGCTGACCCCGGTCAAGTTCGGCATCTCGTTCAACCTGACCGCGTTCAACCAGGCGGGTGCGCTGGTGCACGTCTACAAGGACGGCTCGGTGCTGATCAACCACGGTGGCACCGAGATGGGACAGGGCCTGCACACCAAGATGCTGCAGGTCGCGGCCACCACGCTCGGCGTCCCTCTCTCGAAGGTGCGGCTCGCGCCGACCCGCACCGACAAGGTGCCCAACACCTCCGCGACCGCGGCGAGCTCGGGCGCCGACCTGAACGGCGCCGCGATCAAGAACGCCTGCGAGCAGATCAAGGCCCGGCTGGCCGAGGTCGAGAGCGACGGCCTCACCTGGGAGGAGCTGGTGCACAAGGCCTACTTCCAGCGTGTCCAGCTCTGGGCGGCCGGCTTCTACAAGACAGAAGGGCTGCACTGGGACGCCGCCGCGATGCGCGGCACGCCGTTCAAGTACTTCGCGTACGGCGTCGCGGCCGCCGAGGTCGAGGTCAACGGCTTCGACGGCTCCTACGTGCTGCGCCGGGTCGACATCGTGCACGACGTCGGCGACAGCCTGTCGCCGCTGATCGACATCGGTCAGATCGAGGGTGGCTTCGTCCAGGGCGCCGGCTGGCTGACCCTGGAGGACCTCCGCTGGGACGAGTCCGACGGGCCGAACCGTGGTCGTCTGGCGACCCAGGCGGCCAGCACCTACAAGCTGCCGAGCTTCTCGGAGATGCCGGAGGTCTTCAACGTCAAGCTGCTGGAGAAGGCCCACGAGGACGGCGCGGTCTACGGCTCCAAGGCCGTCGGTGAGCCGCCGTTGATGCTGGCGTTCTCCGTGCGCGAAGCGCTGCGGCAGGCCGCCGCCGCGTTCGGCCCGGCCGGGACCAGCGTCGAGCTGGCCTCCCCCGCCACCCCCGAGGCCGTCTACTGGGCGCTCGAGGCGGCCCGCTCCGCCGCGCCGAGCGACCCGGACCACAGCCGGGAGCGCGACGTGGCCCGCGACCCCGCTCTCGCCGAGCTCGGCGGGCGGTGATCGACGTGCAGTGGATGCGAGCAGTGCAACGGCTCCGCGAGCAACGCGAGCCCGGCGTCCTCGTCACGATCACGTCCGTCCGGGGCCACTCGCCGCGAGAGGCCGGCGCCAAGATGGTCGTCTCGGTCGACCGGACCTGGGACACCGTCGGCGGCGGCAACCTCGAGGCGGTCGCCGTCGAGCGGTCGCGGGCGATGATCACCGACGGCGTCACCGAGCCTGAGGACCTGGAGATCGCCTTGTCCGACAAGGCGCCGTTCCAGCACGGCGTCCAGTGCTGCGGCGGCGAGGTCGGTCTACTCCTCGAGCCGCTGCCCGTCGTACCGTCGGTCGCGATCTTCGGCATGGGCCACGTCGGCCTCGAGCTCGCGCGCATCCTGGCCCGGCACGACGTCGAGCTGCACGTGGTCGACTCCCGTGCCGACCAGCTGACCACCGAGCGACTGTCCTCGTTCGACGACGCGGTCGCCAACGTGCACGTGCACCAGGTCCCCGTGTTGCCCGAGCTGGTCGTCGGCGAGCTCCCGCACGGCACCCACATGCTCGTGATGACCCACGACCACGCGGAGGACGCCGCCCTGTGCGACGCCGCCCTGCGCAGCGACCGACTGGCCACCATCGGCCTGATCGGATCGAGCGCCAAGTGGGCGCGATTCCGCAAGAAGCTCGCCGACGAGGGCCACTCCCCCGACGCGATCGCCCGCATCACCACACCCATCGGCCTGGCCGAGCTGAGCGGCAAGGTGCCCGCCACCATCGCGGTGAGCGTCGCGGCCCGGCTGCTCCAGCTCTTCGCCGCCGACGTACCCACGAACCACGAGGTCTCCTGATGACGCTCTTCCGAGGAACCTTCCTCGACACCCCCGACGACCCGTTCGCCGGCGGCGTACTCCGTGCCGACAGCGACGCCGCCCTGCTGGTGCAGGACGGCGTGATCGTTGCCCGTGGACCGTACGCCGACCTCCGCCGCCAGCATCCCGGTGAGGAGGTCGTCGACCTCAGCGGTGGCGTGGTGCTGCCCGGCTTCGTCGACACCCACGTGCACTTCCCGCAGGCCCGGGTCATCGGCGCGCTGGGCATGCCGTTGCTCGACTGGCTCGACCAGTGCGCGCTTCCTGAGGAAGTGCGCATGGGCGACCTGCCGTACGCCACGGGCGTCGCCGCCGACTTCGTGCGCGGCCTGGTTTCTGCCGGCACGACGAGCGCGCTGGTCTTCGGCGCCCACAACGCCCCGGCCGTCGATGCCCTCTTCACCGAGGCCGCGCGGGTGGGGCTGCGGATCACCAGCGGACTCGTGGTCGGTGACCGCCGTCTGCTCCCCCCGTTGCACACCACGCCGGAACGCGCGTACGCCGAATCGCTGGCCCTGGCTGGGCGTTGGCACGATGTCGGCCGCAACCGCTACGCCGTGACCCCGCGGTTCTCCCTCTCCTCGACGGACGATCTGCTGGCCGCGTGCGGAGCCGTCCTCTCCGAAGTGCCCGGCGCAATGCTGACCTCTCACGTCAACGAGAACCCGTGTGAGATAGCTGCAGTCGGCGAGCTCTTCGGCGGCAGTTCCTACGTCGACACCTACGCCAGGCACGACCTCGTCGGACCGCGCACCGTCCTCGCGCACAACGTCCACGCGACCGACCCTGAGCTCGCGGTGCTGGCCTCGCGGGGCGCAGCTGTCGCGCACTGCCCGACGTCGAACGCAGCCCTGGGCAGCGGGCTCTTCCCGCTGGCGCGACACCTCTCTGCCGGAGTCCGTGTGGCCCTCGGCTCCGATGTCGGCGCCGGCACCGGGTTCTCGCTGCTGAAGGAAGGCCTGCAGGCCTACTTCGCCCAGCAGCTGCTCGGCGAGCTCGGACACCCGCTGACCGCGGCCCACCTGCTCCACCTGGCCACGAGCGCCGGCGCTTCGGCGCTCGGCCTCGATGACGTCGGTGATTTCTCGGTCGGCGGGCGCTTCGACGCCCAGTGGCTCTGCCCTGCCGAGGGGTCGACACTGGACGTCGGTCTCGAGCATGCATCCGACGCCGCCGAGGCCCTGGCCCGCACCTTCGCCCTCGGCAGCCCGGCCGACGTCCGAGCCGTCTGGGTCGACGGTGACCTGGTCAGCTCCGAGGGCTCCGGCCGGACCAGCGTTCTCTCGTTGGTCGAGTAGGGCGCTCAGCGACCGCACCGAGACCAGCCCTCGTGGAAGGGACGCGCCAAAGGCCGGCCCCGGGTGCTGCCTGCGTCTGTGACGTATGATGGTTGAACATTCAACCGAATGGGCCCAGGGCCCGAGCGAACCAAAGGAGTGGAGCCATGGCCGGCGCAGTGAACGAGGATGGCACGCCCACGGCGCACCCCGTGGTGACCGTCACCGGACCCCGCACGCTGCACGAGACGAACGAGGCCCCGACCCTGCCTGAGCCGGGCCGCGCCATCGTCGACATCACCTACACCGGTGTCTGCGGCACCGACGTCCACGGCTACACCGACGGGCACATGCTGCCCCCGGCCGTGTTCGGCCACGAGTGGACCGGGCGCGTGAGCGCCGTCGGAGACGGAGTGAGCGGGCTGGAGGTCGGCCAGCGCGTCGTCGGAGGCGTCGGACCGGCCTGCGGCAGGTGCTCCCAGTGCGTCGCCGGCCACGCACGCCAGTGCGACACCGCCTTCGCCGAAGCAAATGGCGTCGACCCGGATGCCCCCGAGCACGGTGCCTTCGCCGGCCAGGTGCACGTCTCCGCCCGCCGGCTCATCCCGGTCCCGGACGAGGTCACCGACATCGAGGCGGCCCTGGTCGAGCCCGCCACCGTCACCTTCCACGCCGTACGCCGGGTCGCCGCCACCCCCGGCGCCATCGTCGTGATCCAGGGCGCCGGCCCGATCGGCCTGCTGACCGCCCAGAACGCACGCAACGCCGGCGCCGGCCACGTCATCGTTTCCGAGCCCTCGTCCGCGCGCCGCGACATGGCCACCGACCTCGGCTTCACCGACGTGGTGAACCCGAGCGACCTGAAGGCTCGCGTCGAGGCCACGACCGACGGCCGCGGCGCCGACGTGCTCTACGAGTGCACGGGCGTGGCCGCTCTCCTGCAGCCGTCCGCCGAGCTCGTACGCCGCGGCGGCACACTGGCCCTGCTCGGTTTCCCGCTGGACACCTCGACGGTGAGCTACGCCGACTGGCAGGTCCGCGAGCTGGCCGTCATCGGCTCCCTGGCCTACAACCACGACGACTTCGTCGCCACCATCCAGCTCATCGCCGAGAAGAGGATCGACGTCGCCCCGCTGCACACCGGCACCGTCGGGTTGTCCGAGCTCGGCGACCTCCTCGAGGAGCTCGACTCGGGCAGGAGCAGCCACACCAAGGTGCTGGTGGACCCGCATGCGTGATCCCGGCCGACCACCGTTCAGCGCACGCCGACGCCGTGCGCCGTACGCCACACTTGGGAGGTGACTGTCTCCCCCACCGACTCAATGCGCCGCCCGGTCCCGGGAAGGAGCTGACCATGCCCCGCACGCACCACGTCGTGTTCCTGGTGTTCGACGGTGTGAAGATGCTCGACGTGACGGGGCCCGCTGAGGTCTTCGCCGAAGCCAACCGTCTCGGGGCGCACTACCGGCTTCGGTACGTGTCTCCGTCGGGTCAGGCCGTCGTCACCTCGATCGGGGCCACCCTTCCCGTCGACGGTCCGTCCGGCGCTGTCCTCGAGGCAGAGACGGTCATCGTCTCGGGTGGCGACGACCTCCCCGTGAGGCCCATCCCGGGCGACCTCACCGCTGCCGCGACCGCACTGCACGCCCAGTCGCGTCGCACCGTGTCCATCTGCACGGGATCATTCGTGCTCGCAGCCGCAGGTCTGCTGGACGGCCGTCGAGGGACCACCCACTGGCGTCACGCGGATCTGCTCGCGCGCGCGTTCCCCAAGGTTTCCGTGTCCCCTGATGCGCTCTTCGTTCACGATCGCGGGATCTACACCTCAGCTGGAGTCTCTGCCGGCATCGACCTCGCGCTGGCCCTTGTCGAGGAGGACCACGGGTCCGATCTCGCCCGCGAGGTGGCACGCAACCTGGTGATGTTCATGCAGCGACCCGGCGGGCAGTCGCAGTTCGCCGCTCCCCTGCAGATCCGCCCTCCGCGCGCACCCTCCCTGCGCGCGGTGGTGGACCTGGTCTCCGCCCAGCCGGCACTGAACCACAGCACCCGCTCCCTGGCCGAGCACGCCGGCCTCAGCCCCCGACACCTCGCCCGACTGTTCGCCGCCGAGCTCGACATCTCCCCGGCCAGGTTCGTGGAGCGCACGCGGCTCGAGCACGCCCAGTCGCTCCTCGATCGTGGACATGGGGTTGCCCAGGCCGCGAGGCTGGTCGGCTTCGGCAGCGCGGAGACCATGCGACGGCTCTTCCGCGCCAGGTTCGGCGTCTCGCCGAGCCAGTACAGGGAACGGTTCATCACGACGACTCCTGATCAGGAGACAGGCACGGGCTCGTCCGAGACCCGTTGAGGGCACGAGGCAACCCTCACTCCGGCCAGGCGTTGCTCTCGATGATGTCGACGAAGTTCGCGCGCTCGAACCTCGGATCGAAGTGGGCGAGCACATCGTCGTTCATCGTGCCGAACGTGGTCTCCGGGCGGTGCGCCATCCCCTCGTTGAAGGCATGCAGGATCTGCCGCTTGAAATCCGGGCGTGGATGCGCCGCGACAACAGTCTGCTTGTCCTCATCGCGGATCTCGTCCAGTCCCAGTCCGAGTACGTCGGTCTCCACACCAAGCGTGACAACACCGACCTCCGGGGCCAGGTGCAGGGGCAGCTCGGGAGTCGTGTGGAGGGCGATGGCGAGCCACACGTCGCGCGCGTCCGCCTCCGAGCGGCCGTGCTGGAGCAGGAAGTCGTACGCCGCGTCGGCACCGTCGATCTCGAAACGTTGGTCGGTCGTGCGGAACTTCGCGGTGAGCCCCAGGTCGTGGAACATGCCGCCGACGTACGCCAGCTCGGCGTCCACCTGGATGCCCCGCGCGCTCGACTTCAACATCCCCCAGAGGAAGACGCGCCGGGAGTGATGGAAGAGCGAGTCCCCCACCAACGGGTCGTCGGTCGCCTCCCGCACCAGCGCGGTGGCCGCGCGAGCCAGGTCGGTGTCGGGGATCTGGATGCCTGCAATGGTCTCGGTCACGAGTACGTCTCCTGTTGAATGCTGATGACGCCACCAGCATCGCCCCGCCCTGTCACGGACGACCCCGCGAAAACGGACAAGGATCACCTGATCTGCGCCAGACGGACGCAACCTCCTGTGCCTCGGAACTCCTGCCGGGGGCACAGCGACGCGACGACGTGCCCCTGCCGGGACTTCAGCTCGCCGGACGACCTTGATACCGGCGAGGAGCTGTGCTCGTCGCGGCCCAGGATCTCGGCCCGTCACGACACCATGGCCACGTCTGGGTCGGCCTCTCGTGCAGCCCTGAGCGACCTCGAGGTCGCGGGCTCAACCGCCCAGATCCGCGACCTTGGCCAGCAGCTCGAAGGAGCGCAGCGTTGCCTCGGTGCTGCGAGCCATCGAGGCGACGATCAACTCATCAGCACCAGCATGTACGACGAACTCGTCGAGGTAGGCACGGACCTCGTCGGGAGTGCCGACCGCGGAGTAGTGGCTCATCTGCTTGATCTGCAGCCCTGACGGCGAGTCGAGGATGGAATCAGCCTCGGCGTCGGTGAAGGTGCGTCCGCGGCCGACGAGTTGGCTGACGCGCAAGCGCTGGGACTCCCGCAGCAGCGCCTGTGCCTCCTCGGTGGTGTCGGCGGCCACGACGTTGGCACCGGCGATCACCCAGGGGGCGGTCAGCTGTTCGGACGGCTGGAACTCACGACGGTAGGTGGCGACGGCATCGGTCAGCGCCTGCGGTGCGAAGTGCGAGGCGAACGCGTAGGGAAGCCCCAGCGCAGCTGCCAGCTTGGCACCGAAGAGGGAGGACCCGAGGATGTAGAGCGGCACGTGGGTGCCCTTGCCGGGCACTGCGTCCACACCGGGGATCATCGACCGGCCGGTGAGGTATCCCTGCAGTTCCTGGACGTCACGGGGGAAGGCCTCGGCCGACATGGCGTCGCGGCGCAGGGCACGCATCGTGTTCTGGTCACTGCCGGGCGCTCGCCCGAGCCCGAGGTCGATCCGACCGGGGTGCAGAGTCTCCAGGGTGCCGAACTGCTCGGCGATCACCAGCGGGGAGTGGTTGGGCAGCATCACACCACCGGCACCGAGGCGGATGGTCGCGGTGTGCGCGGCTACGTGTGCGATGAGCACGGCGGTCGCCGAGGAGGCGATGGTCGACATGTTGTGGTGCTCGGCGTACCAGACCCGGCGATAGCCGCTGCGCTCCGCGAGCTGTGCGATCTCGACACTGGCTCGGAAGCTGTCCACAGCGCTCCCGCCGGTGCCGATTTGGGCGAGATCAAGGATTGAGATCGGGGTGGCAGGCATGCCGAGGGAACCGAAAGGCTGAGGGAACTATTCCTCGCTCCAGCCCACGCCTCGACCTACCGACGGAGACGCCGGTGCGGGCGGCCACTCCGACAAGATCCCCAGCCTCGAGCAGCGCGGGACTGTCAGGGGCGAGCGTCCACCACGCGGTGCAGCTCGGCGGCGAGCGTGGGCACCCGCTCGCGCGTGACGCGGGCCGACGGACCGGCCACGGACACCGCCAGCGGGAACGGCGCCGACGGCACGGGGACGGCGACACAGCGTGCGCCGTACTCCTCTTCCTCGTCGTCGAGCGCGAAGCCCTGACGACGTACGACGCGAACTGCCGCGACCAGCTCGGAGACCGACCCGACCGTGTGGGAGGTCGACCGAGCCAGGCCGGTGCGCGATGCGAGGGCGGCCACCTCGTCGTCGGCCAGCAGGGACAACAGCGCCTTCCCCACGGCCGAGCAGTGCGCCATGGTCGTGCGATGCACCTCGGTGGATGACCGCATCGCCTGCGAGGACTGGACCTGTGCGACGAACAGCACCGTGTCGCCGCACAGGGTTGCGGCGTTCGCTGTCTCGCCGGTGACCTCGACCAGCCCGGCCAGCCAGGTCGAGACGTCGGGAGCGATCGGCGACATCGCGGCGCCACCGAGCGCGACCAGGCGTGGGCCGAGGCGGTAGCGCCGGTCAGATCCCTTGTAGAGATAACCCGCCTGACACAACCCGCCCAGCATCCGGTGGGTCGTCGAGACCGGGATCCGGCAGAGCCCCGCGAGTTCCGAGAGCCCAAGCGGTCGGCCCGCGTCGGCGAGGTGCTCGAGCAGGCCGAGCGCGCGACCGATCGACTGGACCGGTCCACTCGGGACGGCCTCGACGGCCTCGGCGCTCATGTCAGCCGGCCTTCCGCACCAGGTCGCGCTGCACCCGGGCCACTCGGCGCGCGAGCGACTCCTCGTCAACCGTGACCATGCGCCCCTGGTCGACCACGGGACGCCCGTTGACCAGCAGCAGCTCGAGCGGCGGTGCCGAGCCGAGCACGAGCGCCGCCACCGGGTCCTCGATGCCGGCATGGGCGAGCGTGTCGAGCCGCCACACGGCGAGGTCGGCCAGCTTGCCGACCTCGAGCGAGCCGATCTCCTCCTCACGGCCGAGGATCCGGGCACCGTCGAGGGTGGCCATCTCCAACGCGGCACGGACGCCGAGCGCTCGCGGCCCACCGCGCGCCCGGGCGAAGAGCACCGCGTGCCGCGCCTCCTCCACCAGCGAGCCGGCTTCGTTGCTGGCCGTGCCGTCGACACCGAGCCCGACCGGGGAGCCGGCCTCGCGCAGGTCGGCAGCGCGCGCGATCCCGGCGCCCAGGCGGGCGTTCGAGCTCGGACAGTGCGCGACCCCGGTCGCGGCCGCACCGAGCCGCTTGACCTCGGCGTCGTCGAAGTGGATGCCGTGGGCGAACCACACGTCGGGGCCCGACCAGCCCAGTTGTTCGGCATACTCCAAGGGCGTGCAGCCACGCTGCTCCTCGCACCACTCGGTCTCGTCGACGGTCTCGGCGAGGTGCGTGTGGAGGCGTACGCCGCGACGTCGGGCCAGCTCGGCCGCGTCGCGCATGAGCCCTTCGCTGACCGAGAACGGCGAGCACGGCCCGACCGAGATCTGCAGCATCGACCCGGGTGACGCATCGTGCCAGCGCGTGATGGCCGCGTCCGTCGCGGCGAGGATCTCGTCACGCTCCTGCACCACCGAGTCCGGCGGCAGTCCGCCGTCCTTGCGGCTGAGGTCCATCGATCCGCGGGCCGGGTGGAAGCGCAGCCCGACCTCGTGCGCCGCCACGATCGACGCGGCCAGCGGGTCGCCACCCTCCCGAGGGAAGACGTAGTGGTGGTCGGCGGCGGTGGTGCAGCCGGTCAGCGCCATCTGCGACAGAGCGGCCTGGGTCGCCACGTGAACTGACGTCTCGTCGATGCCGGCCCACACCGGGTAGAGCGTGGTGAGCCACTCGAAGAGCGTCGCGTCGGCGGCCAGCCCGCGGGTGACCCACTGATAGAGGTGCTGGTGGGTGTTGACGAAGCCCGGCGTGATCACACAGCCGCGGCCGTCGACCACCCGGGCTCCGGCGTACGACGACGCCGGCCCTGCGCCCACCGCGGCAATCCGGTTGCCCTCGACCACGACGTACCCATCGGCGTGCTCGCGCCGCGACCTGTCCATCGTGACGAGGGCCGCGCCCTCGATGACCGTGGTCTCCAGGGCGGCGCCGTCGCGGTCGGAGCTTCCAGAGCGTGCCTGACTGCCGGAGGGGGTGAGCTGCATGCCGGTCTCCCAAGGTGTCGTGGGTGGGACTCCAGTGAACTCGCGCAGACTCGGTGCCGTAAGTCACAGCGGGCACGAACCGGGGCCACGAACCGACCGCCGGATTGGAGCAATCTCCAACCCGGCGGTGCGATTGAGCTCAGTCCGCGTGCCGGATGTCGACGTCCAGCCGGTCGCCCAAACCGTCACGCCTGTCCTCGGACGCGGCGAAGACGGAGGCGCCCGACCTGTTGCCGGCAGTCACCTCGTTGAACAGGTAGTTCAGGACCACCGCGACGACGGCGGTGGCGCTGATGCCCGAGTGCATGATCACGCCGAACCACTCCGGGAACGCGTCCCAGAAGGTCGGGGCGGCGATCGGGATGATGCCGACCGCGACGGCCACCGGGACGATCACCATGTTGAGGTTGTCCTCATAGCTGACCCGCGACAGCGTGCGGATGCCGCTGGCGGCCACCGAGCCGAAGAGCACGATGCCGGCGCCACCGAGCACGGGATACGGGATCGCCGCGACCACGGCCCCCACGACAGGGAGCAGACCGAGCAGGAGCAGGACCAGCCCGCCGGTGGCCACGACGAATCGGCTCTTGATGCCGGTCAGCGCGACCAGCCCGACGTTCTGCGCGAAAGCACTGCACGGGAAGCTGCCGAAGAGCGGCGCCACGGTCGTCGCGGCCATGTCGGCACGCAGGCCTTGGGCGACCCGCTTCGCGTCCACCTCGGTCTCGACGATCTCACCGATCGCCAGGATGTCGGCGGTGGTCTCGGTCATGATCACCAGCATCACCACGGTCATCGACACGATCGCACCGATCTCGAACGTCGGGGTGCCGAAGTGCAGCACCGGGGGCGCCGAGAACGGCTTCGCGTCACCGACGGCGGAGAAGTCCGCGCGGCCGGCCAGGGTCGCGATCACCGTGCCGACCACGAGGCCGAGCAGGATCGAGAGCCGTGACACCGCACCCTGGAACAGGCGGCTGATCACCAGGATGATCAGCAGGGTCAGGCCGGCGTAGCCGATGTTCGTCATCGAGCCGAAGTCGGCGGCCCTCTCGTCGTTGCCCATCGCCCAACGGAACGACACCGGCATGAGTGAGAGCCCGATGACGGTGATCAGGCTGCCAGTCACGACAGCCGGGAACAGCCGCACCAACTGGGCGAAGAACGACGAGATCACCAGGCCGATCACACCGGCGACGATGATCGCACCGAAGACCGGCCGCAGCCCGTCCTCGCTGGCGATCGCCACCATCGTGGAGACGCTGGCGAACGAGATGCCCTGCACGATCGGCAATCTGCTGCCGAAGGGACCGAGGCCCAAGGTCTGCAGCAACGTGGCCAGCCCGGAGACGAACAGTCCCGCGGTGACCAGCAACGCCATGTCCGGGGTGGACAGTCCGGCCGCTCCCCCGACGATCAACGGCGGCGCGATCACGCCGCCGTACATCGTCAGGATGTGCTGGGTGCCGTAAGCGAGCAGCTGGCCGGGTGGGTGACGCTCGTCCTCAGGGCGCGCCTGGACGGCCGCGCCGGCGCGGCGGCGGAGGCTCATCACACGTCCTCAGCAGAAGCCGGGCAGGCCGAGCCAGGCATTGCCGGCCTCGGTGGCGTCATCACGAATGACGGAGCACTCGATCAGCCCGTAGGGCCGGTCGGCGGCGATGAACACCTCCCCGGGGTTCTCGAGGCCGAACGGCTCGAGGTCCACGAGGAAGTGGTGCTTGTTGGGTGCGGAGAACTTGATCTCGGCGATCTCGGGGTGCTGCTCGAGCACGGACTGCCCCATGCCGTGCAGGGTCTGCTGCAACGCGAAGCTGTGGATCTCGGCGAACCGCTGGAGCAACAGGGCACGCACTGCGTCGTACGACTTGTCCCAGTCGACCTCGCCGCGGGCGACGTACGCCGCGTCGTGACGCCAGCGGGCGACCAGCGATGTGGCGAGGATCCGGTCGTGGGTCTCGGGGAGCGTCGTGTACTCGTCCTTGAGGTAGCCGAAGAACTCCGAGCCGGTGGACTTCAGCACGGTGAGGTCCTTGATGCCGCTCACCACGTGGGCGATGCGCTCGTCACCGCGACCGTCGACGTTGACCGCAGTGGTGCGGGTGCCGCCGCCGGTGCGGACGAACGAGTGGTCATGGCCGGAGCCATCGACGGGGATGCGGTCCCAGGCATACTCCTCGACCTCGACCTTGGCGCCGTCGACTGCGGGTGCCGCTTCGATGAAGCGGTCGGCGAGGGCGAGCGCGAAGTCCTCGATCGCGCCGACGCCGTGCTTCTTGGCGAACGCGAAGGCAGTGTTCTTCTGGGTATCGGTGGGCAGTACGCCGCCCTGGTCGCCACTGGTGTGCGCGTCCTCGAAGCGGCCGCGCAGGGCGGACGAGACGTTCAGGTCGCGGATCTGGTGGCGTGCGGTGTCGCGGTAGATGCGGACGACGCGGCTCTCGGCCTTGCCGTACTGGTTGGGGCCCAGGCGGATGGCCATGGGATCAACTCCCTCGGTAGGTGGAATAGGCGAACGGGCTGAGCAGGAGTGGGACGTGGTGGTGCTGGGTCGCGTCGGTCAGCGCGAAGGTGACGCCGACTTCGGGGAAGAAGCAGTCCTGGCCGGTCGCGGCGGCGTAGGCCGCGACGTCGAAGACCAGCCGGTAGGTGCCCGGCTCGACCCGATCGGGTCCGAGCTCGGTGGCGCGTCCGTCGTCATCGGTCGCGGCCTCGGCGAGGAGGACGACGACCCGGTCGCCGTCGAGGTGCTCGAGCCGCAGGCT
>NZ_BCRJ01000042.1 GCF_001552535.1 Nocardioides jensenii JCM 1364 = NBRC 14755 | reverse complement strand
CGAGCCGCAGGCTCACGCCGGCGGCCGGGCGCCCGAGGGCGGTGTCGAGGACGTGGGTCGTGATGGCACTACTCATCAGTCGAGGACCTTTCGCAGTCGGAGGAGGGCGATCTTGCGCAACTCGTCGGCGACCACGGCCTGCTCGGTCGCGTCGTCGTGCTCAAGCCTGCTGCCCAAGGACTTCAGGATCTCCTCACCGGACAGGCCGGTGGCACAGATCAGGAAGACCCGGCCGAAGCGGTCCTCGTAGGCCCGGTTGCCGTCGGCCAGCGCCCGCTCCGTGTCGGTGTCGCGGGAGACCGCTGCCTGCTCGCCGCGGGACCACGCGGCCTCGGCGCCGGTGCCCTTCGCCCGCTCGCCGATGCGCGGGTGTGCGGCCATCGCTCGGTCGACATCGGCCGGCGTGAACGCGCGGGCGGCGCGGTCGGCGACGGACTCGAGCTCGTCGCTGTCGGCGTAGGGCCGGCCGGCGAGCACGGTCTCGACCCAGGCCGGCACGTCGGCACAGGCGAGCAGGAGCGGACGTAGGTCGGCCGCAGGCAAGGTGTTGAGCTCGTCGAGCTTCACCATCCACCTACTTTCGTGATGCGGAATGTGTTTTCCGTCACGACGAGACTGACACGGCGCCTTGCATCACGTCAACAGTTTGTTGAAATTAAGTTGCGGTCTCCGGCTCAGCGGGTCCGGTTCAGGTAGTTGTAGACGGTGAACCGACTGACCCCGATCGCCTCCGCGATGGTCTCGGCGGAGCGGCGGTAGGCGAAGGCGCCGCGCTCCTCGAGCACCCGCACCGCACGCTGCTTGTCAGCCCGGGAGAGCTCGGCCAGAGGCGTGCCGATCTCGCCGGCGACCTCGTCGATCAACGCGCCCAGGTCACCGCCGGAGGCCTCGGAACCCGACCCGACATCCGCCGGCTCCCCCACAGGCGCAAGGCGCACACCGGCCACGACCTCCCCCTCCCACACCAGAGGTACGTCGTCCTTGCGCAGCTGCGCAGGTTCCACCACCTCGGCGTCGATGCGGGCCAGCAACGGCGCCACCGCGTCGAGCAGCGGATGGGTCGAGGGTTCAGCCATCGGCGGGCTCGACCTGCAACGTGACACGGGTGGCGCCGTGGGACAACGACGAGCGGAGGACGTCGGCCAGGGCCTGCACGACCTCGTCGGCATCGCCGCTCACCGTCGTGCCCAGCGGGCCGAACTCGGTCTCCAGGCCGGCCGCCTCGACGGCACGCAGCGCGGCCACGGCATGCTCGGGAGGCTCGCCCTCTCCATGGAAGGGCTCGGTGGTGAACTCGGCGACCAGGCGCATGACAGCAGGCTACTCGCGACCCGGGTCAGCCGCCCCGAGTCACCGGGACCTTCACCGGCACCACCGGCTCGTGCTCCGGGTGACTGACGTGGTGTCCCTGGACGTGGAGCTCCTCCGCCTCGGGCACGTCGTCGGTGACCTCGATCTCGCCGTTCAGCACCGCATGCATCCGGTCGACGTCGAGCTGGCCCTCCCACTTGGAGACCACGAAGGTCGCGACGCAGTTGCCGAGCAGGTTCACGAAGACCCGCATCGAGTCCATGATCCGGTCCGCACCGAGCAGCACAGCCACTGCTGCGACCGGGTAGGCGCCGATCGCGGTGGCCGTGGCCGACAGCGCCAGGAACGAGGATCCGGGGACGCCGGCCATGCCCTTCGACGTCAGCATGAGTACGCCGACCATGGCCAGCTGATCCATCAGTGACATGTCCACACCGACCGCCTGGGCCAGGAAGATGGAGCAGATGGAGAGGTAGATGGTGGCGCCGTCGAGGTTGAACGAGTAGCCGGTCGGCACGACCAGGCCCGTGGAGGCGGGCGAGTTGCCGGCGTTCTGCAGCTTGCTCATGATGCGCGGCAGCACGGCCTCGGTGGAGGCGGTGCCGAGGGCCAGCGCGAACTCCTCACGGGCGTACTTGATGAACTTGAAGAGGTTGAGGCCGACGTACAGCTTGGCGATCGCCGCCAGCACCAGCGCGAAGAGGACGGCAGCCAGGTAGCAGGCGCCGATCAGCTTGCCGAACGAGGCGAGCGACTCGATGCCGTACTGGCCGATGATGAAGGCCATCGCCCCGAAGGCACCGATCGGAGCGACCTTCATGATGTAGCCGACGATCGTGAACAACACGTGGCTGAACTGGTCGATCAGGTCCAGGATCGCCGAACCCTTGCCGGTGTCGTTCACCTGGGCGAGACCGATGCCGAAGAGCACCGAGAAGAAGAGTACGGCGAGCAGCTGGTTGTCCGCGAAGGCACCGAGCACGCTCTCGGGGATGATCCCCATCAGGAAGTCCGCGGTGTGCGGCAGCTCGCCGCCCGCGGTCTTCTCGGCCAGCTCCTGCTCGCCGGCGGCCAGCGTGCCCGGGTCGATGTTGAAGCCCTGGCCGGGCCGGAGCACGTTGGCGATGACGAGACCGAAGACCAGCGCGAAGGTGGTCACCAGCTCGAAGTAGATCAGCGCCTTGAGGCCGATCCGGCCGACCGACTTCACGTCGCCCACGTGGGCGATGCCGGTGACGACCACGCAGAAGATCAGCGGCGCGATGATCATCTTGATCAGCTTGATGAACCCGTCACCCAGCGGGCGCAGGTCCGAGCCGAAGTCCGGGAAGAAGTGTCCGACCGAGATGCCGGCGACGATCGCGACGAACACCTGGAAGAACAGGGACGTGTAGAGCGGCTTGCGCTTGACCTTCGTGGTGTCCGAGGTGGCAACGGATGACATGGCGAGCCCTTCATTGAATTCCGTATTGTGGAACTAACTTTCCGTGTGTAGAAAAGTGTGTCCCCGCTCACACGGAGGTGTCAAGGGTTCGCGGCGACCGATCGCAATCCGGACACACAGCACGCCCGCCCTCCCGGAATGAGGTCCAGGAGGGCGGGCGTCGTGTGGATCGGGCGCTGTGAGAGCTGACCGGGTCAGGCCGGGACCGGCCTCCGCGCGAGACGTGCCAGGCCCTCGAGATCGACGCCGACCAGCTTGTCGACCTCCGTCGCCCCGACAGCTCCGCACTCGAGCCCACGCAGCACGAACGCGGCCAGGGCGGCGGCGGTGGCCGGCTCGTCGAGGTAGCCCGAGTCGCCGCCGTGCACATAGGCCCGGAGCCGGTCCGAGGCAGCCACCAGACCCTCTCGATAGAACGCGTACGTGGCCACGAAGCGGCTCGGCAGCTGGGCCGGGTGCAGGTCCCAGCCCTGGCAGATGCCACGGGTCAGCGACCGTCGTACCAATCGGGCGTGGAGACGCCAGGCTGCGCGGACGGCCTCGCGGTCACCAACGGGCAGCTGGTTGGTCGAGCCGTCGGAGACGAAGACTCCGGTGCCGGCAGCCGCGACCTGCATGACGTCCTTGGCATGGTCGGCCACCGGGTGCTCCATGCTCTGGTACGCCGCGGCGACACCCAGCGAGGCGGAGTAGTCATAGGTGCCGTAGTGAAGTCCGGTCACCCGCCCGGCGCCGGCGTGGATCATCTTCGCCACGAGGGCCGAGCCGTCCGGTCCGAGGATCGACTGCGGGGTCTCGATCTGGATCTCGAAGCGCAGCGACCCGGCGGGGACGCCGTGGGCGCTCTCGATCGCGTCGAGCGCGGTCAGCATCGCGGAGACCTGGTCGACCGAGGTCACCTTGGGCAAGGTGATCACGAACCCGTCGGTGATCGCGTCGGCGCCGGCCAGCTCACCGACGAAGAGATCGAGCGTGCGCAGCCCGCGACGACGCGTCGGCGCCTCGAACGACTTGATCCGCAGGCCGTGGTAGGGCGCGGCGACGCCGGCCTTCACGGTCACCGCGAGCGCACGGGCCGCCGCGATGACCGCGGCGTCCTCCTGCTCGTCGGGGCGATTGCCGTAGCCGTCCTCGAAGTCGATGCGCAGATCCTCGATCGGCTCGCGGTCGAGCTTGGCGCGGACCCGGTCATAGACCTCGACGGCCAGGCTGGGTCGCAGCTCGAGCGCCTCGGCCAGCTCCATCACGGAGCGGCCGTGCTGGGCCAGCGCGGTCTTCGCCTCCTCGCCCCACTGGGTGACGGTGCCTTCGCCGAACCGGTCTCCCGGGACGTAGACGGTGTGCACCGGCTGACGGGTGCCGCGGTCGCCGGGGTAGCAGGCGAGCAGCTCGGCGTCGGCCGCCGCAAGCCGCTGGTCGAGCTCGGCGGCCAGGTCGTCGAGGGCACTCATGCCGACACCCCCGGGTCGGGCCGGCGAGCGTGGGAGCCGGCCGTCGAGACCACGGCGTCGTACGCCGGCAGCGTGAGGAAGTCGACGAAATCGTCGGCGAGAGCGACCTCCTCGAAGATGGCGCGGGCCTCCGCGAAGCGGTTGCCCTCGGGAGCGTCGGCCAGGATCGCGGCCTGCTCCTCGTCGAGGACCTCGCGGACGAGGGAGGCGGTGATCACGGTGCCGTCCTCGAGCCTGGACTCGTTGTGCACCCACTGCCAGATCTGCGAGCGGGAGATCTCGGCGGTGGCGGCGTCCTCCATCAGGTTGTGGATGCCGACCGCACCCAGGCCACGGAGCCAGGCCTCGAGGTAGAGAAGCGCCACCTCGACGTTGCCGTGCAACCCCTCGCGGGTCACGCTGCCCGGGGTGGACGTGAGGTCGAGCAGGTCGGCGGCAGTGACGTCCACGTCGTCGCGCAGCCGGTCGAGCTGGTTCGGCCTGTCGCCGAGCACCCGGTCGAAGATCTCGCGACACACCGGGACCAGGTCGGGGTGGGCGACCCAGGAGCCGTCGAAGCCGTCGCCGGCTTCGCGTTCCTTGTCCTCGCGCACCTTGTCGAACGCGCGCGCGTTCACCTGCTCGTCCTTGCGGCTGGGGATGAACGCGGCCATGCCGCCGATCGCGAACGCGCCACGACGGTGGCAGGTCTTCACCAACAGCTGGGCGTAGGCACGCATGAAGGGCGCGGCCATGGTCACCGCAGCGCGGTCGGGCAGCACGAACTCGTCACCGGAGTCGCGGAAGTACTTGATTATGCTGAACAGGTAGTCCCACCGACCCGCGTTGAGCCCGGAGGCGTGGTCGCGCAGCTCATAGAGGATCTCGTCCATCTCGAACGCGGCCGGGATGGTCTCGATCAACACCGTGGCGCGGACCGTGCCGTACGGAATCTCCAACGACTCCTCGGCAAACGTGAACACGTCGTTCCACAGTCGGGCCTCGAGGTGGCTCTCGGTCTTCGGCAGGTAGAAGTAGGGGCCGCTCCCCCGCGCCAACAGCTCGGCGGCGTTGTGGAAGAAGTAGAGCCCGAAGTCGACCAGGGCACCGACCACCGGCACGCCGCCGACGAGGAGGTGCCGGTCGTCGAAGTGCCAGCCCCGAGGGCGCACCACGATGGTGGCCAACGGCTGGTCGTCGCGCAGCTCGTAGGTCTTGCCCTGGGGTGAGGTGAACGAGATCTGGCGACGGATCGCGTCGTACAGGCTGACCTGGCCGCCGACGACGTTGCCCCAGTGCGGCGTGCTCGCGTCCTCCATGTCAGCCAGCCAGACGCGGGCACCGGAGTTCAGCGCGTTGATGGTCATCTTGCGGTCGGTGGGGCCGGTGATCTCGACCCGACGGTCGATGAGATCGGCCGGTGCGGGCGCGACCTTCCAGTCGCCGGCACGGACCTCCGCCGTCTCCGGCAGGAAGTCGAGCCTGCCCGTGCGCGAGACCTCGTCGCGACGCTTCCGGCGTGCTGCCAGGAGCTCGTCGCGGCGGCCGCCGAACCTGCGCTGAAGCTCGGCCACGAAGGCAAGCGCCTCGGCGGTGAGGATCTTCTCCCCGCCCTCGACCTGCTCTCCCGACACCTGGACGTGGTCGGTCTTCTCCATCACTGCTCCCTCACTCACTTAGGGCTCTCCACTTCCTGGGCTGCCGCCTGCACGCCCGCCGCAACGGCGGG
>NZ_BCRJ01000041.1 GCF_001552535.1 Nocardioides jensenii JCM 1364 = NBRC 14755 | reverse complement strand
CCCGCCGCAACGGCGGGTGCGACGGCGGGGTCGAACACGGACGGAACGATGTAGCTCGCGTTCAGCTCGTCGGGATGCACGCAGTCGGCGATGGCGCCCGCCGCTGCGAGCATCACCTCGTCGGTGATCTCGCGTGCGGCCGCATCCAGCATGCCCCGGAACAGCCCGGGGAACGCAAGCACGTTGTTGATCTGGTTGGGGTGGTCCGAGCGCCCGGTCGCGACGATGGTCGCGTGCTCGTTGGCGGCGACCGGGTCGACCTCGGGATCAGGGTTGGCCAGCGCGAAGACGATCGCGTCGTCGGCCATGGTCGCGATGTCAGCGCCGTCGAGCAGGTTCGGCGCCGAGACCCCGACGAACACGTCGGCGCCGGCCATGGCCTGCTTGAGGCTGCCGCCGAAGCCGTCGGCATTGGTGTGGTCGGCGATCCAACGCCGGTCGGGGTCGAGGCCCTCTTGTCCACTGCGTACGGCGCCGCGCCGGTCGCAGGCCACGATGTGCCGCGCACCCTGGGCGTGGAGGAGCCGGATGATCGCGTGCCCGGCGGCTCCCACACCGCTCACCACGATGCGGACCTGGTCCAGCTCTTTCCCGACCACGCGCAATGCGTTGGTCAGAGCGGCGAGTACGACGATCGCCGTGCCGTGCTGGTCGTCGTGGAAGACCGGGATGTCGAGCTCGGCGCGGAGCCGACGCTCGATCTCGAAGCATCGAGGCGCGGCGATGTCCTCGAGGTTGATGCCGCCGTAGGAGACCGCGATTGCCTTGACGATCATGATGATCTCTTCGGTGTCCTGGGTGTCGAGGCAGACCGGCCAGGCGTCGACGTCGGCAAACTGCTTGAAGAGTGCTGCCTTGCCCTCCATCACGGGGAGCGCGGCACCGGGCCCGATGTTGCCGAGCCCGAGCACGGCCGAGCCGTCGGTGACCACGGCGACGGTGTTGCGCTTGATGGTGAGCCGGCGCAGGTCGTCCGGGTTCTCGGCGATCGCCATGCAGACCCGCGCGACGCCCGGCGTGTAGGCGCGCGAGAGGTCGTCACGGTTCTTGAGCGGGACCTTGGGGACGACCTCGAGCTTGCCGCCCAGGTGCATCAGGAAGGTGCGGTCACTGACCTTGCGCACGCTGACGCCGGGCACTTCGGCCAACGCGCGGGTGATGGTGTCGACGTGCGCGACGTCGACGGCGTCGCAGGTCAGGTCGACGACGAGCCGGTCGGCGTGGGACTCGGCGACGTCGAGCGCAGTGACCGCGCCGCCTGCTGCCGCAACGGCGGCAACGAGGCGGCCGGTGGCACCCGCGGACGACGGAGTGTCGACGCGGACGGTGACGGCGTAGCCGGGACTCGGAGTAGCCAAGGTGCACGACCTCTCAAGAGAAGTATTTCGCATTACGGATAGTAGTATCTACCTAGTGGAACTTACAACCCACTGTATTCCATGAAGTTGGCGCTACACTTCCACCATTCGGAAAGCGACTTGAGGAGTCAGACCACGTGGCAGAGAAAGAGCCGAAGGCGCGCGCCGGGGGCGTGCAGTCGATCGAGCGGGCCTTCGGGCTGCTCGAGATGATGGCCGACGCGGGCGGGATGATGGGCCTCTCCCAGCTGGCCACCGCGTCCGGGTTGCCGTTGCCCACGATTCACCGGCTGGTGCGAACCCTGGTCGACCTGGGCTACCTCCGTCAGGAGCCTTCACGCCAGTACGTCCTCGGTCCGCGACTCATCCGGCTGGGCGAGAGCTCGTCCAACATGCTGAGCACCTGGGCCCGCCCGCACCTGGCCGCCCTGGTCGACGAGCTGGGTGAGTCGGCCAACCTCGCCATGCTCGACGGCGACCAGATCGTGTACGTCGCGCAGGTTCCCTCCCGGCACTCCATGCGGATGTTCACCGAGGTCGGACGCCGGGTGCTGCCCCACTGCACCGCGGTCGGCAAGGCGATCCTGGCCGACTTCCCCGACGCCCAGGTGCGCGACCTCTTGCGCCGTACCGGCATGCCGCAGCACACCGACAACACGATCACCGATCCCGACGAGTTCGCCAAGCAGCTCGCTGCAGCGGCCACGAACGGCTACGCCATGGACGAGGGCGAGCAGGAGATCGGCGTCCGCTGCGTGGCCGTCTCCGTGCCCGACGTGCCGACACGCCTGGCGCTCTCCGTCTCCGGCCCGGCCCAGCGGATGTCCTCGGAGCTGGTCGATCGTGCCGTGCCCCTGCTGATCCAGGCCGGCAAGGGGCTCTCCGCCGACCTCAGCTGACTGGCACCGCAAGGAAGAGAGCCCGGGCGGTGGCGTCTCTGACGACTCATCCCCGCCTCCCCGGCGGCAAGTTCGAATCCGGATCGGACGATGCTGTGGCAGCGGCCTCGCCCATGACCTCATTGGGGCCGGCTCCGGTCGGTCACAGAACAGTGACCAGTGGTTGTTGCATGAGCTTGAGATCCTCGCTACAACCCGTGACGGAGGCCTCGCGCGCCGGATACGGCGTGCGGTCGGTGACGCCTTCGGCCAGGTCGAGCGAGAGGTGCCTAGGCAGCGAGCGGACTGGCATGCCTCGACGACTGCTGGATTCCAGCAGCCGTGCCCCCGTGGGGCATAATCCCCGACTGAGGGTCGAGCCAAAGGTTGGACTACACCGATGTTTATCCCGACTGTAACCCCGACCCCCCGCCCCCGTAGCTCAGCTGGATAGAGCACCGGACTTCTAATCCGACGGTCGCAGGTTCGAATCCTGCCGGGGGCGCCGTGTGAGGTCTCAGGACGTCGCGGACCGTTCGACAGGCAAGTCCAGCCAGGGCACCGATCCCCCCGCGTGGGATTTTCGCATCGTGGCCCAGTTACCTGTCGTGCGGTCCGGTCCACCTCGGCCCGAGCACCTCGCTCAGGTGGAACTTGCCAAAGCTCTCCCCCTTGGCCGGAAGCCTCATGCTCACGGTGCTCCCGGGTCAGGCTCGCTGGGCCGTCGCGTACTGCTCGATCTCGGCGCCCAGCTCGGCCTTCACGATGTCGGGTGCGTAGGACGCGTCGACCGCGGCACGCGCCAGGGCCGCGACACCGCCGGCATCGAGCTCGAGCAGGTCGGCCGCGATCTCGTACTCCCGGTTCAGCGTGGTGCCGAACATCGGCGGGTCGTCGGAGTTGACGGTGATGGTCACGCCCGCGTCGCGGAACGCCCGGATCGGGTGCACGTCGAGCGTCTCCACCGCACGGGTGGCGATGTTGGACGACGGGCACACCTCGAGCGGAATGCCGTGATCTGCCAAGTGGGCAAGGAGATCCGGGTCCTGTGCGGCCGTCGTACCGTGCCCGATGCGCTCGGCACCCAGCACGCGGACGGCGTCCCAGATCGTCTCGGGCCCGGTCGTCTCACCGGCGTGCGGGACGCTGTGCAGGCCGGCCGCGCGGGCCGCGTCGAAGTGCGACTTGAACTGCGGGCGGGGCACGCCGACCTCCGGGCCACCGAGGCCGAAGCCGACCAACGACTCCGTTCGGTGCTCCAGGGCGTAGGACAGGGTCGCGTCGGCCGCCGGGATGCCGCTCTCGCCCGGGATGTCGTAGATCCACCGAAGCACCAGCCCGAAGTCGAGCTGCGCCCGGCGCCGGGCCTCCTCGATCGCCTCGGTGTAGGCCTCGATCGGGATGCCACGGATCACCGAGGTGTACGGCGTGCACGTGAGCTCGGCGTACTTCACGTTCTGCCCGGTCGCCATCTCGCGGGCGACCTCGTAGGTCAACAGCTCGACGTCCTCCGGCGTGCGGATCAGGTCGACGACGGACAGGTAGACCTCGATGAAGTGGGCAAAGTCGCGGAACGCGAAGAACTCCCTCAGCGCGTCCGGGTCGCTCGGCACGCTGCCGGGGTGTCGCTCGGCCAGCTCGCTGACGATGCGTGGCGAGGCCGAGCCCACGTGGTGCACGTGCAGCTCGGCCTTGGGCAGCCCGGCGATGAAAGCGGTCAGATCCGGATTCGGCTGTTCAGTCACCCCGGCAGTCTGCCAGCGTGTCCTCCCACGTCCCAAGCCCTCGACGCCGTTGAATGAACGCAGGGCCCCGCAATGTATGAGATTGCAGGGAATGGGTGTATAGGGGTCTCATACGACCCTAATCACGCTCAGCGGGGCGGTGTCCGAGTGCAATACGATGCACGCGGATGCCGACCCGCTGCTACATCTGTTGCTACACAAAAAGTCTCCGGCCCGGCCTATTCTGATGACTGCGGATGCGTGTGCACCGCCTGTTCAGAATTTGGAGCGGTGTCTAATGGCGACCGAAACACTCACCTTGGCCAACTTCCTGCTGGCCCGGATCGAGGAGGCCGAGACCTGGGCGCGGTGGACGAAGTTGTCCACCGAGGACCTGACCAGGCGAGGGTTGGCCTTCACGTCGAACTCGCCGTGCCCACCGATTGCGTCGGCTGACCACGTGCTGGCCCAATGCGAGTCAGACCGGCAGATCGTGGAGTGGTGCAGCGAACGTGAGCAGATCTACATCGGGACCTGGACCAGCGACCCCAACGCAGCACGACCCGACGAATTCGTTCCCGGCAAGCCGGCCCACCCTGCCGACTCTGTAGTCCTGCGCCTTATGGCACTCCGGCATGCCGACCATGACGACTACGACCAGAAGTGGAAGCCATGAGTATCGAGCGTGCGCGCTGGTGGCGACTGCAGCGACGCTGCCGATCTCGCGTCCGGGTCGGGGCTCTTCGGGCACGGTGCACTCGCCGCATGAGTCACCGCGACGCTCATCGCGTCCACTGGGCGAGCGCCATCAGGTGGGTCGACCGATGAGCAAGACCCGCAGCGACGGCGAAGGCTCCGTCTACATCGTCCACGCCAAGGAGTGCCCCCGCCCGGTCGACCAGCACGGCAGGCCGAAGTGCAAGTGCCGGTACCGCGGCGCGGTCGTCGTCGGCTATCGGACCAGCACCAACGGCAGACAGGTCCCCATCCGCGAGACGGTCACCGCCGCTACTCGGTCAGGTTGCGCGGCCAAGGTCCGCGAGCTGCACGAGAAGCACGCCGCCCAGACCCTGCCCGTGGGCAAGTCCCCCACGCTCGAACAGTGGCTCAACCACTGCCACGCCCGCCTGCTCCCCGGCCGCGTCAAGGACTCCACCCTGGTGGTCTACCGGGGCCGGTTCGACAACTACCTGATCCCCCTGCTCGGACACGTCCGACTGGACCGCCTGTCTGCCGACGACATCGAGGACGCCTGGACCATCCTGCGCGACGTCGGCAACCCGCTGCTGACCACGCCCGTGCCACTCTCGGCCGGGACTGTGCACTCGGCCCACGTCACCCTGCGGCGAATGCTCCGCCTGGCCGTGCAGCGGAAGAAGCTTCAGACCAACCCGGCCGGAGCCGACTCCATGGACGCTCCCCCGCCCGGGAACCGCGAGGTGGAGCCGCTGGCCACCGAGGACTGGAAGAAGGTTCTCGCCACTGCACCCCAGGTCGCCAACTCGGCTCGCTACACCGTCGCACTGGCGATGGGCCTGCGCCAGGGCGAGGCGCTCGGGCTGCGCTGGGCCGACCTCGACCTGGAGGCCGGCGTGATGCGCGTCCGGCAGATCCTCCACCGACTCCCCGGCAAGGGCCTGATGTTCGGTTCACCCAAGACGAGGCAGTCGGCTCGCGACATCGCTCTGCCGGTGCAGCTGGTGGCCGAGCTCAAGGCGCACCGCAAGGCCCAGAACGAGCAGCGGCTCGCAGCCGGTGACCAGTGGCAGAAGCACGACCTGGTCTTCACCCTCGAGGACGGCAGGCCGCTCGACCCCTCGGTGGACCGTCGTCGATGGAAGGCGCTGCTGAAGAAGGCCGACGTGCCCGTGATCAAGCTGCACGCCGCCCGCCACACCGCAGCGACCATCATGCTGCTCGAAGAGGTCGACCCCCGCGTGGTCATGGACATCATGGGCTGGACCCAGATCAGCACCGCCGCCAACTACCAGCACGCCGTGGCTCAGGCCAAGCAGGCCGCGGCCGCCAAGCTGGGCTCCGCGATCTGGGGCTAGCCCCGCACGTGCTGGCGCAGCGCATCGAGGACGACCTGCGTGAGTGATTTGCCCTCGTCGTCGGCACGCCGCTTCACCTGGTCCCACAGCTCGTCCGGGACGCGAACCGACCGTACGGGGGTGGCTGGCTGGTTGGGCACGCTGACACGCTTCCCGCAGGTGTATTACACCCGCCCGGCGGGGAGTGGTAGTGCTAGTGCATCCGCGTCACCGAGCCGCGCGCGGCATCCTTGCCCAGCTCGAAGGCGTTGCGCAGCAGCCGGTTCTGTGCGACGAAGTACTGCCTGATCGTGGCGGTCGCCGAAGCTGCCGACGTCGCCAGCCCCAGGCGCCCGAGTTCGTCGCTGTCCAGCAGCCAGGCGAACCCCAGCAGGGTCACCACCGCCGCCCACAGTAGGTATGCCGCTGCGCACCCCACGCTGATCTGCCTGTCCGTCACTGGTCCCCGCTCCTTGAGTACGCTCGTCAGTTGGCGGCACCCGGGGTCGCTGCGGGGCTGGTGACGACAGCTTGCGAGAGCGCCCCGGGTGTCGTCCTTGCAGGATGACCGAGTCGACGGCACGTCCGAGGCCGAATGACTCAAGGTGGACTGATCGGCGGAACACATGGCCCGAACGTGCTACAAAATGACGGGCGCCCCTCGACCTCTGGTTCGTAGCCTCCTGGTCGAGGGGCGTCGCATTGGCGGGGGAACTTCTCTAGTCACCCTGATCGCCTCCTCTCCTGGTAGGCGCCGGGCAGGTACGGCAGGTCATCCGACCAGCCGGCGTCGTAGAGCGCGGCCTTGAGCACGGTCTCCTCGTACGAGACGCCCAGGAAACTGGCCAGGCGCTCGAGCGTCTCCTTCTCCGGCAGCTGCCGGATCCCCCGCTTGCGCCACGAGTTGAGCGTCTGCGGCGCGATACCGACGGCGCGAGCCACCGAGGCCTCGGCCGGCTGGCCGTGCATGTCCCGGTAGTCGTCGATGAGCTGCATCAGCTCGCGTCGTTCGTTGCTCATGGAGTAAGAGTCCTCGCCGTCCCGTGCACACCGCAACTGCAGCGTTCACCGCATCGTCTACCAGTCTCGGCAGATGCTACGCCAGAAATCGTCTACCAGATCGACCGCACGACATTGACGCAGTGTCCGCGACCTGCGGAACTACAAGCGTGCAATTTCTTGACATGCGTCTACCTCTCGTGGATAAATTATCCGCAGGCACTTGACACCGCATCGTCTACTAACCCAAGATGGAGCACACAACATGAAGCGCAGGAACTTACCGAAGGGAACGTGGATGCGACTCCGATCCGCCGAAGTTCTCCGGGCATTCATGAAGCAGAAGAACTTCTCCATGCAGCGTCTCGCGACCTACTCGGGCTGCTCCAAGTCGTTCATCGGCTTCCTGGCGAACGGTGACAAGACCACCTGCACGCCCAAGCTGGCTGCCAACATCGCGGAGGCGCTTGACGTCCCCCTCGATGTCCTTTTCGAGCAGCACGCATCCGCAGATAGCGGACGTCGCGTCCGCCAGGGCGTGGCCTGATGAGCACCCTGCCCAACGTCGAGCGCCGGCTCCTCCCCTACAAGCTCGCCGCGGCCTACCTCGGCATCAGCGAGCGGTCGATGAAGCAGCTGGCTGCCGAGGACAAGGTCGCGAAGGTTCCGATCGGGCACCGCGTGCTGTTCGACAAGGCCGACCTGGACGCGTTCATCGAGCGAATCAAGAAGGCGTCATGAACCGCGTGTGGCAGCTGCTGGCTGACGGCGTCATCGGGGCCTGGTTCCGGTGCGACTTCGCGGTGGCCAGGCGGCACCGCACCTGATCTTCCGTCGCCGCCGGGCGGGTCACTCCCTCCGACCATCCCCCACGCCGGGCGGCGACGGAACAGGCCGGGGCTCTGTCGCCAGAGACACCCCCGGCCGACCACAGACATTCACCCGAAATAAGCCGGAGCCCCCGGCCACAGCTTGGCAGCAGACCAGGGGCTCACGAACAAAGGAATCATCTCATGAACACGCACATTCCCCGTCGATCCGGAGCCGGCGCGCGTCAGGTGCTCACGCCCGGCAAGCGCAAGGCTGCGCGCCACCCGTGGGCGAACATGCTCCACGAGGCCCGCACCGGCGGAGTCACCATCCGGGCCATCGGCGACAACTACGAGCACGTCAACTGCCACGGCTGTGGCGCTGGTTTCGGAATCGGTGGCGGCTCGGAGCCGTGGACCGGCGAAGACCGCGAGGCTCAGCAGTACCACGAGGAAGAGACCCGCCGGCATATGTCGGGCGAGTGCAAGGCCAGCCGGTCATGACCACCCTCAAGAAGCAGCTCTTCGGAGTCGTGGCCACCACGGTCGCGTTCGGTGCCGGATTCGGCTTCACCGCCATGGCCCTCGATGACGGGGTGGTCGATTCCACCTTCGAAACCCCGGCACAGTCGTCCGGACCCGCCGTCCCGAACAAGGTCGCCGCGCTGATCGCCAAGCACGACTGCTGGACCGGGCAGGCCCCCGCCGACATGGAAGGTGTCGTCCCCGGCCACGTCGTGGTCACCAAGCACGGCGCCACCGCACCGACGTACGGCGGCTCAAGACTGGTCGGGCTCGCGCTGGACCAGGTGTTCAACGGGGCCGACCACAGCCTCACCGTCCACGGGTTCTGCCGATGAGTACCGTCGCCGTGTTCGGGGCCTGCTGGGTCGTCACCATCGGAGGCTGGTTCGGGCTCCTGGCCCTCGACGTCGTCCTCAGCCGCCGTCGCCAGGTCCGCCGACTCAAGGTCGAGGCTGCCAAGTTGGCGGTTGCCAACGCCGAGCTGCGCAACGAGAACAGGCAGCTCCGGGCCGTCGCGATCCGCCTCATGTCCGCACAGCGCTCGGTCGACACCTCCGACCTCGCCAAGGTCAACACCCTGGCGGACATTCCCTGGGGGCGGTCATGACGATCGCAGCCGACAACGTCCAGCTGGTCGCCACGCGTGACCGTGCCGTGGCTGCCGACCAACGGTTGAACCTGGCCGTCGCCCGAGCCGTCCAGTTGTGCCGGGAAGGCCGTCCGGGTGAGGCCGAGTACGTCATGGCCCGCGCCGGGGTCCGCGCTGAGCGGATCCTCGGGAGCGCGTCATGAGCCAGATCCCGTCCGCGGCCACTCTCCGCTCACGTCGTTCCCGCGACCGTTACGCACACTGCCCCATCTGCCCCTCGTCCGACGTCGACGGGAACCACGTTGACCGTTGCCAGGACTCCAAGCGCTACCGCGACCACGCTGTCCAAGCCGCATCGGCAGCCAGTGTCCCGGAGGTGACCGCGTCCGACCTGTGGGCGCACCTGAACAGCCGGACCCACAACGAGCTGATCTCGGCGAACGTCGTGCAACTTGTGCTCGACCTCGGCTGGCGCCCAGTCGTCGGGTCTGACCCGGCACGGCTGTGGAGCGCGGACTCATGACCGACCCCGACCACGCCGCCTGGCTCGAAGCCCTCACCCTCCGTGAGCGCGCCAAGGGCCAACGGTTCCTCCAAGACCTCTTCACCAAAGCCTGGTCGCAGGTCATCCGGCCCCGCGTGTGCGGCAACCGGACCGACTCCCCCGGCTTCTTCGACTCCTGCAACTGGAACACCAAGGCCGGGTGCCTGTGCTCCAAGCAGGTCGAGGCCGACCTTGCGAACGACCCCTACGCCTACGAGGTGGCCTGATGAACCCGATGATCGACTACCTCGTGCGACGCCGCTTCGAGCAGCGCATGTCAGTCCGCAAGGTCGCCAAGCGTGCAGGCCTCACCCGTACCGAGGTCCGCGAGGTCGAGCACGGAGACCCCACCGTCCGCGCTCTCGCGGCATACGCCCATGCGGTCGGAGAGCAGGTGGAACTTCGGGCCGAGCCCATCCACCGCTGCCCCAGCCTCTTCGACCTCATCCTGACCGCGGCGGAGTTCCGTCGCGCCAGCACCGAGGAGTCCTCGTGAGAGACCTCGCCCGCCTGATCTGCAAGAAGGCCCACGCCCCCGAATGGACGGCCCCCTACCCCAGGTCCAACCCCTGCGCGCACTGCTTCGTGCTCGCCAACACGATCCACAAAGCCGGATGGAGGAAGCCATGAGCACCGAAGAGAAGATCGCGGGACTGCTGGCCGAGCACGGATATCGGGACGTGCGGGGCGACTACGAGACCGCCCCCTACTACATGCACATCGGTTGCACCTGCGGCTGGCAGCAGGACATCGGGGGGATGAGCGGATGGCGCTCATGGCTGGACGCGCACACCGCCCACGTCGCTGCCGTGCTGGTCGAGGCGGGCATCGGGGACGTGGACCAAGCCTATGCGGAATGGCTCGAACGGGGTGAGGTGATCCATGCCCTGCGTGAGCGGATGGCGAAGGTCGAAGCACTGGCCGACGGGTGGGCCGCTAAGTCGGCGCGCTACATCAGGTACGCCGAGGGCTCAGTCATCGCGAACCTTCACCACATGGTCGGCAAGACGCTCGCCGACAACGCGACCGAACTCCGCGCGGCACTCGGGGAGCAGCCATGACCCGCCGCCCGCTCTGGCAGGCCCTCGCCATCGCAGCCATCAACACCATCTGCCGCCTCGCCGACCACACCGTCACCCGGTTCGCGAACACCACCAACTACACGTGCCCCAGCTGCGGGCGCGACGACTGCACCAAGGAGAACGTCTGATGAAGGTCTACCTCGCAGCCCCGTACGCCGCCCGGGCCACCATCGCCACGTACGCCGAAGAACTCGAACGCATCGGGTTCACCATCATCTCCTCGTGGCTCGAAGAGACCCACGACATCAACCCCGGCACCACCGACGCCGCCACGAGCCTCGACGACGACACCGTCGCCGGCCACGCACGAGACGACCTGGCCGACATCGTCTCCTCTGACCTGCTGGTCCTCTTCACCGGCAAGGCCGTCGGCATCCCCGACGCAGGGTCCGGCGGCCGCCACGTCGAGACCGGCTACTTCATGGCCCTGCACGGCCAGGCGCACGTGATCATCGTCGGAGAGCCGGAGAACATCTTCCACCGCCTCAACGGTGTCACCCGCGTCCCCGACTGGCACGAAGCAGTCATCGAACTCTCTGCCCGCCTCGTCCACGACCGGTCCAACCAGGCCATGGCGGAGGTGGACCGATGAGCGACCGCTGCCGCACCCACTCAACCCGCTGCTGCACCACCTGCACACCCACCCTCCCCTCCGGCGGCCGACTCCTCGCAGGTGGCGGCGTCGACTACTCCGACGTCCCGATCGAGCAGGCCATCACTCGGTACTGGAATCTGTCCCCGGCCGAGCAGGAGAGCGCGCCGGAGACTGCCACGTTCTACTGGGACGCGAGCACTGGAGCGCCTTGCCCTCGCGAGGGCAACGTCCTCTGCGCCTTGCCGTGGAGCCCGAGCCACGTGCACACCCACTACCCGCCGTCCACGAGCACGCCGGACGACCGGGACGCGCTGGCCGACTGGCTTGGCGGGCAACTGGAGGCGGAGAACGTGTTCGACCCCACAGGTGAAGCCACGACGTGGATCGATATCGCCGTCGAGGACCTCGCGGGCCGCATCCTCGCCTCCGACTGGCTGGCCAAGCACGACCGACAGGTAGCCGCGAAGGCTCTCAAGGCTGCGGCTGACGCGCTAGAGGCCCAGCCCCCCAAGTTGCGAGGGCAGTACGTCACCACCCTGCGGCTGTACGCGGACCAGCCGTGGCGACTCGGAGCCGGTGACGCCGATGTGTAACCGAACCGACTGGCCCTGCATCCGTCCTGAGGGAACCCACAACGCACCCAAGGGCTGCATCCACGAGTCGGCCACCGGCTCCCAGGTCGACGACCACCACACAGACGGAGGACACGGGTAATGCGACCACTCGACAAGCCAGTCACGTCATGCGGCGAGTGCCAGCGGCTCTACCGCAACGCGATGAACCACCGCGGCGACCTGAGCGACACGAAGAAGAAGCTCGTCAAGGCCCAGCGCTTCGGCACCGAGTCGCGATACGTCGAGGCCATTGCTGGCATCAAGGCCAACCTGACCGAGATTCAGGACCGCTACTACGCCCACCATGCACAGGAGCACCCCCGGGCCAACGCGGTCGCCTTCGGCAACCTGGGCACCCACTACAACGAGCCGCCAGCCGAGCTCCCCCCGGCCGTCGAGATGGCGGCGATGCTCGAGGACGGCTGGACGCGTCAGGACATCGCAGACGAATACGGCTGCTCGGTCACCACGGTGGCCCACCGCCTGCAGGGCTCCGGATTCCTCGACAAGAAGCCCGAGCCGGAGGCCGACCTGCTCGACATCCTGACCGGGTCGCTGTGGGGAGCCGAGTGGATGCGTGACGGGCTGTGCGCCCAGACCGACCCGGACTCCTTCTTCCCCGACAAGGGCAAGTCGAACCGCGAGGCCAAGCAGGTCTGCATGTCGTGCCCCGTGCGCGCCGAGTGCCTCGAGGCTGCCCTGGAGCGCAACGAGCGCTTCGGCGTCTGGGGCGGCATGTCCGAGCGGGAACGGCGACGCGTGCTCCGCAAGCGCGAGTCGGAGGAGCCGGGCGAGCCCATCGAGACGCCCGCCTGCGCCAACAGGTCGTGCGAGGAGTCCCTGCCTGTGGCAGCGCCGCCCAGCCAGAAGTACTGCTCACGCAACTGTGCGGCCCGGGCTGGCTACGAGCGGAAGATCGCCAGCAAGCCGAAGACGGACGTGGCGTGATGACCCGACCAAGGCAGTCCATCACGCACGTTCCGCTCGAGCGCCTGATCGCCCACCCGGCCAACATCCGCGAGGACCTGGGCGACCTCGACGACATGGCCCAGTCGATCCGCGAGCACGGCATCCTCCAGCCCCTCACGGCCACCGAGCACGCTGAGAGCGGTCACCTCCTCCTGCTCGCTGGGCACCGTCGCCTCGCCGCAGCACAACTGGCCGGCCTCGACGTTGCGCCGGTCGTCATCCGCCACGACGTCACAGACCCGACCGAGCACCTGGTGCTCATGCTGGTCGAGAACACGCAGCGGCTCGACATCAACCCGATCGACAGGGCCGAGACCTACGACAGCCTCCGCATCTCCGGCCTGAGCATCGCTGAGATCGCACGCCGGACGGGCACGAGCTACCAGACCGTCCACTACTACCTCAACCTGCTCATGCTCGACGACGAGGAACGCGGGGAGGTTCGCCTCGGCATCCGTGGCGTCACCAAGGCTATGGAACAGGTCCGCGCCGAGCGCAAGGCTGAGCGGGTCGCCGCTGATAAGCGCCCCGTTGGCCGCCCGCCGGGCAAGGCGACAAAGCCCTACTTCGGTGACACCCACCCGCTCGCCAAGGCCGTGAGGGCCCTGTGCGACCACCGCGGCCGGCCCAAGGTCGGCACCGTCGGCTGCGGCCCCTGCTGGGAGCAGGCCGTCCGCGATGACGCGAGTCCCCAGATCAAGACAGACATCCAGGAGGCATTGTGAGCGGCCATAACAACGGCGCCGTGCTCGAGGGCAAGCTCACTCGACGGGGCACCAGCAACTCCGACCAGAGGGGCTCGTCCTACACCCGTCGTCGCCGTCGCGAGTGGCTGGTCAAGACCTACCGCGCCAACCGCGACGTGACGGTCCCCAAGCCCGGTGTCATCGAAAACGGCGGCAGCTTGCCCGGCGGCCGGATCAGCCTGCGCGACGACGTGATCGACGTCCCTGCCTGCCGCTGCTACCGCTGCGGGGCCCTCCTCACTGTCGACACCGTCACCGTCGACCGGATCATCCCCGGCTGCAAGGGCGGCACGTACCGCCGCGACAACATCCGACCAGCCTGCGGTGACTGCAACTCCGAGACCGGCGGGCCGCTGGCCAACGGCCGCGAACACCAGGCCGCGAAGAAGGCCGCACGACGGAGGTCAATCGCATGAGCATCGTCCTGGCGATCGACCCCGGCAACACTGAGACCGGGTACGCCCTCATCTGCTCCGAGACCTGCCGACCGATCGATATCGGCAAGGTCGACAACCACGAACTGCTGCCCCGACTGCTCTGCGCCGACCTCGGCAACGCTGATGTCACGGCGATCGAGATGGTCGCCTCCTACGGCATGGCTGTCGGCAAGGAGGTGTTCGAGACCTGCGTCTGGATCGGGCGCTACCTGCAGGCCAGCGAGGGCAAGGCTGGCCTGGTCTACCGCCGTGACGTGAAGCTGCACCACTGCCACTCGAGCAAGGCCAAGGACTCGAACATCACCCAGGCCCTGATTGACCGCTTCGCCTCCGGCCAGCCGAACCGGGGCAAAGGCACCAAGGCCGCCCCCGGATTCTTCTACGGGTTCAAGGCTGACATCTGGCAGGCGTACGCCTTGGCCGTGCTCGTCGCCGACCGGCACGAGGGGCGGATCCAGTGACGCTGACCATCACAGACCTCTTCTGCGGAGGTGGCGGCTCCTCCACGGGCGCGGTCCAGATTCCCGGCGTCGAGATCAAGATCGCCGCCAATCACTGGGACCTCGCCGTCAAGGTGCACAACGAGAACCACCCGACCGCCGACCACGCAGCCGTAGACCTCCACGAGGAAGATCCGCGCTACTTCCCAAAGACTGACATCCTCTGGGCGTCACCCGAGTGCACCAAGTGGTCGCAGGCATCGGGCGGCAAGTACGCCAACATCTCCACCGAGGTCGACCTGCTCTCACTGCTCAACCCCGAGCTCGTCGACGAGGATCCCGAGACGGCGATCGTCCAGCGGTCGCGGCTCCTCATGTTCGACGTCCTCCGGTTCGCCGAGCACCACCGCTACCAGGCGATGGTCATCGAGAACGTGGTCGACATCGCCACGAACCCGAAGTTCGCCGACGCATGGACGCTGTGGAAGAAGTCGCTCGACCGGCTCGGCTACTCGTTCCGCATCGTGTCGCTGAACTCCATGCACGCACAGGCTCACGGCGACCCCGCACCCCAGTCCCGTGACCGGCTCTACGTCGTCTGCTGGCTCAAGGGCAACCGCGCGCCGGACATCGACAAGGTGATGCGCCCGCTGGCATGGTGCCCCAACTGCGCCGAGGTCGTGGAGTCCCAGCAGGTGTGGAAGAACGGTCGCGCCGTCGGCAAGTACCGCTCGCAGTACATCTACCTCCATGGCACCTGTGGGACGGCCGTGGAACCCGGCTGCCTGCCCGCTGCTGCCGCGATCGACTGGGCACTCAAGGGCCAGCGGATCGGCGACCGGAAGAAGGATCTAGCCGACAAGACCCGTCGCCGCATCGCTGCCGGGATCGCGAAGTACTGGGGCCCGTTCCACATGGAGTCCGGTGGCAACCAGTACGACGCCGCCGACCCCAAGCACAGGAACTACGGCGACCCGAACGGCTACTACCGCGCCTGGTCGACGCTCGACACCCTCAAGACCCTGCACACGCAGGAGACGAAGGCACTTGTCGTGCCTCTCGAGGGGCGCGCCGGAGACCGCTGCAACTCCACCGACGGCCCGCTGCGGACGCAGACCTCACGGCACCTCGACGCTTTCGTCACCCCTGGCCTGACGCCCTGCGAGGGCCTCTGTGGCGGCGACGGACTCCTGCCTGACGGTCACCCCGGCCACTCGTGGCACTGCTCCGGCTCCCAGGGCGGTACTTGCTGGGCCTCACAACGGCCTCGGTCGAGCCGGTGTGGAGAGCCGACTCGTGCCGACGTGTTCAACGGCGTCTACTGCGCCTGCGAGCGTGGCGAGGCCGGTGTCGACCTGCGCCCGGGCCAGCCGCCGTTCATCGCCGAACTCAGAGGAGGAGGTTCGGATGCTCGGCCAGCCAGCGACCCCATGTCGACCGTCACCGCGTCCGGCAACCACCACGCCCTCGTAGTCCCGGCCGGTGGCACGTGGAACGACGACGCTCGACCAACTAGCGAGCCCCACCGCACCATGACCACCCGCGAGACGTCCGGCCTGCTGATGCCCTACTACGGCGCCTCCAAGTCCATGCAGACCACCGACAAGCCAGTCGGCACGCTGACCACCGTCGACAGGTACGCCCTGATCCAACGGCACAACAGCAGCAGGGGCGACGGCGCCGAGATGATGACCCCGGCACACGAGACGCTGCGCACCCTGACGACCAAGGGCCACCAGTCGATCATCACCCCGGGTGACATCAAGGCCGCCGAGGCCCAGGTCGACGACTGCCTGTTCCGGATGCTCGAGCCGCACGAGGTGGCCGCCGGGATGGCCTTCCCCGCTGACTACAAGTGGGGCGGCACGAGGCGCCAGAGGGTCAAGCTCGCAGGCAACGCCGTCACCCCACCCGCTGCGCGAGACCTGATCGCAGCAGTTGCGGAGTCGCTCGGTGTGGACGTCGGGCGGGGGCGAGCCGCATGAAGCCCGCCTGCACCGCCTCGACCATCTGGCCCGAGGTGCCCCCGCACGGAGTTCGCCTCGCCTGCTCACTGCCCGCCGGCCACGACGGCGACCACGCCTGCGCCGACATCGAATACCTGCCCAAGCAACCATCCACCACTACAAGGAGCAACGCATGACCAAGATCAGCCTCGTCGCGGCACTCGCCGCCGGCGGCATCGACCACCTCGCAGACGAGCTCTTCGACGACCTCGGCAGCACCATCCCCGCCGTCGTACTCCTCGAGGTCACGGAGCGCACCGAGCCCGCCGACTCCGAGGGTGCGAAGAAGGTCAAGCTGCAGGTCGTCGGCATCGAGACGCCCCTCACGGACGCCAGCAAGCGCGACCTGCACCAGCAACTGCGGGACATGTACGCCCGGCGCACCCAGACCGACGCCCTGTTCGGCGCCACCAGCGATGTCCTCAAGCACGGGTCAGGACTGCTCGACAGCAGCGGCACCACCCTCTCGTTCAACGGCGGACCCGGAGTCCCGATCGAGAAGTTCCACGCCGTCACCGACGCCCTCACGGACGGGGAGGACTCCTGATGACCGCGCAACCGATCCGCACTGTCGACCAGCTCGTCGACTCCTACCTCGACCTGGCCGACAAGATCGCCCAGCTGACCGAGCAGCAGGCCGGCGTGAAGGCCCAACTGCGTGACCTCGGCGTCGGCGACCACGCCGCCAAGAACGGCGTCGTCGTCAAGGTCACCCCGCCGAGCCGTCGCTTCAACGTCGACCTCGCGTGGATGATGCTCACCGAGGAGCAGCAGAAGCTCTCGGTCGGCCCCATCGCCGCCCAGGTGAAGAAGCGCCTCTCGGGCGACCTCGTCGACGCCTGCATGGAGGACGGCAAGGGAGACCCGACGGTCAAGGTCGTGACGCCATGAGTAGCCCGGAGATCGCCCGCCCCGCCCCGTCCTGGCGGTGGCGCTACAGGTGGCAGTGGCGGGGCCGAAGTGACGTCCACGGCCTCCGCGAGACCACCGTCTGCGCTTCGTTCTCCACCAACGAGGCCGACGCCGACGGGCTACCCAACGAGATCGTCGTGGTGCACATGCACGGCGAAGGCAGGACCCGAGAGACGGTGCGCATGAACCGCGAGGCTGCATCGATGCTCATCGACCAGCTCCGCGCTGCTCTCCAATGGGACGGCAAATGAACGGGCCGTGGCACTATGCCGAGGCCGAACGGCTGGTCAAGGTGAGCCCGGAGGCTGTTGCCGCCGCCCAGGTGCACGCCACCCTCGCGCTCGCCGCCGCGACCGCGCACGACGTCTCCCGGAGCAGCGACAGCCGGATCGCCGACGAGTGGCACGGGGTCATCTCGTGAGCCTCCCAGCCGTAGACCGCCTCCCGGCGCACCTGACAACGCCCGGCGCCAAGCCCGACCTCCTCAAGGCCGAGCTGCTCGACCTGATCACGCGGGCCATCACCAACCACCCCCGATCCCTGCAGGTCCAGATCGGCCCGTCCGAGGTCGGCCACGCATGCCCACGCCGCATCGGCTACAAGCTGCTCGGGCATCCCGAGAACCCCGGCGAGCCCAACTGGAAGGCGACCGTCGGCACGGCCATCCACGCCTGGCTCGAGGAGGTCATGATCACCGACAACCGGGCTCGATATGCCGAGTTGGCGGACCTGACCCGCTGGATCGTCGAGGCCACCGTCGACTGTGGCGAGGTGCTCGGTCACCCCATCACCGGTCACTGCGACCTCTTCGACCGCGTTACCGGCACCGTCGTGGACTGGAAGACCTGCGGGCCGACCCAGCTGAAGAAGTACAAGGCCAAGGGGCCCGGGCCGCAGTACCGCACCCAGGCACACCTCTACGGCCGCGGCTGGCAGCACAGAGGGCAGGACGTGCACCACGTCGGCGTCATGTTCCTGCCCCGTAACGGCGACCTGCGCGAGGCCTACTACTGGTCCGAGCCGTACGACGAGCAGGTTGCCCTCGACGGGCTGCAGCGGCTCGAGGGGATCGCGCTGGCAGCACGCCACCTCGGCCCGGCCGTGCTCGAGCAGCTCGACACCGCGGACGCCTTCTGCTCGATGTGTCCCTACTACAAGGCCAACTCGACCGACGTCACCGTCGGCTGTCCCGGCGACCCGGGCGTCAGGCGCACCCAGCCGGCCCCCGCACTGACCCTCATCAACTGATCAGCACCACCCAACCGGAAGGAAACACCCACATGAGTGACAGCTTCGACCTCGGAGGCGGCAGCGGAGGCTCGTCGTTCTCCTTCGGCCCCCAGGGCTCCCAGCCCGGAGCGCATGTCAGCGGCATCGTCGTGGACATGAAGGAGGTCCAGGAGACCAACTACGACACCAAGGAGCCCGAAACCTGGGCGAACGGTGACCCGAAGATGCAGATCCGCATCACCCTGCAGACCGAGCTCAGCGACGGCGAGCACGACGACGGACAGCGCAACATCTACCTGAACGGCTACAGGAAGGCGCACCCCAAGACGGGCACGTCGGGCACCCTGTGGGCCGTCATGGAGGCTGTCCGGGCCGTCACTGGGAACGTCCAGCTGCAGCGCGGCGGCAAGCTCACACTGCAGTGGGTCTCGGGCATGGGCTTCACGGGCGACCCCCGGCACTACCAGGCGTGGTACGAGGCCCCGGCCATGAACCTCGCCCCCGCCGGCGTCGCACCGCCGCCCGGAGTGGCCCAGCAGGCTCCCCCGGCAGCACCGCCCCAGCAGGTGCAGCAGCAGATCCCGACCGAGCAGGGGCCGGTCAACGCGGCGACGGGCGAGGTGGCACCGCCGCCGCCAGCCCAGGCGG
>NZ_BCRJ01000040.1 GCF_001552535.1 Nocardioides jensenii JCM 1364 = NBRC 14755 | reverse complement strand
GGGCGTACGGCGAGGGCGGGCGTACGGCGAAGGCGAGGGCGGGCGGCGTACGGCGAAGGCGAGGGCTGGGCGGGGCGGGGCGGGGCGGGGCGAAGATGACTTGTTCTGGGGAAGCCCGGGCAGATCGGGCGACCTACAGTCAGGACATGAGGGCGAGACTCCTGCGCAGCGTGGTCGCCGCGACCGTCTCGGTGGGTCTCCTCGTCACGGCCTCCCCCACTTCCGGGCAGACGACCTGGACCCGGGTCGGCACCGGCATCACCCAGGGGATCAGCGGCATCGCACCGGCCGCGTCGGGCTGGGTGATCGTGCGCGACAACAAGACCAGCGGGCAGAATCGGGTGGCGCTGCTGAGCGACACCCACGTCGTCCGCAACCTCACCTGGCCGGGCACGGCGCCCTCGGACCTGGAGGCCATCGGCGCGGTGCCCGCACAGGCCGGCCGGTATGCCGTGGTCACCAGCTCGGGTTCGGGCAGGGTGATCAGCATCTCGGGGACGACGCTGAGGGTGATCCGCGCGTTCACCCTGCCGGCCGGACGCCTCGAGAACGAGTCGTTCGCCCTCACCCGGGTCGGGAGCACCACGGTCGCGGTGTGGGCCAACCGTGGCTCGACAACCACCGCGGGCGGGCTCTTCGCCGCCACCTTCAATGTCTCCCGAGGCACGTTCGGTCGCGTGGTCCGGGCCGACGTCACGGTGCCCTGGCCGACCACCAACGTGCGCCCGATCAGCGACGCCACTGTGCTCTCCGGTGGGCGCATCGTGATCTCCAGCGCCTCCGACAACGGCAACAACGGCCCCTTCGACGCGGCCCTGTACGCCGTCGGGACGGTCTCGCTCAGCTCGGGTCAGGCCCTGCTGACGATGACCGGTCCGGTCGCGCTGGGCACCCACCCCGGCCACAAGATCGAGGGCCTCGCCTGCAAGGGAACCGCAGGAATCCTCGGCACCGACGACGAGAACCTGGGCGGCTGGGTCGCCGCCGGTGCGTTCTGCTCCTGAGCGCTGGCGAGCCCCCCGACGGCCCGCCAGCGCTCAGGGCTGGTCTCAGCTCACCCGAACTGGTGCCGTCCCAGGGAGCGGTAGTCGAACCCGGCGCCGATCCAGGCCGCGGGGTCGAGGCAGTGGCGGGCGTCGATGATCACCGGTCGACGCACGATGCCGACCAGCTCAGCCGGGTCGAGCTCGACGTACTCGGCCCAGTCGGTGAGCAGCATGACCAGATCGGCGTCATGGCAGGCCTTGACCAGGTCGTCGGCGTAGTCGAGCTTGGGCCGCTCGCGCCGGGCCGGCTCGATCGCACGCGGGTCGTGGACCACGACGTCGGCGCCGGCCAGGTGCAGCTGGCCGGCCACGTCGAGCGCCGGCGAGTCGCGAATGTCGTCGGAGCCGGGCTTGAACGCGGCGCCCAGGACGGCGATCCGCTTCTCGCGCACGTCACCGTCGAGCAGGGTCTCGGCCAACGCCACGACGTGCTCGCGGCAGCGCCGGTTGATCATGTCGACCTCGTGCAGGAAGCCGAGCGCGTGCGGCACCCCGATCTCGGAGGCGCGGGCCATGAACGCACGGATGTCCTTGGGCAGGCAGCCGCCGCCGAACCCGAGCCCGGGCTTGAGGAACTGCCCACCGATGCGTACGTCGTGACTCAGCGCCTCGCTCAACGTGACCACGTCGCCACCGGCCGCCGTGCAGACCTCGGACATCGCGTTGATGAACGAGATCTTCGTGGCCAGGAAGGCGTTCGCACTGGCCTTCACGAGCTCGGCGGTCTGCAGGTCGGTGGTGATCACGGGGATGCCGTCCTCGGCGATCGGCGTCGCGAAGATGCGGCGTACGACGTCCTCGGAGCGGGTGTCGTCGGGGTGCAGGCCGATCACGATGCGGTCGGGGTGGAGGGTGTTGCGGATCGCGTTGCCCTCCTGCAGGAACTCAGGGTTCCAGCAGAGGTCGACGTCGTCGCCGGCCGGGGCCAGGGCACGGACCTCGCCGCGGAACCGGGCGGCCGATCCCACCGGGGTGGTCGACTTGCCGATCACCACGACCGGCTTGGTCAGCAGCGGGAAGAGCGCCGCGCAGGCCGACTCGAACTGGCTCAGGTCGGCCTGCAGCTCGCCGTGCACCTGGGGTGTCCCGAGGCAGAGGAAGATCGCGTCGGCGTGCTCGGCGACCTTCTCCAGGTCGTGGGTGAACTCGAGGCGGCCCGAGGCGACGCCCGCAGCGACCAGCTCGTCGAGCCCGGGCTCGAAGAAGGGGGTCTGCCCGGCGGAGAGCGCGGCGATGCGTTCGGTGCTGATGTCCTGGGCGATCACGTGGAACCCCAAGGACGCCAGGCAGGACGCGGTGGTGGCACCGAGGTAGCCACAGCCGATGACGCCGATGCGCAGATCTGAGGTCACGCCGTTCCCCTTCGTCGAAGCGTTGCGGAGTGATCAACGACGAGGGAGCGGAAATGTGACGGCGTACCGGCGTACGGACGCAGATCGGCCCGTCACGCACGAGGTCGTGACGGGCCGACTGGCACCCAGACTCGGGCACCGGATGGATCAGATGGCGATGGCGACCTCGGCCACGGAGCCGCGAGCCGCGGTGACCTTGGTGTCCACGACGTCGGCCTTGGCGGCCAGCGTGCGCAGCGTCCACTCGCCGTCGTTGGCGAAGAACCGGAAGTGACCGGTCGCCGAGGTGGGGACCTCGGCCGTGAACTCGCCGCTGCGGTCGAGCAGACGCACGTAGGCGTTGCCGACCGGCTCACCCTCGCGGGTGACCTGGCCCTGGACCACTGCCTCTTTCGCGACGTCTACCCCGTCGAGGGAGAGACCGCCTTCAACTGCACCGCACATGTCAGGCCTCTCCCCGCTCGTCGCCGAGCACGATCGGGACGCCGACGAGGGAGCCGTACTCGACCCACGAGCCGTCGTAGTTCTTGGTGTTCTCGTAACCGAGCAGCTCGTGCAGCACGACCCACGTGTGCGAGGAGCGCTCGCCGATGCGGCAGTAGGCGATGGTGTCCTTGGAGAAGTCGACCCCGGCCTCTTCGTAGATCTTGGTCAGCTCGTCGTTGGACTTGAAGGTGCCGTCGTCGTTGGCCGCCTTGCTCCACGGGATGTTGGCCGCGGTCGGCGGGTGGCCGGCGCGCTGAGCCTGCTCCTGCGGGAGGTGCGCGGGGGCGAGCAGGCGGCCGGCGTACTCGTCGGGGCTGCGGACGTCGACCAGGTTCTTGGCACCGATCGCGGCGACGACGTCGTCACGGTTGGCGCGCTTGGTGGTGTCGAGCTCGGTGGCGGTGTACGTCGTGGCGGTGCGCTCGGGCACGTCCTGGGTCAGCTCGCGGGACTCGAGCTCCCACTTCTTGCGGCCGCCGTCGATCAGCTTGACGTCGTTGTGGCCGTAGAGCTTGAAGTACCAGTAGGCGTAGGCGGCGAACCAGTTGTTGTTGCCGCCGTACAGCACGACGGTGTGGTCGTTGCTGATGCCGTTCTTTCCGAGCAGGGCCTCGAAGCCCTCCTTGTTGATGATGTCGCGACGGACCTGGTCCTGCAGGTCGACGGACCAGTCGAACTTGATCGCGCCACGGATGTGGCCCTTGTCGTAGGACGTGGTGTCCTCGTCGACCTCGATGAGGACGACCTGGTCGTTGTCGATGTTGTCCTCGGCCCACTGCGTGGTGACGAGGGTGTCTTCGCGGCTCATGCTGATCTCTCTTTCGGTGTGGCTGGTGCTGGTGTCAGTTGGTTGCCGGCGCGGGACTGCGGTGCAGGATCCGCTTGCCGAGGAGGTACATCTCGCAACCGAGGCAGAACGCGAAGGCCGCGTTCAGCAGTGCCGCGGCCAGCGCGAAGCCGACCGCGATGTCCCCCACGAGCGTGGCGCCGGTGAGGTATCCCAGGAGGCCGACCGCCGCGAACGCCAGGCCCACGGCCTGGGCGAAACGCGGCGGTGCGGCGTCCTCGAGTTCGTGAGGGGCAGCAAGTCGCGGACGGATCAGGGCGCGGAAGACCCATGCGTGAGGGGTCTTCTGCACACCGAGGCCGGCGCCGGTCGCGAAGAGCACGGCTTGTACGCCGAGCAGGGCGACGCCGAACGCGTTCGGTGCGGTCAGGAGCACGAGCGCGAGCACGACCGCGGTCACCACAGCGTTGAACTGGGGTGCGCGCGGATCGATCTGCTGGCTCATTCGTGGCTCCTGGTCTCTTGTCTGATCTGTCCGATCGGGGCGGACCACGCTCGCGCAGGACCTACCTGGGCGGTGGGGCGTGGGCTCGCCGGCGATCGCGACTGCATGCCGGAGGGCACGGGACGGCAGAGTCGCGCTGCTGCGCCTGAAATCAGGCGTGGCGCGACGGGAGAACGCGTCCCGTCAGGACATTCGACACAGTGCCGAGCGCGTGCGGCAGTGATCCACCGCGCGGCGCTTGGTCAGCATGGTCGTGAACATGCGGGCAAGACTACGTGGCCGTCGACCGGTCACGAAGTCCGAATCTCACTTTTTGGACACACCATCCGTATCTTGAGATGCACTGTGGGTGGGCCTTGTCCGTCTTGGCGATGACAGACTCACCAACGGAGCAGAGAGGACCCCCAATGACCACGTACGTCGTACTGCTGTCGGGCGACGAGGCCGCCTGGGCAGCGGCCAGCGAGGAGGAGCGTCAGCAGGTCTACGGCCTGCACCAGGACTTCGGTCGTCGACTGACACGGGGCGGCCACACCATCGTCGCCGGCGCCGAGCTCACCCACTCCCGCGAGGCCAAGGTCGTCCGACGAGTCGGAGAGCAGGTCGACATCACCGACGGGCCGGCTGCCGAGAGCGTCGAGCAGCTGGCCGGCTTCTACCTGGTCGAGAGCGACGACCTCGACGACCTCCTCCAGCCGGTCGCCGTCCTCGCCGCGCCGGGAGACGGCCATCTCGTCGACATCGCCCCCGCGCCGATCGAGGTCCGCCCGACCACCCACGCGACCTCCGGCTGAGCGCCACCCGGACTCGGGGTGGGCGGTGGGACGTGTCAGGCGGTGAGGCCGCCGTCGACGACGAGCGTCTGACCGGTGATGTAGGTGTTGGCCGGGTCGGTCAGGAACAGCACGGCACGGGCCACGTCAGAGGGCTCACCGAGCCGGCCGGCCGGCGTACGACGGGTGATCTGGGTCAGCTGGGTCTCGTCGAGGCCGTGGCTCATCTCGGTGCGCAGGTAGCCCGGCGCCACGCTGTTCACGGTGATGCCGCGCGAGCCCAGCTCACGCGCGAGGCCGCGGGTCATCCCGTCGAGGGCGGCCTTGGTCGCGCTGTACATCGACAGCCCGCGGTAGCCCGACATCCCCACCACCGACGACACGTTGACGATCGAGCCCGAGCGGCGGGCGAGCATCACCCGGGAGGCGGCGCGAGTGACGTACGCCGTCCCCTTGATGTTGAGGTCGACGACCTGGTCGATCTGGTCGTCGCTGAACAGCGCGATCACGCCCTCGGGGGCGACGCCGGCGTTGTTGACGAGCACGTCGATGCGCCCACGACGCTTGGCGACGTCCTTGACCCACGCGTCCGCGGCCGCGGAGTCGGAGACGTCGACCGAGGCGAACCCGAAGTGGTCGGGGTGCTCCTTGGTCAGCCGATCGACGAGGTCGGTGGCCGAGCGCGAGCAGGTCTCGACGACGTACCCGGCCGCGAGGTAGGCCTCGACGATGCCGGCACCGAGGCCCTTGCTGCCGCCGGTGATCAGGGCGACGCGGGTCTCTTCGGGTGTGCTCACTGTTCCATCCTTCGAATTGTTTTCTGAGACTGCGTTGCGATGGCCTCGACAAAGCTGATGCTGCGCGGGTGCCAGGCACGGGGCAGGTCCGCGACGGCGACCTTGACCGCGCGGCGTACCTCTTCCTCGTCGGCGCCGTCGGCCGCGACGACCTCCGCGGCCACGATGGCACCGGTGAGCTTGTTGGCGCGTCCGAACACGCGGGCCGCGGCGACGTCGTCGAGTGCGACGATCGCGTTCTCGATCGGCAGTGGGTGCACCTTGACCCCGCCGACGTTGATCACCTCGGAGTCGCGCCCACGGAACTCGACGCGGTCGTCGACGATCTCGACGAGGTCGCCGGTGGCCCTCCACTCATCGGCGCCGGGCGCGTCGGCGCCGGGAGCGTCGGTGCCGAGCGCGTGGGTGCCGGGCTCATCGGCGCCAGGCGCGTCGGCGCGCGAAGGTCGGCCGGCATAGCCGAGCATCCCGGGCGTACGACGAACCCAGAGCTCGCCGTCGACGATCGTCAAGTGGGCGTCGGGATTCTGTTCGGAGACGAGCTTGTCGACCGAGAACCCGGCTCTGCCGTCACCGACGGACACGATCGACCCGAACTCGGTCGACGCGTAGACCTGCGAGATGCGAGCAGTCGGGAAGGTGCGCTCGAGATCGACCAGGAGGTCGGGCGGGATCGCCTCCCCGCCGAGCGTGATCTGCTCCAGCTCGGGCAGCACGACGTCGCGACTGCGGGCCTCGGTGAGCAGGAACCGCCAGTAGGTCGGCGTCGCGCTGAGGCAGGTCACCGCCTGGGTCAGCAACGCGTCGAGTCCGTCGCGCGGCTGCCGCGGGAACGGGGCGACCAGGGTGGCTCGGGCGGCGAGCACGTGCTGGAGCACCTGGATGCCGGCGAACTGCTGGGGTCCATAGGCCAGCAGCCAACGTTGGTGCGGGCGCGGGGTGACCCCTTCGACGGTCCGCTCCAGGATCCGCCAGTCGTGGCGGGCCGCCTTGGGCTCGCCGGTCGTGCCCGTGGTCCGGATCAGGACCCGC
>NZ_BCRJ01000039.1 GCF_001552535.1 Nocardioides jensenii JCM 1364 = NBRC 14755 | reverse complement strand
CGAACTGGCGACGGGTCGGTCAGAACTGGCGACGGGTCGATGAAGACCGCCGAGGCGTGGCCCGGTGAGAGCGCCAGCAGATCGTCACGGCGGGTCAGCACGACCGTGTGGTCGAAAGATTCCAACTGGGGCAGGAGCTCACCGACCGGGGTGTCAGGTTGGTACTGACAGGCCTCGACGCCGGCCAGCGCGGCACCGGCCAGCAGTCGGATCACCCAGGCGGCGTCCGGTTCGACGATCGCGAAACGGTCCATACCGGCCCGAACTGGCGACGGGTCACCCCGAACTGGCGACGGGTCGGCGAAGAAGGCGGCCAGGGCACGCGCATCACGCAGCAGCTCGGCGTACGTCGGCGAACCCTCGGGCGTGACCACCGCGACCTGGTCGGGCGCGGCGGCCGCGGCACGCGCGAGGAGTCGGATCATGCGGTTGCGGGGACCTCGTAGAACGCGAGGATGTCGCCCACGGTCTGCGGGAGCTCGTCGCCGGAGGAAAAGGGGTCGGTGCCGAACTCGTCCTCGAGCATGGCGGAGAGCTCCGCCGCCTCGAGGGAGTCGAGCTCGAGGCCGTCGCCGTAGAGGCCAGTGGCCGAGGAGAGGTCCGCGGCAGACTTGTCGGCGCGGCCGAGGAACGTGGTGATGACGGCGAGGGTCTGGTCCGGAGAGGTCACGATCGGGTCCTTGTCAGTGGTGGGTTGAACGGGTCAGAGCGGCGACTTCACCGCAGCGAGGATTCCATAGCCGAGGGTTCCGTCGCTCCAGAACTCCTCGAGCACGTGGGTGGAGCGCACGAAGTCGGCGACGCCCTGCTCGCCGAGCAGCCCGAGCAGGGTCGCGGAGTGAGCGGTGACGTTGGCGCGCCAGGCGGCGAAGGTGGGCAGTGTCGGGACCGAGATGTCGGTGGCCTCCACTACGGTCATGCCCAACTCCTCGAGAAGGGAGGCGTAGACCGACAGTGGCTCCATGTGCGCGTCGCCGAAGGCCGCCCGCAGCACCGCAAAGTCGTCCCTGCGATCGCGCACCTCCAAGAACGGGATCTCGCGCTTGCGGATGATGTCGCACAGCACGAGCCGGCCCTCGGGTGCCAGCACGCGCGCCGACTCCGAGAGCAGCCCCGCACGATCACGCATCAGATGGGAGGACTCCAGCGCCCAGACCACGTCGAACGCGCCGTCGGGCAGCCCGTTCGCCGTCCCGTCACGCTGCTCGAAGCGGGCCTCGACCCCGCGCGAGCGGGCCAGCGCGGACGCCGCGGCGACGCCACTGGCCGACGTGGTGATGCCCAGCACGCGGGCGCCCAGCTGCTCGGCCAGGTCACACGACTGGCGTCCGGTACCGCAGCCGATGTCGAGCACCCGGTCGCCTTCGCCGATGCCGGCCAGCTCGAGCATCTCGGAGGTCAGGGCGGCCGTCGCCTCGTCGAGCGGGGTGGCCGGGTCGGCGAAATAGCCGTAGTGGAACTCCTCGCCCATGATCAGCGTCCACGCCTCGTGCACCCGGTCGTAGTGGGCAGCGGGTTGGGTGCTCATGCGGGTGCTCCTTGGCTGGAAATGGTTATGCTCACGCCGTGCATCTCATCCTTGTCGTCCTCATGGTCGTGCTGCCGCAACGGCTCAAGCACCTGCTGGCCCGCCACGTGCTGAAGTGGGAGATCCACCCCACGGCGTACGTCGGCCGCAGCCTGATCCTGGTCGACAAGGTGACCCTCGGCCCCGGCTCCAGCATCGGCCCCGGCAACGTCATCCGCGACCTCGCGGAGCTGCGACTCGGGGAGGGCGCCAGCATCGCGACCCGCAACCGCATCGCCGGCATCCCGCTCAGCTCGACGGTGTTCACCAAGCCGACCCGCGACCCGAGCCTGGTCCTCGGCGACTACGCGATGATCACCGTCGCCCACGAGCTCGACTGCTCCGACCGCATCGAGCTCGAGGACTACGCGGTCGTGGCCGGTTTCCGCTGCTCGATCCTGACCCACAACCTGAACCTGGTGAAGGACCGTTTCGAGTCCAAACCGGTCGTGCTCGGCGCCCGCAGCGTGGTCATGTCGAACTGCACCCTGCTCAGCGCGGGGGTGCCGGAGCGCTCGATCATCTCCGCCGGCTCGGTGGTCACCACCCCGTTGACCGCCAACCTGACGCTCTATCGCGGCAACCCGGCCGAGGCGGTCCGGGCGCTGCCGGAGAGCCTGAGATTCTTCCACCGGGTGGGCCTGCAGGCGCAGATCGCCGACGAGGTGGCGGCGCTGCAGGACCTCTGAGGGCGGGCGGGAGGGGTCAGCGAGCAGCAACGCGCAGGATCTCCTCGAACTTGTCCGCGCACCCGGCCAGGGCGAACGACTCCTCGGCCAGGTCACGAGACTTCTCCCCCAACAGGTCGCGCAGCTCGGCGTCGACGATGACGCCGCGCACCCACTCGGCGGCGGCCCCAAGCGACTCTGCGGTCGGCGGCAGCACGCAGCCCTCGACGGAGGCGATCATGCCGGCGGCCAGATTCTCCGCGGGCATCAGGCCGAGCACCGGCCGGCCCGCGCACAAGTAGGACAGCGTCTTCGAGGGCACCGAGAAAGCGCCGGCGTCCTGCTCGAGCAGCACCACCAGCACGTCGCCGGAGCCGAGCACCTCGGGCAGTCGCTCGTAGGGCTGGAACGGCAGCAGCGTGACGGGCACGTCGAGGCGCGCCGCCTCCTCACGGAGTACGTCGACAGCGGGGCCCTCGTTGACCACGACCAGGCGCACCGGCTGCCCGCCGTCGATCACCTCACGGGCCAGGCCGACCAACAGCTCGGGGTTGTGCTTGAGACCCAGGGTGCCCGAGTAGACGATCGTCCGCACGTCGTCGAGCTCGTTCTCGACCGCCCAGTCGTTCTTGCGCGGCACCGGGTAGATCTCGTCGAGCGGCGCCCAGTTCGGGATCACCGTGGTCTTGTCACCGGTGCCCCACGCACGGTGCACGTCGAGGAACGAGTCGGCGATCACGACCACGGCCGCGGCGCGGCGCGAGCACCACTTCTCACCGGCCTCGATCGCCTTGCCGACCAGGGCGAACGCCCGCGAGAGCTGCTTGCCGGCGAACGACTTGATCGCCACTGCCTGCACGTCCTGGTGCCACAGCACCCACGGCGTACGTCGTACGAGAAGGAACAGCGAGAGCACCACCAGCGTGGGGATCGGCGCGTTGGCCACCAACACCGCGTCGGGGCGCTCGGCACGCGCCAGGCGGGCCAGCTCGACGCCGTACTTCAGCTCCTGGAGCAGACGGCGCGCGAAGGCGAGCTTCTCGATCCTCTCGCCGGCACCGATCGGGCGGAACCGCAAGGACTCGCCCGGCTCGGCGCGCAGGTGGCCCTTGCCCGAGGAGTAGGCGTCGCACCACGAATGGGTCACGTCATGGCCCCGCGCGGCCAGCTCACGGCTGAGCTCGACCTGGAAGGGGTGCCCGGCGTAGTCGTGCACGAGGACGCGCATGGGGATCAGCCGATCGAGCGCTTCACCTGGTCATAGACCCAGGCGTAGGTGGTGGCCAGTCCGTCGGCCAGCGAGATCGACGGCGCCCAGCCGTAGGTCTCCTGGATCTGGGTGTTGTCGCTGTTGCGTCCGCGGACGCCCTGGGGCGCGTCGAGCTTGTAGTCGCGGCGGCACTTGATGCCGGCGATGTCCTCGACGATGTCGACCAGCTGGTTGATCGAGACCAGCTCGTCGGAGCCGAGGTTGACCGGCTCGTTGGAGTCGCCGGCCAAGATCATCTGCGAGCCCTTGAGGCAGTCGTCGATGTACATGAACGAGCGGGTCTGCTCGCCGTCGCCCCAGATCTCGATCTCGTGCTCGCCGGTGATCACGGCGGTCGCGATCTTGCGGCAGACCGCGGCCGGCGCCTTCTCTCGGCCGCCGTCCCAGGTGCCGTCGGGGCCGTAGACGTTGTGGTAGCGCGCGACCCGGGTGGTGAGGTCGAAGTCCTCCTCGAAGTGGCGACACATCCGCTCGGTGAACAGCTTCTCCCAGCCGTAGCCGTCCTCCGGCATGGCCGGGTAGGCGTCAGCCTCCTTCAAGGCGGTGATCGCGGTGTCGGTCTGCTTGTCCGCGGCGTAGACACAGGCCGAGGAGGAGTAGAAATAGCGTTGTACGTCGTGCTCGCGCGCGGCCTGGAGCATGTGGGTGCTGGTCAGCACGGTCAGCATGCAGAGCGCCTTGTTGTTCTCGATGAAGCCCATGCCGCCCATGTCGGCGGCCAGCATGTAGACCTCCTCGGCGCCCGCGGTGCTGGTCATCGCGGTGTCGAGCAGCGAAAGGTCACCGACGACGTTCTGGGCGTCGGGGTGCACCTGGTACCACTCGGACTGCGGCTTGACGTCGACCGAGCGCACGGTCTTTCCCTGGCGCAGCAGGTCGGCCACGAGGTGCCCGCCGATGAAGCCGCCACCACCGGCGACGAGCACGTCCACAGAATTCGACACGAAGCCCTCCAAGCAAAACCGACCGACGGATGAGTGAGCCCCCGGGCCTCACGAAAGACTTCAACGACCTGGTTACCCGATGGTTATGCTTCGTGGGTTCACGAACCGGAAGGCTCCTCTGCAGATGGCTGTCCAGACCTGCCCCGCCTGTCACTCGGGCGGGTTGCACGACTACCCCGAGTCCCGCCGCACGGGGCGACTCAACTTCCGGTGCCGCAGCTGCGGGCTCGTCGGCTGGCGACAGCGCGACGAGATCGCCCCCGTCGAGACCGTCGGGCTCGAGACGATCTCGGTCGAGCAGCGAGAGGCGTGGTTCCAGCTCAAGCGGGACGGGGTCACCACCGCGGCGTGGGCCGAGACCCTCGACCGGCTCCGATCGCTGATCCCAGCATCGGTCGGCGCACCGCTCATCTACGACATCGGGGCCGGCGACGGCGGGTTTCTCGACTTCGCCCGGTCCCGCGGGTTCGACGTGGGCGGCAACGAGCTGCTCGAGGCGGCCATCGAGATCGCCCGCTCCACGTTCGACATCGAGCTCGACCTGGGTGACCTCTCGACGCTCGACCTGCCGGCGGAGCACGATGCGGTCACCCTGTGGTGCGTGCTGGCCCACGTGCCCGACCCCGACCAGCTGCTCGACGAGTGCCACGCCCTGCTCAAGCCCGGCGGTGTGCTGTTCCTCCAGACGCCCTACCGCTGCACGCTCGACGCCATGGCGCTCGGTGCGTTCCGGGCCTCGGACGGGCGGGTCAGCCGCTGGGTCGACCGCCGCATCGCGCAACACCACTGGCTCCTGCACACGCGACGCAGCATGACTGCGGCCCTCGAACGGGCCGGTTTCGTCGACGTACGGGTCAAGCCGCAGGCGCGCTACTCCCTCCAGGCGGCTCCCTACCTGGCCTCGCTGGGTCTGCGCGGACGCAAGGGCGAGGTGGTCTCCAAGGGCGTGGATCGCCTGCTGGACAAGGGATTGGCCCCGCGGATCGTGCTCGACGTCTATGCCCGCAAGGCCGCCGAGTGAAGCGCGCGTTCATCACCGGGATCACCGGCCAGGACGGCTCCTACCTTGCCGAGCTGCTGCTCGAGAAGGGGTACGACGTCCACGGGCTGGTGCGTCGCGCGTCGACCCTGAACCGCAGCCGCATCGACCACCTGCACGACAACCCGCACCTGACGCTGCACTACGGCGACCTCACCGACGGGGTCAGCCTGGTCAACCTGATCCACAAGATCGAGCCGCACGAGGTCTACAACCTGGGCGCACAGAGCCACGTGAAGGTCTCGTTCGAGATGCCGGAGTACACCGCCTCGACCGACGCGGTCGGCACCCTGCGGTTGCTCGAGGCGATTCGCGCGGCCGGCATCGACTGCCGGTTCTACCAGGCCTCCACCTCGGAGATGTTCGGCGCCACCCCTCCCCCGCAGAGTGAGCGGTCAGCGTTCTACCCGCGGTCGCCGTACGGCGCGGCGAAGCTCTACTCGCACTGGGTGACGGTCAACTACCGCGAGGCCTACGACCTGTTCGCGGTGTCCGGGATCCTGTTCAACCACGAGTCGCCGCGGCGCGGTGAGTCGTTCGTGACCCGCAAGATCACGCTCGGTGTGGCCGCGATCAAGCTCGGCGTCCAGGAGCGGCTCGAGCTCGGCAACCTCGACGCGATCCGCGACTGGGGCTATGCGCCCGAGTACGTCGAGGGCATGTGGCGCATGCTGCAGCGCGACGAGCCCGACGACTACGTGCTCGCGACCGGGGTCGGCACCTCGGTACGGGAGTTCTGCGCGGCCGCGTTCACGCACGTCGGGCTCGACTGGGAGGAGCACGTCAGCCACGACTCCCGCTACGAGCGGCCGACCGAGGTCGACGCGCTGATCGGCGACGCGTCCAAGGCGGAGTCCCTGCTCGGCTGGAAGGCGCAGACGATGCCGTCGGAGCTGGCCGCGCTGATGGTCGACGCCGATCTGGAGAAGATGGCGCGGCTGATCGAACGATGAGCCGGACCCACCTGATCACCGGCGTCGGCGGGCAGGACGGCATCCTGCTGGCCCGGCACCTGCTCGCTTCCGGAGACCGCGTGGTCGGAACCGTCACCACGACGTCCGACCCACGGCTGGTGGTCCATCTCTCCGGTGTCGCGCTCGAGGAGCTCGACGTGCGCTCGACATCGGCGTTCGCGACCCTGGTGCAACGGCACCGGCCGGACGTCGTCCACAATCTTGCGGCACTGTCCTCGGTCGGCGCCTCCTGGGACGCCCCTGCGCTGACCGATGAGGTCAACCACGAGGCGGTGCTCGGGATGCTGTCGGTGATCGGCTCGGCCGGGGTCGGGTTCGTGCAGGCCTCGTCGTCGGAGATCTTCGGCCCGGTCGCCTCGGGAGCAGTCGACTCGGACACCCCGCTCAACCCGGTCAGCCCGTACGCCGAGGCGAAGGCCCGCGCGCACGTCGCCGTCGCCGGGGCCCGTGCAGCCGGCGCGCGGGCCACCAACCTGGTGCTCTTCGGCCACACCAGCCCCCTGCACGACGCGAAGTTCGTGCTGCCCACGATCACCCGCCAGGCGGTCGAGGTCGCAAGCGGTCGGCGGGAGGCCCTCGAGCTGCGCGACCCGTCGGTGACCCGCGACTGGGGCTCGGCAGCCGACTTCGTACGGGCGTTCGCGCTGGCTGCCGCCGCCGCTGCGTCGGGTGACTGGGTGATCGCCACCGGCCGGGTGCACCGGCTCGCCGACGTCGCCGAGTGGGCGCTCGCCGCCGCGCACGCCGACCCGTCGCCAGTTCGGGGTGACCCGTCGCCAGTTCGGGACGATCCACAGAACTCACGACGGGTCGATCCGAATTCACGACGGGTCAGCGGGGAACCGGGCGTGCGGGCATCGGGCGAGAAGGCGCGGCGCAACGACTTCGGCGGGGTGTACGGCGACCCCTCGCGTGCTGCGGCCGACCTCGGATGGCGTCCCAGGATCACCCTGCGCGAGACGATCGAGCAGATGGTGCGCGCCGACCTGGCCAGGCTGCGCACCGGTGTGGCCGACTCCGAGGCCTACCTCGATCCGGCCTGAACGGCCTGATCCGGGCCGCCGCCGAACTCACGACGGGTCAGCCCGAACTCACGACGGGTCAGCCCGAACTCACGACGGGTCAGCCCGAACTCACGACGGGTCACGCCGAACTCACGACGGGTCGACTCAGGGGCGGTGGTTGGTGGCCTGGATCCCGAAGTCGGAGCGCAACGAGGTCTTCTCCAGCAGGCGCTGCCACACCGGGCCCTGCGTCGACCAGTAGGTGAACACCTCGACGTCGAACTGCTCCATGAGGAGCGTGCGGATGGCCTCCTCGTCGACGCCCTGACGCACCACGTGGTACTCCACGAGATCGGACTCGGCGCGTTCGTCGTACACCCCGCGGAGGCGGCGGATCCGGGTGGCCACGCCGCGGGCGTAGTTGCCCTGACCGAGCCGCCACGCGAAGTAGCTGCCACGGGAGGCGACGTGCGCGGCGCGCGAACGACGCGGATAGAACAGTGGGTCCTGCACCGAGAACATCGCGCCGCCCGGGGCGATCAGGCCCTGCAGCCGGTCGAGGAACGCGACGTAGTCGGGGATGTGGTGGATGACGCTGATCATCACCGCCAGGTCCCAGGTCTCCTCCTGGTCGAGCACGAACTCGCCGGTCTCGTCGTGGAAGACGCTGACCCGGTCGTCGCCGGCGTACGTCGCACGCAGGTGCTCGGCGCTGGCCTCACTGGCCTCGGTGACGGTCACCCGGGCACCGGCGGCGACGAGCACGTCGGTGAAGGTGCCGTGACCGGCGCCGATCTCGAGCACCCGGCAGGCGCCGGTGCGTGCGATCGAGTCCCGCACCAGCGCGGTCAGGCGTCGTTCGATGTCCTCGCGGAGCTTGCGGTGCCGCAGGTGCGGCGACCCCTTGACGTAGTCATGGCCCTCGGCATGCGCTGCATCCTGGGCACGAACGACCTCTCCCCCATGATTCACGCCGACAACCATTGCACACTCCAACTTGTCGGTGGGTAGGAAGCCTGAAACTGATTGCAGTGAGTAGTCTTCGGGCCATGAGCGGGCGCAACGCATGAGGGTTCTGGTGGACGCGCTCGCCGCCGACTTCGGCGGCATCCGGACGTATGTCGAGAACCTGCTCGCCGCGTGGGAGGCGCAGGCCGATGAGCTGGGCGACCACCTGCTGGTGATGGTGCGCGAGGGCTCCGACCTCGACACCGGTCGGCACAGCCGCCACGAGGTGCGGATCCCTCGGCCGGGGCCCGTGGGGCGCCCGTTCAAGCAGTCGGTGCTGACCCGCAGGCTGGTCGCCGACTTCGACGCGGATGCCGTGCTGGCCACCATGCCGTCGACCAGCCTGGTGCGCGTCGGCGTACCCCTCGGCGTGGTCATCCACGACCTGCGCCACGAGCTGCGCCCCGAGCAGTTCTCCCGCCCGCGCCGGCTGCTGCGCAAGGTCGCCTACGACCGCGCGTATGCCCTCGCCGACGTGATCGTCTCGGTCTCGCAACGCAGCCTCGACGACCTGCACCGCCTGCACCCACGCCTTGGTACGACGCCCGCAGCCGTCGTGCACCACGGGGCCGATCACGTGCTGTCGTGGCCGCGCGGTGAGCAGACCGGCACGGCGATCACCTTCGCCCACCACACCAACAAGAACCCCGACCTGGTGCTCGACGCGTGGGCCGACGGGCGCCGGCGCGGCATGAGCATGCCGCCGTTGACCGTGCTCGGCACCGGCAGCCAGCGCACGGTGCTCGCCGCCCGGGTCGCCGAACTGGGGCTGGCTGACCTGGTCACGCTGGCGCCGTACCTGCCCGAGCCGGAGTTCCGGGCGACGATGGCGAGCGCGTCGATGATCGTGTTCCCCTCTGACTTCGAGGGGTTCGGGCTGCCGATCGTCGAGGGCATGCTGCTCGGCGTCCCGGTGGTGATCGGGCCCGAGCCGGCCAGCCTCGAGGTCGCCGGTGGCCATGCCTCGGTGATGACCTCGTTCTCCGCGCCGGCACTGGCCAACGCGGTCGTGCGCGCGGGTCTCTACGACGCCGCGCACCTCGACGACGCCCGCGCACACGCCGCCGAGTTCACCTGGCGGCGTACCGTCCAGCAGACCCGCGCCGCGTTGTCATCGCACTGAAGCTCGCGTCGAGCGCACGATTTCGGTCGTGATCTGCGCCGGACAGGACATGGATCGTGCACTCCGCGTGGGGTCAGCCCCAGATGCCGGACTTGCCGACGACCTTGGACTTCATCGAGCTGGCCAGCTTCGGGAAGCGGTCACGCAGCCGGCCGTACTCCTCCGGCAGCGCCAGCCGGACACTCTTGGCGGCATCGCCCACGAGCTCACGACTCTTCTTCTTCCACGACGCACGGCGCCACGCGGCGAACTCCGCGGCCTGGCACGGGTCGAACGCCGACGGCAGGTCGTGGCCGGAGAGCCGGTAGGCCCGGCGCAGCTGACGCGAGATCCGCTTGCCCGAGGAGTCGGTCCAGTAGGGGTAGGCCGGCGCCTCACCCAACGCGGCACGGTGCCGCAGCACGCGGTCGGCGTACTCACGGCACAGTGCGTCGAGATCGGCGCTCGAGCTGCGCAGCTCGGAGGTCGACCCGATCTGGCGGGTGGACAGCTCGGTCGGGTTGTCGGCGTCGAAGGCGTGGAAGTGGAACAGCCGCAGCCGCTCACCCGTGGTCAGCATGACCAGGCCCTGGTCGTCGGAGCCGATCGGGCGCTCGTGCAGGTTCACCACCGACACGTTGTAGCCGTAGTGGCGCAGGCTGCGTGCCTGGAAGAGCACGCTGCCGATGTCCATCCACTTCTGGTCGACGAACAGGCCGGAGAGGTAGTCGAAGAGGCACTCCTCCTTCAGGCGCGCCCACCACCAGTCGAGGAAGTCCAGCGCGCGGCGGTCCCACGCCCCGAAGCCGAGGTTGTAGACGCCGACGGTGAGCAGGTGCCCCTGCGCGACGGGGGCGTCCTCGGGCAACGGCTCCAGGAAGTGCGGGGTCAGCAGGATGCCGCCGTCGCTGGCGTCGAGCTCCTTCGAGAGCTCCTCCATCGGCGCGGTGACGTAGGTGTCGGGGTCGAGGTAGGCGACCTGCTCGGCGGTCTCGAGCACCCGCTTGAAGGCCAGCGGCTTGATCGCGGTGGCGAACTCGACGAGGTCGTAGATCATCGCCAGGTGGTCGATTTCGGACTGCGGCAGACCGAGGAACGCGGTCGAGACCAGGCGTACGCCGGGCAGCTCGGCGTGGTCGATCGAGGGCAGGTCGGAGTCATTGGCGCAGTCGACCAGCAGCACCACCAGCTCGGCGTCCGGGTGGTGCTCGGCCAGGCTCTCGGCCAGCGCCAACGCCTTGGGCAGGTAGTTGGTGGCGAGGATCGTGCAGTACGTCAGGTCCGACATCGTGGCCTTCGCAGAAGAGTGACGGTCGGCAGGTTCAACGACCGAGAAGGCCCTGGGATACGGCCGATCCGTGGGGTGTTCGACACGGTGATCCGGCCCACGTGGCAGTGCTATGTTCCAGCGCGTGACCACCTCTGAAGCGACTCTCCGCGAGCTCTACCTCGACCTGGTCAAGCGCAGCCTCACCGGCGCCCTGGCCGAGGACAACGACACGATTCTCGGCGGCGCACGCAGCGTCGGCACAGGAACCCTCGGCGAGCCCGGCCTGAACCGGGCGACGGCCACCCAGGCGCTCAAGCGTGGCGCGCACGCGGCCGGGCGGCTCGCGAACAAGTTCAACCTGGAGATCGCCTACAAGCGTCCCTACTCCGCCGAGCTGCGCGAGGTCGGGCAGGACTGGCCCTCGCGCTCGGAGTCGATGATCGGGCTGCGGCGGATGGACAACATCCAGGAGGCGATCGCCACGATCGAGGCCGAGGACGTCCCCGGCGACCTGATCGAGACCGGGGTCTGGCGCGGCGGCGCGACGATCTTCATGCGCGCGAACCTCAAGGCGTGGGGCGACACCGAGCGCAAGGTCTGGGTGGCCGACTCGTTCCAGGGCCTGCCCGAGCCGGACGCCGAGCGGTACGCCGCGGACGCGGGCGACACCCACTACAAGTGGAGCGGTCTCGCTGTCGGCACCAAGATCGTCGAGCACAACTTCCGCCGGTACGGCCTGCTCGACGACCAGGTCGAGTTCCTCGTCGGCTGGTTCAAGGACACGCTCCCGACCGCCCCGATCGAGCAGCTCTCGCTGATGCGACTCGACGGCGACATGTATGAGTCGACCATCCAGGCGCTCGAGCCGCTCTACCCCAGGCTCGCCCCCGGCGGCTTCTGCATCATCGACGACTTCGGCAGCCACGCGTCCCAGGCCGGGCAGGCGGTGCACGACTACCGCGCCAAGCACGGCATCACCGCCGAGATCATCCCGATCGACGACTTCGGTGCCTACTGGCGCAAGAGCTGACCAGTCTCGAAAACGCACAAGGCCGTGGATCGCAGTCACCTGGTGACTGCGATCCACGGCCTTGTCGTAGGTCGTCCGGGCTCTCGTCCGGGAGTCAGCCTCGTCCGAGGCGCTTGTCGCGCTCGGCGGCGTAGGCGATGAGGGCGTCGACGTCCTTGCCGGCGATCAGCGGGACCGCGTCGCGGACGTCCTCGTCCGGCCAGTCCCACCAGGCGATGTCGAGCAGTGCCTTGCGCTGCTCCTCGGGGAACCGGTAGGAGATCACCTTCGCCGGGTTGCCGCCGACGATCGCGTAGTCGGGCACGTCCTTGGTGACCACGGCGCCGGCGCCGATGATCGCGCCGTGGCCGATGCGGATGCCGGTCAGCACGATCGCGTTGTCGCACAGCCACACGTCGGAGCCGATGAACGAGTCCTTCGACTTCATCGGGAAGCCGTCCTCGCCGGCGCCGTCCATCTTCCACAGGATGCGGTGGGGGTACGTCGTCAGGGCGTCCGTCGCGTGCTTGCCACCGAGCAGGATCAGCGCGTCACCGGAGATCGAGCTGTATTTCCCGATGGTCAGCCTCGTGTTGTCGTGGGTGAACGTCTTGATCATCGGCGGCCCGCCGTAGGTGTGCTCGCCGACCGTCACCCGGCCGGCCTTGACGAGCCGGTTGAGGTTGGCGATGTTCTTGCCGATCACGGCGTCGCGCCCTCGCAGCAGGGCGTATTTCACGAAGCGGAGGAAGTTCAACACGGATGGAGCCCCTTCACAGGTGGTCGTCTGCGTTGCCAACGAACGCAGCCGGGGTGAGGTCACGGGCGCGTCGCGCATGGCGGCCGCCGCGAGGCGACCCGCCGTGACGCCAGAAGACCGCCCACCAGATCGCGGCGATCACGGCCTGGCCGATCGCGACGCCCCAGAACGCACCCACCGCGCCGTCGATCGCCGCGCCGGTCACGGTCAGCACCAGCGCGATCACCGTGCTGACCACGTCGATCACCACCGTCTTCTGGATCGCGCGGACGCCGAGCAGACCCGATCGCGGACCGGTCACCAGGGCCAGGAACACGATCTGCAGTCCGGCCGGCAGCATCAGCGGCTCGGTCACCTCCCACGTCTCGCCGAGCACCGCGCGGCCCAGCCAGGTGGGCAGGAAGAGCAGGACCAGCAGGTTGATCACGGCCACCAGCACCGTGAGGACCGTCGTACGGCGGGCGTGGCGGCGCAGCACCGCCCGGCCCGCGTCGAGGTGGGCGATCTCGGCGATGCCGGCGGCCACCGACGCGGTCTGGAAGGTCATGAACGGACGCACCAGCAACAGCGCACCGCGTACGCCGCCCAGGGCTCGCGCGCCGGCGACCGCGGCGATCGCGACCGTGGTGGCCAGCGAGGCGCCGTACGTCGCGACGAAGGAGAGCAGGTAGCGCCAGGAGAAGCTCCACTTGGCACGTAGCCACGAGAGGTTCAGCGTGATGCGATGCGCGCGGTGCTGCCAGAACACCAACAGGGCGGCCACCGCACCGGTGCCGGCCCAGGCCACCATGAACCAGGTCAGCGTCTGCAGGTCGGCGACGAAGAGCACCACGATCGCGGCGACGAGCAGGAACAGCCAGACCAGGTCGAGGGCCAGGGAGCGGGTCGGCTCGTGGGTCGCGAACCCGAGGTAGCGGCCGAGGTCGTGCAGCACCAGGAGGGGCAGGCTGAGCGCGAGCACCAGCAGCCCGTTGCGCAGGTCGGTGTCGAACGGGGCGGCGACCAGGGCACTGGCCAGCACAGCGAGCGCGATCAACGACCCGACCACGGAGGCCGACCCGATCACCTCGCCTGGGTGGTCCCTGGCCTCGTCGGGGTGCACCAGCACCGGCTCGCAGACCATCGCCCGGGCCAGGCCCTGGGCGGTCACGTAGACCATGAAGATGATGCCGAAGAGCCCGAACGACTCGACGCCGAGAAAACGGGCGGCCAGCACCGCGATCAGCAGGTTCGAGGCCCCCGAGACCACCTGGTCGACGGTGATCACGCTGAGCCGACGACCGGCGGAGCCGCCCGCGGTGGCCTCCACCGGGGACGCCGACTGCTCGCTGTGACTCAAGAAGACCCTTCTGGCTGGAACCGCTGGTCGATGCGCGCGGGTAGCGTAACCGAACCCACCCCCGCGGCGTTTCCCCTACAACGCGCCCGAACCGGCGCGGTCACGCCCCGAACCGTCATGCACTGCCACCGGAGGTTTCGCTTGTCGCCGTCCACACTCGAGGCGCGTGCGCGGGAATGGTCGACCCGGGCCGTGCAGTGGGATCCCGCGCGCAACAACATCAAGCGCGCCGTCCACCTGGCCGCCCGGGCTCGCGGAGCGAGGCTCGAACGCACCGGCCAGGTGCCGGCGATCGCGAACATCTACGCCGCCGGGTCACCGAAGGCCGGCAGCCAGTGGATGAAGGCGCTCTTCGACCACCCGGTCGTACGCCGGCACACGGGGCTGTTCACCCTGCCGCAGCTGGACTACCAGCTGAAGCCGTCGAAACCGTTCCCCGCCGGGACGTTCGTGCCGGGGCTCTATTTCAGCCACGACGAGTACCTCGCGATGACACACCGCCACCCCTACCGCCTGATCTACATGTTCCGCGACCCGCGCGACCTGTTCGTCTCCGGCTACTTCTCCGCGATCGGCACCCACCGACCGGTCGCGGGCTACGAAGGCTGGCGTGAGGAGCTGCGCAGCAAGCCGGTCGGGGAGGGGCTGCTCGAGCTGATCCACCTCGGCGGATCCAGGCTGCAGGAGATGGCCACCTGGGCCGGCGTCGACGATCCGCACGTGGCCACGTTCAAGCTCGAGGAGATCAACGCCGACCCGCGCGGCAACGTGACGGGCATCCTCGAGCACTGCGAGATCGACCTCTCCCCCGACGAGTTCGAGACCGTGCTGCACGACGTGTCCCGGGAGGCACTGCAGGTCAAGGACCTCGCCCAGCGCTCGGAGGGCTCCGAGTCCCACTACCGGGTGGACCGGAAGACGTATCGTGAGCTGTTCACCGACGAGCACTACGCAGCGGTCGACGCACTCTCCCCGGGTCTGGCCGTGCGATTGGGGTACGACGCATGACCGGTTGGCAGCGGACGGCGACGCAGGGCACGGCGCAGGAGTTCCGGCCCGGTGACACGTTGTCGCGGCTCTATCCCGAGGCGGCCGTCGGAGGTTTCACCCGCCGCGACGGGTTCGTCGACTTCTACACCCGGGTCAACGCCCTGCTCACGCCCGAGTCCGACGTACTCGACTTCGGCGCGGGTCGCGGCCAGTGGGCGCACGATCCGATGCCAGCCACCCACCTGGCCCTGCGCTCCTTCCACGAGCGGGTCCGCCGGGTGGTGGGCGTCGACGTCGACACGGCGGTGATCTCCAACCCCACCCTCGAGGACGCCCAGATCGTGCCAGCGGGTTCACCGATCCCCTACGCCGACGAGACCTTCGACCTGGTGCTGGCCGACTACGTGCTCGAGCACGTCAGCGAGGCCGACGCGCCGGGCGTGGCCGCGGAGGTGCTGCGGGTGCTCAAGCCGGGTGCCTGGTTCGCGGCTCGTACGCCGAACAAGTGGGGCATGATCGGCCTCGGTGCACGGGCGGTGCCCAACCACCTGCACACCCGGGTGCTCTCGCGGCTGCAGCCCGGCCGCAAGGAAGAGGACGTCTTCCCGGTGGAGTACCACATGAACACCCGCCGCCACCTCGCCCGACTGTTCCCGCAGCCGAACCGGCTGGTCGTCTACGGCCACAGCTCCGAGCCGACCTACATGGGCAGCTCGGTCCCCGCCTGGCGGGCCGCGCAGCTGCTCGACCGGCTCACCCCGCCGCGCCTGGCCTCCACGCTGATGGTCTTCGTGCAGAAGGCCTGACCCGTCGCCAGTTCGTGGTGACCCGTCGCCAGTTCGTGGTGACCCGTCGTGAATTCGGCGAACTCACGACGGGTCGATCCGAACTCACGACGGGTCGACTAGACCTTGGCCAGGGCCACGAGCACCTGCTCCTTGCGGGGCGCACCGGTTGCGCGAGTGACCTCGCGGCCGTTCGAGTCCAGGATCAGCGTGGTCGGCGTGCGCAGGATGCCCACCCGGCGGACCAGGTCCAGGTGGTGCTCGGCGTCGACCTCGACGTGCTCGACCCCCGGTACGACGTCCGCGATGTCGGCCAGGATCCGCCGGGTGGCCCGGCAGGGGGCGCAGAACGCGCTGGAGAACTGCAGCAGCGTGGCCTTCTCGCCCAGTGTGTGCTCGAGGTCGACACCGTCGAGCACGCTCTCGACCCGCTCCTCGACGACCTCGGCCGCGCCCTGCACCCTGTGCGTGCCGCGGAACCGCCCGTCGGCGTACGCCCGCCACACCCCGAACGCGAGCGCGAGGGGGACGACGATCAGGAGGACGAGCTGGCCGGTGGTCACACGGTCCTCAACGGCCGCACACCGCCAGATGTTCCACGGCCTCAGCCACCCGCGAAGGGCGGCAGGAACTCCACCGACTGCCCCGGACGCACCCGGACCGTGTCGGGGTCACGCCGGCCGGCCGGCTCGTCGTCGACCAGCACCGAGCAGGCGCCGATGACCCGTTCGAGCGTCGGCGCGTCCGGGTGCAGGGCCAGCGCCCGGGCCCGGATCTCGGTCAGGGTGAGCGGCTCATCCACGTCGAGAACGTCCTCGTTCACGCCCGCCGCGGCCCGGGCGGATGCCCAGTAGCGGACGATGATCTGCGTCTCTCTCTGTGAAGCAGGAGCGGAATCGGGTGCCATGACCGATATCCTTCCTTATCCGCGTGCATCGATCACCTGGAGGAAGGAGCTCGGCATGAGCACACTGCTCCTGCTGACCAGCGCCCTCCAGCCATCGGCCGAGGTGCTGCCGGGGCTGGCGTTGCTCAGTCACCAGGTCCGCATCCTGCCGGCCGAGGGCGCCGCGCTGCTCGAGGCCCCCGACGCCGACCTGATCCTGGTCGACGGCCGCCAGGAGCTCGCCCACGCGCGTGACCTGTGCCGACTGATCCGCACCACCGGCTCCCAGGCGCCCGTGCTGCTGATCGTCACCGAGGGCGGGCTCGCGGTGGTCGCCGCCGACTGGGGCATGGACGACGTGGTGCTGCACACCTGCGGTCCGGCCGAGCTCGAGGCCCGCATCAAGCTCTCGATCGGTCGGCTGGCCGCCCAGCGTGACGCCGACGACCCCGAGTCCCACGTGATCCGCAGCGGCGAGGTGGTCGTCGACGACGCGACCTACACCGCCAAGCTCGGTGGCCGCGCGCTCGACCTCACGTTCAAGGAGTTCGAGCTGCTCAAGTTCCTGGCCCAGCACCCCGGCCGGGTGTTCTCGCGCCAGCAGCTGCTCCAGGAGGTGTGGGGCTACGACTACTTCGGCGGCACCCGCACCGTCGACGTGCACGTACGCCGGCTGCGCGCCAAGCTCGGCCCCGAGCACGAGACGCTGATCGGCACGGTGCGCAACGTGGGCTACCGGTTCGTGCTGCCCACGAAGAGCAAGGAGCCGGCCGAGGAGAAGGCGGAACAGTCCGCTGACTCCTAGGTCGCTACTGTCACTGCATGTCCTCCGCACTGCTGACCGAGATCACCACGCTCGACGACGAGGTTCTGGTCGCGCTGCAACGGATCCGGGCTGCCTGCGCGACCGGTGACAAGCACGACCCGCTCGACGAGGCCGCCGCCCTGCAGCTCAAGCACCGTGGGCTCGACGGCTCACGACTTTGGATGATCGGCGACTCCGGGTTCGCGCTGCTGCACGGAGACGCGCTCGACCTGGCCGTCGCGCCGTCGGTCCGCGGGGCCGGGTTCGGGACCACCCTGGCCGACGTCGCCGCGCCGGTCGCCGGCACCGCGTGGTCGCACGGCGATCACCCCGCGGCCGTCGTACTCGCGCAGCGACACGGGTTCGACCGGGTCCGTGAGCTGTGGGTGATGCGCCGGCCCGTCGCGAGCGGGCTGCCGGCCTCCCCGGACCGGCCCGAGTCGTCCAGCATGGTGGAGATCCGCGGCTACCGGGCGAGCGACGAGTCGGAGCTGTTGCGGGTCAATGCCGAGGCCTTCGCCGACCACCCGGAGCAGGGTGCGATGGACGCCGCGAACCTGGCCGAGCGGATGGCCGAGCCGTGGTTCGACCCGGCCGGTCTGCTGGTCGCCACCGAGGGCGACCGGATGCTGGGCTTCCACTGGACCAAGCGGCACTCCGCCACGACCGGCGAGGTGTACGTCGTGGGCATCGACCCCCAGGCGCAGGGCCGGGGGCTCGGCAAGGCGTTGACGTCGGCCGGGTTGCAGCACCTGGCCGACCGGCTCAGCCCGGGCGCTGAGGTGATCCTCTACGTGGAGTCCGACAACCTGCCCGCGCGCGCGGTCTACGAGGGCCTCGGATTCACCCACGCGTCGACGGACACGCACGTGCAGTACCGCCACCCCCACCCGTGATCCCACGGGCCCAGCCGTTCTAGCGCAGCGCGATGGCCAGGCGCGAGGCGATGTCGGCCACCGCGGCGGGGTTCGAGGTCCCGACGGCGATGGTGTTGAAGAACCCGTGGATCAATCCGGGTTCGCGGCGATGTGTGACCGCGACGCCGGCGGCGCGCAGATGGTCGGCGTACGCCTCACCCTCGTCACGCAGCGGGTCGAAGCCGGCGGTGACCACGTGCGCCGGCGCGACCGTCGGCGGGATCTCGCCCAGCAACGGGGAGACGCGTGGGTCCTTGCGGTCCGCATCGTTGGGCAGGTAGGTCCCCAACGCGAGGTCGATGAACTGCGTGGTCAGGAAGAAGCCCTCACCGAACAGGCGCCGGCTCTCGGTGACGCCGGCGGCGTCGGTCATCGGGTAGACCAGCAGCTGCCAGGCGGGGGCCACCTCGTCATCGGCGACCGCGATCGCGACGGTCGCGGCCAGGTTGCCGCCGGCCGAGTCGCCACCGACCGCGATCCGCGTGAGGTCGACCTTCAGCGACGACGCCCGCGAGACCACCGTGCGCCACGCCGTCACCGCGTCGTCGTACGCCGCCGGGAACGGCGCCTCGGGGGCCAGCCGGTAGTCCACGGAGATCACCTGGACCCCGGACTGCTCGGCGAGGAAGCGGCAGGCCAGGTCATGGGTGTCGTGGGCAGCGCCGTAGATGAAGCCACCACCGTGGAAGAAGACCAGCGTGGGCCGCTCGTCGGAGTCCAGCAGTGCGGTCGGCAGATAGACCCGGGCCGGGACCCCGGCCAGGCTGATGTCGGTGGTGGAGCCGATCGGCTGGCTGCCGCCGACCAGCCGGCTCTGTGCGGCCAGCCGCTCACGGCCCTGCGGGATCGGCAGGGTCTCGGCCGCGGTCTCCCGGGCCACCTTCTGCAGCCGCAGCAACAGCTGGACGTCGACGTCGAGCGGTGCCGCGTCGACCACGACCGGGCGCCCGGCCAACCTGCGCTTGACCGCCAGCGGCAGGCCGAGAACGCCGGCCACGGTCAGCTTCTTGAGGCGATCTTCGAGAGACATGCCGAGAAACCTACCTGCGGTACGCGTCGCCGACCCAGTCCCCAGGGGTGTGAACCGTCCCGTCCGGGGGAATGACGAGTCCGTGATCGCCTCCCTTGCCCTGACCGCCGCTCTGGCCCTGATGCCGGTCGGCGTGGGTGCGCCCGTCGTACCGCAGGCGCATCCTCCGGCCGACGACTACGTCGCGACCGTGGCGCAGGCCTGGGCCGACGACCCGGTCCACCTCAGCCCACAGTCCGGTGCCCTCTCCCGGGAGGACGCGGAGCAGCTGAGCGCCCGCATCGACGGGTGGCGTGACGACGTCCACATCGCGGTGCTGCCGGCACTGGCGCTGCGCTCCGAGCCCGGGTCCAGCGACCCGGAGAGGGCGCGCGCGTTCCTCGAGGCGGCGGCCGACGCATTCGGTCCCGACGGCGTGTACGTCGTCGCGTTCGGCGGCGTGGGCACCTACGGCGCGGCGATCGGCACCGACGACCAGGTGGGGCCGATCGTCGCCGACCAGGTGGCGAGCCACACCCTGGGCCAGCTCGACCAGATCTTGGACGGCATTCTCGACGACCTCGGCGCGCCCGAGGAGTCCGGCGGCTTCCCGTGGTGGTGGCTCGGTCTCGGCGTCGGCGTCACGGCCCTGGCGGGGTGCGGCCTGCTGCTGTGGCGACGGCGTTCCGGTGACACCCGCACCACGCGGCCCAGCGGTGAGGTGTGGGCCGGGCCGGCTCCCTACCGCCCCAGTTTCGACGTCCAGCCCGATGAGCACGACACCGTCGAGGAGCGGGCCGCGCTGGCCCGCGAGGACGTCACCCGTCTGGGTGAGCGCATCGACAAGGACGACCTGCCGACCACCGACCCGGCGGTGGCCGCCCACGTGCAGGCCGGGTTGGACGCCTACTACGACGCCTCACGCCGGGTGGACGCGTTGAGCACCGACGACGAGCTGCGCCAGCTCAAGGAGATCACCGACTACGCCCGGTGGCAGCTCGACTGCGCTCGGGCGCGCCTCGACGGCGTCGCCCCGCCGGCTCGCCGGGTCGCCTGCTTCGTCGACCCCGAGCACGGCATGTCGGTCGCCGACTGGGCCTGGGCCCCACCCGGCGGGGTCGAACGACCCGTGCCCGTCTGCCGTGCCTGCCTGAACCGGATGTCCGGAGGAGAGTCATGAAGATCAATCTCGCCAAGGTCGTCCCGTTCGTGTTCGTGGCGATCGCGGCGCTGTTCGCGATACTGGCGCAGAACAGCGGCACCGCCACCGACGACACCGGCTCCTCCTATGCGTCCGGTCCGACCAAGTCCGACCGGGCCCACACCGCGGCCGACGCCTACCTCGACCAGGTCGCCATCGAGCTCGCGCAGCCCGGGTTGTACGTCGACCCCGAGGTGAGCGAGTCCGACTTCTCACGCGCCGAGGCCGCCCGGCTGGGCGAGCTGGCCGCGAAGGCCGACGGGCCCGTGCGCATCGCGGTGATCCCGGTCGCCCGGATCCGACCCGACGACAGTGACCGCGACTCCTCCTACGTCTCGAGCCAGGTCGCCTACACCGGGGTCGAGCTCGCTGGCCAGATCTACGACCGGGTCGGCTCCGACGGCACGTACGCCGTCCTGGTCGACGCCAGCTCGCAGAGCGCGGGCCGGTCCTTCTACGCCGGGCAGTGGGCAGAGGACGGGCCGACGTACGACGTCGAGGGTGCCGCGGAGGACGCCATCTCGTGCTGCGCGCCCGGCTACGCGTCGATGGTCGAGGAGTTCATCTCCGAGAGTCAGGACGTCCAGCACAGCTTCTGGTGGTGGGCGGCCTGGATCTGTGGCCCGATCGCCGCGCTGATCGCGGCGGTCAAGGGGATCAAGGTCCTGGGTCGGCGCCGGCGCTCCGCGCGGGGGCAGGCCGAGATCGTGGACGTCCTGCGCGCCCCGCTCAACGAGGAGGTCATCGAGATCTCGGCCGTGGTGTCCGCGCTGCCGCCCGCCGGCGGTGATCCGGACTCCGACCTCTCGGTCGCCACGCTCAAGGTGCTCGACCTCGTCGAAGCCGCCCGACACCGACTGGACGCGCTGAAGACCGGGCAGGACGCCACCGAGATCACCAGCCGACTGGCCGACGCGCGCTACCAGCTGACCGCGATCGAGGCCCTGCGCGCCGGCCGCAAGGCACCCGACCGGACACCGCCGTGCTTCTTCGACCCACGCCACGGACCCAGCAGCGTGGCCGCCGAGTACGCCCCCGAGGGCGGCGCCGAGCGCCAGGTGCACGCGTGCCGGGCCTGCGCCGACATGGTCGCGGCCGAGCAGCAGCCCCCGATCCGGATGATCGAGAAGGCCGGCCGGCTCCGGTTCTACTGGGAGCTCGACATGGCCAGCAAGCCCTACCTGGACGGCTACTGGCAGCGCAACCGCCACCCGGTCCGGGAGGCACAGGCCGCCCGGAACCTGACCTTCGCCTCCCTCGCCGACGACCCTGACGACGACGGTGAGCCCGCCTTCACGTTCGTGTGGGAGTCCGGCGACGGTGGGAGCGGGTGGGGCGGCTCCGGTGGTTCGAGCAGGGTCCGCTCCTTCGGCGGCGGCAGCAGCTCGCGGTCCTCGTTCCGCTCCGGGGGTGGCGGCGGGTTCTGAGCCTGGCTCTTCGTCACCTGCCGTTCACCAAGCGGTGCCACACTCGAGGGCATGACGCACGACAGCCTGCCCTCGCACACTGCCGGCTCTCTCGATGAAGGTCCCGTCGAGCCCGGTCTGAAGGTGGTCAGCAGCGAGACCTTCGACGTCGAGCCGCCGTACGTCCCGGGTGAGGGCACCCTGCCGCTGGAGGACTTCCCCGACCGCTTCCTCGACCGCGAGCTGAGCTGGCTGCACTTCAACCAGCGGGTGCTCGAGCTCGCCGAGGACGCCGACCAGCCGCTGCTGGAGCGGGCCCGGTTCCTGGCCATCTTCGCCAGCAACCTCGATGAGTTCTTCATGGTGCGGGTGGCCGGCCTCAAGCGCCGCATCGCCGCCGGGGTCGCCGTACGCGCCGCCAGCGGGCACCTGCCCCGCGAGGTGCTCGAGTCGATCTGGGCCTCGACCGGTGAGCTGATGGCCCGTCATGCCGCCGTCTTCCAGACGCAGATCGTGCCGGCGCTGCGGGCCGAGGGCATCGAGCTGGTGCGCTGGGAGGATCTCGACAAGGACGAGCAGAAGCAGTGCAAGCGGCTGTTCAAGGAGCGGGTCTTCCCGGTGCTGACCCCGCTGGCGGTCGACCCGGCCCACCCGTTCCCCTACATCTCCGGGCTCTCCCTGAACATCGCGGTGCTGGTGCGCAACCCGAAGACCAAGAAGGAGCACTTCGCTCGGGTGAAGGTGCCGCCGATCTTCAGCCGGTTCGTGCCGCTGGGCAACCAGCGGTTCGTGCCGCTCGAGGACGTCATCGGTGAGCACCTCAAGCGCCTGTTCCCGGGCATGGAAGTGCTCGAGGCGCACACCTTCCGGGTCACCCGCAACGAGGACCTCGAGGTCGAGGAGGACGACGCGGAGAACCTGCTGGCCGCCCTCGAGAAGGAGCTGCTGCGCCGCAAGTTCGGCCCGCCGGTGCGGCTCGAGGTCGAGGAGTCGATCAACGACCGGGTGCTCGAGCTGCTGGTCTCCGAGCTGGGCGTCTCCCGCGAGGAGGTCGTCCAGCTCCCCGGGCCGCTCGACCTGCGCGGGCTCCACGACATCGCCGATCTCGACCGCGAGGACCTCAAGTACGACGCGTTCGTGCCCACCACGCACACCCAGCTCGCCGAGGTCGAGTCGGCCAGCCCGGTCGACGTGTTCAAGGCGGCCCGGCGCAACGACGTCCTGCTGCACCACCCCTACGACTCGTTCGCCACGTCGGTGCAGCGGTTCCTCGAGCAGGCCGCCGCCGACCCGCACGTGCTGGCGATCAAGCAGACGCTCTACCGCACCTCGGGTGACTCCCCGATCATCGACGCCCTGGTCGACGCGGCCGAGGCCGGCAAGCAGGTGCTGGTGATCGTCGAGATCAAGGCCCGCTTCGACGAGACCAACAACATCCGCTGGGCCCGCAAGCTCGAGCACGCCGGCTGCCACGTGGTCTACGGCCTGGTCGGGCTCAAGACGCACTGCAAGCTCTCGATGGTGGTGCGCGACGAGCCCGAGGGGATCCGCCGCTACACCCACATCGGCACCGGCAACTACAACCCCAAGACCGCGCGCCTCTACGAGGACTTCGGCCTGATCACCGCCGACCAGGCCATCGGCGAGGACGTCGCGCACCTGTTCAACAATCTGAGCGGGTTCTCCCGCAACGCCTCCTACGACCAGCTGCTGGTCGCCCCCGACAGTGTCCGCGACGGCCTGATCGAGCAGATCCACGCCGAGATCGAGCACCACCTCGCCGGGCGGCCCTCGGGCATCCGGCTCAAGGCCAACTCGATCGTCGACGAGGCCACCATCGACGCGCTCTACCTGGCCTCGCAGGCCGGCGTACCGGTCAAGCTGCTGGTGCGCGGCATCTGCGCCCTGCGCCCCGGCGTACCCGGCCTGTCCGAGACGATGGAGGTGCGCTCGGTGCTGGGCCGGTTCCTCGAGCACAGCCGGGTCTTCGAGTTCGGCGGCGGCGGCACCCCGGTCGTGTGGATCGGGTCGGCCGACCTGATGCACCGCAACCTCGACCGCCGGGTGGAGGTGCTGGTCAGGCTGCCCACGACCGAGCTGGTCGAGCGGGTCGGCTCTGTGCTCGACCAGGCCTTCGACGCCGACACCGATGCCTGGACGCTCGGGCCCGACGCCGCCTGGACCCGCACCGGCGGCTCCGTGCGCCTGCACGAGGCGCTGATCGCGCGCCAGCGCCGTCGCCGCTGACTTCGACACTCCCGAGAAGGGGCAGGGTCAGCAGGAGGCGAGCAGGACCGGGCCGGTGGCCAGGTTCGACATCGGGTAGCCGTCCGGCTCCGCCGTCGCAGTGAGTACGACGGCCTTCCCGTCGGTCCTGGTCGTCGGGTCGGAGAACACGTCGGCGTAGGAGACCATCTGGCCCGGGTCCTCGGCAGTGGCCAGCGCGCCCCGCGACTCGGCGTTGCGGGAGGCCTGGTCGTCGGAGTCGAACCCGAAGACCACCGACAGCCGGTCATCGGTCGACAACGCCACCAGGTAGCCCTTGAGCGGCGAGACGCCGCCGGCCTGCTCGACGAGGTCGTCGGCCACCGTGCGGGCCGCGTCGTCGGCCTGGCTCATCGCCAACGCCTCGCAGGCGTAGTCCTTCATCAGCACGGTCGCGTCGAGGGGATCGCCCTCGAGCGGGTCGGTCAGCGGGGTGATGTCGAGGCCCTCCTCCTCGCCGAGCACGGTCTTCATCGCGGTGCGCAGGTAGTCGGCCTGGTCGGAGCCGACCAGCAGCCCCTCCTCCTCGACGAAGGCGACACTCTGCAGCTCGTTCGAGGTCAGTCCCAGGCCCGAGACCACGTCGGGACCGCCCTCCCACACGCCGCCGTCGAGCCGCTTCGAGCCGGGCGGGGTGTAGCCGGCCTCCTCGAACGCGGAGGCGACGTCGGTCAGGTCGCCGGGCAGCTTCATGACCACGACCATGCCCTCGCGGGACTGGCCGAGCAGCTCCCAGTCGGACTGCAACGGGTCGAACCCCAACGACTTCTCGATCTCGGCGGCCGAGGAGGCCAGCGAGGAGACACTCAGGTCGCGGTCGCTCGCGGCGGTGAGCAGATCGGGCCCGGAGACCTCGTCGCGGACCCGATCCCAGTCGGTCCATCCCACCCGCAGGGTGTCTGCCGGAAGCAGCGCCGCGGCCTTCTCGAACTCGCTGTCCCGGGGCCACACGAACCAGCCGACCACCGCGGCGACGGCTCCCACGAGCACCACCACGGCAGTGGCCATCGCGACGCGGCGACGAGTCATCTGGGTGAACTCTCCTCGACCTGGACGACAACCGGACAGCAACGGGGTGGCAACGCAGTGGCGACGGGGCGGCAACGGGGCAACCGACGCGGATCGACCCGCACACCAGGACATACGCTAGCCGCATGCCGCAGGCCGACATCATCGCCGCAGGTGCCGTGGTCGTCCGCAAGGGCGGCGACGTGCTGCTGGTGCACCGCCCCAAGTACGACGACTGGTCCTTCGCGAAGGGCAAGCTCGACCGCGGGGAGCACATCACCGCCTGCGCCGTCCGCGAGGTCCGGGAGGAGACCGGTCTCGACGTACGCCTGGGCCGGCCCCTGCCCGACCAGCACTACGACGTCGGCGTGCGCGGCAAGGTGGTGCACTACTGGATCGGCCGGGTGGTCGGCAGCCACGACATCTCCGGCTACGCGCCCAACGCCGAGATCGACGAGGTGCGCTGGGTCCCGTTCGACAGCGCCGAGGGGCTGCTCACCTACCCGCGCGACCGCGAGACCCTGGCTCACGCCCGTGCCGCGAAGGGTCGTACGACGACCCTGGTCGTGCTGCGTCACGCCAAGGCCCGGTCCCGTTCCTACTGGCGCACCGACGACCGTCTGCGCCCCCTGCTGCGGATCGGCGAGGGCCAGGCCGAGAACCTGGTCCCCCTGCTGGCGTCGTACGACGTCCGTCGGCTGGTCTCCTCCTCCTCCAACCGGTGCGTGCAGACCCTGCTCCCCTATGCGGACGCGACCGCCCGCGAGATCGACACCCGGACCGCACTCAGCGAGGAGGATGCCACTCCCGAGGGCGTGCTCGAGGTGGTCGACGGCCTCGTCGACGACGCGAAGCGGACGGTCCTGTGCACGCATCGTCCGGTGCTGACCGACGTGTTCTTCACCCTCGGACTGGCCGACCCCGAGCTCGAACCGGGGCAGATGCTCGTCGTTCACCTGCGCGACGGCGCGGTCGTGGCCACAGAGACCCATCGGGTGCGCTGAGTCAAGAGGGGCACGGGCCAGTTCACGTGATGGCCGTCTCTTCTCCGCCCACCGGCGACCAAAGGGCCCACCATCGTTCACCGCTCGTTCACCGAGGCCGAGCAATCCAGTCACTTGGAGGGCTTTCACTCACTGATGTCATCAACATCAAGCACATCAGGAGCGTTGAAGTGAAGCGCACTTCTTTCCGCAGCATCGCGGCACCCGCCGTTGCGACGATCGCCGTCTTCTCCCTCGCCGCATGTGGTGGAGGAAACGACAGCGACACCGAGCTCACCGGTGACGCCGGCGACACGTCCGTCTACGAGGGCCTCTCCGGCAAGCTCGTCGGTGGCGGCGCCTCGTCGCAGGCATCGGCCCAGGACGCCTGGATCGCCGGCTTCTCCACCGTCGCCAGTGACGTCACCGTCACCTACGACCCTCAGGGCTCGGGCACCGGCCGCGAGAACTTCATCTCCGGCGGCTACAAGTTCGCGGGCACCGACGCCTACCTCACCGACGAGGAGGGCGAGCTCAGCGACGCCACCAAGAACTGCGGCAGCACGCCGATCCAGATCCCGAACTACGTCTCGCCGATCGCGGTCATCTTCAACGTCGAGGGCGTCGACGAGCTCAACCTCGCCCCCGACGTGCTGGGCGACATCTTCGCCGGCAAGATCAAGAAGTGGAACGACCCGCGGATCGTGGCCGACAACAAGGACGCGAAGCTGCCGAACGCGGACATCCGCCCGGTGCACCGCTCCGACGAGTCGGGCACCACGGAGAACTTCACCGACTACCTCGACGCGGTCGCCAAGAAGAACTGGACCGCCGGTGTGGTGGAGACCTGGCCGAAGGAGTTCGGTGGCGAGGGCGCCAAGGGCACCGACGGTGTCGTGAAGTCCGTGACCGACGGTGAGAAGAACGCCATCGCCTACGCCGACGCCAGCAAGGCCGGCGACCTGGGCGTGGCCAAGATCAAGGTCGGCGACGCGTTCGTCGGTCCGTCGGCCGACGCCGCCGCCAAGATCCTCGAGGTCTCCCCGGAGGCCGACGGCGCCGGCGACACCGCGATGATCTACGACCTCGACCACACCACCACCGAGGACGGCGTCTACCCGATCGTCCTCACGTCCTACCTGCTGGCCTGCCAGCAGTACGACGACGAGGCCACCGCCAAGCAGGTCAAGGGCTACCTGACCTACATCCTCTCCGACCAGGGCCAGACCATCGGCTCCGAAGAGGCCGGCTCGGCGCCGCTCGCCGACGACCTGCGCACGCGTGCGCAGGAGATCGTCGCGACGATCGGTTCCTGATCGTCTCGTTCAGGCTCAGGGGGTCGGGCCCGAAGTCGGGTCCGGCCCCCGGTCGTGACTCCACCCCCGTTCAGCTGTTCTTGGAGGTTCAGTGAGCACCATGGTCGATCCGGGCCCCGAGGCCCCAGAGACCGCGCCGCAGCAGGCGAAGCCGCCCACCCGACTGGGTGACGTGCTGTTCAGCAAGATCTCGCTGGTCTCCGGTCTGATCGTCATCCTGTTCCTGGCCGGCGTGGGCACCTTCCTGCTCATCCAGGGCCTGCCCGCCCTCGGTGCCTCCGGCGAGACGGCGTACGGCGAACCCAGCATCTGGAAGTTCGTCGGGATGCTGCTCTACGGCACGATCTACGCCTCGGTGATCGCCATCGTGATCGTGACCCCGCTGGCCATCGGCCTGGCCCTGGTCATCTCGCACTACGCGCCGCGGTCGCTGGCCAAGCCCGTGGGCTACCTGGTCGACCTGCTGGCCGCCGTACCCTCGGTCGTGTTCGGCCTGTGGGGCCTGGAGGTCCTCGCCCCCCAGCTGCTGCCGGCCTACAAGTGGCTCAGCGAGCACGCCTCGTGGATCCCCCTCTTCGACGGTTCGGTGAACTCGCGTTCGCTGCTGACCGCCTCGATCGTGCTGGCGCTGATGGCGCTGCCGATCGTGACCGCGCTGTTGCGCGAGATCTTCGCCCAGACCCCCCGCGCCCACGAGGAGGCCGCCCTGGCCCTGGGCGCCACGCGCTGGGAGATGATCCGCCTCGCGGTCTTCCCCTACGCCCGCTCCGGCATGGTCGCCGCGATCCTGCTCGGCCTGGGCCGCGCGCTCGGCGAGACGATGGCCGTGGCGATGGTGCTCTCGGCCACCGGCACCGGCTACCTCACGTTGAGCATGATCTCGGCAGAGAACCCCAACACGATCGCGGCGTTCATCGCCAACAACTACGCCAATGCCTCGGGCGCCAAGATCAACTCGATGATCTTCGCCGGCCTGGCGTTGTTCCTCCTGACTTTCGTCGTCAACTTCGCGGGCCGCTGGATCGCCACCCGCGGGCAGAACAAGGGGTGAGGTCATGACCCGGAACACCGGGGCCCCCGAGGCTCCCGACAGCACCGACGCTGCGTACACCGAGTTGCCGATGCCCGACACCCTCAGCATCCACAGCGGCCAGCTGCCCCGCCAGGCCACCCTGATGACCGTCGTGTTCGCCGCGGCCATCGGGGCCGTGGGCGGGCTGATCCTCGGCGCCGGCCCGACCGTCATCGTGCTGCTGGCATGGGCGATCTTCCTGGTCGCCCTCACCACCTGGTCCACGATCGTCGAGGGACGCCGCAAGGGCACCGACCGCCTGGTCAACGCGATGGTGTGGTCGACGTTCGTGATCGCGATGCTGCCGCTGCTCAGCCTGCTCTGGACCGTGATCACCAAGGGTGGCCCGGTGCTGACGCCGGACTTCCTCTCACGCGACATGACCGGGTTCGCCGCACTCGGCCAGGGTGGCGGCATCTACCACGCGATCATGGGCACGATCATGGTCACCGGCATCGCCGCGATCATCGCGATCCCGGTCGGTGTGTTCACCGCGATCTACCTCGTCGAGTACGGCGCCGCATCACGCCTGGCCAAGATGATCACCTTCCTGGTCGACGTGATGACCGGCATCCCCTCGATCGTGTCCGGCCTGTTCGCGATCTCGCTGTTCATCGTGATCACCGGCGACCCCCTGCCGCGCCTGGGCATCGGTGGCGGTGTCGCCCTGGCCCTGCTGATGATCCCGACGGTGGTCCGCTCCGTCGAGGAGATGCTCAAGCTCGTGCCCGACGACCTGCGCGAGGCGTCGTACGCCCTGGGTGTGCCGAAGTGGCGCACCATCGTCAAGGTCGTGCTGCCCACCGCGGTGGCCGGCATCGTCACCGGCATCACCCTGGCCATCGCCCGGGTCGCCGGCGAGACCGCGCCGCTGCTGCTGATCGTCGGCACCTTCCCGTCGGCGAACTGGAACCCGTTCGACGGGGCCGTGCAGACCCTGCCGGTCTACATCTACACCTCGCTGAACGGCACCACCGACCCGAAGTACGGCGACATCTGGACCGACCGGGTCTGGGGCGCCGCCCTCGTCCTGATCATCATCGTGATGGCGCTCAACCTCATCGCCCGCATCATCGGCAACATCTTCGCCCCCAAGACCGGGCGCTGAACGTAAGGAACTCTGCACCATGGCCAAGAGCATCGACGTCAAGGACCTCGACATCTACTACGGCGACTTCCTCGCCGTCCAGGGAGTCAACGTCCACATCAAGGCACGTTCCGTGACCGCGTTCATCGGCCCCTCGGGCTGCGGCAAGTCGACCGTGCTGCGGTCGCTGAACCGCATGCACGAGGTGATCCCCGGCGCCCGGGTCGAGGGCAAGGTCGTCGTCGACGGCCAGTCCCTCTACGGCGCCGGCGTCGACCCGGTCGCCGTACGCCGCCAGATCGGCATGGTCTTCCAGCGGCCGAACCCGTTCCCGACCATGTCGATCTACGAGAACGTGCTGGCCGGCAACCGCCTCAACGCCCGCAAGATGAAGAAGTCCGAGGCCGACACGATCGTGGAGAAGTCGCTGCGCGGCGCGAACCTGTGGAACGAGGTCAAGGACCGGCTGAGCAAGCCCGGCATGGGTCTCTCCGGCGGTCAGCAGCAGCGCCTGTGCATCGCCCGCGCGATCGCGGTCGAGCCCGAGGTGCTGTTGATGGACGAGCCGTGCTCGGCGCTCGACCCGATCTCGACCTCCGCGGTGGAGGACCTGATCCACGAGCTGAAGTCCGACTACACGATCGTGATCGTCACCCACAACATGCAGCAGGCCGCCCGGGTCTCCGACGACACCGGCTTCTTCAACCTCAAGGCGGTCGGCGAGCCCGGTCACCTGGTGGAGTTCAACCCCACCACCAAGGTCTTCTCCAACCCCGAGGAGCCCGCCACCGAGGCCTACATCTCCGGCCGCTTCGGCTGATACTCCCTGACGTTCGGACCCTCCGGAGGCGGTAGTCCCTGACGTTTGGACCCTCCGAGATATGGCCGAGGACTCACGAAGCCCGGCGCCGCAAGCGCAGTAGGTTCTTCCTGTCGAGCTCGCTCAAGTTCCGACGCTGCTCCACCGTGAACGTCGGGATCCACCACCGCGGTAGGTCAGCCGTCCACTGACGTCGCGACGCCGACTGAAAGAGAGCACGCTCCCGCATCTCGTGCATACGTTCCGCCAAGGTCCTCCTGAAGGCTGTCGCACCACGTGTGACCGTGAGTGTCTCGAGCCCGACGCGTCGGAACCGCTCCATCCGTTGAGCGTCGATCGTGTCCCGGCCCGGCGCCAGGTGCACGTCGCCGTTGTACTCCACCACGACGCCTGCGACCTCGTCGAGCAGATCAGGAGTGCCCAGATGGTTGCCGTACCGATCGAAGATCGGCCTGTTCGCCAACAGCCGTGGGAGCTCCGCGTCGATTCTCCACACCAGGTGGGTCCTGTCCTCCCAAGGTGACCAGGAGTTCTCCTCAAGAAACGGACAGGCAGCGCGCACCTGCGGGGCACCCGTCCAACCGCGGCGGACGAGGGCGTACTCGTCGATCTCGGCGATCGACACGAGATCGGAGTACGCCGCCATCCCGAACGCGACCACCGCCTCCCGCTTGCTGGGGGCGTAGCGCATCTCTTGCGTCAACGAGCGGACCGGATCGGTGACGACCAGGCCGTCAACGACAGTCAGTTCCCGGAGGTCCCGACGCTCTTCGATCACGACGAACCCGTCCTGGCTGCGGATGTTGTGGTCCGCGGTGAGAATCGGCACCGGCAATTGGGTCACACCGTCGGGCGCGAACCCGTCGAACCACGCGGCCCCCTGCCACCGCAGTGACGCCCACCCCGTGACTCCCGCACCGATCGGCATGACCACGCTCGCCTCGACGATGCGCTGTTCGGGGCGGCTGGCGTCGACGCCGGAGGGCACGTAGTACCCGCGCGAGGTACGGCGCCAGGCCGCGCCGCCGGCTTGCCGCTTGGAAGGGCCAGCCGGCCCACCGACACGCGCTGGCACCACGAGTCCCGAACGCGGTTTGCCCGGGTACGGGCACGACAGCTGTCCCGCCCGCGAGACGGCGTACGTCGGGCCGCCGGTGCTGGTGACCGCGGGGTGCGGCTGCTGCTCGAACATGCAGAGATCGTGCACTGTTCGGCTCACGTGCCGACGCGTTATCCACAGCCCCCACCAGTGCCCCGGGACGGGAAGGGTCCGAACGTCAGGGACTATCGCGAGTCGAGGGTCCGAACGTCAGGGACTATCGCGAGAAGAGGGAGGTCAGGGGAGGACTTCGATGAAGAAGTGCGCGACCCAGTAGGCCAGGGCGGCCACCGCACCGGCTGCGGGGAACGTGAGCACCCAACCGGTGAGGATCGACTTCGCCACGCCCCACCGCACGGCCGAGAGGCGCTTGGTCGCCCCCACGCCCATGACCGCCGAGGTGATCGTGTGGGTCGTGGAGATGGGCGCCTCGAAGACGTAGGCGGTCGTGTAGAGCACCGAAGCGGCCACCGACTCGGCAGCGAACCCTCGGGCGGGGTCGAGGTGGATGATCCGCCGTCCCAGGGTGCGCATGATGCGCCAGCCACCGGACCAGGTGCCCAGGGAGATGGCCGTCGCCGCGGCGACGATGACCCACAGCGGCAGTCCGTCGCTCTTGTCGACGTAGCCGACGGTGAGCAGCGCGAGGAAGATGACACCCATCGTCTTCTGGGCGTCCTGGAGCCCGTGGCCCAGCGCCATCGCGGCCGCTGAGGCGGTCTGCGCCATCCGGAAGCCGCGGCTGACCCGGCTCGGACTGGCCCGACGGAAGATCCACATGATGGCGAGCATCACGATGAATCCGGCCCCGAAGGCGAAGAACGGCGAGAGGATCATCGGGATCAGCACCTTGTCGACCACGACGTGCCACTTCACGCCCACCCCGGCGGCCAACGCGGCACCCACCAGGCCACCGATGAGGGCGTGGGAGGACGACGAGGGCAGACCGTAGTACCAGGTGATCAGGTTCCAGGTGATGGCGCCCAGCAGGCCGGCCATCACGATCACCAGTCCGTGGGTGGTCGAGGGCGGTGTGATCACCTCGGCCACCGTCTCGGCGACCTTCTGCCCGAGGAACGCGCCGACGAAGTTCATGACGGCGGCCATGGCCAGCGCGACCCGGGGAGTCAGCGCCCGGGTGGAGACCGACGTGGCGATCGCGTTCGCCGCGTCGTGGAAGCCATTGGTGTAGTCGAAAACGAGCGCGACGACAACGACCGCGATGACAATCGCGAGTTCCATCCGGTCAGGACTCCTTGACCGCGATCTGTTCGACGATGTTGGCCACCGTCTCGAAGGCGTCGATCGCCTGCTCGAGCGCCTCGATGATGTCCTTGAGCTTGATGACCTCGAGTGGTTCGTACTTGCCGCTGAACAGACTCGCGAGGGTACGGCGGTAGTTCTTGTCGCCGGCGTTCTCGAGGCGGTTGATCTCGATCCAGTACTCGTCGAGATCCTTCATCGCCTGGAGACGCGGCATCGCGTCGGCGGTGAGCTCGGCGCAGCGCTGGAGCACCTCGACCTGTTTGGAGAGCTCCGAGGGCAGGTGCTGCACCTCGTAGAGCAGGATGAGGTCGACCGCCTCGTCCATCTCGTCCATCACGTCGTCGAGCCCGGAGGCCAGCGAGTAGATGTCCTCGCGGTCGAACGGCGTGACGAAGGTGCTGTTCACGCGCCGCACGATGGCGTGCGTGGTCTCGTCAGCCTCGTGCTCGGCGGCGCGCATGCGCTCGGCCACGTCTTCACGATTGCTGTCTGCGCCGAGCATCTCTGCGAGCAGTGCTGCGCCACCGACGAGGTGCTGGGCTTGTTCTGAGAAGAGGTCGTAGAAGGAAGCATCGACCGGACGAAAGCGGAAAGCCACGGAAAACTCCTGGTGAGGAGGACCTGAACGCTGAACATGCTAGGGCCAACATCGGCGCGTCGCGCAACTTGGCCCGTCAGCGGCCCGGCGTGAACCCGCGCAGACGGAGGCTGTTCGTGACCACAAACACGGAACTGAAGGCCATCGCGGCCCCCGCGAGCATGGGATTCAGCAGCCCCGCGGCGGCCAGTGGCAGGCCGGCCACGTTGTAGGCGAACGCCCAGAACAGGTTGCCCTTGATGGTCCGGAGGGTACGCCGGGACAGGCCGATCGCGTCCGCTGCGAGCCCGAGATCCTCGCGCACCAGGGTGAGATCGCCGGCCTCGATGGCGACGTCGGAACCCGAGCCCATGGCGATGCCCAGATCGGCTCCGGCCAGCGCAGCCGCGTCGTTGACGCCGTCGCCGACCATGGCCACGACACGCCCCTCCCCCTGCAGCCGACGCACCTCGGCCACCTTGTCGGCGGGCATCACCTCGGCGACGACCCGGTCGATGCCGACCTGGCCGGCCACCGCCTCCGCGGAGCGCCGATTGTCGCCGGTGAGCAGCACCGGCTCCAGGCCCAGGGCCCGGAAGCGTCGTACGGCGGCCGCGGAGGTCTCGCGCACCGTGTCGGCGACGACGACCACCCCGACCGTGACGCCGTCGACGACGACCGTGACCGCGGTGTGGCCGCGCGACTCGGCGTCGTCGAGGGCAGTGGCCAACACACCGGTGGCGGTGCCGGAGCGCCCGACCGAGACCGAGCGCCCCTCGACGACACCGGAGACGCCGATGCCCGGCGTGTTGGCGAACTTCTCGACTGGGGGCAGCGCGCCGCCGAACCCGGCCGCGACGGCTCGTCCGACTGGGTGCTCGGAGGCGTCCTCGACGGCCGCGGCCAGGCGCAGCACGTCGTCCTCGGACTCCCCTGGAGCCGCCACCACCGCGACCAGGGACATCCGGCCGTGCGTGACAGTGCCGGTCTTGTCGAGCACGATCGTGTCGACCCGGCGGGTCGACTCCAGCACCTCGGGGCCGCGGATCAGGATGCCGAGCTGGGCGCCCCGACCGGTGCCGACCATCAAGGCGGTCGGCGTGGCCAAGCCCAGCGCACACGGGCAGGCGATGATCAGCACCGCGACCGCGGAGGTCATCGCGAACGACACCGGCGCGTCGGCGCCGAGCCAGAAGCCCAAGGTGCCAGCCGCGATCAACAAGACGATCGGCACGAAGATCCCCGAGACCCGGTCGGCCAGTCGTTGCACGGGGGCCTTGCCGTTCTGGGCGTCCTCGACCAACCGCGCCATCCGGGCCAGCTGCGTGTCACCGCCGACGCGGGTGGCGCGGACGACCAGCCGCCCGCCGGCGTTGACCGTGGCCCCGGTGACCGCGTCCCCGGGCGCCACCTCCACCGGCACCGACTCCCCGGTGAGCAACGACTCGTCGACGGCCGACGTACCGCTCTCGACGACGCCGTCGGTCGCCACCCGCTCCCCCGGTCGTACGACGAACGCGTCGCCCACGGCCAGTTGGTCGACGGGGATGCGGGACTCGACACCGTCGCGCAGCACCGCGACGTCCTTGGCGCCGAGCTCGAGCAGGGCGCGCAACGCGGAGCCGGCACGTCGCTTGGCGCGGTCCTCGAACCAACGCCCGACCAGCAGGAAGGTGGTGACGCCGGCGGCGACCTCGAGATAGATGTTGCCGGTGCCCGACTCGCGTCGCGGGGTCAGGTCGAACGGGTGCACCATGCCGGGTGTCCCGGCGGTGCCGAGGAACAACGCGTAGAGCGACCAGCCGAACGCGGCCAGCGTGCCGACCGAGACGAGGGTGTCCATGGTGGTGGTGCCGTGGCGCAGGTTCCGCCAGGCGGCAACGTGGAAGGGCCAACCGCCCCACACCACGACCGGTGCCGCGAGAGTCAGTGACGCCCACTGCCAGTAGTCGAACTGGAACCGCGGCACCATCGCCAGCACGATCACCGGCACCGCGAGAGCGGCGCTGATCAGCAGGCGCTCCAGGGAGGCACGGGCCGCGGCGTCGGCGGCGAGGTCGGCCGCGTCCTGCGACGGGCCCGACGCTTCGTCGAGCGAGGTCGACACGACGCCGTAGCCGGCCGCCTCGACACTCGCGACCAGGTCGTCGCGACCGATCGTGTCGGCGAAGGTGACCTTCGCCTTCTCGGTGGCGTAGTTGACGGTCGCCTCGACGCCCTCGAGCTTGTTGAGCTTGCGCTCGATGCGATTGGCGCAGGAGGCGCAGGTCATCCCGGAGATGAGGATTTCGGCATCAGTGCTCATGATTCTCGCCTTCCTCTCCGTGGCTGTCGGACTGACCATCGGCCCGCTCGGTTCCGTTGACGGTGAACTCCACCCGGCGTACCGCCCCGTCATGCTTGAACTCCAGGAACATCCGGTGCCGTTCGGCCGATTCGGCGACCTCGAAGGAGACCTGCGGGCCGGGCGGGCCGTCGAGGGGGTGGGCGTGCAGGTAGTCGAACCCGGCGGTCTCGATCACCACCAGGTGCCCGTTCGCGCCCAGGTAGGGCTCGAGCTCGGTGACCGGCTTGCCGGCGCGCGAGATCGTGAAGGTCACCCGGCCCTCGCCACGGGTCATCGCGACGGCATACGGGCCGGTGCGCTCGAGCACGGTCGCGGCCGGCACCGGCGCGGGCCGGGGGTGGTGACCGGTGACGGTCAGCTCGGTGTTGGCGACGAAGTTCTCGCCACCCGTGGTCGCGTCGGCATAGACCTGATAGCTGCCGGGAGCGAGTGCGAGCCGCGCGGTCCAGCGCCCGTCGGCGGCCATCGTCGGGTGCACGTGCTGGAAGTCGGTGAGGCTCGGAGTCCCGATCACGACCAGGTGCAGCCGCTTCTCGTGCACCACGTCGTAGTCGAGCAGCGGATCGCCGTGCTCGTCGACGATCGTGAAGTCGACCGTGCGGCGGCCGGGTTCGACCTCGGGCCGGGCCAGGTCCAGCTGGTACGCCGCACCGTGGTCGCCGTCGGCGTGATCCCCGCCGGGCTCACCGGACATGTCCTCCATGTCGCCCATGCCGTCGTGCTCCTCATTCGCCACCTCATCGGTGACGTCGGGTCCGGCGGCCCGGCCAACGTAGACGGCGAGACCGAAGACGACGGCGAGACCGACGGCGAATGCTGCGATGCGCCCGAGCGTGCTCATGTCAGCTGGTAGCCGGCCTCGGTCACGGCGGCCTCGACGGCCCCGCGATCGAGGGGCTGGTCACTCGTGATCACCACGGCGCCGCTCTCGAGGGTGACCTCGACGGCTTCGACGCCGGGCACCTCCTCGAGCTCTTCGGTGACGGAGGCGACGCAGTGGCCGCAGGTCATGCCGGTGACGGCCCAGGTGCTGGTGTGAGACATGGGACTCTCCTCAGGTTCAGGGGGCAGGTGTTCGGGTCGGGGGTCAGGAACGGATCAGGCGGGCGATGGCGTCGGTGGCTTCCTTGACCTTCTCGGCCGCCTCCATGTCGCCGACGCGCGCGGCATCCACGACGCAGTGACCCATGTGCTCCTCGAGCAGGCCGATCGAGACGGCGTGGAGCGCCTTGGTCATCGCGGAGACCTGCGTGAGGATGTCGATGCAGTACTTCTCCTCCTCGACCATGCGCTGGAGTCCTCGGGCCTGGCCCTCGATCCGCTTGAGCCGCTTGAGGTAGTCGTCCTTGCGGTGGATGTAGCCGTGCTGATGTTCGGTCATGTTCAATAGGGTACCCCCCTAGGGTAAGCATGGCAAGACAAAGAACAGGGCCGGCCCCGAACGGGCCGGCCCTGTCACGTCGTACGGCGTGCCGACTACTCGGTCGCCTCGTCGGCGACCGCAGCCTCGGCGGTTGCCGGAGTCACGCCCAGGATCTCGTCGATCTGCTCCTGGGTCAGCGACTGGTCGGACTCACTTGCCGCGATGATCAGGCTGGTGGTCAACTCGACCTCCTCCAGCAGCTCCTGGTCCTCGAGCGTGACGTCGAACTGGTCGTGCACGCTGCCTCCCTTTCAATGGAGCGCCCCCCAAGCCCTGCTCTGGGCATGCTCCATGTCCCATGCTGCCCTGCATGGGTGGGGCCGAAACATCCTTGTTTCCACAAAATGACTCGAAAATGACCCGTTGGCCCCAGCCTGAGGCTGGGGCCAACGGTGTGAAGTCAGGTCAGTGGACCTTCTTCGTGTCGTGCTCGATCGATTCGATCAGAGCGGGCGAACGTTCTCCGCCTGCGGGCCCTTGGGGCCCTGGGTGACGTCGAACTCGACCTTCTGGTTCTCGTCCAGCGACTTGTAGCCGTTGGTCTGGATGGCCGAGTAGTGCACGAAGACGTCGTCGCCGCCGTCCTCCTGGGCGATGAAGCCGAAGCCCTTCTCAGCGTTGAACCACTTGACGGTGCCCTGAGCCATTGCTCGTTACTCCTTTGTCGGGGCGAGAGGTCATCACTGCGACAACCCCACATCAGCTGCGGTGATACGTCGCTCCGACTCGTAGAAGCAGGCCCACGAAGAAGAAACGCCGTTGGATCACAAACTCCAAGGGCGTCAGCCGTACTGGAACTTGCATCTGATGTAGGCATGACACTACCAATCCCCTAGAGAAAAGAAACCGTCACGACCCATCGAATTCTCGGGATGAGGTGAACTCTTCGCGACAGGGGTGTAACAGGAACCGCAATCGCGGCGGGATACCCTGTTCCACCGCGGATCAGGCAGTCGTACGACGACCTGGTCCTCCGGGCCCTTAGCTCAATTGGCAGAGCTCCGGACTTTTAATCCGTTGGTTGTGGGTTCGAGTCCCACAGGGCCTACTCGTCATGACCGTCTCAATGGCTGATCGTCCCCATAACGTCGCGCCGATTGACTAGTTTTCTCTGACATGGGATCCCCTTCGCGCGACGAGCCTGTTGAGCCGGGCTTGATCGACCGTTGGCTGGTCAGCCACGAACCGGCTGCCGACCCACGCCCGACGCTGCGACACGGCCAGGACGACCAGGCCGCGCCAGATCCGCTGACCGCGCCGATCGAGGAGGTGCTCGGCCTCTCCGAGCCCGAGCCCGAGCCCGAACCCGAGCCCGAGCCCGAACCCGAGCCCGACCCCGCGAGCGAGCCCGAGCCACAGTCAGAGTCAGACCCGCAGGCCGAGCCCGAGTCAGACCCGCAGAGCGAGCCCGAGTCAGACCCGCAGGTCGAGGCGGATGCCGAACCTGCGCACATGGTCGAGGCTGACGCCGGACCCGACTCCGACGCAGAGCCGCAGACCGAGCTCGAACCACCGGCAGCACGATCGCTGCTGCCCACCCGTGACGTCGAGGTCGACGACTTCACCCCGTCGAGCCCGGTCGACGTGTTCGCCGCCCTGCGCGAGGGGCCTGCCGGCGACGACTCGACGCACGAGCGGCCGCGTGGTCGACTCTCGGATCGCCTGACCGGCCGTCGCCGGCTCGCGCCCACGCCCATCCCCACACCGATGGACGTTCGCGACGACGCAGCTCCGGCTCCGCAGCCGGCCTCAGACCCGACCCCGACGAACGGGGCGAGCGACGTGACGGAACCGGCCGAACCGACCCAGACCCCTGCCGAGCCGTCTGCCGAGACGCCTGCGGTCGCGACCGCCGGTGTCGAGTCCCCGCGGATCACCGACAGCGCCGTTGCCGGACCGGCCCTGGCCGCCGTCCTCCGCGCCACCGGCGAAGCCGCAGAGCCCACCGACCCACCCGTGGCGACCCGGCCCGAGCCCGGGCCTGACCCCGAACCCGAGCGGCGCTACGAGACCCTCGAAGAGATCCTGGCCGCGGCAACCGCGCGGGCCGACAGCACCCGCACGATCCGCAAGCCCAGCGTCCCCGACCCGCCCCGGCCGACCGAGCACCGACCAGCACAGGTCGAGCCCGCGGTCGAGCCCGACCAGCCCGAGCCGCTGTCACCCACCCGGGAGATCTCGGGCGCGAGCATCGCCGCCATGGTCGCCGCAGCCACCCGACCCGAGACCGTCCCACCCGAGACCATCCGACCCGAGACCGTCCGACCCGAGACCGTGCAGCCCGAGACCGTCCGACCCGAACCGGCCCAGCCCGAGCCACGGCCCGAGCCAGTGCCCTCGGCAGCGACCCCGAGGAAGCCGGAGCCTCCGAGCCGTCAACCGGACCTGAACCACGAGACCATCGAGCTCTCACCGCAGCGCAGCACCCAGACCTTGCTCCTGGTTCTGCTCGCCGTCGGCGTGGTCGCCACCGCGTTCCTGGCCTGGCAGGCGTGGCAGGACCGCACGACGACGAACATCGCCGTGGCCGCCGTCGCCGCGCTGATCACCTTCGTCATCTGGAGCGCGCACTCCACCGCCGCCCCGCCCACGGTGGTCGTCGAGCGCGGCAACCTCGACATCCGCACCCACGACAGTCATCACCGCTTCGACCTGACCAGCAGCTACACCGACTTCGAGACGGTCGGCACGCCCGGGCACCGTGGCTGGAAGGTGCTGATCCACCGCACCGGCATGCCGCCGTACGTGGTCAACCCCACCATGGTCGACCCCGAGGAGTTCACCCAGGTGCTCGAGCGCTTCCGGGGCGGCTCAGCCCACTGAGCTCCCCACGGCGATCCAGTAGCGACGCTTGCCCCGGCGTACGTCCTCGAACACGCCACCGTTCTTCTCGATGGTGCGCCGCGACCCGGCGTTGTCCTCGTCGCAGGTGACCAGCACCCGGTCGATGCCCAGCGACGCGGCGACCGGCAGCGACAGGGCCAGCGCCCGCGTGGCATGCCCCTCGCGCCGCCGGGAGGGCCGCACCGAATAGCCGATGTGGCCGCCCTCCTCGAGCAGGAACGGCGTCAGCGAGTGCCGGATCGCCAGGTAGCCGACGAACTCGCCGTCCTCGACCATCCAGAGGTAGGTGCAGTGCACCCGATCCTCGGGCATCGGGGTGGCCGGGTCGCCCTCCGCCAGGCGCTGCGCCACCATCAGGTCGTACGACGACCGCTCCGTGCTCTCCCGCCCGCCGAACGCACCGGAGCCGTCACGGTGCTCGTCCCCGAAATCCTCCTCGGCCGCGAGCCAGGAGTCGTACAGGTCGGGTGAGGGCGGCACGAGCTCGGTCATGCGGGACAACCCATCACGTCCCGAAGGCAGGACACAACTAAATATGTGCGGAGCCCAACCTCTAGGGTGAGCAGCATGTTCAACTACCGGTCCGAGGACCTCAGCCCCGAGGAGATCGAACGCGAACGCGAGGTCGCCGGAGGCCTGGCCCAGAGCACCCGTGAGCTCGTCGACGCGGTCGTCCGCAGCACCGTCGAGCATGAGGAGCTGGCGGCGGTCCGCGCCGAGATCGATGCACTCACCTCCCGGCTCCGTGCCAGTCAGCTCGACGGCTCCTACGGGGTCACCGTCGGTGGCGACGGCTCGATGCGCAACTGGGGCAACAGCGTCATCGGCGTCCGCAACCCGATCGCACCGCCCTTGCTGATCGAGCGATCCGAGCAGGGCCGGGCGTGGGCCGACTTCACCCTGGGCGCCGCCTACGAAGGGCCGCCCGGCCTGGTGCACGGCGGAGTCAGCGCCCTGATCCTCGACCAGATCTGCGGCGAGGCGGCCGCGGCCGGCGGCTCACCCGGCATGACCGGGCGGCTCACCCTCAGCTACCGACGCGGCACGCCTCTGGGCCCGCTCCACGCCGAGGGCGCGATCGTCAAGGTCGAGGGCGTCAAGACCTACGTCGAGGGACACATCGGCGACGCCGACGGCCCGACGGTCCACGCCGAGGGCGTGTTCATCCTGCCCCGCTGGGCACGCGAACGAGCCGACGGCCCGAAGCAGGAGTCCTTCGAGTAGCTCAGCCGGCGTCGGCGTGGACGCCGCGCTGGCCCTCGTCGGTCAGGCGCGCCTCCTCGGCAGCCACCCTCTCCAGCTCGGTGCGCCGGGCCTCGAGCTTGGCGTCGAACTCGCCGGGCTCGCTGACCAGGTCCTTGGCTCCGCCACCCAGCCGCTCCAACGCCACCCGGGCGAAGATCTGCTGCTCGGTGACGGTCCGCTCGGAGCGGTCGTTGCCGATGAACGTGATCGCCCAGCTCAGCAGGGCTCCGATGCGGTTCTTGAAGCCGGTCAGGTAGATCAGGTGGACGCCCAGCCACATCAGCCAGGCGATCGAACCGTTGAGCTTCAGCTTGCCGACGCTGGCGACCGCGCGGAACTTGCTGATGATCGCCATCGAGCCCTTGTCGAAGTACTTGAAGGGCTGCTGCGGGGCCTTGCCCTTGAGCCGGTGGTCGATCTCCTTGGCGGCGTACTTCGCGCCCTGGATCGCCACCTGGGCGACGCCCGGCAGGTTGTCGAGGGCGATCATGTCGCCGAGCACGAACACCTCGGGGTGACCCGGGAGGGTGAGGTCGGGGTTGACCGCGATGCGACCGGCGCGGTCCAGCGGCGCGCCGGTCTGCTCCGAGAGTGTCTTGCCGATCGGGTTCGCCTGCACGCCGGCGGCCCAGATCTTGGCGACCGAGTCGATGCGACGGATCGTGCCGTCCTTGTCCTTCAGCTCGAGACCGCGCTCGTCGACGCTGGTCACCATCGCGCCGAGCTGGACCTCGACGCCGATCTTCTCGAGCTCGCTCTTGGCCTTGGCGCCGAGCTTGGCACCGAACGGCGGCAGCACCTGGGGCGCCGCGTCGACGAGGATGATCCGGGCCTGCTTGGTGTCGATGCTGCGGAAGTCGCGCTTGAGGGTCTTGTGGGCCAGCTCGGCGATCTGGCCGGCCATCTCGACACCGGTCGGGCCGGCGCCCACGACCACGAAGGTCAGCAGGTGGTCGTAGGCCTCGCCGCGGCGGGCGGCGTTCTCGGCCATCTCGAAGGCGCCGAAGATGCGGCCGCGCAGCTCGAGGGCGTCGTCGATGCTCTTCATGCCGGGGGCGAACTCGGCGAAGTGGTCGTTGCCGAAGTAGGACTGGCTCGCCCCGGCCGCCACGATCAGCGAGTCGTAGTGGGAGACGGTCTCGCGACCCAGCACGTGGTGGGTGACGGTCTTCGCCTCGAGGTCGACGTCGGTGACCGTGCCGAGCAGGACCTGGGCGTTCTTCTGCTTGGCCAGGACCTCACGGGTCGGCGGCGCGATCTCGCCCTGCGACAGGATGCCGGTGGCGACCTGGTAGAGCAGGGGCTGGAAGAGGTGGTGGGTGGTCTTGGCGACCATGGTGACCTCGACGTCGGACCGCTTGAGGGCCTTGGTGCCGAACAGCCCGCCGAACCCGGAGCCGATCACGACCACCTGGTGCTTGCCGTTGTTGCTTGCCATTCCCCACTGGCCTTTCTGATCACGTGTACGACGTCTTGCTTGCCGTACCCCATGATCCCACCCTCGCTCGTTTTCTCCGAAACGGGCCTGCCCGCCGGCCGCCAGGAGGCCGCCACGAGAAACTTTTCGAGAAAATCGGTGCTTCAGGTTTCAACCGCCGCGATGCTGGGCATGACCACCCCCTGTGGCCCAAGATGGGGTCACCGACAACCCGACACAAGGTGAGAGATTGCCGCTGAGTAGGGGTGCGCTGCCGCTGGAATCCAGCCCGCGGTCCGTTTCGGATGCCCGCCGCTGGGTGGCTTCGGCGTGCCGTGAGCTCGAGCGCTCCGACCTGGTCGACAGCGCCGAGCTGGGCGTCTCCGAGCTGGTCACCAACGCACTGCTGCATGGCGACCCCCCGATCCAGGTCCGGATCCGGGGCACCCGGCGGCACCCCCGCATCGAGGTGCTCGACGGGTCCCGCACACCACCGGCGCCCAACCACCGGATGACGCACGAGGACGAGCTGCTGGCCACCATCGGCCGTGGGCTGGGCATGGTGGCGATGTCGTCACACGCCTGGGGGGCCGAGCTGCTCGACGACGGCAAGGTGGTCTGGTTCGAACCCGCCGACGAGCCGGTCGAGGAGCCCAACCTGGCCGGTCAGGTCTACGTCTCCAACAGTGCGTCCACCGGTCGTCCTCCCCGGGTGCGCATCGGCGACGGTCTCGTCATCGACTACCCCTCGTTCCCGATCGACCTCTATGTCGAGTGGCGGCGCCACTTCCGCGACGTACGCCGTGAGCTGCGGCTGCTGTCCCTGGCCCACGAGGAGGACTACCCCGTGGCCAAGACGCTGACCGACCTGTTCGCCCGGTTCGGCGAGGAGGTCCAGCAGACCCTGGGCATCGACGAGATCCATCGCGCCATCGACGCCGGTGCCCGCACCGCCTCGATCCGGTTGGTGATCGCGCCCGAGGCCTACCGGGTGGTCGAGCAGATGATCGACGTCCTCGAGCTGGCCGACTCCTTCTGCCGGGCCGAGCGGATGCTCTCCCTGGCCTCCACCGACCAGCAGCGCCGCTTCCAGAGCTGGTTCCTCGGCGAGCTCGTCCGCCAGAGCGGCGGCGCCTCGCCGCTGCCCTGGCTGGGCACGCAGAGCGTCGATCGACCCGAGCACACCATCCGTTGAGTCGCCCGCCCCTCACCCCCGCGCACGTCGCGGCCGTCGCCCTCGGCGGCGCCCTGGGCGCCAGCGCCCGTTGGGGTCTCTCGGATCTCGTCCCCGACGGTCTCGGCTTCCCGTGGACCACGTTCGCGATCAACGTCACCGGGTGCCTGCTCCTGGCGCTGCTGCCGGCACTGGCCGTCGTACGCCGTCACCCGGTGCTGCCGCTGTTTCTCGGCACCGGGGTGCTCGGCGGCTACACGACCCTGAGCACCTACTGCGAGGAGGCCCGTGCCCTGGTGGCCGACGGCTCGACCGGGATGGCCGGCGCCTACGTGCTCGGCACACTGGCCGCGGCGATGGTCGCGGTCGAGTTCGCCCACCGCTGGTCGACACCGGCGGCCCAGCAGGAGTTCGACGACGAGGAGGGCGACGAATGACCGTGCTCCTGGTCGCCCTCGGGGCCGCCGTCGGAGCGCCGCTGCGCTACGTCACCGGGCACGTCCTCGACCGCGACCTCCCGATCGGCACCCTGCTGGTCAACGTGGTCGGGTCGTTCGCGCTCGGGGTGCTCTCCGCGCTCGGGTTGACCGGCCACACCATGGCCCTGCTCGGCGTGGGCTTCTGCGGCGGCCTCACGACCTACTCGTCCTTCGCGGTGCAGACCTCGCGGCTCGGCGCCCGCCGCGGGACGACGTACGTCGTGCTCACGCTGGTGCTCTCACTGACCGCCTGTGCTCTCGGGTTCGCGACCCAGGCCTGACCTCGGCTCAGGCGTAGCCCAGGCGGTGCAGCTCGGCCTCACCGATCCCGAAGTGGTGCGCGATCTCGTGCACCACGGTGATCCGGACCTCGTCGACGAGCTCGTCCTCGCTCGCGCACATCTCCTGCAGCGGGTTGCGGAACACGAACACCCGGTCGGGCAGTGCACCGGCGTGGTTGGACAGGCGGTCGGTCAGCGCGACGCCGTCGTAGAGCCCCAGCAGGTCGGGGTCGTCCGCGGGCGGCTCGTCCTCGACGAGCACGACGAGGTTCTCCACCAGGGCGGCGATCTCGTCGGGGATGTCGTCGAGCGCCCGGTCCACGAGGGCCTCGAAGCCGCCGCGGTCGAGTTCGACTCCGCGCGGCTCAACCGGTGATTCTTCGTCCGTCACGGTGCCCACGGTAGGGCAACGAAAAAGCGAGGCCCACGCTTGCGCGTGGACCTCGCATCTGCGACCCCGACGGGACTCGAACCCGCGGCCTCCGCCGTGACAGGGCGGCGCGCTAACCAACTGCGCTACGGGGCCAGGTTGTGCTTGCCAGTCTGCACTGGAAGCGCGCTGAACAATAACCCATGCGGGCCGGTGCCACCCAATCGGGCGAAAACCGCTGCTCAACGAGCACCCCCAACGGGATTCGAACCCGTGCTACCGCCGTGAAAGGGCGACGTCCTAGGCCACTAGACGATGGGGGCTGGACTGCCGATACAGCATAGGGGCAGGCGACGGCAGTCACCAAAGCGATGCACGTTTTCACCGAACCCCCGGGTCTGGGGTAATCTTCTCCGCGGCCCGGCCAGGTAGCTCAGTTGGTACGAGCGACCGACTGAAAATCGGTAGGTCGGCGGTTCGACCCCGCCCCTGGCCACCACTCGAAGCCGCGGTTCCCCCGGGACCGCGGCTTCGTTTCATTTCCGGCCCTCCGGGGGCATCGGGCACTCGATGGTGACCCACAGACCCACCCCACGCCCCGCCACCCCGGCCTGGCCCGGGTCCCACCGAGGACCGTCACAGGTCCGGTGCAGGTCCGGTGCAGGTCCGGTGCAGGTCCGGTGCAGGTCCGGAGCAGGCGAGGGTGGCGACATGACGCGATCATCCCGGTCGACGGCGAGCGGCTACCGCGGCTGAGTACGGCCACTCACCTCGGTTGAGTCGCTCGGACGGGGTGGGAACGGCTCGGGAGAGGCAGGGTGGAGTCATGTTCCGATACGCCGATCCCGAGGCCTGCCCCGTGTGCCGCTCCGTCGTCACCGCCGGCAGCACCGGCTGCGCCCAGTGCCGCACCACGTTGACGGGCTCGGTGGCCCTGCAGCTCTTCGCCACTCTCACCCGCGCCGACACGCTCGTGCGGCAGCTGGCCGAGCTCTCCGCGAACTCCACGGTCGCGCGTACGCCGGCTCGCCCCCACGCGGTGGCAGCAGGCCTGTCCGCGCCCGGCCTCTCGTCACCGGGTCTGGCCGGCTCCTTCTCGGCCGACCTGACGCCCTACCCGGCAGCCCCGGCCGCTCCGCGTCGCGGGGTGGGCAGCGGGATGAGCAGCGCCTCCGTGCCACGGATCCTGCTCGGCCTGGGCGCCACCTGCCTGCTCGTGGCCGCGCTGGTCTTCCTGGCCGTCGCCTGGTCGGCGCTCGGCGTCGGCGGGCGGACCGTCGTACTCCTTGCCCTGACCCTGGCTGCGGCCGGCGGAGCCTGGCTGCTGGCCCGCGCCGATCTCCGGGCCGGCGCCGAGTCGTTCACGACCCTGGCCCTGGGGCTGCTCACGCTCGATGTGTTCGGCGCCCGCTCCTCCGGTTGGCTCGGCGAGATCGACCACGACACGTTCACGTTCGTGATCGGTGCGACGCTGGCACTGGCCGGCCTGGGCGGCGCCCACCTGCTGCGCGCCGGGACGGTCGGCCGGCTGATCAGCGCCCAGCTGATCGGCGGCCTGGGCGTGGTTCTCGGCACCGGCGGCCTGACGTCGACGGTGATCAACGGCGAGGGCCGTGGTCTCGACCTGATCGCGGTGTCGGCGCTGGCATGGTTCGTCCTGCAGGTCGGTGCGGCGTGGGGCTGCCACCGCCTCCGACTCCCGATCGCCACGGTCGTGGTGCTGGTGGGAGCCGGCCTGGCCTGGCTGGAACTGCTGGTCGTGGGTCTGATCCGCATCGACGTCCCGCCCACCGTGACAGGTGTCTGGGGAGGGTTCCAGGTGTGGCCAGCCCTGCTCGCAGCCGGCATCGCAGCATCCGTGGCCCTGCCGGTCGGGCCGACCCGTCGGCTTCCCGAGCCCGCCCGAATTGCCGGGGCCGCTGCCGGCGTTGCCCTGGTCACCGCTCTGGCAACACTGCCGGCCGCCGACGAGTCCGGGACGATCGTGACGCTGGTCGCGCTGACCGTGGTCCTGGTCGCCGCTGCCGCCACCACCCTCCTGGCCCGGGCCTGGCGTCCCGTCGTGGCACTGCCCGCGGTGCTCGCCGGACTCGGACTCCTCGGTTCGGCCACGTTCCTGGCCGGCACCGCGCTCGACGCCCTGATGGTCCACGAGGTCTGGACGGTCCGGGCCGGGCATGCGCTCGAGCGTCCGGACCTGGCCTGGCACTGGCCGTTGCTCCTGCCAGTCGCCACCTTCGGCGTCCTGCTCGCGGGATGGGTCACCGTCAACCAGCTGACCGAGGTGTCGCTGCGGCGAGTCGTGGCTCCCGTCGGCCTGGTCGTCGTGGCGTCACTGACCCTGCTGCCGGCGTTGTACGGCGCCCCACTGTCGGTCATGATCGCCCTGTTGCTGGTGACCGGTTTGGCGTTGTCGGCCCTGAGTGCCCGCTCGGCGGTGGAGCTCGGTACGACGGCGCTCGTGCTCGGTGTCCTGACCGCCGGGCTGGCCCTAGTGGCCTCGTTCCAGAGCGAGGGCCTGACCGCGGTCACCACCGGCCTGTCAACCGTCGCGGCGCTCGCCACGACTACGGCGCGACGGCCGCTCGTTCGGCAGCTGGGCGACCTGGCGTTCGCCCCGGTTGCCGCCGTGTTCCTGTGGACCGCCTTGGACCTGGCCGGCGTGGACGCGACCTGGCGGGCGATCCCGGTGCTGGGCGCCCTCGGAGCCTGGGCGGTGCTCGGCGCCCGCCCGGAGCGAGAGCTCCCGGTCGCCCTGGTGGCGGTCGTGACGGTCGCGGTCTCGCTCGTCGAGGGCTCCGGCGTCGCCCAGACCTGGCTCGCCGTCGACCTCACCCTGGCCGCCGTGCTGGCTCATCTCTCCGCGCTGCTGAACGCCCACCGCCGTGGGCTGGGTTGGCTCGGACTGGGCCTGATGGTGGTCGCCCAGTGGGTGCGCCTCGAGCAGGTCGGTGTGGAGACCGTCGAGGCCTACACGCTGCCCCTGGCCGTCGTACTGATGGCTGTCGGCGTGCTCCGCATGCACCTCGGCGCCCGACACGACCGGCTGCCCAGCCCGCGTGCCCTGGGGCCGGGCCTGAGCCTGGCGCTGGTGCCCTCCCTGCTGGTCGCCCTGACCGATCCCGTCTCCCTGCGTGCCGCGCTGCTGGGCGTCGCCTGCCTGCTGGTGCTCGGCATAGGCATCACCCTTCGCTGGTCCGCTCCGCTGGTCGCCGGCGCCACCGTTGGCCTGCTGCTGGTGCTGCGCGAGGCGACGTACGCCTCGGTCCTCCCGCAGTGGGCGCTGATCGGGACGATCGGTCTCGTACTGACCGTGGTCGGGGTGACCTGGGAGAGCCGGATGCGTGACGTGAAGCGGGCCGCCGGCTATCTGAGCCGGCTGCGCTGATCCACTCGTCGGTCCGCGACCGGCATAGGGTGCAGGGCGTGTGGTCGAGATTCGAGGAGGTGCACCGGAGCCGCCCGGTGAGCCTCGTGGGCCGCGAACGCACCAGCGGCTTCGTCGCCCCGTTCGCCGCCATCGAGGTCGAGCTCTCGACCCACGACGTGGCCGGCCGCGTGGTGGCCGGCTTCGGCGCGGAGGGGTTTCGCCTCGAGGGCTGGTACGACGGCGGCCGGCGACTGGCCGGCGTCGACCTGACCGACCCGGCCGGCCACACCAGCCACCACCGCAGCAGGCGACACGGACGACCGCCCACTCCCCCGGACGCCCTCGGCGTCATGCTGACCGGTCGGCAGGTGACCGTCCTGACCCGTCACGACGACGTCTGGACAGCCCGTGGAAAGGTCGAGCTGGACCACGACGTCGACCCGGCCACGCTCTCTCCCGAGGTGGGGTGGCAGCCGCGACAACGCGACCAGGCCTCCCCGGTCGCCCACTGGCGATCCGGCGCGAGCGGGCAGCTCGGCGTACGCGACGTCCACGTGGTGACGCATGCCGACGGAACGCCGTACGAACGCGACGGACTGCTGTTCCTGGCGCTGACCCATGCCGGGCCCGGGTTCTTCGGCACCGGGCGATGCGGGGTGTGGGCCTTCGACCCGACGACGTTCGCGGTCGAGCACCGCAGCGACCTGTGGTTCCGTCGCGAAGGAGTGGTCCGCGGCGACCACGCCACCCACCTGGTCCGCGACGGCGACCGGTGGCTCGTGGCCACCAGCACCTGGGCGACCTTCGACCACGCACCCGAGGCGCAACGCCGGGTCGGGATCACCCTGGCCATCACCGACGCCGACCTGCTCGAGGGCGAGCACGTCCTCGACTCCGCCCCGGTGAGCCTGCCGGACCACGCGCTGCCCCCGCCGGTGGTCGGCACCTGGGACCCGCACCTGGCCCGGATCGAGGGCCACTGGCACCTCGCCTTCGTCGCGGCGCGCAAGTTCTTCGACTTCTACCCGGCACTGGCCCGCGCCGCGGAGCCCGGTCGGCTGGAGGGGTGGCGACTGCTGGGCGCGGCCACCGACCGGCGCGCCACCGAAGGCACGCTGCTGGCCCGCGTCGACGGCGACTGGCGGGTGCTGGCCAGCGACGGACCACAAGGGCGGCGTGGTCAACGTCGCCGCTTCCCGGTCTTCGATCTCGACCTGGCCGAGGTCGGCGCGCTCGAGGCGGACCACCCCACGAACCTGCCCTGGCCCTCGGTGGTCGAGCTCGCCGACGGCTCCGCCCTGATGCTGACCTTCGACGGTACGACGTACGCCGGCGAGCTGCCCGGCTACGGGACCCACGGAGACTTCGTCGTGTTGCGGGCCTCACCTCCCACGGGGCGAACCGAATCGTCGGCCGGAGCATCAGACCTCACGCCAACGGACGACAGACAGGACCGACCATGAACCGCATCACGACGATGGCCATTGCCTCGGCCGCCGTCCTCGGGATCGTCGGCGGCACCTACGCCGCCTCTTCCGGAATCCTCGAAGGCGACGACCAGGGGGCGAAGTCGAGCAGCGGCTCGACCGAGTCCGGGGGCACCCCCACGACCGGGACCGACACGCCGACGGGTGAGCCGAGCACGACCCCGGACGAAGGTCAGTCAAGCGACCAGGCACCCGACAGCAATCAAGGCGAGCTGCTCTACCTCGAGGGCGGAACCCTCCACGACGGCGACACCGAGGTGTTGGTGTCAGGCTTCAAGGTTGCCGACGTGGTCGGCCTCCATCGAGTTGCCGGCGGTTGGCTGGTCGTGGAGTCGCTGAGTCCGCAGGTCCCCGACTACCGAGCCACCTTCGTCGACCCGGACGGCGCGACGACACCGATCGGCGAGCTCTTCGGGCCCTACGACGTCAACACCGACGGCGACTCCCTCGTCGCCAAGTTCAAGGACGCCGACACCTACCAGGTGCGCGACGCACGCTCGGGCGAGGTGACTGACACCATCGGCGTGAAGGCCAAGGGCGACCCCGTCGGCGGAGCCGTCTTCGCCAACCGCGACGACGTGATCACCACCTGGGCGACCACCACCGCTGACCAGACACTGATCGGCTGGAACCTTTACGACAAGTCGCAGTTCAAGGTCAAGGACGGCTTCAACCCAGCCGGCGCCTCACCCCAGGGCGACCTGGTCGCGTCGGTCGAGACGTTGTCGCCGTGGTGCCTGCACGGAGGCGCGGTGATCGGCGAGGACAAGTGGTGGAAGAACTGCGACATCCGTCCGAACGGAGCTCTCGCGCAGTTCAGCCCCGACGGCACGGAGATCCTCGGCATCCCGCAGCAGACCGAGGGCTTCGGTCCCGTGGAGTTCCTGGTCATCGACTCCTCCACTGGCAAGCAGACCGACCTGATCAAGGCACCCGAGCTCGCCGCGACGGCCGAGTGGGCCACCAACGACGCGATCTTCGTGCACGCCTACAAGGACAGCGACTTCAACGGCGGCGTGATCTACCGCTGCACGCTCAAGGGTGAGTGCGAGGTCGAGGTCGACTCGGACCGGGCCGTCGTCCTCGGCTCAGCCGGCTGATCGACCCGTCGTGAGTTCGACGAACTCACGACGGGTCGGCCCGAACTCACGACGGGTCGACGAACTCACGACGGGTCACTCGTGGGTGCGCAGCAGCGGTCGGACCGCGTTGCGGGCCGAGTGGATGCGTGACTTGATCGTGCCCAGCGGGGTGTCGAGCAGCCGCGAGATCTCGTTGTAGTCGAGCTCCTGCACGTCACGAAGCACCAGCGGCTCGACCAGCTCCGGGTGCGTCGACCCCAGCACCTCGAGGGCCTCCAGCAGGTCGAGCCGGCTGCCGGCGATCACGCTGGTGGTGCGCGGGTCGGCATGCACCGGCATCTCGTCGGTGGGCCGCTCGGCGGCCCGCCGCTTGAGGCTGCGGTAGGTCGACCGCGCGCTGTTCGAGGCCACCGAGTGCAACCAGGTGGTGAACTTGCTGCGGCCGTTGAAGGTGTGGATCTTGGTGGCCACGAGCAGCAGCACGTCCTGGGCTGCCTCCTCGGCGTCCTCCGGATAGAGCAGCATCCGGCCGCAGATGCGGCGTACCCGCGGTTGGATGCCCGCGAGCAGGTCCTCGAGCGCCTCACGGTCACCGGCCGCAGCGCGGACGGCCAGCTCCTCGAGGTCGGGCGGTTCGGCGGTGGTGCTGGACATGCGTTCCCCCTGAAGGCTCCCGGACGGCTTCGTGCGGCACAATACCCATCGTGTCCCTGCCAGAGCGCCTCGGTCGTCTCCAGCGGGTGGGCCGCATCGGTGTCGGTGGGTTCGCCACCGTCTGGCTCTACCACGACGACGAACTCGACTCCGACGTCGCCGTGAAGGCGCTCGCGGAGAACTGGGCCCAGCGCTACGACGTTCGCGACCGGTTCCTGGAGGAGGCGCGCATCCTGCGCCGGGCCGACTCCGACCACGTGGTGCGGGTCTACGACATCGGCGAGGCCGACGGCACGCCGTACTTCGTGATGTCGTACGCCGACCGCGGCTCCCTGGCCACCCTGCTCGAGCCGGGAAGGCCGATGCCGCCGGCACAGGTCATCGATCTCGTCGACCAGGCCGCCGCGGGGCTCTCCGTGCTGCACGGGCACGGTGTGATCCACCGCGACATCAAGCCCCACAACCTGCTGCTCAGCTCACGCGGCGCATCCGTCACCGATACCGGGGCCACCAAGCTGCTGGTCGCCGACCTCGGCGTGGCCAAGGCGATGTTGCACGCCAGCGGCCTGACCCAGGTGGTCGGCACACCGGCCTACATGGCCCCCGAGCAGGCGACCGGCGCACCGCTGGACACTCGCGCCGACGTGCACGCGCTGGGCGCGGTGGCCTACCAGATGCTCACCGGCAAGCTGGCCCGTGAGGGCGGCATCGGCTCGCTGGCCGACGCCAAGGTGCCGGTTGCGCCCTCCGTCCTCGCACCGTTGCCACCGGCGGTCGACAGCGTGCTGGCCCGTGCGCTGGCCGCCGACCCCGAGGACCGCTGGCCGGACGTGGCGTCGTTCTCCACCGCGCTCCGCTCGGCCCTGACCGACCCCTCTGCCCACCGGAGCACGCCGACCACGGCGCGGCAGGCCGCGCCCGCGACCGTCCCTGTGCGCCACGACTCCGAGCCCGGTTCCGGGATGCCCGGCTGGCTGCTGGCCCTGGTCTGCGTGCTCGTGCTGGCCGGCACCTTCGGGGCCGCCTACGGCATCACCGAGCTGGTGCGCTGATCACTGCTCGTTGGATCCGAGCAACTCCATGACCTCGGACTCACGGAAGCGACGGTGGCCCCCGAGCGTGCGGATCGAGCCGATCTTCCCGGCCTTCGCCCACCTGGTCACGGTCTTGGGGTCCACGCGGAACAGGGCAGCGACCTCGGACGGCGTGAGCAGGTTCTCCGCGTCCGACTGGGGGGAGTTCATGAATCCTCTTTCGATGTGAAATGTCCGGTTCACCCGAGAGTTTGCCATAGCCAAACGTCTCTCCCAAGCCGACGGGTCACCGGCGTTTTCGCTGGAGGCGGATGAATTCAATACAGTGGAGTGAGACCTGCGTCACCCTCGCAGGCCCGACCACCGACGGCACCGCACCACCCCCGCGGCGCCACGCACAGAAAGGTCGCCAACCGTGACCCCCACCCCTGACGTGTTCGACTCCGAGCACGAGCAAGTCGTCTTCTGCCACGACGAGCCCAGCGGACTCAAGGCGATCATCGCCGTCCACTCCACCGCCCTCGGCCCCGCCCTCGGCGGCACCCGCTTCTACCCGTACGCCGACACCGCCGACGCGGTCACCGACGTGCTCAACCTCTCCCGCGGGATGTCCTACAAGGCCGCCCTCGCCGGGCTCGACCTCGGCGGTGGCAAGGCGGTGATCATCGGCGACCCGAACACCCTCAAGAGCGAAGCCCTCCTGCGTGCCTACGGACGCTTCGTCGAGTCCCTGAACGGTCGGTACTACACGGCCTGCGACGTCGGCACGTTCAGCGTCGACATGGACGAGATCGCCCGCGAGTGCTCCTACGTCACGGGTCGCACCGTCGCCCACGGTGGCGCCGGCGACAGCTCGGTGCTCACCGCGTACGGCGTCTTCCAGGGGATGCGTGCTGCCGCCGAGGCCACATGGGGCGAACCGACCCTGGGCGGTCGCACCGTCGGCATCGCCGGCGTCGGCAAGGTCGGGCACCACCTGGCCCGCCGCCTCGTCGAGGACGGCGCGTCCGTGGTGGTCACCGACGTCTGGCAGCCGGCCATCGACCGTATCCGTGACGAGCTGCCCGCCGTGACCGTGGTGGAGTCGACCGAGGCACTGGTCGCCTCAGCGCTCGACGTCTACGCGCCGTGTGCCCTCGGCGGGGCGATCACGGACGCCGTCGTCGACGTGCTGTCGGCGACAGTCATCTGCGGTGCCGCGAACAACCAGCTCGCCCACCCGGGGATCGAGAAGGCGCTCGCCGATCGCGGCATCCTCTACGCGCCCGACTACTGCGTGAACGCCGGCGGCCTGATCCAGGTCGCCGACGAGCTCGAGGGCTTCGTCTTCGATCGCGCCCAGCAGCGCGCCAGCGGCATCTTCGACACCACCCGCGCGGTCTTCGAGACCGCACGGACGGACGGCGTACCGCCGGCGATCGCTGCCGACCGGCTCGCCGAACGTCGCATGCGCGACGTCGGTCGCCTGCGCGGCCTCTGGCTGTCCTGAGACACGCCGGTTGAGTGCTCAGGTGATTGCCGAGGCAGCCACCTGAGCACTCAACCCACAGGTGGGTGCGTCAGTCGCGCGAGTCGGACGACCAGTCGTCGTACTCGTCGTCCGACGCTGATTCCGGCGGCTGCTGATTGCTCTCAGCAGTGCTTCCGTGCAGTTCCTGGGCGAGCGCCCCGAAGTCCGTCTCGTGAGTGCGGTACTTCAGGTCGCGTGCGACCTTGGTCTGCTTGGCCTTGGCCCGGCCGCGTCCCATAGGATCGACCCCTTCGCGCGCTTGGCCGGGAACTCACGGCAGTGACGCCGAGACTCCCGGGCTCCTTGGTCTATTTCTCGTGAGGACAACGCTACCCGAGCGGTGGGTGTTCCCGCACACCCAGGTCCATCAAAACCCGATTCCCGCGGGAAAATCACCAACCGGCGTGCTGTCCGACCAGATTCACCGTGCCGTCACCGGCCGCAACCGACCCGGCCACCCAGGCGCGTACGCCGAAGCCGGCCAGCACCTCGATCGCCTTGTCGACGTCGTCGGGGGCGGTCAGGGAGACCATGCCGACGCCACAGTTGAGCGTCTGCTCGAGGTCCGCCTGGGCCACCTCGCCCACCCGGCGGACCAGGTCGAACACCGGCTGCGGCGTCCAGGTGGAGCGGTCGATCGTCGCGGAGAGCTCCGCGGGCATGACCCGGGCCAGGTTCGCGGCCAGGCCGCCACCGGTGACGTGCGACATCGCGTGCGTCTGGGTCTGGTCGGCCAACGCCAGGCAGGCCTTGGCGTAGATGCGGGTCGGCTCGAGGAGCTCCTCGCCGAGGGTGCGGCCGAGCTCGTCGACGTGTCGGTCGAGCTGCCAGCCGGCACCGTCCTTGTTGCCGGCGCCGAGCAGGACGTGGCGCACCAGCGAGTAGCCGTTGGAGTGCAGGCCGGAGGCCTCCATCGCGATCACCACGTCGCCGGGACGGACCCGGCCGGGGCCGAGCAGCTTGTCGGCCTCGACCACACCGGTGGTCGCGCCGGCCACGTCGTACTCGTCGGGGGCCAGCAGGCCGGGGTGCTCCGCGGTCTCGCCGCCGACCAGCGCGCAGCCGGCCTCGACACACGCCTCCGCGATGCCCTTGACGATCGCGGCGATCCGCTCGGGGATGACCCGGCCGGTGGCGATGTAGTCGGTCATGAAGAGAGGCTCGGCACCGCAGACGACCAGGTCGTCGACGACCATGCCGACCAGGTCGAACCCGATCGTGTCGTGCTTGTCCATCGCCTGGGCGATGGCCACCTTGGTGCCGACGCCGTCGGTGGAGGTGGCCAGCAGCGGGCGCTCGTAGCCCTTCAGGGCCGAGGCGTCGAAGAGCCCGGCGAAGCCACCCAACCCGCCGATCATCTCGGGACGGCGGGCCTTCTCGACCCAGCCCTTCATCAGGTCGATGGCGCGGTCAGCGGCCTCGATGGAGACGCCGGCCTCGGCGTACGCCCCGCGTGCGGACTCATCGGTGGGCTGGTCGGTCACGTGGCTTCCCTTTGCTTTCTGATCGCCGGCGCCGAGTGGCCGGCGTCGAATGGCTGGCGTGCGTGCTGGGTCAGGGACGCTCGAGCGCGTCGTTGGCACCGAACCCGGTCAGCGAGGTGGCCAGCCCCTCGGCCTCCACCTCGATCGGCAGGATCGACGGCTCGAGCAGGCTCTTGCCGAGGTGCTCGGGGTCGGGCAACGGCACCGGGTAGGTTCCGTCGAAGCAGGCCCGGCAGAGGTGGTCCATCGGGACTTCGGTCGCCTCGACCAGCTCCTCGAGCCCGATGTAGGCCAGCGAGTCGGCGTCGATCGAGCGACAGATCTCGTCGGTGGAGAGGCCGTTGGCGATCAGCTCGGCACGGGTCGCGAAGTCGATGCCGTAGAAGCACGGCCACTTCACCGGCGGGCTCGAGATGCGCACGTGCACCTCCTTGGCCCCGGCCTCACGCAACATGCGGATCAGCGCGCGCTGGGTGTTGCCGCGCACGATCGAGTCGTCGACGACCACGAGTCGCTTGCCCTCGATGATGTCGCGCAGCGGGTTGAGCTTGAGCCGGATGCCGAGCTGTCGGATGGTCTGGCTGGGCTGGATGAACGTGCGGCCGACGTAGGAGTTCTTGACCAGGCCGACGCCGTAGGGGATGCCGGACTCCTCGGCGAAGCCGATCGCGGAGGGAGTCCCGGACTCGGGAACCGGGATGACCAGGTCGGCGTCCGCCGGGAACTCCCTGGCCAACCGGCGACCGATCTCGACGCGCACACTGTGCACGCGCTGGCCGGTCATGCGGGTGTCGGGGCGGGCGAGGTAGACGAACTCGAACAGGCAGTGCTTGGGCGCGGCCTCGGCGAAGGTGCGCGAGCGCAGGCCGTCCTCGTCGATGATCACCATCTCGCCGGGCTCGATCTCGCGGATGAACGAGGCGCCGACGATGTCGAGGGCCGCGGTCTCGGAGGCGACCACCCAGCCGCGCTCCAACCGACCCAGCACCAGCGGGCGGATGCCTTGGGGGTCGCGGGCGGCGTACAGCGTGTTCTCGTCCATCCAGACGAAGCAGAAGGCTCCCTTGACCTGCGGGAGCAGCTCCATCGCCTTCTCCTCGACGGTGCTGTCGGGGTGGTGGGCGAGCAGCGCGGTGACCACACTGGTGTCGTTGGTGGCGGCCTCGGGCTTGCGCACGTGCAGGTCGAGCTCGCCGTCGAGGCCGGCCAGGTCGTCGACCATCTGGGCGAGGTCGGCGGTGTTGGTCAGGTTGCCGTTGTGGGCCAGGGCGATCGAGCCGTGCGCGGTGGGCTGGAACGTCGGCTGGGCGTTGGTCCACGTGCTGGCGCCCGTGGTGGAGTAGCGGCAGTGGCCGATCGCGAGGAAGCCCTTCAGCGCCTCGAGCGTCGACTCGTCGAAGACCTGGGAGACCAGGCCCATGTCCTTGTAGACGAGGATCTGGCGGCCGTTGCTGACCGCGATGCCGGCCGACTCCTGCCCGCGGTGCTGCAGGGCGAAGATGCCGTAGTAGGTGAGCTTGGAGACGTCCTCACCGGGGGCCCAGACGCCGAAGACGCCGCAGGCGTCCTGGGGACCCTGGTCCTGGGGGTCGAGGGCCATGGTGAGGCGACCGTCGCCACCCTTGCGCATGCTGCTGGGCTGGGGCACGACCCAAGTCTAGGTGCCGCCGGCACGACGCGCAGAATCGACCGAACTGTGGCGCCGCCCACCCTCGCCCTATCCTTGCGGTTCGGGGAGGGACACATGTCAGACGGGAGCACCACCGGGCCGTCCGGCCGGGACGACCAGGTCGGCTTCGAACGTATTCTGTCGGGCGCCTGGTCCGAGCAGGTGCTCGAGGACTCCATGCGGATCATCGCCGAGGGCGTGTGCGAGCTCGCCGGCTTCGGCGTCGCCGCACTGTCGGTGCTGCGCGAGAACGGAGACCTCGAGGTCGTCGCCGTCGCCGGGAACAAGGACGCCGAGGCCACGTTGCTGGGCACCACCCTGCGCCGCTCCGAGTTCGACCAGGCCCTGGCCGACTCCGTCGGGTGGGGCACGTTGCGGTTCGTGCCGCACGAGGCGGTCGCCGGGCGCAACGACGGCCTCGGCTGGATCCCGGACTACACACCCTTGGAGCACGCCGACGCGTGGCGCCCCCTCGACCTGCTGTTCGCGCCCCTGCTCGACGATGACGGCGCCCTGCGCGGAGTGCTCTCGGTCGACCTGCCCCTCGACGGACTACGCCCCGGCCCCCGGCAACAGACCCTGCTCCGGCGGTACGTCGACATCTCCTCCCGCGTCGTCGGGGCGTTGCTGGAGCGCGAGCGCGCCGCCGAGCAGCTGCGCCTGGCCAAGGCCTCCCGTCGGATCATGCGCGTGGCCAGCGGCGAGCTCTCGCTCGACCAGCTGATCGCGGTCGCCCGCCCCGAGATCATCACCGGGTTCGAGGCGCAGGGCATGTGGCTGCAGGCCTTCGACAACTACGGCCGCGGACCCAACACGATCTATTCGACCGACGACCGCGCCGTCGTGCTCCCTCCGGCGGTCGTCGAGATCGCCAACGCCACGGCCGGTGACGCCTGGGCCGCCGGCGAGGTCGTGGTCATCTCACCCGAGCGTCCCGACGCCGGTGTCCTCACGGCGCCGCGCCGCGCCGCGATCCTCGACTACCTCGCCACGATCAACGTCGCCACGGCACTGTTCGTGCCGCTCGGTGCCGGCGACGAGTGCCTCGGCCTGATGACGCTGACCCGCAACCCGGGCTCGCGCGAGTGGAGCGGCGCCGAGCTGCAATGGGCCCGCGAGGTCGGCCAGGACCTCGGGCGGGCCGCCTTCAACGCCCGCACCTTCGAACGCGAGCGACGCCTGCTCGAGGAGGTCCGCACCCTCGAGGCCTACAAGAGCCAGCTGATCTCGACGATCACCCACGAGTTCCGGGCACCACTGACCGGCATCCTGGGCTACCTCGAGCTGGTCGAGGACGCCGACGTCGACGCCGACACCCGAGGCGCACTCAACGTCGTGCAGCGCAACGCCCAGCGCCTCGAGGGCCTCGTGGTCGACCTGCTGCTGCTCTCCCGGGTCGGCGATCCGCACCGGCCGGTGAACGCCTCGCCGGTGCCCCTGCGCCAGCTGGTCGACAACGCCGTCGAGCTGATGAGCCTGGAGAGCGGACGCCGCGGCCTCAAGGTCGAGGTGGTGGCCCCCGATCCGGTGATCGCCACCGGCGAGGCCCCCGAGCTCGACCGGGTGTGCCTCAACCTGGTCAGCAACGCCGTGAAGTACTCCCGCCAAGGCGGCACCGTCACGATCACGCTGACCGCGTCCACCGACGGCCCAGCCGCGGCCACCGTCACGTTGGCCGTCCACGACGACGGGTTGGGCATCTCGGAGGAGGACCGGGAGGGACTCTTCGGCGAGTTCTTCCGCTCCACGAACCCCGAGGCCCTCCAGCAGCCCGGCACCGGGCTCGGCCTCGCGATCGTGCAACGCATCGTGCAGCGGCACGGCGGCCGGATCGAGGTCGACTCCAGGCTCGGCGCGGGCAGCACGTTCACGGTCACTCTGCCGGCCAGCCCGACAGACGACTGACCGGCCGCTCGACTACATCGACTGCTCGCCGGCGCGGATCGCCTCACGGATCCGGGTGTAGGTGCCGCAGCGACAGATGTTGCGGATGCCGTCGAGGTCGGCGTCAGTCACCTGACGACCTTCGTCGCGCGCTCGTCGTACGACCGCGACCGCGGCCATGATCTGCCCCGGCTGGCAGTAGCCGCACTGGGCGACGTCGCGCTCGAGCCACGCCTCCTGCATCGGGTGCAGCCCGTGGGGGCCGCGTTGGTCCTCCGGTGCGGTGTCGGGCAGCCCCTCGATGGTGGTGATCTCGTCGTCGTCACCGACCTCGCCGACCGGCACCGAGCAGGGGTTGAACGCCTTGCCGTTGATGTGCGACGTACAGGCCTTGCAGACGTTGATGCCGCAGCCGTACTTCGGGCCGGTGACCCCCAGCAGGTCACGCAGCACCCACAGCACGCGGACGTCGTCAGCCACGTCGACCGTGACCTTCTCGCCGTTGAGGACGAAGCTCTGTTCAGGCATGGTCGGATCCTTCTCCTCAGTAGGTGTGGTCGAGGCCGTCGGTCGGTGACTGCGGCACGGGTGGGACCCGTGGCTTCTCCTCGAAGGAGATCTCGCCGTGGTTGATCGGGAACTCGGTCGGCACGGTGCCGGTGGCCCGGGCGTAGGCACAGGCGACCGCGGCGAAGCTGGCCGCGACGCCGGCCTCCCCTGCACCACCCGGCTGGTCGGAGGACGGGGGCATCACGATCACGTTCACCTCGGGCGGCGTGTTCCACTGCCGGGTGTAGAAGTAGTTGTCCCAGCTGCCCTCCATGAAGTGGCCCTCACGCAGGTGCAGACTCGAGGTCAGGGCCAGCGCGATGCCGTCGTTGATGCCGCCCTGCATCTGGGCCTCAAGCCCTCGTGGGTTGATCGGCAGGCCCACGTCGACGGCGTACGTCACCTTGGTGACCCGGGGCCCGGTGACCGCGTCGCGGACCTTCCGGTTGACGGTCTCGGGCCGGCAGTCGATCTCGACCAGACAGGCACTGACTCCCTTGTACTCCTTGTGGATCGCGATGCCCTGGGCGGTGCCGGCCGGCATCGCCTTGCCCCACTCGCCAACCTCGGCGACCTTGTCGAGCACCCCGCGCACCGCCTTGATGCGCAGCATCTTGCGGCGGAACGTGTAGGGGTCGAGCTTGGCCTCCTTGGCCAGCAGGTCGACCATCAGCTCGTTGGCGCAGCGCACGTCGGGTGAGTAGATGTTGCGCATGCTGCCGGTGTTGAACCGGCCGTCGGTCTCGGCCAGGGTCTGCAGCACGACCCCGAAGTTGTAGGGCACCTCCTGGGTGAGCGTGAAGATGGTCTCCGCGAACCCGAGGTTGCCCAGACCCGCCGGGAGGTCGGCGGCCATCGCGGTGACGATCTCGCCGAGGCCGTGGCGGAAGTCAGTCTCGACACTGGTGTGCGACTGGTGGAAGGCCAGCACCTCGTTGCCCAGCAGGCTGGCCCGCACCCGCGAGGTGGCCATCGGGTGGGCGCGGCCGACCCGGGCGTCGTCGGCCCGGTGCCACATCAGCTTGACCGGCTTGCCGATCGCCTTGGAGGCCTTGGCCGCCTCGAGCGCGGCGTCGTGGAAGAGACGGCGTCCGAACGAGCCTCCGGACTGCACTACGTTGACCTCGACGTCGGCCTCGCCGAGGCCCAGCTCCTTCGCAATCGCCTGCTTGGCGATGATCGGTGACTTCAGCCCCGCCCAGACGGTGGCCTTGCCGTTGCGTACGTCGGCCACGGCCGAGTTGGTGTCCATCGCGGAGTTGCTGCGGAACCAGAACGTGAAGTCGGCCGAGACCGTCTTGGCCAGCGGGTTCTTCGGCAGCGCCGGCATCGGCAGCTCGGCCTTCTTCAGGCGCGTGAGCACGCTCGCGTCGGACTCCCCCGCGACCGGGCCGTCCTGCCAGCGCACCTTGAGCGCGCGGACCCCGTCGATGGCCTGACCGAAGGTCTCGGCGCGCACCGCCACCCCGGTGTCGATCAGTGCGACGTCGGTGACGCCGGCCAGGGCGAGCACCTCGGCCTTGTTCTCGATCGCCAGCGGGATGCCGTTGAGCGTGGGCGCCCGGCAGATCATCGTCGGCAGCGCGTCGGGCACCTGCAGGTCGGTGGTGTAGGTCTTGGTGCCGGTGACCGCGTCGATCGCGTCGATCCGGTTCTGCGGCGTACCGACGATGCCGAACCCGGCGCTCGACTTGAGGTCGACCTCGACCTTCTTCGTGGTCGGGCTGGCCGCCTTCCTGGCCAGCTCGCCGTAGGTCACGCTCGAACCGTCGGGTGCCTCGATGACGCCGCCCTTGGCGACCAGGTTGCCGATCGTGTCGCCGAGCAGGATCGCGGCCGCCTTGAGCAGCTCCAGCTTCGCGATCGCCGCCGCCACCCGGATCGGGGTGTAGGTCGAGATCGTGGTGTTGGAGCCGCCGGTGAGCTGGTTGAACAGCAGCTCGGGCCGGGCCGGCGCCAGCGTGATCCTCACCTTGTCGAGCGGCAGCTCCAGCTCCTCGGCGATGATCATCGCGGTCGAGGTGGTGATGCCCTGCCCGACCTCTGCGCGGGGCAGCGCGAAGGAGGCGGTGCCGTCCTCGTTGACGCTGATCGCGATCAGGTTCGCCGTCGGCATCGCGGCATGGGTGAGCAAGTCGTTGAGGTCGTAGAGCTCGGGTATCGAGGGGATCGTCGGGATCGTGGCCTCCGCGGGGGAGGCGAACAGGCCCAGGTCGGCGGCCGCCATCAGCGTGGTGCCACCGAGCACGTAGCCGAGGAAGTGGCGGCGGCTCGTGCCGCGCGAGTCGTCGGCGACGGCGGATCCGTCGACGGCTCGTGTGTCCTCTGTGTGGGGGCTTGTCGTGCCCGAGTGCTGCGACATTGCGGGAGTCCTCCTCTGTGCGGGCTCCGGTCCCTCAACCGGGCTCCCGCACGGGGTGAGCTCCCTCCCTGCCGTTCATTGTGCGCACAGCCGTGATGTTTCGGCACGTACCAGCGTCCAAATGTTGGAGGCCGGCCTCGTCGTCGACCCACGGCACCCGTGCCACCGAAGCGTCCTCAGGTTTCGACGCGCGAAGATCCTGAGGACTCTCCGGTGAAGGTACGGGGTGGGCTCAGTCGGCCAGGTTGGCCAACAGCAGCGCCTCGGCCACGCAGACCCGCTCGAACTCGGCCAGGTGCAGGCCCTCGTTGGCGCCGTGGGCGCGGGTGTCGGGGTCCTCGACACCGGTGACCAGCACGCTGGCCTGCGGGAAGGCCTCGAGGAACGCGGCGATGAACGGGATGGACCCGCCGACGCCCATGTCGACCGGTGCGGTGCCGTCCCAGGCCTGGGTGAACGCGTCGCGGGCCACGTCGTACGCCGGCCCGGTGGCGTCGATCTGTGTCGCCTCACCGGTGTCGACGATCGTGAACGTGTGCTCCGCGCCCCACGGCACGTTGGCCCCGACGTGCTTGCGTAGGCACTCCGCGGCGTTGGCGGTGGTGTCGCCAGGCGCGACGCGCAGGGAGATCTTGGCCCGGGCCGCGGCGACCAGGGTGTTGCTGGCACCGTCGACCTTGGGCGCGTCGAGACCGGTGATGCTCAACGAGGGCTTGGTCCACAGGCGCTCGACGGCGGTGCCGGTGCCGATCCACTCCAGACCGGGCACGGCACCGGACTCGGCACGCAGACGCTCCTCGGGGTAGTCGACGTCGGCGGCCGGGCCGGCGTACAGGCCCTCGACGGCAACGTTGCCCTCGTCGTCGTGCAGAGAGGCGATCAGGCGGCTCAACGCGATCAGCGCGTCGGGGGCCAGCCCGCCCCACATGCCGGAGTGGACAGCATGGGTGAGCGTGCGGACCTCGACGTCGGCGCGGACCAGGCCACGCAGGCTGGTGGTCAGGGCCGGGACGCCGATGTCCCAGTTGCCGGAGTCTGCGATCACGATGACGTCGGCCTCGAGCTGGTCCTTGAACTCGTCGAGGAAGGCGGGCAGCGAGTCGGAGCCGACCTCCTCCTCACCCTCGACGAAGACGACCACGTTGACCGGGAGCTCGTCGCCGAGGACGCGCAGCGCGGCCAGGTGAGCGGCGATGCCCGCCTTGTCGTCCGCGGCGCCGCGGCCGTAGAGCCGGTCGCCCACCTCGGTGGGCTCGAACGGCGCGGTGTTCCACTCGGCGTGGTCGTTCTCGGGCTGGACGTCGTGGTGCGCGTAGAGCAGCACGGTCTTCGCGCTCGCCGGGTCTCCCGCGGTTGCGCGCTTCTTCGCCACCACGGCGGGGGCTCCCCCGTCGGCGCTGAGGATCTGCACGTCGAAGCCCTCGGCGGCGAACAGGTCGCGGGTCTTCTCGGCACTGCGCTGCACCTCGGCCGCTCGCGCCGGGTCGGCGCTGACGGACTCGATGCGGACGAGGTCCTCGAGGTCGGCCCGGATCGCGGGCATCAACTCGGTGAGACGGGAACGGATGGCGTCGATCGATGTCATGCGCAGCACACTAGCGCCGCACGCGTCCGCGCTCTTGTGCGGTGGTGCTGACGCTTCGCCCGTCGTACGCCGCGTGTGGAGCGACCGTGACCCCGCGTTGCACGCGGGCGGGGCCAAGGCGGCGTACGGCGGCGACCAGAGGCTTGCTCGCGTAGTGGTAGGCCACCCCGACGGCGAGCGAGGCGAACAGCGCCAGCCACGGGTGGTCGACCTCGAGGTGCGGGTAGACCTGCCAGTGCGTCAGGTAGACCGCCAGGGAGCTCGTGGCCAGCACACCGACCAGCCACGCGGCAGCCCGGGGCAACCGGACCGCCGGGATCCACAGGCCGACCAGCAACCCGGCCCAGACCACGCGTTCGCGTGAGGGTTCGCCGAAGAAGTCGATCACGGCCAGGACGCCGAGCACGCTGACCAGAATCCGTTGCGGCAGCGAACGAGCCCGCGCGGCCAGCCAGCCCAACGCCACGCACCAGACCACGACCGGAGCCAGGTAGTGGTCGAGGTCGTCGGCGGTCCAACCGGTCAGTGTGCAGCGCAGCGCCATGGCAGCGGCGAAGAAGGCCAACGCGAAGCCGAAGGGGTGCCGGGCCTCGAGTCGGCGTACCCGCGGAGACGTGAAGAGCACCGCCACCCCGGCCAGGATCCACACCAGGCACTCGAGGAACCAGAACCGCCACCGGTCGTCCCACGTCTCCGAGCCGAACGCCCAGTTCAGGAAGGCCACGGTGCTCAGGTCATAGTCACCGAAGAGCACCGTCACCGCACCGATCCACAGCACGCTGGGCAGCAGGATCGCGACCAGCGCCCAGCCCATGCGGGCCGGCGTGGCCCTGGTCGTCCCGGCGCCGAGGTGGAAGCGGGCCAGGTTGTAGCCGGCCAGGATCAGCAGCAGGTGGGCGCCGCCGGTCAGGTCGAAGAGCTCGACGTGGGAGCCGACGATCAACACGGTCGAGACAGCCCGCAGCAGGACGGTCGTGTCGAGGGAGGTGCCCCACCTGCTGCGAGTCCCGGCTCCCCCTGCGATCTCACGAATCGGTAGGTGGTGCCAGTCCGGCGGCAGCGGGTCGACCCGCTCCCCCAGACGCACCGACATCTCGACGAACGACAGCGAGTCGGCGCCCAGACCGGCGAAGCTGTCGTCCGCGGTCACGTCGTCGCGGTCCAGCACGCGGGCATAGAGCTCGCACAGGTCGGCGACGTCCACCCCCTGCGGGGCGGGGTCGTTGCCACGAGAGGCAGCAGCCAGCTCGCCCAGCCGCCGGTAGTCGACCTTGCCGCTGGGCGTGCGTGGCAGCGCGGCGACTCGACGCACGCTCACCACCCAGGTGGGTACGCCGCACAGGCCGGCGGCCAGCTCGCGGGCCGGTCGTACGTCGCGTCGACGTGTGACGAACACGTCGATGCTGCCCTCGACCCCGACACACCGGGCGGTGATGCCGTGCGCGGCGAGGTGCGCCTCGATGTCGTCGAGGTTGACCCTCAGCCCGAACACCTTGGTGAAGCGACTGCTGCGGCCGACCACCTCGAACAGGCCGTGCGGCAGCTCGCGGGCCAGGTCGCCGGTGCGCAGCTCACCAGGCATGGCGTCGAGGGCCAGGTCTCCGGGGTGCTCGGCGTACCCCATCATCACGTTGGGCCCGGCGTAGACCAGCTCGCCGATACCCCCGCCCGCACCCTCGACGGGTTCGAGCCGGAGCGAGCCACCCGGGACGGCACGGCCGATCGCCTGTGGCCACGCCTCGGCGAGATCTGGCGGGAGGTAGGCCATCCGCGCGGTGGCCTCGGTCTGGCCGTACATCACGTAGAAGTCCCAGCCGGCGCGACGGCCGGCGCGGTGGTAGCCGCGCACCCGCTCGGCCTCCAGCTTGCCGCCGGCCTGGGTGACGTAGCGCAGGCGGGGCAGGGTCCGGTCGGCGAAGCCGGTGTGGTCGAGCAGGTCGAAGGTGTGCGGCACCCCGGAGAGGCCGGTGACGCCGGCCCGCTCGAACAGCTCCCAGAAACAGTGGTCGACGACGGAGGTCTCGGTGAGCGCGACGGCCGCCCCGACGCTGAGGTGGCTGTGCAGGACGGAGAGGCCGTAGCAGTAGTGCAACGGCAGGCTGGTGATGCCGCAGTCGGCGTCGGTGAGGCCCAGGTAGTCGGCGATGCTCGCCGCGTTGCTGGTCAGGTTGTCCTGCGAGAGGCGCACCAGCTTCGGCGAGCCGGTCGACCCGGAGGTCGAGAGCAACAGCCCAAGGTCGGGGTGCAGGTGGTGAGTGCTGCCGGTTCGGCGTACGTCGTCGACCGCGCCGCCCTCCGGCGGGCAGCGCACGACGATGTCGGGGTCCCACGCGCGGGTCACCGCGGCCAGGGTGTCCCCGGACCCCGGGAGCACGGCCACCGGGCAGCCGGCGGCGAGCGCGGCCAGGTAGGACACCACGAAGTCGACGGTGTTGGCGCCGCTGAGCAGCACCAGCCGTCGGCAGTCGAGCCAGGCCTCCGCCCGCGCGGACACCCGGTCCGCCAGCTCGGCGTAGGTGACCTGCCCGTCAGCGGTGACCAGGGCGGCCCGGTCGCGGAACCGGGCGAGGTCACCGAAGGGATGGCGCAGAGGAGACGGGGCGGATCCGGTGATCGTCATGTCGCACGCTCGAAGACCGTGGCCGCGCCGTCGACACTGATCCGGACCCGCTGCCCCTCGCCCGGCACACGATCGCCCCGGACCCGGCAGAGCACCTCGTGGTCGCCGACCGACAGGTGCAGGCAGGCGTCGTGACCGTAGAAGTCGAACCCGGCGACCGTCGCCTCGACCTCGCCGGCCTCATCGAGGCGTACCTGCTCGGGGCGCACGAAGAGGCCGACGTCGCCGTCGGCCTGCCCCGAGACCGGGAAGCTGCCGATGACGGAGACGGCAACGCCGCCGGTGATGGTGGCCGGCAGGACCGACCCACTGCCGACGAAGGAGGCCACGAACGGTGTGGCGGGGCGGGCATAGACCTCCAGGGGTGCGCCCACCTGGACCACGCGCCCGGCCGACATCACCGCGACCACGTCGGCCAGTGACAAGGCTTCGTTCTGATCGTGCGTGACCAGCAGGGCGGCCGCCCCGGTGGCCCTGACCGCGCGGACGACGGCGCGCCCTGTGGCCTCGCGCAGCGATGCGTCGAGGGAGGAGAACGGCTCGTCGAGGAGCAGCAGGGAGGGCTTGCGAGCCAGGGCGCGGGCCACGGCGACGCGCTGCTGCTGGCCACCGGAGAGTTCGTGCGGCGAGCGCCGGGCCAGCGTCGGGTCGAGGCCGAGCAGCTCGAGCAGCTCACCGATGTCGGCCTTCCGGCGTTCAGCGCGGTCCAGCCCGAACGTGATGTTCGCGGCAACGTCCAGGTGCGGGAAGAGCGCCCCCTCCTGGGGGACGTAGCCGACGTTGCGGTGGCGGGTCGCGACCTTCGAGCGACCCTCGACCAGCACCGGTCGATCGCCCAGGATGACCTCGCCGGCGTCACCCGGCATGAACCCGGCGATGGTGCGCAACAGGGTCGTCTTGCCGCAGCCCGACGGGCCGAGCACGGCCAGCACCTCGCCGTCCGCGATGGTCAGGTCGACCCCGGCCAGGGCGCGAACCGCTCCGAAGCTGCGGGTGAGCCCGCGTACGTCGAGGACACTCATGCGGGGTCCCCGGGCAAACCGGAGCGCAGCGAGGATTTGTCTGGGGTGCTCATGCGGGGTCCCCGGGCAAACCGGAGCGCAGCGAGGATTTGTCTGGGGTGCTCATGGTGTGACCGGCCTTCCGGGGCGCTGCCCCTGCGTCGTACGGCTAAGGAGGTAGACCGCCGGCATCGAGATCACGATCATCAGCAGGGCGTACGGCGCCGCGGCGCCGTACGCGAGGGCCGAGGACTGCGACCAGAACTCGGTGGCCAGGGTCTGGGTCTCGAGCGGCGCGAGGAGCAGTGTGGCGGTCAGCTCGGTGCAGATGGCGATGAAGACCAGGGCCGCGCCGGCGCCGATGCCGGGCATCACGATCGGGACGGTGACCCGCCACGTGGTGGCCACCCCTCCCAGGCCCAGGGACCGGGCGACGCTCTCCAGGACCGGCGGCGCCTGCTCCAGCGAGGCGCGCACGCTGACCACGGCCCGCGACATGAACATGATCAGGTACGCCGCCACGAGCACGATCGCGGTCTGGTAGAGGCCGGTGGCGTATTCGATGGTGACCGTGATCAACGCCAGGGCGACCACGATGCCGGGGAGCGCGTTGGCGGTGTAGGTGCTGCGTTCGACCAGGGTGCCGGCCAGCGACTGGTGGCGTACGACGAGCAGGCCGACGGGCAGTGCCAGGACGACTGACAACAACGCACCCACGGCGGCGTACGACACGGTCGTGATCGCGGTGGGCACGAGCTGGTCGAGCCCGTTGCCGGTCGAGGAGCCGACCTGCATCCAGTGGACCAGGCTGTAGATCGGCACGCCCAGGGCGAGGCCGGTGACGGCGACGGGCACCACCAGGACCGGCCACCGCAGACCGCCGAGAGGTGCCCGGTCGGCGGTGCGCGGGCTGCCGCTGCTCGTGCGCGCATAGCGGCGTCGGCCGCGCAGCCGCAGCTCGACCAGCAGCACGACGAGGCACAGCAGCACCAGCACGGCGGACGACAGGTGGGCGGCGGGGCCGTTGAACGTGGTGTTGAACTGGTCGTAGATCGCGGTGGTGAAGGTCGGGAAGCGAAGCGTCTTCAGGGCGCCGAACTCGGAGAACATGTGCAGTGCCACCAGGAGCGATCCGCCCAGGATCGCCGGGCGCAGCTGCGGCAGCACGACCCGCACGAACGTGGCCGCGCGGGTCAGGCCCACGGAGGCGGCGATCTCCTCGTGGGCGGGATCGAGGCCGCGCAGCGCAGCGCACACCGGCAGGTAGACGAACGGGAAGTAGGACAGCGTCACGACCATCACTGCCCCGCCGAAGCCCTCGACGGCGTGGGTCAGCGAGACCCAGCCGAAGCCGTTGACGAAGGCGGGTACGGCGAGTGGCGCGGTCAGGAGCACGTGCCACAGGCCGGCCAGCGGAAGATCGGTCCGGACCACGAGCCAGGCGCAGGCGACGGAGACCACGATGCTGGCCGCGACACAGGCGACCATCAGGCCGAGGGTGTTGCGCAGCAGCATGCCGATGCGTGGGCGGAACAGCTGCTCCCTGGCGACGCCGGGATCCACCGTGGCGGCGTACTGCACGACGTGGAGGAGCGGGATCAGCGCGAACAGTGCGACGGCGACTCCGATGAGCAGGAGCGCCACGGGTGCCCCGTCGTGCACCCGCCGCGACATGCGAGGCGGATCGACGGTGGTGGTCATCAGATCAGTCCGGCGCCCTGCATCAGCTCGATGACCTTGGGCCCGTTGAGCTTCGAGACGTCGACCGTGGGCGGCTCCAGCTCGCCGAACGGCTTGACCAGGGGCTCGAGCTCCGCCGCCGGGTTGAGCGGGTACTCCAGCGCGTAGCTGTCGGCCAGGGCCTGCTGGCCGGTCTTGTCGACCAGGAACTTCACGAACTCCTGGGCGTCCTCCTGCTTGTCGCTGGACTCGAGCACGCCGGCGCCGGAGACGCTCACGAAGGCGCCCGGGTCCTGGTTGCCGAAGAAGTAGAGCTCGGTGTTCGAGCTGTTCTCGCCGGACTCCTTCTGGTCGCGGTACCAGTAGTAGTGGTAGGCGATGCCGGTCGGCGTCTCGCCGTCGTTGACCGACTGCATCACGATGTTGTTGCCGTCGTAGACCTCGCCGTTCTCGGCCAGGCCCACCAGCCACTCCTTGGTGGCGTCCTCGCCCTCGAGCTCGAGCACGGCGGAGACGATGGCCTGGAAGTCGGCGCCGGTCGGCGAGAAGGAGACCTTGCCCTTCCACTCCGGTTTCGCGAAGTCGAGGATGCTCGTCGGCAGGTCCTCGGGCGCGATGTCGTCCTTGTTGTACATCACCACGGTGGAGCGGGCCGCGAAGCCGGTCCAGCTGCCGCTGACCGGACGGAACTGCTTCGGGGTCAGGGCGAGCGTGTCGGCCGGGAGCGGCGAGAACAGGCCCTCGGACTCGACCAGGGACATCGCCGGAGAGTTCTCGGTGAGGAACACGTCGGCCGGCGAGGCCTCCCCCTCGGTCACGATCTGGTTGGCCAGCTCGAAGTCCTTGCCGTTGCGCAGCTTGACGTCGATGCCGGTCTCGTCCTCGAAGATCGGCACCAGCTCCTCGAGGAGCTCCTCGTGCTGGGCGTTGTAGACGGTGATCGAGGGTCCGTCGTCCTCACTGCAGGCGCTGAGCAGGCCGCTCAGCAGGAGCAGGGGTACGGCGGCGGCGACGAAACGGGGCGACATGGCATTCCTCACGACTAAGGTTCGGCTTACCTTAATCCTAAGTGTGAGTGATGTCCGAAATATCAGGTGGTCGCTCCGTGGCCCCTGCGCCGAGCCCGGGCGAGGCTCAGACGGTGGCGCGGTACTCGGCGAGGAACTCCGCGATCCGACCGATCGCCTCCTCGAGCATCGCGACGTCGGGCAGCGTGACCAGCCGGAAGTGGTCGGGGGTGGGCCAGTTGAAGCCGGTGCCGTGGGTGACCAGGATGTGCTTGGCGCGCAGCAGGTCGATCACGAACTCCTCGTCGTCCTTGATCGGGTAGACGTCGGGATCGAGCCTGGGGAAGCAGTAGAGCGCCCCCTTCGGCTCGACCGAGCTGACGCCGGGGATGTCGTTGAGCAGCTTGTGGGCCAGCATGCTCTGCTCGTAGAACCGGCCGCCGGGGCCGATGAACTCCTCGATCGACTGGTAGCCGCCGAGCGCGGTCTGGATCGCGTGCTGGGCCGGCACATTGGCACACATGCGCATGTTGGCGACCAGGGTCAGCCCCTCGAGGAAGTCTCCGGCCAGGTGCTTGGGACCGGAGACCATCAGCCAGCCGGCGCGGTAGCCGCACACCCGGTAGGCCTTGGACAACCCACTGAACGTCAGGCAGAGCACGTCGTCGCCGGTGTAGGCGGCGGTGTGGTGGTGCGTGGCGCCGTTGAAGAGGATCTTCTCGTAGATCTCGTCGCTGAAGATGACCAGGTCGTGGCGGCGGGCGATGTCGACCAGCGCCTTGACGGTCTCCTCGCTGTAGACCGCACCCGTCGGGTTGTTCGGGTTGATGATGACCAGGCCGTGGGTGTTCTCGGTGATCTTGGACTCGATGTCCTCGAGGTCGGGCATCCAGTCGTTCTCCTCGTCGCACAGGTAGTGCACGGGAGTGCCGCCGGACAGCGAGACCGCACCGGTCCACAGCGGGTAGTCCGGCGCCGGCACCAGGATCTCGTTGCCGTCGTCGACGAACGCCTGCAGCACCATCGAGATCAGCTCGGAGACCCCGTTGCCGATGAAGATGTCGTCGACGTGGGCGTGCTGGAGACCACGGGACTGGTAGTACTGAGCGACCGCGGTGCGGGCCGAGAAGATGCCGCGGGAGTCGGAGTAGCCCTGCGCGTCGGGCAGGTGGTGCACCATGTCGGCCACGATGGCCTCCGGAGCCTCGAACCCGAACGGTGCCGGGTTGCCGATGTTGAGCTTGAGGATCCGGTGGCCCTGGGCCTCCAGCCGCTGTGCCTCGACGAGGATCGGCCCGCGGACGTCGTACCGGACGTTCTTCAGCTTCTGGCTCTGCTTGATGGTGCGCATGCCGCATTCTCGCAGGAGGGTGACCGCGGCGTCGCGCGGGTTTCGTCAGGTGACGACGTTGCGCAGCGGCTCGCCCGCGACGTGCCGTTGCAGCTGGTCGCGCACCAGGGCCGCGATCCGGGGCGGCATCGCGGTGGTGCCGCCGGCCATGTGTGGGGTGATCAGGACGTCGGGCGACTGCCAGAGCGGGTGGCCGTCGGGGAGCGGCTCGGGGTCGGTGACGTCGAGGGCGAACCGAAGTCGTCCGGCGTGAGCGAGGACCGCGTCGGTGTCGACGGTGGGGCCGCGACCGACGTTGACCACGAGGGCGCCGTCGTCGAGACCGGACAGGAACGCGTCGTCGACCAGGGCCTGCGTCGCCCGGTTGTGCGGCAGCACGTTGACCACGACGTGGGTGCCGGGGAGCAGGGCGGCGATCTCGTCGATGCCGTGCACCTGACCGACCAGGTCGTCGGGCTGCTCACGACGGCGGGAGGCGACCCCGGTGACGACCGCCTTCGCGGCGACCATCCGCTCGGCGATGGCGCGGCCGATCGAGCCGTAGCCCAGGATCAGCACCCGACTGTCGGCCAGCGAACGACGCACGGGCATCGGCGTCCAGGTGCCGTGGGCGCGCACGGCCTCCGGAATGCCGCGCAGGGCTGAGATGGTCAGGCCCAGGGCCAGCTCGGCGGTGGCGTCATCGTGGACGCCGGTGGCGTTGGCCAGGGTGACGCCGTCCGGGATCCGGCCCAGCACCGCGTCGTAACCGGCGGACTGGAGCTGCACCACGCGCAGGTTGGGGAACCGCGCCACGTCGTCCACCCCACCGGGGCTGGTCGGGTAATCGGCGACCAGCACCTCCACCTCGGCCGCCCGGTCGCCCGGGTCGCCGACGAGGACGTCGACGCCGTCGACCGGCCCCACGTCCTCACGAAGCTCTTCGGTGGGCAGCACTGCGACGATCCCGGCCATGGATCCACCGTAGTGGGCCGACGACGCGCTCAGCCCAGCGGCAGGTGGGGCGTGAGGTCGGCCCGCTCACCACTGGCGCGCACCCGGCCGTCGTGCTCGGCCTCGGCGAACGCCAGCTCGCCGGTGGCCAGGGCGATCCAGGTCTCGGCGTTCAGCTCGACGACCGCTGGCGGCGTACCCCGGGTGTGGCGGACGCCGGGGATCACCTGCACGGCGGCGTACGGCGGCACGCGGACCTCGACGGAGTTGCCGGGGGCGCGTTGTTGCAGCAGCGCCAGGAAGTGCTTGGTCAGCAGCCTCAGATCGGCGCGGTCCGGTGCGTCGCGACTCCCCCGCCACCGGGCCACTGCGGCATCGACGGCGGCCTGGTCGGCGGGGACGAGTTGTTTGGCCACGGGTCCATACTCCGGTGTCGGCTCAGGGGCGGACCGAGCGGGCCATCCGGGTCGCGTTCGCGGCGACGGCCTCGACGAGCTCCGGCGGCTGTTCGACGGTGAAGTCGGCGGGAACCGACCCGAGCACGGCCAGTGGCCAGAAGAAGTCGTCGACCTGCATCTTCATCAGGGTGGTCTCACCGTCGCTGGACAGCTCGGCCCATCTGCCGACGACAGCGGCCACGACCTCCAGCGGGGCCACGAACCGCACGCGGACGTCGTACCGGCGCGGGATGGACTTGAAGCCGGCCCGGACGAAGGCGAGCTCGTCGTCGGCGGGCAGGTCGCGCGGCAGGAAGCGGTTGCCGGTCAGCTCGACCGCGCCGATCCGGTCGACCCGGAAGCTGCGCCAGTCGTCGCGGCCGCGGTCCCAGGCGACCAGGTACCACCGCCGCCCGATCGAGACCAGCCGGCGCGGCTCGACATGGCGCTGGGTCTGCTCGGCTGCCTTGGCGGTGTAGCCGAACCGCACCGTCTCCTGGTCGCGGCACCCCTGCGCGAGGGTGGTCAGCGTGGTCGCGTCGATGCTCGGGCCGTACGACGGGGCGGGCACGGTCTGGGACTTCAGCGCGTCCATCCGGCGACGCAGCCGCGGCGGCATCAACGAGATCACCTTGGTCAGGGCCTGCAGCGAGGTCTCCTCCATGCCGTCGACGGCTCCGGCCGCGGCGGTGCGCAGGCCGACCGCGATGGCGACCGCCTCCTCGTCCTCGAGGAGCAGCGGAGGAAGGGTCGAGCCGACCTGCAGCTGGTAGCCCCCGGCCACGCCACGAGCCGCGTCGACGGGATAGCCGAGCTCGCGCAGCCGGTCGATGTCGCGGCGCAGGGTGCGCGCGCTGACCTCGAGCCGGTCGGCGAGCTCGCCGCCGGGCCAGTAGCGGTGGGTCTGCAACAGGGAGAGGAGACGCAGCATCCGGGCGCTGGTGTTCATGTCGTCCAGACTAATTCTGATAGCGGTCAGGAAGTGGCCTGAATCTCCGGAATCGTCTCCGTCATGACCACACACACGATGACCGGACCCGTGATCGCGACCCGGGGGCTGACCCGGCACTTCACGACACGCAAGCACACGGTCGAGGCGGTTCGCGGCCTCGATCTCGAGATCGGCCAGGGCGAGCTGGTCGCCTTCCTCGGCCCCAACGGCGCGGGCAAGTCCACCACCCTGCGGATGCTCACCACGCTGATCCCGCCGACGTCCGGCACCGCCACCGTCGCCGGCCACGACGTGGTCTCCGGGCAGCGCGAGGTACGCCGGGCGATCGGCTTCGTCGGGCAGGGCAACGGCGCCGGGCACGTCCAGCGCGGCCGGGACGAGCTGGTCAGCCAGGGCCGGGCGCACGGGCTCTCCCGCGCCGACGCCCACGCCCGGGCCGACGAGCTGATCGAGGACCTCGACCTGTCCGCGGTCGCGGACCGCAAGGTCTCCACGCTCTCCGGAGGCCAGCGCCGGCGCCTCGACATCGCGATGGGCCTCGTGCACCTGCCCCGGGTGCTCTTCCTCGACGAGCCCTCGACCGGGCTGGACCCGCAGAACCGGGCCAACCTGCAGGCCCAGATCGAGCGGCTTCACGCCTCGACCGGGTCCACGATCGTGCTGACCACGCACTACCTCGACGAGGCCGATGCGCTGGCCGAGCGGGTGATCGTGATCGACCACGGCACCGTGATCGCCGACGACACCGCACAGTCGCTGAAGTCCGGACTCGGTGACCTGCTCACCATCGGACTGGTCGACGACATCGACGCCACCGTGGCCGCCGAGCAGGCGGCCCGCATCGACGGCGCGGTCGTCGAGCGCGACCACGACGTGGTCACCGTGCGGGTGGCCGGCGGGCACGAGATCGCACCCGGACTGCTCGTCGAGCTGGACCGTCGTGGGATGGCCCCCCGCAGCATCGAGGTCGCCCGCCCCACGCTCGACGACGTGTTCCTCAACCTGACCGGGCGCAGCCTGCGCGAAGCACAGGAGCAGGCGGTTGGCGCCACCGACGGCTCGACCACGACCGACCACTCGAACCACACGGAGGAAGCAGCATGAGCACCGCAGTCCTGACCCCCACCCCCGTCCGGCAGACGACGCCGGACAGCCCGGTCAACGGATTCTGGGCCGACACCTGGAACGTGATGACCCGCGAGCTGAAGCCGGTGCTGCGCGAGCCGGCGTCGGTGCTCTTCGCGATGGTGCAGCCACTGGTCTTCCTCGGGCTGTTCGCGCCACTGCTCCCCGAGACTCCCGACGGCTCCGCGCTGCAGTGGTTCGTGCCCGGCATCGTGGCGATGACCTGCCTGATGGGCGCCTCCTTCACCGGGGCCAACCTGACCAACGAGATGCTCACCGGGTCGCACGAGCGACTGCTGGTCTCTCCGTTGAGCCGCTCGTCACTGCTGGTCGGGCGGGCCCTGAAGGAGGTCGTGCCGATGCTGATGCAGACCGCGATCATCCTGCTGGTCGTCACACCGTTCAGCTTCGACCTGCACCTGGGCGGCGTACTCGTCGGCGTCGTCATCCTGTCGCTGTTCAGCATCGGTGTCGGCGCGTTGTCGTTCGCCCTGGCCCTGGCCTCGAGGGACAGCGAGTGGGTCTTCTGGACCGTGCAGCAGACGCTGATCTTCCCGGTGCTGCTGCTGGCCGGCATCCTGCTGCCCCTCGACGGTGCGCCGCGGTGGCTCGAGATCGCCTCCGACCTCAACCCGCTGACGTACGTCGTCGAGGCCGTGCGGGAGCTCTTCGCCGGCAACTACCCGATCGACACGATCGCCGCCGGGTTCGCGGGCTCGGCCGTCGTGGCGGCACTCGGCGTCTGCATCGGCCTGCGGGCGATGCGCAACTCCTCCTGACGGCGTGGCTCGCGTGGGAGGGTCAGCGGGAGACGAACAGGAGCTCGCGCTGCACGAGTGCCTGGTAGAGGAAACCGTCCCGGTTGTCGTCGGCGGGCGTGACCGAGACGGTGACCACGGAGTCGTCCGTCTCGACGTCGTCGACCGACAGGTAGTCGCTGAACGGCGTCTGCGAGACCACGCTGACCCCCTCGCGGTAGGTCTTCTCCAGCACCTTGGCACCATCGGTCGCGGCGTCGTCGGACTCGAAGTGGTAGGCGACGTGAACCTCCGCCTTGCCGTCGTCGACCGCCCAACCGATGCCGACCGCGTCGAACGGGTCATCGGGCACGAAGCCGTCGATCTGCTCCGAGAGTGCCTTCAGCTGTTCCGGGCTCGCCTGGGAGCCGAGCGCGGCCGCCGGGTCCTGCCCACCCTCGACGTGGGTCAGCACTGCTGAGACCACGTCCTCGTCGTCGAGCGCACCGGCGACCGCGGCCAGGGCGTCGTCGTCGGCCAGGGTGTCCCCGCCGTCGAGCCAGGACCGGACGGCGGGGGTCGACGTGCCGAGCGCGATCCGGTCATCCTGCCTGGCCAGCCGGGTGGGCACGCCGAGTGGGTTCGTGGCGTTGACGGAGGCCAGGTCGTTCTCGAAGTCCTCGCCCTCACGGTCGGTCACGATGCCGTCCTCGACCTCGGTCAGGTCGCCGGAGAGCGTGTCGTCGTCGAAGTCACCGGTGACCACGGCGAAGCGGCCGGGCGGCACGGAGAGCTCCACGAACGAGTCGACGTCCAGGACGGACCACCCGAGAACGCCGGCGAAGTCGTCGGGCGACGCGCTCTGCAGGTTGAAGGACTCCGGGAGGGGAACGAAGCCGGGTGCGGGTCGATCAGAGGCGCCGTCGGTCAGCGCCATCAACCAGGGTGTCGTCCCCTCGCGACTGCCGTCGGTGGGGAACTCCACACCGGCCGCCTCGGTCGCAGCACGCAGGTCGGCGGTCTGCACCAGGACCTCGCCCTCCACGGCGGAATCGGGGATCTCGGCGAGGGCGGCCCGCACGCTGTAACCACTGGAGAGCGGCGCGGCCTTGTCCACGTGGTCGGAGTCGTCCGAGTCGTCGGAGCCGGAACAGGCCACCGTCAGCGCCAACGCGCCCGCGGCAAGGCCGATCAGCACAGGTCGATTTCTCATGTGCCCACGAATTCCCACCTGGCGGGCGGCCAAACCCTGTGGGTCAGCCCAGCGCGGCAGGGAGGGTCGCGACCCACGCGGCGCGGATCTCCTCGACGGGGACGTCGAACAGCGTGTCTCCCGCGGGACCCTCGACGGAGATGCCGGCGCCGCCGGTGCGGCCGAGCGGGGTCAACGGCACCCCGTGCTTCTCGGCCAGCGCGACCAGCGCGTCGGCCGAGGCATCCGGAACCGTGACGATCGCTCGGGCAGCTGACTCGGCGTACAGGTCGACGAACGCGTCGCCCTGGACGGCGACCGCGGCGCCGATGCCGTTGCGCAGTGCGGACTCGGCCAGCGCGACGGCGAGACCACCGTCGGAGAGGTCGTGGGCGCTGGTGACCAGGCCGACCGCCTCGACCAACAGCTGACTCAGTGCCTTCTCGGCGGCCAGGTCCACCAGCGGTGGACGCCCACCGAGGTGGCCGTGCACGACGTGGGCCCACTCGGAGCCGGAGAGCTCCTCCCGGGTGGCACCGAGCTGGAAGATGCGCTCGCCCTCGACCTCGAAGCCGGTCGGCGTACGCCGGGTGACGTCCTCGATCACGCCGAGCACGGCGACCACCGGGGTGGGCAGGATCGCGGTCTCGCCGGTCTGGTTGTAGAGGCTGACGTTGCCGCCGGTGACCGGAATGCCGAGCTCGAGGCAGGCGTCCTTGAGACCGCGGCAGGCCTCGGCGAACTGCCACATCACGTCGGGGTCCTCGGGCGAGCCGAAGTTCAGGCAGTCACTGATCGCCATCGGCGTCGCGCCACCGGTGGACACGTTGCGGTAGGACTCGACCAGCGCCAGCTGCGCGCCGGCGTACGGGTCGAGCTTGGCGAAGCGGCCGTTGCAGTCGGTGGAGACCGCGACCCCGAGGTTGGTCTGATCGTCGACGCGGATCATGCCGGAGTCGGACGGCTGGGCGAGCACGGTGTTGCCCTGCACGTAGCGGTCGTACTGGTCGGTGACCCACGACTTGTCGCACAGGTTCGGCGAGGCGATCAGCTGCAGCAGGGTCTGCTTGAGCTCGTCGCCGGTCGCGGGGCGGGCCAGCTTCTCGGCACCGTCGGCCTGGAGGGCGTCCTGCCAGTCGGGGCGCGCGAACGGCCGGTTGTACGTCGGCCCGTCGTGGGCCACCGAACGCGGCGGCACGTCGACGACACGCTCGCCGTTCCAGTCGATCTCGAGGCGTCCGGTGTCGGTGACCTCGCCGATCGCGACGGCCTCGACGTCCCACTTCTCGCAGATCGCCATGAAGGCGTCGACGTCGCCGGGCTCGACGACGGCCATCATCCGCTCCTGCGACTCGCTCATCAGGATCTCTTCCGGCGAGAGCGTCGAGTCGCGCAGCGGCACCTTGTCGAGAGAGCAGCGCATGCCGCCGTCACCGGCGGAGGCCAGCTCGGAGGTGGCGCACGAGAGTCCGGCGCCACCGAGGTCCTGGATGCCGGCCACCACACGAGCCTGGAACAGCTCGAGGGTGCACTCGATGAGCAGCTTCTCCATGAACGGGTCGCCGACCTGGACGCTCGGCCGCTTGGCCGGACCGGTCGACTCGAAGGTCTCCGAGGCGAGGATGGAGACCCCGCCGATGCCGTCGCCGCCGGTGCGGGCGCCGTAGAGGATTACCTGGTTGCCGACGCCGGAGGCCTTGGCGAGGTGGAGGTCCTCGTGGCGGAGGACGCCGATGGAGAGCGCGTTGACCAGCGGGTTGCCGGCGTACGTCTCGTCGAAGACGACCTCGCCGCCGATGTTCGGCAGGCCCAGGCAGTTGCCGTAGCCACCGACGCCGGCCACGATGCCGGGCAGCACGCGGTGGGTGTCGTCGGCGTCGAGCGGGCCGAAGCGCAGCGGGTCCATCACGGCGACCGGTCGGGCGCCCATGGCGAGGATGTCGCGGACGATGCCGCCGACGCCGGTCGCGGCGCCCTGGTAGGGCTCGACGTACGACGGGTGGTTGTGCGACTCGACCTTGAAGGTGACCGCGTAGCCCTGGCCGATGTCGATGACGCCGGCGTTCTCGCCGATGCCGGCCAGCATCTTGCCGACAGGAGTCTCCTGAGGGATCTCGCTGAACTGCTTGAGGTGCACCTTGGAGCTCTTGTAGGAGCAGTGCTCCGACCACATCACCGAGTACATCGCCAGCTCGGAGCTGGTGGGCCGACGGCCGAGGATCTCGCGGATGCGGTCGTACTCGTCGGCCTTCAGGCCGAGGTCCGCCCACGGCTGCTCACGCGTGGGGTCGGCGGCGGCGACAGCGACGGTGTCGAGGACAGGGCGGGAAGTCTCAGGCACGACGCACATCCTAGGGCCGGTGGGCCGACGACCGTTCGGGGCACTCGGCAGCGAACCTGACGATCCGGTCACACCCCCGCTGACCTGCACGAATTACAGATTTGTAGTTCAACCGAACCACTGTTACTGCTGTGACTTGTGTGGTTAGGGTGACGCAGTTCCTTCCCCCTTGGAGACCCTCATGAGCCCCCAATCCCAGACTCGCTCGCGACTGCGAAGCCTCGTCGCCAGCGGCCTCGCCGCCACCCTCGCCGGCTTCGCACTGACCTCCCTCGCGGCCCCCGCGCACGCGGCCAACCGGGTCACCCCCGGCGACTTCACCGGCTACGGCTTCGACCAGTGCGTCGCCCCGACCCAGGCGAAGATGAACGCCTGGATGGAGCACTCCCCGTTCTCCGCGGTCGGCATCTACATCTCCGGTGAGTCCCGCGCCTGCCGCAGCCAACCCAACCTGTCGAAGAGCTGGATCAGCCACCAGCTCGCGAACCGCTGGGTGATCCTGCCGATCACCCTCGGGCCGCAGGCCGACTGCCTCGACCGGTTCCCGCGCTACGGCACCGACGAGACCATCAAGCCGAGCAGCTACAAGAGCTACCAGGCCGCGCGTGGACAGGGCCGTCGCGAGGCCGACAAGGCGGTCGCCGCGGCCAAGAACCTGGGCATCGTCCCGGGCAGCACGCTGTGGTACGACCTTGAGGGCTTCAACCACACCATCACCTCGTGCCGCGAGTCGGCGATCTACTTCCTGCACGCGTGGACGGGTCGACTGCACGCCCTCGGCTACGTCTCGGGGGTCTACTCCAGCGCCGGCTCGGGCATCAAGATGCTCGACGACGCGCGGGTCGACCGACCGGGTCGCTTCACCCTTCCCGACCGGATCTGGATCGCCCGGTGGGACGGCCGGGCCAACACCTCGACCAACTACATCCGTGAGGACGGCTGGCAGCCGCACAGCCGGGTCAAGCAGTACCGGGGCGGCCACAACGAGACGTGGGGCGGCACCACGATCAACATCGACAGCAACTTCCTCGACGTCGGCAAGGGGTCGATCGCAGGGCGCCAGGGGCTGAGCTGCCGCGGCAAGGCCAACATCAACCTCTCCTCGTTCCCCGCGTTGAACAGGCGGCTCGCGCCGTCGAACGTCACGGCGGTCAAGGCCCTCCAGTGCCAGCTGACCCACGTCAAGCTCTACTCGGGCGCCATCACCGGCAGGTACGACGCACCCACGATCGCCGCGATCAACGCCTTCCAGCGCCAGCGCGGCATCCGCGTCTCGGTGACCTGGACCAAGCGCAGTTGGGTGATGCTGAACAGCACCGGCAACTACCGCACCGTCAAGCGCGGTCACACCGGCCCTCCGGTTCGGTTGGCGCAGCGGGCACTGACCGCGGCCACCGGACGCTACGTGCCGGTGACCGGAGTCTTCGACGCCCGCACCGAGTCCGTGATGAAGCTGTGGCAGCGCAACCTGCGCAGCTCGGACACCGGTGTGCTGAACCGGGCGGCCTGGGCACGGCTGCGCGACGGACGCTACTGAGCCTGGTCGGGTCGTCGGCAGGTCAGCTTGCCGGCGGCCCGACGGTCAGGGCAACGGCGGTGAGTACGCCGACCGCGACCAGCCCGGTCAACGCACCGGCCACGGGATTGCGCAGCACCCAGGCGGTGGGCTTCTCGAGCTGGCCCGTGGGCTGTTCGGCCCGAAGCCGCCACGTGGAGTCGAGGGCGCCGGCCTTCTCGGCATGGCGATCGAACCACACCGTCATGAACGGCGGGACGGCGCTGACCAGGCCGAGCGCGAGACGGCCGAACGTCCACTTCTGGTCGATCCAGACCACGACCGTGGTCAGGCAGTAGGCGACGAAGACGACGCCGTGGACCATGCCGAAGATGCGGACGCCGAGCTCGGTCGTCTCGGTGACGTACTTGAGGAACATGCCGACGAGCAGCAGTGCCCAGGTGACCGCCTCGGCGATCGCGACCCGGCGGAACAGGGCCAACGGGCTCATGCGAATGTCTTCTCGACCAGGCCGGTGAAGAAGCCGAGGCCGTCGGTGCCGGGGCCGCAGAGGTCCTCGATCGCGTGCTCGGGGTGCGGCATCAGGCCGACCACGTTGCCGGCCTCGTTGGTGATGCCGGCGATGTCGCGCAGCGAGCCGTTCGGGTTGCCGTCGAGGTAGCGCGCGACGACCCGTCCCTCGCCTTCGAGGCGGTCGAGGGTCTCGGTGTCGGCGACATAGGAGCCCTCGCCGTTCTTGAGCACGATGGTGATCTCGGCGCGGTCGTCGTACGACGAGGTCCAGGGGGTGCGGTTGTTCTCGATGCGCAGGCGCTGGTCGCGGCAGACGAACTTGCGGTGGTCGTTGCGGATCAGCGCACCCGGCAGCAGGTGGGACTCGCAGAGGATCTGGAAGCCGTTGCAGATGCCGAGCACGGGCAGCCCCCTGCCGGCCGCGGCGATGACCTCGGTCATCACCGGCGAGAAGCGCGAGATCGCCCCGCACCGCAGGTAGTCGCCGTAGGAGAAGCCGCCGGGAAGCACCACCGCGTCCACGCCCTGGAGGTCGTGGTCACCGTGCCAGAGCGCGACCGCTTCGTTGCCACCGAGGCGCACGGCGCGCTGGGCGTCGACGTCATCGAGGGACCCGGGGAAGGTGACGACTCCGATCTTCATCAGGCGCGGCGCTTTCCGGGAGCCGCGTCGCCCTCGATGTGGATCGCGTAGTCCTCGATCACCGGGTTCGAGAGCAGGGTCTCGGCGATCTTGTGCACCTCGGCCAGCCTCTCCTCGGTGACCTCACCGTCGAGATCGATCTCGAACCGCTTGCCCTGACGGACATCGGCGACACCGTCGAATCCCAGTCGAGGCAGTGCGCCGTGCACGGCCTTGCCCTGGGGGTCGAGGATTTCGGGCTTGAGCATGACGTCGACGACGACACGGGCCACGGGAGGCTCCTTGGTGCAAGGGGTGCGGGGAACGCGCCCAGTCTAGAGCCCGCACTGTTGACGGCGTGGGGCACCATGGAGTCATGCCAGCTCCCACTCCCGCCAACGCGAGCGGGCTCGCCCTCGAGTTCCCTCAGTCGCTGGCCGTCTACGACAAGTACGCCGACGCCCAACGGGCCGTCGACTTCCTCTCCGACGAACAGTTCCCGGTGCAGAACTGCCTGATCGTCGGGACCGAGCTGAAGCAGATGGAGCGGATCACCGGACGGCTCACCACCGGCAAGGTCGCCCTGGCCGGTGTGCTGTCGGGGGCGTGGCTCGGTCTCTTCGTGGGGCTGATCTTCTCGCTGTTCGGTGACGGCAACGTCCTCGCGATGATCGTCTCGACTGCGCTGATGGGCGCCGTGTTCGGCCTGGTGTGGGGGTTGATCGGCTTCGCCAGCACCCGCGGACGGCGCGACTTCTCCTCGATCAGCGCCGTCGTCGCCACGAAGTACGAGGTGCTCGTCGAGCACAAGCACCTGCTGAACGCGCAGGAGATCCTGCGTCGTCTGCCCGGCGCACTGCCGAACCCCTTCGAATGACCCGGTCCTTCGCCTGACCCGCTCACTCCTCCTCGATCAGCGGATCGCCGTACCACGGGGCGGCGGACTCGGAGGTGCTCTCGCCACCAGAGGTTCCCGACGAGTCGGTCTGGGCGCCGAGCACGGCAGCCGCGATCACACTGGCGCTCGCCGTGAGCCCGGCGGTCATCAGGACGGTACGGCGGCGCTTGCGGGGAGCAGGAGGAGTCGTCATGTCGGTGAGCGTTGCTCGCATTTCTGGGGAAACCCTGAGCACAGCGTGTGATCAGCGCATGTTTCCGGACCCCGTGGGGCACAGTGGCGCGGTGACTCCGGACCGCCGCGCCCTCGCCACCGTCGCTCTCGCCTGCCTGCTCCTGACCGGCATCGCGGCCTGCTCGGAGCCGGAGGCGACGGACCCGGCCGTCTCCAGCCGCGGGCCCGCCGCGGCTCCCGCGCCGTCTGGCACCGCGCTGAGCGAGGCCGACCGCACCGAGGCTCTCGCCCAGGCGAGCTCGGGACTCGAGGCGGTGCTCAGCCATGACTACGCGGCCTACGACGACGTCCTCGACGAGGCGGCACCCTTCCTGAGTCCGCGACTCGCCTCCGAGCTGGAGCAGCTGCACGAGAAGACCGACCAGCAGGTGCGGAAGAGTCGCACCTCCACGGAGTTCACAGTCGTCGACAAGGCCGTGATCACCGGAGCCGGGGACACGATCAAGCTGCTGGTCTTCGGCAACCAGGTGAGGCGTCCGAAGGGACAGAACCCACGGCTCGAGGCCGTGACCCTGTTCGTGACCATGACCGAGACGAACGACGAGTGGTTGATCGAGGACCTGGAGGGCGACGGCCCGGTCACCGACCCTGATCCCGATCCGGAGCGGGCCGAGGTGGCCGACGCCGCGAGCGAGTTCGCCACCGCGTTCAACAACATCGACCACCGCACGATGGACACCGACACCGAGAAGGTGACGGAGCTGTCGACCGGTCGCTTCCGTGAGACCTACACCGAGGGACTGCCCAGCCTGAAGAAGCTCCTCCGCGCGAACCGGAGCGTCATGCAGGCCGAGGTGACCGCGGCCGCGGTCAAGGACCTCTCCGGCGACCGCGCCACCGTCCTGGTCGCCACGACGGGCACCGTCACGAACAGGACCGCGCGCAAGCCGGTCGACCGCACCCAGCGGCTCCTCGTCTCATTGGTCAACGAGGACAGCGCGTGGCTGGTCGACGACCTGACCTACGTCAGCTGAGTTCGCGCTTGAGGATCTTGCCGGTCGCGGTCATCGGCAACGCGTCGACGTACTCGACGATGCGTGGGTACTTGTAGGTGGCCATCTGCTCCTTGCCCCACGCGATCAGCTCGGCCTCGGTGGTGGTCGCCCCGGGGTTGCGGATCACGAACGCCTTGATCTCCTCGCCGTGGCTCTCGTGGGGGACGCCGATCACCGCCGCCAACGAGACCGCGTCGTGGGTCATCAGCACCTCTTCGATCTCACGCGGATAGACGTTGAAGCCACCGCGGATGATCATGTCCTTCGAACGGTCGACGATGTAGTAGTAGCCATCGGCGTCCTTGCGACCGAGGTCGCCGGTGCGGAACCAGTCGTCGTGGATCGCCTCGGCCGTGGCGTCGGGGCGGGCGTAGTAGCCCTTCATGATGTTCGGCCCCTTGACCGCGATCTCGCCCACCACGTCGTCGCCGGGCTCGAGCTCGTTCCACTCGGCGTCGATCAGCTTCATCTCCACACCAGGGATCGGTACGCCGATCGAGCCGACGCGCACCTCGCGTCCCCAGGGCGAGAAGCTGGCCACCGGCGAGGTCTCGGAGAGGCCGTAGCCCTCCAGGATGGTGACTCCGAACTTCGCCTCGAAGTCCTTGTGCACCTCGACCGGCAGTGCCGAGCCGCCGGCCGCGGCGACCCGGAGGTTCTTGGCGATGGCCGAGACGTCGACGCCGTCCTCGAGGGCACCGAGGAGCCCCCAGTACATCGTCGGCACCCCGGCGAAGAAGGTGACCTTCTCCTTGAGCATCAAGCCCAGGGCCGCCTGGGCCTCGAAGCGCGGCAGCATCACGACCGTGCCGCCGAACGCGAAGGCCCCGTTCTGGATCACGGTCTGCCCGAACGAGTGGAAGAGCGGCAACACGCACAGGTAGGTGTCGGGACGGTCCACCTCGGCGTCGAAGAGCTCCTCGGACGCCGTCGCGTTGGAGTGCATGTTGCGGTGCATCAGCTCCGCGCCCTTGGGCTGTCCGGTGGTTCCGGAGGTGTAGAGGATCACCGCCGTGTCGTCGGCCTCGGTGGCGACGGTCTCGAAGACCGGCGACTTCCCGGCCAGCGCCTGGCCCAAGGTCTCGACGCCCTCGATCGGCGACCCCGCCGCGGGGTCCGCGGTGATCACGAAGAACCGCGTGCAGCCGGGCGTCTGCTCGAAGCCGACCGAGCCCTCCTGCGCCATCGGCAGGTCGGGGGTGCCCTCGAAGCAGAAGTACGCCACCGCGTCGGAGTCGTCGAGGTGGTAGGCGATCTCGCGGCCCTTGAGCAGCACGTTGAGGGGGACGACCGTCGCGCCGGCCTTGAGGATGCCGTAGTAGACGATCGAGAAGTACGGCAGGTTCGGGCAGCTGAGCGCCACCTTGTCGCCCGGCTGCACGCCACGCTCGACGAGCAGGTTCGCCACCTGGTTGGCGGCGCCGTTGACTTGCGCGTAGGTCAACCTCGTCTCACCGAGGATGATCGCGTCGCGATCGGCGTACTTGCGGGCGGAGTCGTCCAGGAGCGAGGCGAGATTCAGCATGCGCAAAACCTAGCCTGCCGGTGTGCGCCCCGTCACAGACACGTCTCCGATTCCGGACCGGATCACTGGACGCCGGAACGAACGAGCTCGACACCCTTGTTGGCCAACTCGTCAGCACGCTCGTTGCCCGGGTCACCGGCGTGACCCTTGACCCACACCCAGTGCACCTCGTGGCGGTTGACCTGCTCGTCGAGGGCCTGCCAGAGCTCGACGTTCTTGACCGGCTTCTTGGCCGAGGTCTTCCAGCCGTTGCGCTTCCAGCCAGCAATCCACGACTTCATGCCGTTCATGACGTACGTCGAGTCGACGTGCAGGGTGACCTCGCACCGCTGGGTCAGCGCGGTCAGTCCCTCGATGACGGCCTGCAGCTCCATCTGGTTGTTGGTGGTCAGCGGCGAGCCGCCGAACAGCTCCCGCTCGTGGCCGCCGGAGCGCATCCACGCCCCCCACCCCCCGACTCCGGGGTTGCCCTTGCAGGCCCCGTCGGTCCACATCTCGACGACGGGCAGGGCGGTGGTCGCGGCGGCCTCACTCATGCCGCAGACCCTATCCAGCAGCAGTCACGGTCGAACGCTCGGCTGACCGGGTGGACAGCCGGGGCCCGACCGCGGCACCGCATCACGACTCCCCTGGAGCCACGTGACCGGGACCGTGCACCGGCCCACGCAGGTCGCGACGAAACCGTGCGGTCGCGTCCTCAGCCCTCGAGCAGCCGGGCGGCCCGGCGCAGGTCGTCACGCGCGGCCACCGGGCCGATGCGATCGAGTGCCCAGCCGAGCGGACGACGCCAGCCTGGTGCGTGCGTCGAGGCCGTGGCCCGCACCGTCGTACCGGCACCGCTCGGGAGGAACTCGAGGACGAGGTCGACGACCAGCCCGTGCCACCTGCCCTGCTCGGCCCACCACATGCCCGGCTCGAAGCCGGTGACCTCCATGCGGGGACGCACCCCCGGCCAGGTCACGTCGATCCACCGGGTGCCCACGCCGTACGGCGGCTCACCGGCGAGCTCGATCCCCCGCAGGCTGGCCTGCCAACGGGGCCGGTTGCGCAGATCGGCCAGCCACGCGAACACCTCCGCAGGTGGCCGGGCGACATCGACGTCGAGGTTGAACGTCACCAGGTGTTGCCGGTCAGCCGCTCGTAGGCCTCGATGTACTTCGAGCGAGTCAGCTCGACCACCTCGTCGGGCAGCACCGGTGGCTGCTCGCCCGAGGTGCGGTCCCACCCGGAAGCCGGTGAGGTCAGCCAGTTGCGGATGACGTCCTTGTCGTAGGAGGGCTGCGGACGGCCGGGCTGCCACTCGTCGGCCGGCCAGAACCGTGACGAGTCGGGGGTGAGCACCTCGTCGGCGAGCACGATCAGGCCGTTCTCGCGGCGACCGAACTCGAACTTGGTGTCGGCCAGGATGATCCCTCGGTCGCGGGCGATCGCCTCGGCGCGGCCGTAGATGTCGAGAGTCTGGTCGCGCAGGGCCGCGGCATCCTCGGCGCCGATCGCGGCGACGACCGCGTCGAAGGAGACGTTCTCGTCGTGGTCGCCCACCTCGGCCTTGGTGGCCGGTGTGAAGATCGGCTCGGGCAGTCGGCTGCCGTCCTCGAGGCCGGCCGGGAGGGCGATGCCGCACACCTCGCCGGAGTCGGCGTACTCCCGCAGACCGGAGCCGGTGAGGTAGCCACGGGCGACGCACTCGACCGGGAACATCTCGAGGCTCTCGCAGATCACGGCTCGCCCCTTCACCGACTCGGGAACATCGGTGGAGACCACGTGGTGGTCGGCGCCGAGCTCGTCGAACCACCACAGCGACATCCGGGTGAGGATCTCGCCCTTGTCGGGGATCGTGGAGCTGAGCACGAAGTCGTAGGCGCTGATCCGGTCACTCGCCACCATCAGCAGGTGGCCGGCGAACTCACCGGCATCGATGCCGTAGAGGTCGCGGACCTTGCCGGAGTGCAGGTGCGTGGTGCCGTCGATGGCGGGCGCTTCCGGGATGTTCAGCATGGCCCGAGCCTATCGGCGCTCACCGGTGCAGCCACCACGACATCCGTCCGGTGATCCATGGCAGGAAGATCGCGACCATCCGCTTCCAGCGCGGCGGTGCCGGTGGGGGCGGCTCGGCCGCGGTGCCGTCGTACGTCGTGGCCGGCCGGGCGGACCCACCCGATCCGAGCCTCGTGCCCCGGCGAGCACATGGCAGGCTGGGTCCATGCCGCAGACGAGTGAAGAGATCTACGCCCGCGTCGTCGCAGCCGTCGACGAGAGCGGGCGGCTGCCGATGCCGCCGGTCGGCGAGTGGGACATCTTCCCCTGGGAGCTGGTCGACGGCGCGCTGCAGCCGAAGGTGCTCACCCCTCCCGTCGCTGTCGAGGAGCCGCGCAACGGAGAGGGCGGGAAGCCCTGCTGGACCTGCGCCGAGGGCAGCGACGAGCTGGTGATCTGGCGCAACGAACACTGGAAGGTCACCCGCGGCAAGGCGCCGACCGGGCTTCCGCTGATGCTGTGGCTGCACCCGGTCGAACACCTCGACGGCGATGACCTCGACGAGGAGATGGCCGCCGAGTACGGGCAGCTGCAGGTGCGCCTGTCGCGGATCATGGCCGGGTTGCCCAACATCGGACGGGTCCACGTCTGCCGTTGGGGCGACGGTGGCGCCCACCTGCACCTGTGGTTCATCGCGCGGCCCGACCGGTTCCCGATCATCCTCGGCAGCATGGCGGTCGAGTGGGACGAGATGCTCCCACCCGGGCCCGAGGACGTGTGGCACGCCGACTGGACCGAGGTGGCCCGCAAGCTGGCCACCCACGAGGGCGAGGCCCTGGTCTGAAACGGGGCCGATAGTGTCAGAGGCATGCCCGTCGTGAAGATCAACGCCATCAACGTCCCCCCGCAGGCTCATGCCGAGCTCGAACGGCGCTTCGCCGCCCGAGCGGGAACCGTGGAGAGCTCCCCCGGGTTCCTCGGCTTCCAGCTGCTGCGTCCCACCGCCGGCGAGGAGCGCTACTTCGTGGTGACGCAATGGGAGGACGAGGAGTCCTTCGCCGCCTGGCGCGACGGAGACGCCCGCGCCGCCCACTCCGGGGAGCACGGCAAGCCGGTGGCCTCCGGCGCGGACCTGTTGGAGTTCGACGTCGTGATGGACGTCAAGCCCGCGACCTGACCTGGCGAGCCCGCACCGAACACGAAACGGGCCGCGACACACCGGTACGTCGGTGTGTCGCGGCCCGTTGTCCGTTCCCGCGCTGCCGCCGAGGAGCTAGACCGGGTCGGAACCGCCGCTCCGGTCGGCCGACTGCGCGCGGTCGACCGCGTCAACGTCGTCATCCGACTCGGTCTCGGGGACGGGCTCGGCCTCCTCGATCGCGATCACGAAGTCGTCGCCATGCTCGGTGACACCGGTGACCACGGCGTCGTGCACCGCCTGACGGGCATATTCCGAACGGACGATCAGCGGGTCGTGGGACAGGTCCTTGACCAGCGAGACGCACAGGCCCACCATCACGAAGACGAACGGCACCGCGGCGACGATCGTGATCTGTTTCAACCCGTTGAGGGCCTCGTCTCCACCGACGAGCAGCATCACCGCTGCGACGGCACCGGTGGCCACGCCCCAGAAGATGACCGGGAGCCGCTTGGGCTCCAGGGCGCCGTGCTGGGAGAGCGACCCCATCACGATCGAGGCCGCGTCGGCGCCGGACACGAAGAAGATGCCGACCAGGATGATCACCAGCACCGTGGCAATGGTCGAGAACGGCAGCTGGTCCAGAGTGTTGAACAGCTGGGCCTCGGCCCCACCCGTGAAGACGGCGTCATGGTTCTTCGGGTCGCTCTCGAAGAGCATCTGGAACTTGATCGCGGCGCCTCCGAAGATGGCGAACCAGACCAGGCTGACCATGCTCGGCACCAGCAGCACACCGGTCACGAACTGACGGATCGTACGGCCTCGCGAGATGCGCGCGATGAACATGCCCACGAAGGGCGTCCACGAGATCCACCAGGCCCAGTAGAAGACCGTGTAGAAGGTCAGCCAGGACTCGGTGTAAGCGCCCTGGCCGTTGACCCGGCCGGCCATCTGCGGCATCAACTGGCCGTATTCGGCCATGGCGCTGGGCAGGAAGTTCAAGATGAACATCGTCGGGCCGACGAAGAAGACGAACAGGGCCAACACCAGGGCCAACACCATGTTGATGTTCGAGAGGTACTGGATCCCCTTGGAGACACCCGAGACCGCGGAGAGGATGAAGCAGATCGTCAGGAAGACGATGATGCCGACCAGAACGGCGTTGCCGATCTCGTTGATCCCCCCGACGATCATGACGCCCTCCTTGATCTGCAGGGCACCGAGCCCCAGGGAGGCGGCCGACCCGAACAGGGTGGCGAAGATCGCCAGCATGTCGATGACCTTGCCGATGGGGCCGTGCACGTGCTTGCCGAGCAGCGGCTCGAAGGCCGAGCTGATCAGCTGCAGACGGCCCTTGCGGAAGACGCCGTACGAGATGGCGAGACCGACCACGGCATAGATCGCCCACGGGTGCAGGGTCCAGTGGAACAGCGTCTGGGCCATCGCCTGTCGCGCGAGCTCGACCTGATCGGCATTCTCGGTGCCGGGGATGCCAGCGGGCTCCTTCGGGTTGGTCGCGTCACCGGCGAAGAAGGTGAGCGGCTCGCTGACGCCGTAGAACATCAGGCCGATGCCCATGCCGGCGGAGAACATCATCGCGATCCACGACGAGGTCCGGAACTCGGGTTCGTCGCCGTCGCGGCCGAGCGGGATGTGGCCATACTTTCCGAGGGCCAGCCAGATCACGAAGATCACGAAGCCCGACGCGGTGATCACGAAGAACCAGCCGAGGTACTCCATCGTCCAACTGAGCGCATCGGAGGACGACGAGTTCAGGGACGCCGTGCTGACGAAGCCCCAGATCAGGAAGCCGATGGCGATCGCGGCGGTGACACCGAAGACGACCTTGTCGAGCTTGGAGGTGTCCTGGGCCGCCTCCACCTCGGCAGTGAAGTCGAGGGCAGGGTGGGGTTGGTCCACACCTTCGGAAGCGGAGTGCGGTGGATCTTGCTGGGCTGTCACTGTGGAGTGCGCCTCCTCGACGTAAGGGTCAAAACCCATTGACCGTTTCAGGTTGCCAGCGATGACGCAACCTGTGACGAGGCTCCGATCACATGGTCAGAGGATGTCGCCGGGGGCGTAGGCCGCCGCCTCGGGGTGCTCGGCGACCACGTCGGCGATCCGGCGTACGACGGCCTGGGTCTGCTCCACCGCCGCACCCGTGAAGGCGATCGGATCGGCCACCAGGGCGGCGATCTGGTCCTTGGTGAGGCCCAACCGCTCATCGGCGGCAAGCCAGTCGAAGAGGTCGTTGGCGGCCAGCCCCTGACGCATCTCGAGGGCCACGGCGACCGCGTTCTCCTTGATCGCCTCGTGAGCGGTCTCACGCCCGACGCCGTTGCGCACGGCACTCATCAGCACCTTGGTGGTGGCCAGGAACGGCAGGTAGCGGTCGAGCTCGCGCTGGATCACAGCCGGGAACGCACCGAACTCGTCGAGCACCGTGAGGAAGGTCTGGAACAACCCGTCGGCGGCGAAGAACGCGTCGGGCAGGGCCACCCGGCGTACGACCGAGCAGGAGACGTCGCCCTCGTTCCACTGGTCACCGGCCAGCTCGCCGACCATGGAGAGGTGGCCGCGCAGGATGACGGCGAGGCCGTTGACCCGCTCGCACGAGCGGGTGTTCATCTTGTGGGGCATCGCCGAGGAGCCGACCTGGCCCTCCTTGAAGCCCTCGGTGACCAGCTCGATGCCGGCCATCAGCCGGATCGTGGTGGCCAGGTTGGACGGGCCGGCGACCAGCTGCACGAGGGCGGAGACGGCCTCGAAGTCGAGCGAGCGCGGGTAGACCTGGCCGACGGAGGTGAGCACGTTGTCGAAGCCGAGGTGGGCGGCCACCCGGGACTCGAGGTCGGCCAGCTTGGCGGCGTCGCCGTCGAGCAGGTCGAGCATGTCCTGGGCGGTGCCCATCGGGCCCTTGATGCCGCGCAGCGGGTAGCGGGCCAGCAGCTCCTCGATGCGGGTGATCGCGACCAGCATCTCGTCGGCGACGGTGGCGAAGCGCTTGCCGAGAGTGGTGGCCTGGGCCGCCACGTTGTGGGAGCGGCCGGCCATCACGGTGGTCTCGTGCTCGGTGGCCAGCCGGGCCAGCCGGGCCAAGGTGGCGATGCCGCGGTCGCGGAGCAGCTCGAGCGACTGGCGCACCTGGAGCTGCTCGACGTTCTCGGTGAGGTCGCGAGACGTCATTCCCTTGTGGATGTGCTCGTGGCCGGCCAGCGCGCAGAACTCCTCGATGCGGGCCTTCACGTCGTGGCGGGTGATCCGTTCACGGGCGGCGATGGAGTCGAGATCGACCTGGTCCACGACCTTCTCGTAGGCCTCGACGACACCGTCGGGCACGTCGATGCCGAGGTCCTTCTGGGCCTTGAGCACGGCGATCCAGAGCTGGCGCTCGAGCACGATCTTGTGCTCGGGGGACCAGATCGCGGCGAGGTCGGCGGCGGCATAGCGGGTGGCGAGGACGTTGGGGACGGTCACGAGGCCAGATTCTCCCACGGGTGGCGGGACCTCCCGAATCATGCGCCCGGGCGAGAGACAGTCGCGCACGGTCATCCGCAGGATCAGTCGCGTGCGGCGGCACCCTCGACCACACCGAGCGGTTCGGCGGCGATGTCGCTGCGACGCTGCATGCCCTCGAACGTGATCAGGTCGGCAGCCGCATAGGCCCGCGCCCGAGCGTCGTCGACGTCATAACCCACGGCGCGTACGGCGAGCACCCGGCCGCCGGCGGTCACCAGCGATCCGTCGACGATCGCCGTCCCCGCATGGATCACGTCGACATCGTTGACGCCGTTGGCCGCACCGACACCGGTGATCACGTCACCCTTCGACGATGACTCCGGATAGCCGGCGGAGGCCAGCACCACGGTGACGCAGGCGTCGTCACGGAAGGTGGGGGCGGGCACCTCGGCGAGCCGGCCCTGGGCGGCAGCGAGCAGCAGCTCGCCCAACGGCGACTCGAGCGTGGCCAGCACCGGCTGGATGTCGGGGTCGCCGAAGCGCACGTTGAACTCGATCACCTTCGGTCCGGCCTCGGTCAGCGCGAGCCCCACATAGAGGCAGCCGCGGAACGGCGTACCGCGGCGAACCATCTCGTCGAGGGTGGGCTGCACGACGGTCTCGAGCACCGTCGCGGCGAGGTCGCCGGGCGCCCAGGTGAGCGGGGTGTAGGACCCCATCCCGCCGGTGTTGGCGCCGCGACCGCCGTCGAAGATGCGCTTGAAGTCCTGGGCCGGGCGCAGGGCGTGGGCGGTGGCGCCGTCGCAGACCGCGAACACCGACACCTCGGGACCGTCGAGGAACTCCTCGACCACCACGGTGCCGCAGGTGGCCGCGTGGGCCAGGGCCTCGTCGCGATCGCCGGTGACGACCACTCCCTTGCCGGCAGCCAACGCATCGTCCTTGACGACGTACGGCGCCCCGAACGCGTCCAGCGCGGCCGCGGCCTCATCCGGGGTCGTGCAGGTGAGCGAACCGGCGGTCGGCACACCGGCCGCGGCCATCACCTCCTTGCTGAACGCCTTCGATCCCTCGAGTCGCGCGGCGGCCAGGGTCGGCCCGAAGCAGGTGATGCCCCGTCCGGTCACCGCATCGGCGACTCCGGCGACCAGCGGCGCCTCCGGTCCGACGATGACCAGGTCCGCACCGATCTCGACGGCCAGCTCGGCAACGGCGGCACCGTCCATGGGGTCGACCGCATGGAGGGTGGCATCGGCAGCGATGCCCGGGTTGCCCGGCGCCGCGTGCACCTCCGTGACCCCCGGGTCGTTGGCGAGTGCGAGAACGAGGGCGTGTTCGCGGCCGCCGGTGCCGATGACGAGAGTCTTCACGGGCGGTGATCCTACCGACCGCTCACCGCGTGGTGCATGGGCGTCTGCGGGATCCGCGTGAGGCAAGATGGGCCCGACATGTTGACTCCTGGCAGCAATTTCGGGCCCTACCGCATCGAGTCGCGGCTGGGCTCTGGCGGCATGGGTGTGGTCTTCGCTGCCACGGACACCCGGCTAGGCCGGCGCGTGGCACTCAAGGTGGTCTCCTCCAACCTCGCCGGGGACCCCGGGTTCGCCGCCCGCTTCCAGCGGGAGGCCTCGATCCTCGCCCGGCTCGACTCGCCGCACATCGTGTCGATCTTCGAGCACGGCGAGCACGACGGCTCGGCCTACATCGCCACCCAGCTCGTCGGTGGCGGCGACCTGGGCGCCCTGTTGCGGAGCCGCGGTCCGCTGCCCCGCCCGGCAGCGGTGGCACTGGTCGGCCAACTGGCCGAGGCGCTCGACGACGCCCACCGCAGCGGCATCGTGCACCGCGACGTCAAACCGGCCAACGTGCTGGTGCGCGATCCCGATGCGCCCTCACTGTTCACCTATCTCTGCGACTTCGGTATCGCGCAGGCCGGCGACCTGCCCGGGCAGCACGGTCAGACCGCGACGGGTGCGGTCGCCGGGTCCTGGGCCTACCTCTCCCCCGAACGACTCAACGGCGCCCCCGCCTCCCCGGCCAGCGACATCTACGCCCTCGGATGCGTGTTGTGGGCGTGCCTCACCGGTGATGCGCCGTACGCCGGCTCGGACCTGCAGGTGGCGCAGGCGCACGTGAACGCTCCGGTGAGACAACTACCCGGGGTCGACGCCCGCCACCTCAACACCGTCCTGGAACGAGCGATGGCCAAGGACCCGACCCAGCGGTTCGCCAGTGCCGGCGAGTTCCGCGCGGCCCTCCTGGCCGACGGGCCGCGACCCCTGCCACCACCTGCTCCACGGAGGCCACGCAAGGGCGGTGCCCTGATCGCGGCCTGCGCCGCACTCGTGATCGCCCTGGGTGTCGGGGGCGCCGTGTGGGCGATCGCGCAGAACGACGACGACAGCAACCCCGGTGCCGACGACCCGAGCAGCGGTGCGACCTCGGACACCCCGGCGACCGACACGACCACCGAGACGACCAGCGCCACGACGGATCCCACCGACACCGATGAGCCGGGGTCGCGAGCCGCCGTTCTCACGGACGCGATCGTCGCCCTGTTCCCTGCCGGGACCCCCGAAGATCCGAAGGCCCACACCTGGAGCGTGACGCAGGGCAACATCGTCGACGGCATGCCCCGAGACCTCGACCCGAGCGAGTGGGACATCGCCACCCAGTGGACCGTCGACAGCAGGAGCAAGGACTACTCGGTCAGCCTGCGGGTCTCCCACATCCCCTCGGACGACAAGTACGCCCTGACCGCGACGTGCAAGGACCTCAACAGCGAGCTGTCGGCCTGCCGGCTGCTCACCGCCGCCGACGGCACCGTCGCCCTCGAGACCTGGTTCCACATCGACGGCAGCACCGAGCTGTCGCACCGGGTCTCCATTCCCGGCGACCTGACCACCGGACGGCCGGAGATCTCCGTCGGGGAACGGATCCAGCGAGTGCCCGCATCCGCTGCCATCGACAAGCTGAAGTCCAAGGTGCGCATCACGGGCGACACCCTGCTCGCCACCGCACAGAACCCCGACCTGCTGTTCCCCCGACCGGACACCGAGCCGCCGCTCCCGAGCTACTACGCCTGCATCAGCGACCCACAGCACCCGCCGGCCGGGTGCCCTGACGGACTGTGACCCGAAGCGCGACATGAACCTCAACTCCCCCTCACCCGGCAGTCGTTTCGGGCGCTACCTGATCGAAGAGCGCATCGGCATGGGCGGCATGGGCGTGGTCTTCCGGGCCACCGACACCCGGCTCAACCGCACGGTCGCGTTGAAGGTGATGGCCGGCCGCCTGCACGGTGACGACGAGTTCACCCAACGCTTCGAGCGCGAGGCCGACGTGATGGCCAGGCTCGACTCCCCGCACGTGGTGACCATCCACGACCACGGCGTCGAGGACGGCGTCCCGTGGATCTCCACCCAGTTCGTGCGCGGCGGTGACCTGGGCGACGTGCTGCGCGACGAGGGCCCACTGCCGCTGACCCGCGCCGCCACGCTCTGCGCCCAGATCGCCGGAGCGCTCGACGACGCCCACCGCGCCGGCGTCGTGCACCGAGACGTCAAGCCCACCAACGTGCTGCTGCGCGACCGCGGATCCGAGCCCTTCGCCTACCTGTGCGACTTCGGCATCGCCCACACCGGCACCACCGGGTTGACCCGGACCGGCGGCGTCGCCGGCAGTTGGGCCTGGTTGGCTCCCGAACGCACCAAGGGCGATCCGGGCACCCCGGCCTCCGACATCTACGCCCTCGGCTGTGTGCTGTGGGCGACGCTCACCGGTCACGCGCCGTACGGCGGCTCCGACGTCGAGGTGGCCCTGGCCCAGGTGCAGCAGCCCGTGCCCCAGTTCGTGGGCGACGACGCGGTCACGGCCCGGGTCAACGCGGTGCTGGCCCGGGCACTGGCCAAGAACCCGGGTGACCGCTACGCGACCGCCGAGGAGTTCCGCACCGACCTCCTCTCGCTCACCCGGTTCGGCGACCGAGCCCTGGTCGCGCCCGCCCCCTCGACCACCGTGCCGACCGACACCGGCACCGCCGTGCGCTCCGGCACCGGCGGCGCGCCGCATGCCCGGCGTGGGCGTCGGCGTTGGCTCCCGGTCGCCGTCGCGGTCGCCCTGCTCGCCGCCGCCGGTACGGCGTACGCGGTGTGGCAGAAGGACGACGAGCCCGGCGACTCGGATGAGCCGGCAGCGATCCTCGGTGACGTGGACGGAGACGGCAAGGGCGACGTCCTCGTCCGTTGGTACAACTTCGGCGACGCCTACAAGGAGGGTCGCGACTTCCTGTTCACCTCCGACGGCACGAGGTTCGGCACGCCGGTCCGCCGCACCCAGACCGAGGGCCTGAGCGTGAGCGGAGACGTCGACGGTGACGGCCTGGTCGACGTGGTCGGTGTCGACGAGAACCTCGAGACGAACGCGCTGTCCGCGGAGATCCTGGCCGCCGACGGCACTCGCTCGGAGGCGGAGTTTCCGAAGAAGGCCAACCGTGAGGAGGCCTATCCGCTGTTGGCCGATGTGAACGGCGACGGCCGCGACGACCTGGTCCTGTCCTACGGCCGGGACCCCGACGCCGCCCGGACCGACCTCATCGTCGAGGTCGCGCTCAGCTCCGACGAGGGATTCACCGATCCGGAGCAGTGGGGTGTGGTGCCGGGCTGGTTGGACTACAGCGAATACCTCAGCGCCGGAGACATCGACGGCGACGGCGACGCCGACCTCGTCCTGCGTCGACTGCCCAGGCCCACCAAGGACAGGCCGCACCTCACACCGCAACTGCAGGTCATGATCTCTGACGCCGACTCCTTCGGCACCGCCAGCTCGCGACGCGCGGTGACCGGCGACGAGGAGTACTCCTCGCCCCTCGAGGTCGCCGACGTGGACGGCGACGGCACCGACGAGATCGTCGTCCACGCCACCGCGAAGTCGAGCACCCTGCAGGTCTTCGAGGTGGAGGACGGCGAGGTCTCGGCCGGCGTCACCTGGGCGAACGATCCCGGCGCAGACCCCGATGAGGGCAGCAACCGCATGATCACCTCCGACGTCAACGGTGACGGTCTCGCCGACGCGGTCCTCCTCCACACCGCCGAGGGCGGTGCGGTCACGATCGACGTGGCGACCTCGACCGGGACCAGCTTCAGCGAGCCACGCCGCTGGGCCGCACCCGAGTGCCTCAACAAGGACTGCAAGGAGTCCTGGCACATGATCGGACGGGCGCTGTGACCCCACCGAAGGTCGGCCAGGAGTTCGGCCGCTACCACCTCGACCGACTGCTCGGCCGAGGTGGGATGGGCATGGTCTTCCTCGCCCACGACACCCGACTCGGCCGCGCGGTCGCCCTCAAGGTGATGTCGGCCGAGCTCGCCGGGTCAGAGGAGTTCCTGGAGCGGTTCCACCGCGAGGCCGATGCCCTGGCTCGCCTGAACTCGCCGCACATCACGCAGATCTTCGAGCACGGCGAGCAGGACGGCGTCCCGTTCATCGCCACCCAGTTCATCGCCGGCGGGGACCTCGGTCAGCTGGTCGACCGGCGTGGCCCGATGCCGCCGCCGATGGCGGCCGCCGTCGCCGCGCAGATTGCCGCGGCCCTGGACGATGCTCACCGCGCCGGCATCGTGCACCGTGACGTGAAGCCGGCCAACATCCTGGTCCGCGACCCCGACCACCCCAAGCAGCAGGCCTACCTGTGCGACTTCGGCATCGCGCAGACCGAGCAGGAGGGCCTGACCATGGCCGGCGGTGTGGCCGGCACCTGGGCCTACCTGGCCCCGGAGCGCTCCCTCGGGGCTCCGGCCACTCCCTCGAGCGACATCTACGCCCTGGGCTGCCTGGTCTGGGCGGCGGTGACCGGGCAGCCGCCGTACTCGGGCACCGACGTGCAGGTTGCGCTCGCGCATCGCAACGCCCCGGTGCCGCAGTTCAACGGCACCGACCCTGCTGCCCGACTGCTGAACCGCATCCTGGCCGGCTCGATGGCCAAGGACCCGGCCCGGCGCTATCCGTCGGCCGACCTCATGGCCCGCGACCTGCGTGCCCTGGCCGATCTCGCACCTGCCGGCTTCGACGCCTCCGACGTCGACACCTACGCGCCCAGGGTGACGACGCCGCGTCGCCGTCGTCGACGCTGGCTGCCGGCGCTCGCGGCCCTGCTCGTGCTGGTTCCCCTGACCGGGGCCGGCATCTGGTGGGCCACCGGCGACCACGGTGCGGACCAGCCGACGGCGAAGCCGTCACCGAGCACACCCACGACGCCTCCCGAACCCGAGGCGATCGTCGGCGACCTCGACGGAGACGGGTACGGCGACCTCCAGCTGCTCGACTTCGACACCGCCCCCCGCACGATTCTCTTCTCCGGTGCCGCCGACGGCCAGGTTCGTGGGCCCGACGCCGGCACCGGGTCCGTCTCGACGCTCCGGGCGGACTTCGACGGCGACGGCGCGGACGACACCGCGGAGGTCAAGTCGGCCGTCATCTTCGTCACGTTCGCCACGGGCCGCACCGCGGGCTACCGTATCGACGGAGTGGACCCCACAGGCAGCCTCACCGCCGCCGGCGACTTCAACGGTGACGGTCGTGCCGACTTCATGTTCGGCGCCGCACCGGACTACGACGCACCCCTCCAGCTTCGGGTGGCACTCAACCGGGGCCGGACCTTCACCCGAGCCGTCGACTGGGGCACCGCTCCGCTCGAGTCCGACGGCAAGACATTGGCGCTCGGGGACTTCGACGGTGACGGCGACGACGACGTCGCCGGTGTGGTCGCGGGTGGGCAGAGCTTTGCCGGCAAGCGCATCGAGTACGACGGCCGCATCGCCATGCTGACCTCCACCGGCGGGCGCTTCGTCCCCTCGACCAGAGCTCCGCGGGTGGACGGGTCGTCGCGCGACATCGCCCTGGCCGCCGTCGACAACGACGGGGACGACGTCGCGTCGCTGGTGGTCCGTGTCCCCGACTACGAGACCTCCGACGTGCGCATCTGGACCCCGGACGGCGACGACGGGTTCGCCCGTGGCCCGCGCATCCGGGACCCCAAGGACCACGGCGACGGGGCGATCCTGGTCGCCTCCGACGTCAACGGAGACCGGCGCACCGACATCGTGATGGTGCCCGAGGTGGACGGCCGCGCCGAGATCCGTGTCGCTCTCGGCAATGACACCGGCTTCGACCCGTTCACCCACTGGGTCTCCTGCCCTGACTGCGGCTACAGTCCCGACGCCTTGGACGAGATCGCATGACCCCCGGCACCGTGGGCGCGAGGTTCGGCCGCTACCGCATCGAGCGTCAGCTCGGCAGCGGCGGCATGGGCGTCGTCCACCTGGCCACGGACACCGAGCTGAACCGCACCGTGGCGCTCAAGGTGATGTGGCCGCAGCTCGCCTCGGACACCAGCTTCCGGGAGCGGTTCGCGCACGAGGCGGCGACCCTGGCCAGGGTCGACTCGGCCCACATCGTGTCGATCTTCGACCACGGTGTCCACGACGACACCGTCTACATCACCACCCAGTACGTCGACGGTGGCGACCTCGGGGCGCTGTTGCGCAGCCGCGGCCCGCTGCCCCCGCAGTTGGCCGCCCGGATCTGTGCCCAGGTCGCCGACGCGTTGTTCGACGCCCACCGGGCGGGAGTGGTGCACCGCGACGTGAAACCTGCCAACGTCCTGCTCCGTTCTGCGGACTCGACGGAACCGCATGTCTATCTGTGCGACTTCGGCATCGCCCGCACCGGTGACAGCCTCGGTCTGACCGTGACCGGGGCGGTGGCCGGCACCTGGGCGTGGCTGGCCCCCGAACGCAGTCAGGGCTCCCCCGGCACCCCGGCCAGTGACATCTACTCACTGGGGTGCCTGCTGTGGGCCTGCCTCAACGGCGGAGCATCGCCGTTCACCGGCACCGACATCGACGTGGCCCAGGCCCACCTGAA
>NZ_BCRJ01000038.1 GCF_001552535.1 Nocardioides jensenii JCM 1364 = NBRC 14755 | reverse complement strand
CCGAGCCAGTGCGCCCATGCGGTCGACCGCGCCGCCCATGTGGTCGGTGTGGAACGCGCCGGCGACCGAGAGCGGGATGAGTCGCGCCTTGGCCGGCGGCTCCTCGGCCAGCGCGGCGAGCTGCTCGACGGTTCCGGCGGCGACGATCTGGCCGGGGCCGTTGTCGTTGGCCGGGGTCAGGCCGTGCCCGGCCAGGGCGGCGAGCACCTCGTCGCGGTCGCCGCCGAGGACGGCGGTCATGCTGGTGGGGCGTTCGGCCGCCGCGTCGGCCATCAGCCGACCGCGTTCGCGGACCAGCACCATCGCCTGTTCGGCGGTGATCGCCCGGGCGCCGGCGGCGGCGGTGAGCTCTCCGACGCTGTGTCCGGCGACCGCGCCGATCTTGCCGAACGCGTCGCCGGGCGAGGGGAACAGCTCGAGGGCGGCGACCAGACCGGCGGCAACCAGAAGGGGCTGCGCGATCCGGGTGTCGCGGATCGTCTCCGCGTCGGCCTCGGTGCCGTAGTGCACGAGGTCGAGCCCGGCCACTGTGGAGAGCCACTCGAAGCGACCGCGGAAGACCGGGTCCTCGAGCCAGGGGGTCAGGAATCCGGGGGACTGGGCCCCTTGGCCGGGAGCGACGATGACGAGCACGTTGTCCACTATGTCCTGTGGACCCTGAGCACCGAGGGGCTGCCACCCACGAAATCCCGTTGGGATTCCTTGTCGGGTTCCCACAATTTTCGTTACTCGTCAGTGAACTGAGGGCCACCAATCCGTCCCAGGGGCCGTCGACGGGTCAGGCTTCCGCCAGCCGGCCACAGGTCAGGGCGACGGCCAGGGTGTAGCCGTCCCGCGGCTGGGTGGGGGTCAGCCCGGTGATCTCGGCGGCCTGACGCAGGCGGTACCGGATCGTGTTGGGGTGCACGAACAGGGCCCGAGCGGCTCCCTCGACCGAGCCGCCGTGGCTGAAGTACATGTCCAGTGTGGCGATCAGCGTGTCCGGTCGCTCGGTGAGCGGCAGGTAGATCTCGTCGACGAGCTGGGCGCGGGCGGTCTCGTCACCGGCCAGCACCCGCTCGGGCAGCAGGTCGTCGGCGGCCACCGGACGAGGGGCGTCGGGCCAGGCGGTGGCCACCCGGAAGGCGGCCTCGGCGGCGCCGGCGGAGTGTTGGGCATGGGCCAGGTCATGGGCCAGGGGACCGCAGACCAACGGGCCGTCCGCGAAGTGCCCGCCGACGGCCCGACCGGCCGCCTCCGGAGCCTCGACACCGCCGAGGATGACGACCATCCGGTCACCCTGGACGGCGCAGAGTGCGTCCATGTCGTGCTGTCGCGCCGAGCGGCGTACGTCGTCGAAGATGTTGACCGTGGAGCCGGGTGCGGCCCGGCCCAGCACCACGACCACGGCTCCCCGGGCGCCCCAACCGAGTGCGCTGGCCCGGGAGAGGACGGTCTCGTCGCTCTCCGAGCGGAGCACCGAGTCGACGACCAGGGCCTCCAGCCTCGCGTCCCAGGCGCCCCGGGCCTCAGCTGCCCGGGCGTAGACCTCGGCGGTGGCGAAGGCCAGCTCGCGCCCGTAGCGCAGGAGCCCTTCGTGCACGACGGGCGCCAGCTCCTTGCCGAGCAGCTCGTCGAGGTTCTGCTCGACCACGTCGATGGTGAGACGCACCAGGTCGACGGTCTGCTGGAGCGTGATCACGCCGGCCAGGGCGCGTGGTGCGGCGCCGAAGACCTGGGCCGCGATCGCGGAGTCCGCCTCGGTGGAGAGGTCCCAGGAGTCGCCGTGATCGCGGAACCAGGTGGTGAAGCCACGGATGCCGGCCTGCACGATCATCCCGACCCACGAGCGGTCCTCGGCGGAGAGGTCGCGGAACCACGCCTTCTGCTCGTCCATGCCCGCCATCGCCGCCGTGCTCAGAGGGCTGGCGGCGCGCTGCAGGAGAGCGGAGGCCTTCTCGCGCTGGGTGGTCGGACGAGTCACGTTCGCAGGCTAGCGTGCGGCGTACGTCGACCGCCGGAGCGGATCAGTGGAGTTGTTCCGGCCACCGGTGCCGGAACGACTCCACTGATCGTGGCTCTCGAGGTGGGATCAGGCGTCGCCGCCCTCCTGGGCGACTCCCGAGACCGCGGTCGGGTCGTCGATGCGGTACTTCTCGAACGCCTTGGTGACGAGCTCGGCGTCGATCTCACCGGCGTCGGCCAGCGCCTGGAGTGACTGCACCACGACCGACTCGGCGTCGATGTGGAAGAACCGACGGGCCGCCGCGCGGGTGTCGGCGAAGCCGAACCCGTCGGCCCCGAGCACGCGGTAGTCGGCCGGCACCCAGCGGGCGATCTGCAACGGCACCGCGCGCATGAAGTCGGAGACGGCCACGATCGGGCCCTCGACGTCGGAGAGCCGCTCGGTCACCCAGGCGGTGCGGCCGGTCTCGCCGGGGTGCAGCAGGTTCCACTGCTCGGACGCGACGGCCTCGCGGGCCAGCTCGTTCCAGGAGGTGACCGACCAGGTGTCGGCGACCACGCCCCAGTCCTCGGCCAGCATGCGGGCGGCCTTGTCGACCCAGGGGTAGCCGACGCCGGAGGCCATCAGCTGGACCCGCGGCCCCTCGCCCTGCCCGGTCGAGACCTGGTGCATCCCACGCAGGATCCCGTCGACGTCGACGCCCTCGGGCTCGGCCGGCTGGGAGACCGGCTCGTTGTAGACGGTGATGTAGAAGATCACGTTCTCGTCGGCCTCGCCGTACATCCGCTCGAGGCCCGACCTCATGATGTGCGAGACCTCATAGGCGAACGCCGGGTCGTAGTGGACGACCGCCGGGTTCGTGGCGGCCAGCAGCGGGGAGTGGCCGTCCGCGTGCTGGAGCCCCTCACCGGTCAGCGTCGTGCGGCCGGCGGTCGCGCCGATCAGGAAGCCGCGCGCCATCTGGTCGGCCATCGCCCAGATGGAGTCGCCGGTGCGCTGGAAGCCGAACATCGAGTAGAAGATGTAGAACGGGATCATGTGCTCGCCGTGCGTGGAGTACGTCGACCCGGCGGCGGTCGCCGAGGCCATCGCACCGGCCTCGGAGATGCCCTCGTGCAGCATCTGGCCCTTCTCGGACTCCTTGTAGGCCAGCAGCAGCTTGCGGTCCACCGATTCGTACTGCTGGCCGCCGGGGTTGTAGACCTTCGCGGTCGGGAACATCGCGTCCATGCCGAACGTGCGGTACTCGTCGGGTGCGATCGGCACGAGCCGCTGGCCGATGCCGTCGTCCTTCATCCAGTCCTTGAGCAGGCGTACGACGGCCATGGTGGTGGCGATCTTGTTCTTGCCCGATCCCTGCTTGAGCTCGGAGTAGATCGCGTCACCGGGCAGCTTGAGCGGCTTGGCCCGCAGCACCCGCTTGGGCAGGGAGCCGCCCAAGGTGGTGCGGCGCTCGAGCATGTACTGGATCTCGGGGGAGTCGGCACCCGGGTGGAAGAACGGGGCCATGCCGGTCTGCTCGTAGGCCAGGTCGAGGTCGCGGTCGGAGAGCGGCAGGTAGAGCCGGTCGCGGAACTTCTTCAGGTCGTCCTGGGTGAGCTTCTTCATCTGGTGGGTGGCGTTCTTGCCCTCGAGGGCGTCGATCGTCCAGCCCTTGATCGTGTGGGCCAGGATCACCGTCGGCTGCCCGACGTGCTCGGAGGCGGCCTTGAAGGCGGCGTACACCTTGCGGTAGTCGTGTCCGCCGCGCGGCAGCTTCTCGATCTGGGTGTCGCTCATGTGCTCGACCATCGCGCGCAACCGTGAGTCGGCGCCGAAGAAGTTGTCGCGGACGTAGCCGCCGCTCTCGCGGGAGTAGGTCTGGAACTGGCCGTCGGGCGTGGTGTTCATCTGGTTGACCAGCACACCGTCGACGTCGCGGGCCAGGAGCGCGTCCCACTCGCGACCCCACACGACCTTGATCACGTTCCACCCGGCACCGCGGAAGGTGGACTCGAGCTCCTGGATGATCTTGCCGTTGCCGCGCACCGGGCCGTCGAGCTGTTGGAGGTTGCAGTTGACCACGAAGGTGAGGTTGTCGAGCTCTTCGCGCGCCGCGACCCCGATGGCGCCGAGCGACTCGGGCTCGCCCATCTCGCCGTCGCCGAGGAACGCCCAGACGTGCTGGTCCTTGGTGTCGGTGATGTCGCGGTTGTCGAGGTAGCGGTTGAACCGCGCCTGGTAGATCGCGTTGAGCGCGGTCAGGCCCATGGAGACCGTGGGGAACTCCCAGAAGTCGGGCATCAGGCGGGGGTGCGGGTAGGACGGCAGACCCTGGCCGACGCCGTGCTGCACCTCCTGGCGGAACCGGCGCAGCTGATCCTCGGTGAGCCGCCCCTCGAGGAAGGCGCGGGCATAGATGCCGGGGGAGGCGTGGCCCTGGATGAAGATCTGGTCGCCGCCGCCGGGGTGGTCCTTGCCGCGGAAGAAGTGGTTGAAGCCGACCTCGTAGAGGCTGGCCGCCGACTGGTACGTCGCGATGTGCCCGCCGACCTCGAGGCCCTTGCGGTTGGCACCGGAGACCATCACGGCGGCGTTCCACCGGATGAACGCGCGGATGCGACGCTCGACGTCCTCGTCGCCGGGGAACCAGGGTTCGCGCTCGGGCGGGATCGTGTTGATGTAGTCGGTGCTGCGCAGGGCGGGGACGCCGACCTGCTTCTCGCGGGCTCGTTCGAGCAGCCGCAGCATGAGATAGCGGGCCCGTTCGCGGCCGCGCTCATCGATCATGGCATCGAAGGACGCGAGCCAGTCACCGGTCTCTTCGGGGTCGATGTCAGGCAACTGAGTGGGAAGACCCTCATGAATTACGGGTGGATTCGAGGGCTTGGTGGTGTGGGTCACGTTGCCATCTTGACACGCACCGCACAGGGAGAAAATCTACCCAGTGGTAGACGCGCGGATGCGCTCCGGTGGGCGAAGGGTTGCGCAGCGGGGCGATGTCCGGTGGACTACGTGCACCTGATTTCCGTGACGCGTGACTGGAGGAGTCTCTTGAGCTCGACCGCGGGTGGCCCGGCCGCCCAGAATGCCGGAGTTGCTGACCGTCTTGGCTTCAAGCCAGGACTCGTGATCCAGGAACTCGGCTGGGACACCGACACCGACGACGACCTACGCGTGCAGATAGAGGACTGCATCGACGCGGACATGGTCGACGGTGAGTACGGCAACGTCGTCGACTCCGTGATCCTGTGGTGGCGTGACGACGACGGTGACCTGGTCGACGCACTCGTCGACTCGCTGACCGACCTCGTCGGGGGCGGCGTGATCTGGCTGCTGACCCCCAAGGTGGGCCGTCCCCGCTCGGTCGACGCGGCCGACATCGCCGAGGCCGCACCGATCGCCGGGCTGTCCCAGACCACGACGGCCACGGTGAGCAAGGACTGGGCGGCCACCCGCCTCGTGGCACCGAAGTCGGCCCACTGACCCTGTACCCCCCGGCCAGGCGCCGGGTCGCACGTGTGGTCGAGGCAGCAGGCGGGATCGAAAGGAACATCGATGGGTCAGGGTCGTGAGCGCCTCAAGTCGGGCGCAACCTCCGTCAAGGTGCTGGCAGGGTCCGGGGTCGTCCGGCCCTACTCGCCGGTGAAGCTGGCCCGTCTGGCCCGCACGGTCCAGACGTGGGGCACCGGCGTGGCGGGCGGGTTCGCCTCGCTCGCGGTGCGTCATCCCGACCATCCCGGTCTGGTCGACGAGCTCGGCACCCTCACCTTCGGTGACATCCATCGGCGCAGCAACGCGCTCGCCTCGAGCCTGCGCGCCCGGGGCATCACGGAGGGCGACGGGGTCGCCGTCATGTGCCGCAACCACCGCGGGTTCGTGGACGCGAGCCTCGCGGTGGCCAAGCTCGGCGCCGACGTGCTCTACCTGAACACGGCCTTCGCCGGTCCTCAGCTGGTCGACGTGCTGGCCCGTGAGAAGCCTGGTGCGGTGATCCACGACGAGGAGTTCACCGGGCTGCTGGAGGGGGCCCACGTCGAGAACCGGATCCTGGCCTGGACCGACTCCGAGACCGACCACGACACCGTCGAGAAGCTGATCGCCGCCGGGTCGAGCGCCGACCTGAAGCCGCCGACGCGCCACTCCCGCACGATCATCCTGACCTCCGGCACCACCGGCACGCCCAAGGGTGCGCCTCGCAACGAGGCCGGCATCGATGCCGCGGTCTCGCTGCTCTCCCGGATGCCGCTCAAGGCGCGGTGGAAGACCCACATCGCCGCGCCCCTGTTCCACACCTGGGGCTTCGCGCACCTGGCACTCGGCATGCTGCTGGGCTCCACGGCCGTGCTCACACGTCGCTTCGACCCGGAGACCGCCCTGAAGGTGATCGCCGAGAACGAGTGCGACTCGTTCATCGTGATCCCGGTGATGCTGCAGCGCATCCTGCAGCTGCCCGAGGAGACCCGCGCGACGTACGACTTCTCCTCGGTCAAGGTGGTCGCGGCCTCCGGCTCGGCGCTGCCCGGCAACCTGGCCCTGAACTGGATGGACGCGTTCGGCGACACGCTCTACAACATCTACGGCTCGACGGAGATCGCCTACGCCTCCATCGCCACGCCCGAGGACCTGCGCACCTCACCCGACAGTGCGGGCAAGCCGCCGCACGCGACCGTCGTACGCATCCTCGACCCGGACGGCCGGGAAGTCCCTCAGGGTCAGTCCGGCCGCATCTTCGTCGGCAACGGACTCCTGTTCGAGGGCTACACCGGCGGTGGTGGCAAGGAGGTCGTCGACGGGCTGATGTCCAGCGGCGACGTCGGCCGCTACGACGCCGCCGGCCGGCTGTACGTCGAGGGCCGCGACGACGAGATGATCGTCTCCGGTGGCGAGAACGTCTTCCCCAAGGAGGTCGAGGACTGTCTCTGCCGCCACGACGCGGTCGTCGAGGCAGCCGCGATCGGCGTCGACGACGATGCCTTCGGCAAGCGACTGCGTGCCTTCGTGGTGGTCACCGACGGATCAGACGGTGGGGTCGACGAGTCCGAGCTCAAGGACTGGGTGAAGGCGAACCTCGCACGGTTCAAGGTGCCTCGAGAGATCGTGTTCATCGAGGAGCTCCCGCGCAACGCGACCGGCAAGGTGCTCAAGCGCGAGCTCTTTGACTGGGAGTGACGGGTCGACCGGGCCCCCTGGTCCGATCCCGGCCGGGACAGGTCAGGGTCAGGACGACGTGCTCTTGTAGCAGGACATCACCCGGTCCCCGGCGTTCCACCCCGACTCCAGCGGCCAGGTGACCCACCAGGACTGAGTGCTGGTGATGCGCGGGCACTGGCCGTTCGCCAGCTCCTCGAAACGAGCCCGGTTCGGGTACGTGTCGTCCTTGGCCCGGAACCACCCCGCCCAGCGGAAGCCGTGCGCCTTGTCACAGGTGACGTCGATGCCGTCGTCCTCACCGTCTCCGTTCGTGTCCGGGCCGCGCCGGATGCAGCGCACGTAGCGGTCGGTCAGGCCGTCGGAGAAGAGATCCGTGGACGCCGACGTCTCCGGCAGCAGCCGCAGGTTGTCGGAGGTCTCGGCGACCAGGTCGCAGCGGAACCAGCGTGCGCCGGCCTGCCACTGGGTGGTGGTGGGCTCGAACCAGACCCAGTCCAGGACCGAGCCGATCAGCTGGCCCTTGCTCAGGCCGGTGGCCGCAGGCAGCCGCTTCTGGCACTCGCGGCTGACCCGCGAGAAGTCCGAGCTCGTGGTGCCAGCCGGGAACAGGCCGACGTGGTAGGTGAGCGAGTTGTGCTTCTGGTAGCAGTCGCCGACGGGCTTGTTGGTGTTCGTCGACGAGATCGACTGGCTCCGGCTCAGGCTGTAGCAGGACCCCACGACGGGGGCACCGGCCATCGGGTCGAGGTCGGGGGTGGGGGAGACTGCCGGCTCGCCCATGGACGCATCGAGTTGGGTCGCCCCGCCTTCGGAGCCGCACGCGGACGCGAGCAGCAGCAGGCCGGATGCCAACGCCAGAGCGCTGGTGCGAAGATGACGGTCAGACATGAAGCACCCCTCGGTCGCGAACACGATGAATCCTAGGACAGGCACTCGGTGACACCACTTCAACTCGGCGACAACGCACCGGACTTCACCCTGCGCGACCAGTTCGGCCAGGACATCACGCTCTCGTCCTACCGGGGGAAGAAGGCCGTGGCGATCTTCTTCTACCCCTTCGCCTTCTCCGGGGTCTGCACCGGCGAGCTCACCGGCATCCGGGACCGGCTCGACGAGTTCCTCACCTTCGACACCGAGGTCCTGGCGATCTCCTGCGACCCGATCTACGCGATCCGGGCGTTCGCTGACCGCGACGGCCTGAACTTCCCGCTGCTGGCCGACTTCTGGCCGCACGGCGACGTGGCCCGCGCCTATGACGTGTTCGACGAGACCAAGGGCTGCCCCCGGCGTTCGTCGTACGTCATCGACAAGGAGGGCCGGATCTCCTGGGCGGTGCACAACGCGATGCCGGAGGGCCGTGATCTCGACGAGCACCTGCGCGAGCTGCACGCCCTGGTCTGACGCCTGTGGTTGAGCTCCGATCGCGCTTGGTCCCGGCACTCGTCTACGCAGCCCTGTGCACCGCCATCGTCAGCTCGTTGGGCATGCTGCTGGTGCCCTCGATCGCCCTGGAGTTCGAGGTCACGGTCAGCACCGCCCAGTGGATGTTGACGATCAACCTGCTCGTCGGTGCCATCGCGACACCGGTCATGGGCCGACTCAGCGACGGACCGCACAAGAAGCGCCTGCTGCTGGTCTCGCTCGCGGTCATTCTCGCCGGATCCGTCATCGCTGCGGTGGCGCCCAACTTCACCGTCTTCCTGATCGGCAGAGGACTGCAGGGCCTCACCTACGGCATCGTGCCGGTGACCATCGCGATGGCCCGGCGCTACGTCGAGCCGTCACGCGCTCGCTCCGCCATCTCGACGCTGTCCGTGACCGTGGCGACCGGTCTGGGCATCGGCTACCCGTTGACCGGGATCATCTCTGGCCGGACCAGCTATCACTGGGCGTTCTGGTTCGCCGCACTCTTCGTGGTCACCGCGATCGCCACCGTGGTCAAGGTCGTGCCCGACGGCCCCGACGAGCTCGCGCCGCGCCTGCCCTTCGACTTCGGCGGCGCAGCGCTGCTGGGGCTCGGACTCGGTGCCCTGCTGCTCGGCATCAGCGAGGGGGAGAACTGGGGGTGGACCTCGGCCGGAACGCTCGGCATCTCGATCGCAACCGTGGTTCTGCTCGGTGCGTGGGTCCACGTCGAGCTCCGCTCGAGCCATCCGCTGATCAATCTGCGGGTGCTGCGCCACGGTGACGTGCTGCTGGCCAACGGAACCGCGGTCGGCCTGGGGATCACGATGTACATCGCCCTGTCGGTCGGCAGTCTGGTCGCCCAGGCGCCCGAGAGCACGGGCTACGGCATGGCGCTGCCGGTCGTGTGGGCGGGATTCGTGATGTTCCCGCTGTCGGTGGGCAGCCTGGTCGCCAACCGGCTGGTGCGCCGGCTCGCCCATCGCATCAAGCTCGCCAACCTGTTGCCGATCGGTGCCGCGGTGATCTCGATCGCCTCGTGCCTGCTGTGGATCACCCACACGGAGCTGTGGCTGCTGCTGGTCGGGATGCTCTTCCTCGGCGTGGGCATGGGCGCTGCGTATGCGGCGATGCCGGCGTTGATCGCGCGCGGTGTCGTGAAGGAGGAGCTCGGCAGCTCGGTCAGCTTCAACCAGGTGCTGCGCACGATCGGCAGCACCTTCGGAACCGCGTTCTCCGGGGCCATCCTTGCTGCCAACCTGGCGGCCGACGGGCACTCCACCGACACCGGGATCACCGGTGCCTTCGCGCTCGCTGCGATTCTCTGCCTGATCGTCCTGGTCGCCCTGGTGATGCACGCGCTGGCCCACCGCAACGCGGCGGAGCACGAGACGAGCTGATCGCCGGGCAGTGCCACCGGTCTGGACCGGCATCTCCAATTTGGCCCATTTCTGACGAAAACTGGGACATCGCGCCCGGGCGCGCAGCAGAATTGACCTCGTTGCGACCGCTGGTGACCCGAGACGCCGGCGGTCGCGACGCATTTCGGCCGATGTTGGGGCCGTCTCCGGCGATCGCGTAGTCTGTCCCGCGCCTTGATGCGCGTCGGTAGCTCAGCGGTAGAGCACTCGGTTTACACCCGAGCGGTCGGCGGTTCGAAACCGTCCCGACGCACCAGTCCCACCCCCTCGCACGACCCGGTCGCACGACTCGCCACGACTTTGGTGCGACGGCCTTCCCAACGTGCGGCGTACGACGTTCTCTGCGCGGCTCGCCTCCGTGTCGGGGCCGTGTCGCTGCCATTCGTCGCAGTCAGACTGCCGTCGGTCGCATCGGCTCCCGCGCTCTCTCCCACCCGAGCGTGGGCGTGGCTAAGGTGAGAGAAACGTCATCATCAGGAGGCCCCATGCTCGTTCCGTTCCAGGTTGCCGACTTCATCGATCGCGCCGCAGGTGTCTACGGCGCCCGGGTCGGCGTCATCGACGAGCCCGACCAGCCGGCGCCGTCGCAGGGGTCGGTGACCTATGCCGAGATCGCGGCTCGGGCCAAGCGCCAGGCGGCCAAGCTCGATGAGCTCGGCATCGGGTTCGGTGACCGGGTGGCGGTGGTCTCGCACAACAGCGCGCGCCTGTTGACCTCGTTCTTCGGAGTCGCGGGATTCGGCCGGGTGCTGGTGCCGGTCAACTTCCGGCTGCGTCCCGAGGAGGTCTCCTACATCGTGGAGCACTCGGGTGCTCGGGTGCTGTTGATCGATCCGGAGCTGGAGGAGTCGCTGGCCGAGGTGAAGGCCGAGATCAAGATCGTGATCGGTGACGACGACGAGATCTATGCCGCCGAAGGCGTGGAGCCACAGCCGTGGGAGCCGGACGAGAACGCCACCGCGTGCATCAACTACACCTCCGGCACGACCGCACGCCCCAAGGGTGTCCAGATCACGCACCGCAACATCTGGGTCAACGCGGTCACCTTCGGGCTGCACGCCGGGGTCACCGACCGTGACGTCTACCTGCACACGCTGCCGATGTTCCACGCCAACGGGTGGGGGATGCCGTTCGCGATGGCCGGCCTGGGTGTGCCGCAGGTGGTGATCCGCAAGATCGACGGCGCCGAGATCCTGCGACGCGTCGAGCAGCACGGGGTCACCGTGATGTGCGCCGCCCCGGCCGTGGTGGCCGCCGTACTGGAGGCCGCGGCCGAGTGGGACGGTGAGATCCCGGGGCGGGACAAGGTGCGGATCATCGTGGCGGGGGCACCGCCGCCGACCAAGACGGTGGCCCGGGTCGAGCGCGAGCTGGGATGGGAGTTCATCCAGATCTACGGCCTGACCGAGACCTCGCCGTTGCTGACCATCAACCGGACCCGCGCCGAGTGGGACGATCTCGAGCCCGAGGAGCGGGCCTCCAAGCTGGTGCGGGCCGGTGCCCCGGCGATCGGGGTCAGTCTCTCGACCGACGCCGAGGGCGAGGTGCTGGCGCGCTCCAACGTCGTGCTCGAGGGCTACTGGGAGCAGCCGGAGGAGACCGCGCGCTGCCTGGCCGGTGACTGGTTCCACACCGGTGACGGCGGAGTGATCGGCGACGACGGCTACCTGACCATCCAGGACCGCAAGAAGGACGTCATCATCACCGGTGGTGAGAACGTGTCGTCGATCGAGGTCGAGGACGTGCTGTTCTCGCACCCGGCGGTCGCGGAGGTCGCGGTGATCGGCGTACCCAGTGAGAAGTGGGGCGAGACGATCAAGGCACTGGTCGTGCTGGCATCCGGGCAGGAGGCCACCGAGGCCGAGCTGATCGCGTGGTGCAAGGACAAGGCCGCGGGTTACAAGGCCCCGACGTCGATCGAGTTCCGCGACGAGCTCGCCCGCACCGCCACCGGCAAGCTGCAGAAGTTCAAGCTGCGTCAGCCCTACTGGGCCGACCAGGCCAAGCAGATCAACTAGCGCCGCTGCGTCACACGGGCAGATTCACAGGCGAGCCTGTGAATCTGCCCGTGTGACGCGAAGTTTCCCGTCGATCGGGCAGAATCGCCCGGTCAGGCTGTCCTAAGAGCGGTCTTCGACGAACTCACGACGGGTCACCGCGAACTGGCGACGGGTCGATCAGGGAACCAGGCGGTAGCCCATGCCGCGGACCGTGGCGATCCGGTCGCTGCCGACCTTCTTGCGCAGGTAGCCGACGTAGACGTCGACGACGTTGGAGCCCGGGTCGAAGTCGAAGCCCCACACGTGGTCGAGCAGCTGCTCTCGCGAGAGCACCTGGCCGGGGTTGAGCAGGAAGATCTCCAGGAGCATGAACTCACGGGCAGAGAGGTCCACCAGGCGGCCGTCGACGGTGGCTCGACGGGTCCGGACGTCGAGGCTCACCCGTCCGGCATCGAGTACGTCGTCCCGGGTGGACCCCGAGTCGTCGTGCTGACGCAGCCGGAGGCGGACCCGGGCCAGCAGCTCGGCGAAGCGGAACGGCTTGGGCATGTAGTCGTCGGCTCCGCTCTCGAGCGCGTTGACGGTGTCGGTGACCGAGTCGCGCGCGGTCAGCACGATCACCGGCACCCGAGAGCCCTGGGAGCGCAGCTGGTCGAGGACCTCGAAGCCGTCGAGCCCGGGCAGGCCGATGTCGAGGACGACCAGGTCGAAGTCGTCGCCGAGGGCCAGGTCGAGACCGGTCGGCCCGTCCTCGGCGACCGTGGCCTGGTGCCCCTCGGCGGTGAGGCCCTTGGCCACGAAGGAGGCGATGCGTGCCTCGTCCTCGACGATCAGAATGCGTGCCATCAGCGGTCCTCTGCAGGTGGGTGGGTGACCGCGATCTCGGCGGTCGGGAAGTCTGAGTCGCCAGGGCCGACGCCGGGGCCGACCAGGGGGCCGACTGAGAGATCGTCGCGGGGGTCGACGGGACGTGCGCTGCGATGGTCGGCGGGCAGTGAGATCCGGAACAGTGCGCCCCGGGGTACGGCGTCCTCCACCGCGACAGTTCCGCCGTGGGCCTCCACGACTGCCCGCACGATGGAGAGCCCCAGCCCGAACCCGTCGTCGCCCCGCAGCACGGTGCTGCGGGCGAACTTGTCGAAGATGCGAGTGCGGTCCTCGCGGCGTACGCCGTGCCCGGTGTCACGCACCCAGAGCTCGATCCGGTCGCCCTCGTCGGCCGAGCCGATCGCGACCGTGTCACCGGCTGTCGTGTGCTTGACCGCGTTGTCGGCCAGCTGGAGCAGCGCCTGGGTGATGCGCTGTTCGTCGAGGAGGACGGTTCGGTGCGAGGTGCCGTCGATCGTCCAGGTGCGGTCACCGAGGCCGCGGGCCTTGGCCAGCACCGTCGCGGTGAACGGGCCCAGCTCGACCGCGCTCCGGGTCACGAAGTCCGGTCTTGCGCTCTTGGCCAGCAGGATCAGGTCGCCGACCAGGCGAGCCATGCGGTCGACCTCGTCGAGCAGCAGGGCCCGCGTCTCGGCGACCTCCTCGGGGTCGTCGGCGTCGAGCAGCTCGAGGTGCCCGCGCAGGACGGTCAGCGGGGTCTTCAGCTCGTGCCCGGCCGCGTCGAGGAACTCGCGCTGGTTGGTGAAGGACGCCTCGAGCCGGGCCAGCATGTCGTTGACCGTGCGGGTCAGGGCGGTGATGTCGTCGTTGCCGGTCTCGCTCAGCCGCAGCGACAGGTCGGTGTCGCTGATCTCGCGGGCGGTCCGGTTCATCTCGCGCAGCGGTGCCAGCAGTCGGCCGGCCTGCCAGGCGGCCAGCGCACTGATCAGTCCGAGGGAAAGCAGCGAGACGATCGCGTAGGTGCGCATCAGGCTGTTCAGGTCGGAGCGCGCGTCGTCGAGGAAGGTCACCACCACCAGAGCCCCGCTGCTGCGATTGCCGCGCACCGGCTGCACGGTCACCAGGATCTCGCCCGCCCGGGAGTCGAGGTGCTCGGAGCCGCCGTCCCTCAGGTGCTTGCGCACGATCTCCCGGAACTCCGAGGAGTCGCTGAAGCCGGGGTGGTCTGCGGTGGACTCGTACTTGGGCCGATCGTCCAACCAGGCGGCGAAGAGCTCGTCGTCACTGGGCACATTGCGCTGGAGGAACACGTAGAGCAGGTCCTCCACGTTGGCGAAGGGCTTCGCCGTCGTGGGGTCGGTGCCCTGTTGCTGCAGCTGTCGGAACTCCGCGATCTCCTGGTCGGCCTGGTCGGCCGCCGTGCTCTCGAGACGGGCCGACTCCAGGGCATAGATGATGCCGCCGGCCGAGGCCAGGGCCAGGGCCACGAGCACGGCCACGGTTGCGGTGATCCGGACACGCACGGAGACGCCCGGCCCGCGCCGGACGTCTCGATGGGCAATGGTCGGAAGGCGCATCAGGGCACCCGGGACGCTCGATCAGTCGTCGTCATCGTCCCCGTCGTCATCGTCGTCGTCCCGGCCGCCGCGGTTGCGTCCGTCGTCGTCATCGTCGTCATCGAGGTCGTTGGGCACCCGGGTGACGGTTCGTGGGCGGTCGTCGTCCGGCTTCTCCTTCGTGCCCGGGGTGCGGGTGGGTGACGGTTCCGTCGTACCGCCGGGTGTGGACCCGGGGGACGTCGCGGGGGCCTCGTCGATCCGGATCGGGCTGCGGTCGCCGGGCTTGTCGTCGGCAGCAGCGAGCGAACCGGCCACGTAGGCCAGCATCGGCAGCGCCAGTGCCGCGGCGAGAACCACTTTCCATCGACCCATGGTGACCATGATCCTGCCCCATCGTGGGGGTCGGGTGAGAGCCGGATGAGAAGACCCTCATGCACTGCCGGTGCGCGTGGCCTGCCATTCGCCGTAGAGGCGGGGGAGAGCCTCGACCATGAACCGGAAGAAGTCGCGGGTCTCGTCGACCCGGTCGGCGGCGACGCCGGTCACGGCACCCTCGGCCCGCGCCTTGTCGAGTACGTCGACCATGGCCGCGTAGCCCTCGATCTCCATCGTGACCGGGCCCAACCACAGGTCGGTGCCCAGGGAGAACCGATCGACGCGTTCGCGGGGTTGGCGGCGCCGGTGGATCAGGCGGATCCGGGTGAGGAACCCGACCGCCCCGCTGATCGCGGCCGGGCTGACCTGGAGCGTCTCGGCCAGCTCTCGTGCGGTCAGGTCGTCTCGGTCGGCGCACAGCAGGGCCGCGAAGACCCGGGAGGGCATCCGCGGGAAGCCCATGCTGGTGAGCATGGCGGCGAGGTCCTCCATGAAGCGCGCGCTGGGGTCCCGGGTCATGGCCGGAGTCTAGTCGTGAATTCACAAGATTCATATAGTTCACAAATTTGTGAATTGAGCGTACTGTCGACGACATGGGCAACGTCATCGAGATTGCCGGGCTCGTGAAGAAGTTCGGCGCCACCACCGCACTCGACCACCTCGACCTCGAGGTGAGCACGGGTGAGGTCCACGGTTTCCTGGGACCCAACGGTGCCGGCAAGTCCACGACGATCCGGGTCCTTCTCGGCCTTCTGCGCGCCGACGCCGGCACGGCCACACTGCTGGGTGGGGATCCGTGGCGAGAAGCCGCAGCCCTGCACCGACGACTGGCCTACGTTCCCGGTGACGTGAACCTGTGGCCCAACTTGACCGGCGGCGAGGTGATCGACCTGCTCGGCCGACTCCGGGGCGGGCTCGACGAGAAACGGCGGGCCGACCTGCTCGATCGCTTCGAGCTCGACCCGACCAAGAAGGGTCGCACCTACTCCAAGGGCAATCGGCAGAAGGTCGCCCTGGTCGCCGCACTCGCCTCCGACGTCGAGCTGCTGATGCTCGACGAGCCGACCTCCGGGCTGGACCCGATCATGGAGTCGGTCTTCCAGTCCTGCATCGACGAGTTCCGCGACGAAGGGCGCAGCGTCCTGCTCTCCAGTCACATCCTCGCCGAGGTGGAGCGGCTCTGCGACCGGGTCAGCATCATTCGCGCCGGACGCATCGTGGAGTCCGGCACGCTGGCCGACCTGCGCCACCTGACGCGTACGGCGGTCTCGGCACAGCTCGCAGCCGACCCGCACGGACTCGACTCGCTCGTGGGGCTGCACGGACTGGTCGTCGAGGGGCGACGGGTCGAGTTCGAGGTCGACTCCGCGCGACTGGGCGACGCCCTGGCCAGGCTCGGCGAATTCGGCATCCTCACCCTGACCAGTCAGCCGCCGACCCTGGAAGAGCTCTTCCTGCGCCACTACGGCGACGAGGTCGACACCTCCGAGCCCGAGGACGAGGCGGACTCATGAGAGCCGTCACCGGGGCCGGCATCCTGTTCCGCACGTTCCTGCGCCGCGACCTGCTCACCGTGCTGTGGTGGACCATCGGCGTCACCGTTCTCTACTGGTCGCAGGCGGTCAGCGTCGACGGCCTCTACGCCACCCAGGCCGAGTTCGACAAGGCCGCCGCCAGCATGGAGCAGAACGCCGCCTTCATCGCGATGGCCGGACCGGCCCGGGCGCTCAACACCACCGGCGGCCAGGTGGCGTGGCAGGCCACCGCGTTCGGTGCGGTGCTGGTCGGCCTGATGAGCATGTTCCTGGTCGGGCGCCACACCCGCGTCGAGGAGGAGACCGGCCGCGACGAGCTGGTCCGCTCCGGGGCGATCGGGCGCCACGCCCCGATGACCGCGGCGCTGGCAGTCACCCTGCTCGCCAACGCCGTTGTCGGCCTGGTCACCTCCGGTGCCCTGCTCGGCTACGGCCTTCCTGCGGCCGGTTCCTGGGCGATCGGCCTCGGACTCTTCCTGGTCGGTGCCTGCTTCACCGGCGTCGCGCTCGTCGCGGCCCAGCTCACCCAGGGCGCGCGGGCGATGTACGGCATCGTCGGCGCCGTCATCGGGACGGCGTACGCCCTGCGCGCCATCGGCGACGTCGCCGAGAACGGCCTGTCCTGGCTCTCCCCGATCGGCTGGTACCAGGCGATGCGTCCCTACGCCGACGAGAGCTGGTGGCCCAGCCTCCTGCTGCTGGCCGGATTCGCAGTCAGTGTCCTGGCGTCGTACGTCGTCTTCGGCCGGCGCGACGTCGGCTCGGGGGTGTGGGCCGCCCGACCCGGCCCGGCCCGCGCCGGACGCGACCTGCGGAGCGGCCTCGGGCTCGCCTGGCGGCTGCACCGCGGCAGCCTCTGGGGCTGGAGCCTCGGGCTGTTCCTGGGCGGGCTGGGCTACGGGTCGATCGGCGACGACGTCGGCGACCTGCTCGGCGACTCCGACACCACCAGAGAGGTGCTCGCCGCTGGCGCGGCCGACCTGGTCGACGGGTTCTACGGGGCAGCAGGCGTGATGCTGGCGCTGATCGCCGGTGGGTACGCCGTCTCGGCGTCGCTGCGGGCGCGCGGGGAGGAGGACTCCGGCCGGGTCGAGTCGCTCCTGGCCACCGGCCTGTCCCGAACGACCTGGTTCGTCGGCCACTCGCTGATCGCCGTGCTCGGCACCGTGGTGGTCGTGCTGGCCTCCGGGGTCGGGCTGGGCCTGGGCTACGCAGCGGTCACGGGCGAGTGGGACCGCTTCGCCCACGTCGCCGTGGCACCGGTCTCGGCGGGCGCCGGGGCCCTCGTGCTGATCGGGCTGACCGTGCTGCTGGTGGGCCTGGTGCCGCGGTGGGCGACGGCCGCGTGGCTCGGCCTCGGCTTCTGCGTGGTGGTGATGATGTTCGGGCCGCTGCTCAAGCTCCCCGACTGGCTGGTCGACGTCTCGCCGTTCAGTCACCTGGCGCTGGTGCCGGCCGAGTCATTCGCCGCGGGCCCGTACGCCGCCGTGCTCGCTGTCGGCGCCGCGCTGCTCGCCGCCGGTGTGGTCGCGCTCCGACGCCGTGACGTGCACTGAACGGCTCCGACTAACCTGACGCCATGACGACTCTTGGTGAGGTGGTCGACCTCCTGCACAGCTGGTACCCGCCGGAGACCGCCGACGGCTGGGACGCCGTGGGCCTGGTGGTCGGTGATCCGACGGCGATGGTCAAGAAGGTGATGTTCGCCGTCGACCCGACCCTCGAGGTGGCTCAGGAGGCGGTGTCGTGGGGCGCCGACCTGCTCGTCGTGCACCACCCGCTGTTCCTCAAGCCGGTGCACGGGTTCGCCGCGACCACGCCCAAGGGCCGCACCGCGGCGGTGCTCGCCGCCGGTGGCTGTGCGCTGCTGACCGCGCACACGAACGCCGACCAGGCGGCCGCCGGGGTCTCCGAGGCACTGGCCACCGCCCTTGGTCTCGAGGACCTCACCCCGATCGTCGCGGCCCCGGCCGAGCCCCTCGACAAGTTCGTGGTCTTCGTCCCGCACGACGCGGCCGCGCCGGTGCGCGCCGCGATCGCCGACGCCGGAGCCGGGTTCATCGGCAACTACGACCACTGCACGTTCACCACAGAGGGCCAGGGTCGGTTCCGCCCGCTCGAGGGCGCCGACCCGACGATCGGCACCATCGGTGACATCTCGCTCATCCACGAAGACCGCATCGAAGCCGTGATGCCCAGGCGTCGACGGGCCGACGTGGTCGCCGCAATGCTGGCCAACCACCCCTACGAGTCGCCGGCGTACGACGTCGTGGAGCTGGCCGACCCCGGCACCACGGCCACCGGCACCGGACGGATCGGCACGATCGAGGAGACCACCCTGCGCGACTTCGCCCAGGTGGTCGCAGAGAAGCTGCCCGAGACCGAGCAGGGGGTGCGGGTCGGCGGTGACCCCGACCGCGTCGTACGCCGGATCGCGGTCTGCGGCGGCGCCGGCGACTTCCTGCTCGATGCGATGGCCGCACGGGACGTCGACGTCTACCTGACCAGCGACCTGCGCCATCACCCGGCCGCCGAGTTCCTCGAGAAGGACGGACCCGCGCTGATCGACGTCGCGCACTGGGCGGCCGAGTCCACGTGGCTCCCGGTGGTGCAGGCGCGGCTTGCCCAGGCGCTGGGCGATACGGTGGACTCCCGGGTGAGTGAGATCCGCACGGACCCCTGGACCTTCCGCGTCTGAACGACCGGCGCGATCCACCAGCCACCACACCTTTCCTGAAGTGCCGTATCCGAGGAGCCTCCCCTGAAAGCCGACCCGTCCGCCCAACTGAAGCTGCTCGACCTGGCCGCGATTGACGCCCGCATCGCCCAGCTGCGCCACCAGCTCGCCTCGCTTCCCGAGATCCGTGAGATCGCGGCGATCGAGTCGACCCAGCGCGCACTCAACGACCGCGTGCGGGATGCCCGGATCCTCGTCGACGACCTGACCCGTGAGCAGAAGAAGGCCGACCAGGACGTCGAGCAGGTCAAGACCCGTCGTGAGCGTGACCGTTCGCGGGTGGAGCAGGGGCTGATCACCAACCCCAAGGATCTGCAGCGGATGAACCATGAGCTCGAGTCGCTCGACCGCCGAATCTCGACGCTCGAGGACGAAGAGCTCGAGGTGATGGAGAAACTCGAGGAGGCGCAGGCCGAGCGGGTCCGCGCCGAGCGCGAGGAGGGCGAGGTCGTGGAGAAGCTGGCCGGTCTGGCCGAGTCGCGCGACACCAAGTCCCGGGAGGCCACCGCCGCTCTTGACCAGCAGGTCGACGAACGTGCCTCTGCCTTGGGCGGATTGCCGGAGGACCTGCTCGCCCTCTACGAACGCATCCGAGAGAAGCAGGGCGTGGGCGCCGCCGAGCTGCGCGCCCGCCAGTGCGGCGGCTGCAACATGAAGCTGAACGCCGCCGATCTCGGTGTGATCGCGAAGGCGCCCGCCGACGACGTCGTGCGTTGCGAGGAGTGCTCACGCATCCTGGTGCGCACCGCCGAGTCCGGCCTGTGAGTGCTGGCCGGTGAGTGACGATCTGCCGGGCTCCGAGCAGCCCGACTCCCTGATCGAGGAGATCGAGGATCCGGCGGAGTCCACCGCCGCCGATTCCGGACACCGCGGGTGGTCGGCCCCCGGTGGTCCGCCGACGACGGTGATCCTGGTCCGCCACGGGGTCACCCCGCACACGATCGACAAGCGTTTCTCCGGCGGCCTGGCCAGCTCCAACCCCGGGCTCAGTGACCTGGGCCGCGACCAGGTCCGGGCCACCGCCGAGTGGCTGGCGCCGTTGGCCGGCGACGTTGCCGCCGTGGTGGCCTCGCCCGTACGACGAACGCTGGAGTCGGCCCAGATCGTCGCCGAGGTGCTCGGCCGCGACATCGAGGAGGAGCCCGGCTTCGCCGAGATGGAGTTCGGCACCTGGGACGGGCTGACCTTCGCCGAGGTGGCAGAGAAGCACAAGGACGAGATGGACGCCTGGCTCGGCTCGCTCGACGTCGCTCCCGGCGGAGGGGAGTCCTTCCGAGAGGTGGAGGCGAGGGTCCTCGCCGGGCTCGAGCGACTGCTCGAGACCCATGGCGGCAGGACCGTCGTGGTGGTCAGTCACGTGACGCCGATCAAGACCTTGGTCTCCCACGTGCTGGGCGCGCCGCTCGAGGCGGTCTACAAGATGGAGCTGACCCCGGCGTCGGTCACCGTGCTGTCGTTCTTCAACGGTGGCCGCGACGGCACGGAGCGGATCGGGTCGATGCGGCTCTACAACGCACGTCCCGGGGCCGAGGTGCTGCCGCCCGCCCGCGTCTGACCTCGCTCAGATCTCGTCGACGACCACGTCGAGCTGGGTGCCCTTCGCGCCGGCCGTGCCCTCCTCGACCTTCCAGCCGAGGTCGCGGAGCAGATCGGCGAACTGGGCGGGTGAGCGCGGCTTTCCGCCGTCCTCGAGGACCGCGCGGACGATGCGTCCCTTGGTCGCCTTGTTGAAGTGGCTGACCACCTTGCGGGTGCCGTTGTGCTCGTGCAGCACGCGGACGGTCGCCACCTTCGGCGCGAGCTCGCGGGCCGGTCGCCAGAAGCCGGCGTACATGCCCGAACGCAGGTCGACCAGCAGCCCGGAGCCCAGGGCATCGAGGGCGGCCGGCTCGAGGTGGTCGCGCCAGAACCCTGCCACAGAGCCAAGTTGAGGCAGAACCGCGTCGCCGGAGAGACGGTACGCCGGGATCGGGTCACCGGGCCGGACCAGCCCGAACAGCGACGACATGATGCCGACCCGGGTGGTCGCCCGACGCTTCGCCGCCGTGGAGAGGCCGGCGAAGTCGAGGGCGTCGTAGAGGACCCCGGTGTAGATGCGGTCGGCCCGCGCCGTGGGCGCCGTACGCAGGGAGGCGTTGAGCGCGACCAGGTCGAGCTGGGTGGCGCCGAGGCCGAGGGTGGCCGCGGCCCGCTCGACGAGCGGGCCGTTCTGCACCGGGGTGGCCGGATCCTGTCCGTCGGCGCACAGGGAGACCAGGGCGCCGAGGACCTGCTCGCGGGCCGCGCTCAGCGACGGTGAGCCGAGGGCGGCGAGGTCGAGCGGCTTGCCGCGCCGT
>NZ_BCRJ01000037.1 GCF_001552535.1 Nocardioides jensenii JCM 1364 = NBRC 14755 | reverse complement strand
GCTTGCCGCGCCGTGGCGCGGCCTTGCCCTCACTGGGCGGAAGCAGGATCAACACCTGCACAGCGTAGGGAATCGGCGGCGATCCCGCCGTAACGCGGGTCACCGGCGCGGCTGCGACAGAGCGCATGGTTAGGTGGATCCATGCCGAGCAGAGTTGTCAGAGTCCGGTCCGATGAGGGCGTCGCCGCGCAGAGCCTGCGTGAGGGGATCGCACAGATCCAGTCGGAGATGCACGTCTCGGCGGAGTTCCCGCCCGAGGTGGAGAAGGCGGCCGCAGCCGCAGCGGCGAACCCGCGACTGCCCGAGCTCGACCGCACCGACATCCCGTTCGTCACCATCGATCCCGCGAGCGCGATGGACCTCGACCAGGCACTGCACCTCGAGCGCAACGGCGACGGCTACCGAGTCTTCTACGCGATCGCGGACCTCGCCGCCTTCATCACCCCGGGCGACCCGGTCGACGTCGAGGCCAACCGTCGCGGCGAGACGCTCTACGGCGCGGACTCCAAGATCCCGCTGCACCCCAAGGTGATCTCCGAGGACGCCGGGTCCCTGCTTCCCGACCAGGTCCGCCCGGCTCTGCTGTGGACCATCGACGTCGACAAGACCGGTGACGGGACGAAGGTCGAGGTCGAACGCGCGCTGGTGAAGTCTCGGGCGAAGCTCAACTACGACGACGTGCAGAAGTCGATCGACGACGGAGACGCCGACGAGGTCTTCGGCCTGCTCAAGGAGGTCGGTGAGCTGCGCATCGAACGAGAGGCGGCCCGCGGCGGGGTCTCCCTGCCCCTGCCCGAGCAGGAGATCGACATCGAGGGCGACCAGTGGCACCTGGAGTTCCGGGCCCAGCACCCGGTCGAGCAGTGGAACGCGCAGATCTCACTGCTCACCGGCATGGCTGCGGCCTCCCTCATGGTCTACGCGCGCGTCGGCCTGCTGCGCACCCTGCCGCCGGCCGAACCTCGCGCAGTCAAGCGTCTGCACCGCACCGCCAAGGCTCTCGGCATCGACTGGCCCGCGGAGCAGGAGTATCCCGAGTTCATCCGCAGCCTCGACCCGACCCAGCCGAGGCACGCCGCGATGGTGGTGGCCTGCACCTCCCTGCTGCGCGGCAGCGGCTACGTCGGTTTCAACGGCGAGCTGCCCGCCCAGCCGCGGCACTCGGCGATCGCTGCCGAGTACGCCCACGTCACCGCGCCGCTGCGTCGACTCGTCGACCGCTACGCCGGCGAGATCTGTGTCGCACTGTGTGCCGACCAGGAGGTGCCGTCGTGGGTGATCGAGAAGCTCACCGAGGTGCCCGAGACGATGCGTGACTCGGGGCGGATCGCCAACCAGTACGAGAACGCCGTGCTCAACCTGGTCGAGGCCGCCGTGCTCCGACCGCGGGTGGGGGAGTCCTTCGACGCGGTGGTGGTCGACATCGACGACAAGGACGACCACAAGGGCGACATCACCGTGCAGGACCCGGCGATCGAGGCCACCGTGACCTCGACGTCAGGCCCGTTGCCTCTCGGCGAGCAGGTGTCGGTGAAGCTGGAGTCGGTGGACGTGACGTCCCGGTCGATCCGGTTCGTGACCGGCTGACCGGTTTCCGGGTGGTCGTCGTACGTGGGGGCGGACGGGCTGGCTCATAGGCCGGGTTCTGTTCGCCGGGGTTTCTTGCGTGGCCCCGGTTGGCGACCATCCATCTAGGGCTGCCGTTGCCGACAGCCTCGGGCGATCTACCCGCACACTCGGGCGAGCAGCCCTCGAACGTGTGCGCACCGTTCCTCCGAAGAGGAACGGCTTCTTGATCTTGCTCCAGGTGGGGTTTACCTAGCCGCCCCGGTCACCCGGCACGCTGGTGGTCTCTTACACCACCGTTTCACCCTTACCCCTCTTCCCGAATGAACGGAGAGAGCGGCGGTCTGTTCTCTGTGGCACTTTCCCGCGGGTTGCCCCGGGTGGGTGTTGCCCACCACCTTGCTCTGCGGAGCCCGGACCTTCCTCGGTCGCCTCCGTGAGGAGACGAACGCGGTCGCCCGGCCAGCCCATCCGCGCCTCAAGGGTAGAGGAATGCAGGCACGATGGGCGATGTTGGGTGGATGAGCCACAGTGACGACGAAGGAGGAGCAGTGGAGGACCAGGAGATCCCCGTCCCGCCGATCGTGTTTCCGGGGCAGGTCGAGCACCCCTCCGACGCCTATCACCGGGCGTGGGAGCTGCTGGAGCAGCGCGCCCCGCGGGAGGCCTTGGAGATCCTCGAGCCCGCCCTCGAGGCCGAGCCGGAGGCCAACTCGCTGCTCACCCTGCGGGCCTGGGCCTACTTCATGCGGGTGCAGCTGCAGAAGGCCGAGGCCGACCTGCGGGTGCTGGTCGAGCGCGACCCGTCCGACGTGTGGGCGCGGCACACGCTCGGCCGTGCCCTGGAGCGCCAGTCCCGGCCCTCGGACGCGTTGCCACACCTGCGGCTGGCCGCTGCGATGAGCGCCGACCCTGAGCACGAGACCGCCGTACTCCGGGTGGAGCGGCAGCTCGCCGAGGCGGGCGTCATCTCGTACGACGACCTCACCTGAGCACCGTGCGTTGAGTGAGCCCTAGCGGCAGCCGGCATGCTCGACCTTGCGGACCGAAGGGTGGTCGGCGGGCAGCAGGTCAAGCACCTCCCCGCCGTCGTCCGTGTAGCGTGCCGTGCCCGGAGCCGTGCGGACGATGGCGCCGGAGCCCACCCAGGCCCGATGGTCGTGCCCCGAGTCGCCTCCGCCCCAGCCGAACTGCTTGCGGAACGGGACGTTCCACCGCTCGCCGTCGAAGCGGATGCTCGCGACGTAGCAGTGGCCCACTTCCACGCTGATGCGGCGGACGCCGGTCGATTCCCACCCGCTGGGCTGTGTGCCGGCGGACGCCGGGTCGGTGGATGTTGCGCCGGGGGTGCTGGGTGTCGTGGCGTCCTGTTCCGGTTCGCCACTGCAGCCGACCATGGCGATCACGAGGAGCGCAGATGCGATGAGGTGGGCGAAGGGAGACCGCATGCAAGTACGACGTACGACGACCGCCGGCGGTTCCGTGCCGGCGGCGTACGACGACCTCACCCCGAGGGGTTGAGTGCACGATTCGTGTCGTGATCTGGCCGCCGCGGAGCAGGAATCGTGCACTCAGATCGGATCAGGATCAGGACCAGGATCAGGGGTTGGTCAGCACCTCGGCGCCGTCGGCGGTGACCAGCAGCGTGTGCTCGAACTGGGCGCTGCGCCGCAGGTCCTTGGTGACCACCGTCCAGTTGTCCTGCCACATGTCCCACTCGTGGGTGCCGAGGTTGAGCATCGGCTCGATGGTGAAGGTCATGCCGACCCGGATCTCGTCGTCGTAGTTCGGGTCGTCGTAGTGCGGCACCACCAGTCCGCTGTGGAAGTGGGTGCCGATGCCGTGACCGGTGAACTCGCGGACGACGCCGTAGCCGAACCTCGCGGCGTAGGCCTCGATGACGCGACCGATGATGTTGATCCGGCGGCCGGGCTTGACCGCCTTGATGCCGCGCTCGAGCGCGGTCTTCGTGCGCTCGACGAGCAGGCGGGTCTCCTCGTCGGGCTCGCCGGCGAAGAAGGTGGCGTTGGTGTCGCCGTGCACGCCGTTCAGGAAGGCGGTGATGTCGATGTTGACGATGTCGCCGTCCCGGACGACGGTGGTGTCGGGGATGCCGTGGCAGACGACCTCGTTGATGCTCGAGCACAGCGACTTGGGGAAGCCGCGGTAGCCCAGCGTCGACGGGTAGGCGCCGTTGTCACAGAGGAACTCGTGGCCGATGCGGTCGAGCTCGTCGGTGGTGACACCCGGGGCCACGGCTGCGCCGACGAGCTCTCGTGCCTGGGCGGCCAGCTTGCCCGCGACGCGCATCTTCTCGATGGTCTCGGCGTCCTTGACCTCGTCGCCCTCGAAGGGTGCCGGTGCCGGCCGGTCGACGTACTCGGGTCGAGCGATGTGGGCGGGCACGGGACGACGCGCGGAGATGACTCCGGGGGTTACGGCGGGCATGGCTGCGAGTGTAGTTTCGGCGTCATGAGCGACGAGTACTGGTTCTGCCTGAAGCACCACACCGTCGAGGGCGAGGACGGTTGCCGCAACGCCGACCGCCTCGGCCCCTACGCCACCTCGGCCGAGGCCTCGCGGGCCCTGGAGAAGGTCGAGGAGCGCAACGAGTCGTGGGACAACGACCCGAAGTGGAACGACGAGGCGCTCGAGGACTGAGCCTGGACCGGACCTCGACCGGGCTCCGCCTGGGCCTCGGCTCAGTCGACGTGGTCGGGGCTGGCCTCGGGCGCCGGCTCGGCAACGCGGTAGGTTGCCCGGCGTGACTCGCAACGTGCCTGCCTCGCCGTGGCCCTTCGTGGGGATGGGCGGCCTGGCCTGCGCCCTGTTCCTCTACGGCGCCAGCGCGCTGGTCGCGCCGTGGTGGGCGGTCGTGCTGCTGATCCTGGTGTGGATCGGGTTCCTGGTCACCGCCTGCCGGTGGTGGACGCCGTACCCGAAGCGGCTGCCCTACCTGGCCGCGATCGCGATCGTGTTCTGGTTCGTTGCCCTGCTCGGCGGGAGCGTCCTGTTCGACTGGTCCTGACTCGTCAGTGACGGAAGTCGATCACCAGTCGCTGCGGGTGGTGCAGCGCGAAGATGCGGTACGACGCCCGCGTGTTCAGCGCGAAGGAGAAGTTGACGCAGCCCTCGAAGTCACCGGTGAGGGCGAGCGCCTTGAGCGTCACGAACCGCGGGCGTGCGATCCGCGGGCCGGTGTAGAGGTTGCGCCCCGAGTCGGTGTGGGCCGCGGCCATCAAGGTCAGGCTCAGGCCTGACCTGCCGCGGATCGGGACGAGTGCACCGCTGCCCTCGTAGTGGAACGTCCGCATGTAGCGCGTGCTCCAGTCCGGGATGACGCCGCGAACGTCGATCACGACCCGGTCGAACCGCGGGTGGGTCGCGTAGCGCAGGCCGACCACCTTCGTCGTGCCGTTGACCGGGTTGTTCCAGGAGGCGCCGGTGTCGCGCCAGGCCGGCAGTGCCGTCGCGGACGACGTGGACACGCTGGTGAGCACCAGGGCGAGCATCGAGGCGAGGACGGCGACGAGTCGCACGCCTCGTCGGGCGGAGCGGCCCGTGGTGGAACGGGTACGACGGACGGCGGTCATGGCGGAACGGCCCGTGGTGGAACGGTCCGTGGCGGAGCGGCCCGTGGTGGAACGGCCCGTGGTGGAACGGGTACGGCGGATGGCGGTCATGGTGATCTCCGTGGATGAGGTGGTACGCGTTGGACGTCCGGCTCATGCGACCGGTTGTCCACTCATCCGTTCAGGAGGCCGCCTTCACGCCCCAGGTACCACGAGTTGTTGAGTTTCGTCGGTCGAGTTGTGGGTTTTGATCCGTCGCTGCGACGAGAACGCCCATCTCGACCGATCACACTCAACAACTCGCGGCGCGAAACTCAACAACTCGTGTCAGAAGGTGTGGTCGGGGGCCGGGAAGGTGGTCGCACGCACGTCGGCGACGTACTCCTGGGCGGCCGAGAGCAGTACGCCGTGCAGGTCGGCGTACTGCTTGACGAACTTGGCCATCCGACCGGTGCGCAGGCCGAAGGCGTCCTGCCAGACCAGCACCTGGCCGTCGCACTGGTTGCCCGCGCCGATGCCGATCGTGGGGATGACCAGCTCCTTGCTGATCTGGCCGGCCACGTCGCCGGGCACCATCTCCATGACGACGGCGAAGGCACCGGCATCCTGGACGGCGTGCGCGTCGGCGATGGTGCGTTCGGCGCTGTCGCCGCGACCCTGCACCCGGTAGCCACCGAGGGTGTGCTCGCTCTGCGGGGTGAAGCCGATGTGCGCCATCACCGGGATGCCGCCGCGGGTGAGCTTCTCGATCACCGGCACCATCTCGACGCCGCCCTCGAGCTTCACGGCGTGCGCGCCGGCCTCCTTCATGAAGCGGACGGCAGTCAGGTAGCCCTGCTCGGGTGAGGCCTGGTAGGAGCCGAACGGCAGGTCGCCGACCACCAGCGAGCGCTTGACGGAACGGCTGACCGCCCGGGTGAGGGGGAGGAGCTCGTCGACCGTGATCGGCAGCGAGGTCTCGTTGCCCAGCACGTTGTTGGAGGCCGAGTCACCCACCAGGAGCAGCTCGCAGCCGGCCTCGTCGAAGGTCTGCGCGGTGTACATGTCGTAGGCGGTGAGCATCGAGATCTTCTCCCCGCGCTCCTTCATCTCGCGCAGGTGGTGGGTGCGGATCCGCTTGACCGGCGCGGCCGGCTTCGCATCTGCTGCGCCTCCGCCGTACGGCGCGGCCACTTCCTGTCCCTGTTCGGGCGCAGTCTGTTCGATCATGAGGTGAGACTCCTTGTGCTCTCGAGGCTCCCGATTGAGTCCCCGGACCACGACAAGGCTAGACCTCGGCGGGCCGTTCGCACTGTGGCGACGGTCACGTCGCCAGGTCTTCGCCGGTGATCGCGAAGCGCTCGTGGTCGCGCCGGGCTCCGTCGAGGAACAGCATGCGCGGCGAGAACCCCTCGAGCCGGCGCAGCCCGACGCCGACGGGTTCGTCATCGCGACGGGCGGACGGACGCGGAGGCCCACCGAGCCAGCCTGTCAGTGCTGCCGATGGCCGAGCCACCCATTTCGCGGCAGACTCGCGCACATGAATCCTCTGCATGTCCTCGGAACGGCGTCCTATGCGGCGATCGGCGTGATGGCCCTGGCCAGGCCGGCGATGGTGCCCGAGCTGTTCGGCGGTACGGCGCCCACTGCCGACTCGCGCAACGAGATCCGGGCCGTGTACGGCGGACTGACCCTCGCCATGGCCGCCGTCGGGTTGAAGGCCCCGGCCACGATCGGCGTACTCAGCGCGGGCATGGCCACCGGCCGGGCCGCGTCGGTGGCCCTCGAACCGGAGTCGAGCATGCTCACCAAGGTCTTCGTCGGACTCGAGGTCGGGCTGGCGGCGGCGTACTTCCTGGCCGCGCGGGAACGCAGTCACGCGACCGGCTGAGCGACGTACCGCCGGATCGAACTGACAACTCGACGGTCGAAAGTCAACAACTCGCGACACCAAACCCAACAACTCGCGACGAGGCCCGCCCCACGCTTGGGCGTGGAGCGGGCCTGTCACTGCGGATGGCTGACTAGCAGCCTGTCTTCTTGAGTCCGAAGTCGGCCGTGGTCGTCTTCGTCCCCTTGATCCTCACCTTGCGGACCTGCGGCTGGTATCCGTCCTTGGCGGAGATCAGCTGCAGCGGGCTGTAGATCGAGTTGAACCAGCTGGCGTAGGTGCCGTCACTGGCGGTCTCGAACGTCCAACCCGACTCACCCGAGTTCGCCTGCACCGTGGCACCGGCCAACGGGGTGGGCTCGCCGGCACACGAGAGGCCGGTGACGCGACCCATCAGCTTGCCCCAGGTGTTGGGCGGGGTGACCTCCATCGTCACGTCGACCGGGTCGACCTTGAACGGAGTGTCCTCCTTGATGCCGACACCGGCCGTGTACGTGCCCGGCTGGGCGACGTTCGGGTCCATGGTGATCTTCAGCGTGACCGTCTGTCCGGGCGCCAGGATGGCCTGGGCCGGTGAGACCGACAGCCACTCGACGTCCGCGGCGCTCGCGCCACAGTCCTCCATGCCGGGCAGCATCTCGCTCTCCGGAGCAGCGTTGAAGCTGCCCGAGGAGCCACCGATCTTGTAGACCCCGCACGAAGCCGCACCGCGGTAGCGGGGCGTGTTCGAGTTGGGCAGGTCGACCCAGGCCTCGGCCGCGGCGTCGTAGGCGAAGGTGCGGTTGCTGATCGCACCGGCCTGGACACCACCGTTGACGACCAGGGTGCCGTTGGCGACGGCGTACTGGCTGGCCCAGGTGTCGACGGGTGCGTCGGCGATCGGCGTCCATGAGTCGGCACCCGGGTCGTACACGTAGCTGTCGGCCGTGCCGTCAGCCCCACCGTTGCCACCGGTGCAGTAGACCTTGCCGTCGATCCCGCCACAGGACGCGAACGCCACGGGAGCGGGATAGCTGGCCAAGGTCTCCCACGAGTCGCTGGCCGCGTCGTACGCCGCCACCTCGTCGGACATCGGCGTGCAGTTGGCCGTCGTGCAACCACCGACGACGTACAGCTTGCCGTCGACGACCGCTTGACCGGACGCCGCGAGCTCCACCGGCGAGTCGGCCTTGGCCGCCCAGGCGTCGGACGTCGGGTCATAGGCCCAGGTCGACGCGGAGGGACCAGCGGCGGCCCAACCGCCGGTGACGATGATCTGACCGTCGACCACGCCCGCCGAGACCGCGTTGCGAGCCTCCGGCAGGTCGGCCTTCGCCGTCCAGGCCAGCGCCTCCGGGTCGTAGGCGTGCACCGCAGACGTGGACGCCGATCCGTCGCCACCGGCGATGGAGTAGGCGACGCCGTCGACGTAGACCACCCGGTTGTCCATGATGTTGGACGGGTAGTCGGCGATGTCGGTCCACGGGTCGTCATGAGGACCGTTGACGCTCGGTGCCGCACTGTGGGTCGACATGGTCTTCGTTGACTTCTTTCCGAAGGAGACCGGAGCCTTGATCCGCTGGAGCGGGGCGCCGTCCTTCTTCAACAGGTCGGACCGCAGGGTCCGGCTGCCGTCGGCGCTGAGCATCTCGAAGCCACCCTTGAGCTCGTTGAACTCCAGGTGCACCGGAGCCGTGCCGTCGTTGGTGACCTCGACCTTCCTGGTCACCGCCGCCCGGCCGAGCTGCTTGGTCACCGACACCTTGCCCGGAGTCACGACCAGGTGGCCGGCACCGAGGTCGTAGTCCTGACGCGTGGTGTCGTCGGCGGCCACGTCGACCGTCTCGGTGACGGTCTCGTAGCCGCTGGCGGTCGCGGTGAACGCGTGGCTGCCCACCTCGGGGGAGAACAGCCAGTAGAAGCCGTCCCCGAGGTTCGCGTCGTCCGGCGTCGGCTGCGTGGTGCCCTTGACGTCGGCGTTGTCGTCGCTGGTCACCGCGGCGCCGTTGATGCCCTCACCCGACTGGGTGTTGGTCACCGTGCCGACGACCAGACCACCCTCGACCGGGTCGCACGTGCGGCTGCCGACGAACACGTCGTCGACCTGCCACCACCAGTCGTAGGACGCGTCGTAGTAGTGGAACCGGACCTGGACCGAGGACTGACCGGCTGCCGTGGGCAGCTGGACCACGTTCTCGAGCGGACCGCGAGCGTCGCCGGTCTGGTTGAGCACGGTGGTCCACGTCTGGCCACCATCGATGCTCACGTCGACGTCGCCGACCGAGCTGATGTTGTTGAGGTCCTGCTTGAAGCCGACGACCGGTGAGTCCACCGCCGACATGTCGATGACCGGGCTGACCAAGGAGGTGTCCTGGGCGTTGCCCGAGCCGTACTCGTCGCTGTCGACGATCGCGAAGCCGTCGCTCCCGCCGGTGAGGTTGTCACGACCACCGGGGTTGTCGAAGGCCCACACCTGACCGTTGCCGGAGGTGTCCTCGATGGTCCAGCCGTCGGGGAGCGCGCCACCGTTGAAGTCCTCGGTGACGCCGTCGGTGTTGAACCCGTAGCCCTTGGCCACACAGGTCGCGGAGTCGACCTCGACGGCGACGTCGGCGGTGGTGTCACCACCACCGACCTCCACCGTCTGCGTGGCGGCCACGTAGCCCGGGTACTGCGCAACGACCGAGACGTCGTACGACGCATTGCCGGGAACCTCGATCGAGTAGGCACCGGTCTCCGGGTCGGTGAAGACCGGATCGGCTCCGGGGACCGTCACCGTGGCGTAGAGCGGCCAGCCGTGACCGCTGCCGTCGGTGACCGTGCCGCTCAGGGTCACCGCTGCGGCCGAGACCAACGCGAAGTCCTGCGTGGTCGTGGTGTCCGCGGTGACGGTGATGTCGGCCGTGGCCGTCTGGTAGCCGAACTTCGACACGGTCGCGGTGTAGTCACCGGCGGTGAGGCGGGCGTTGTACGTGCCGTCCGCACCGGTGGTGAGGGAGCGGCTGGTCGCGCCTTCGAGCGTGACGTCGGCGCCGGAGAGCGGGTCGCCGGTGCCCTCGTCGGTCACGGTGCCGGTCGCGGTGCCGGTCTCGCCGACGGGTGCCGCCTGCACGAGTGCCAGGGCGTCGAGCCGGCCTTCACCGAAGACGTTGTTGTCGTCGTCGGTGCCGCCGCACTGGTCGTCCGGGGTGTCGGTCGCCGAGCCGTCGAGCAGGGCGCGGGTCGCGTCGATGTCACCGGCGAGCGAGGGTGCCGCCGACCACAACAGGGCGATCGAGCCCGCCAGGTGCGGTGCCGCCATCGACGTGCCGTTGAACGATCCGTAGCTTCCACCCGGAAGGCTGGAACGCACGTTGACGCCGGGTGCGGAGATGTTCGGCTTGGTCTCACCGTCCTGCCCGGCACCACGGCTGGAGAAGCTCGCGATGTTGTTGTTCACGTCGTAGGCGCCGACGGAGTAGTTGAGGATGCGGCTGCCGGGGGAGCCCGACGTCTCGCAACCACTGCCGTTGTTGCCGTTCGACCAGGTGCCGAAGATGCCCGATGCCGCCCAGGCCTCCTCGACGTCCTCCATGAACGGGTCGTTGCTCGGCGTCTGCGTGCCCCACGAGTTGTTGATGATGTTGGGTCGCTTGGTGACGTCGGGGTTCTCGCCGTCGAGGTCCATCGGAGCGAGCATCCACTGGCCCGACTCGATCAGGGCCGCGTCGGAGGGACAGCAGCCGTTGGCCGCGATCCACGTCGCACCGGGTGCCACGCCGATCTGGTTGTCGGCGCCGTCGCTGCCGACCATGGTGCCCATGGTGTGCGAGCCGTGCTGCTCGACGTCGCAGGGTGCGCCGTCGCAGGTGCCGGCCGCGTCGAACCAGTTGTAGTTGTGGTCGAAGGTGCCGTCGCCGTTGTTGCCGCGGTACTGGTTGACCAGGGCCGGGTGGTCGAACTGCACGCCGGTGTCGATGTTGGCGATCACCATGCCCTCGCCGTGTACGCCGAACTCGTTCCACACGTCATCGGCGTTGATGTTGGCCACGCCCCACTCGATCGACTGCTTGGCCCTGATCTGCTTGCCTTTGGTCGGCTTCTCCAGGCGGTAGTCGAAGGTCGGGTAGAGCCCCTTGACCTCCTTGAGCGCCGAGAGGTCGTCAACCAGTGACTCGTCGCCGGCCTGGACGCGGATCGCGTTCGTGGCCCAGAAGGCCCGGTAGTCCGCGCCCTCCCTCGTGAGCAGGGCCAGGGCGTCCTTCTGGCTGGAGTCGGCGGCGTCGGTCAGGGTCTCGTAGACCGCCTGACCGCGCTTGTCCCAGTCCTTGATCTTCGCCGCCGCACTCAGGTCGGGCATCGCGAAGCGCACCCAGAAGGTGGCCTCCCCCTTGGCGTCGAGCTGCTTGCTCAACTTCGGCTGGATCTTGTCGGAGTCCGGAGCTGCCGGTGCGGCCGAGGCCGTCGTACCGGTCAGACTCAGTGAAGCCGCCACCACCGCGATGGTGGCGAGCCCTGTGGCCAGGGCACGTGCCGATCCGCTCCGCAGCGAGCTGCGGAACAGGGATCGACGGGTGGTCGATGACATGTGCGTCCCTCCCGAGAAGTGGTGCCGGGAACGCGAGCACGCCCCCGGTGACGTTCCTGATGCACCGGCCGTGGCAGAACTTGGCCGGCCCAAGTGACGTTAGGTAGCCGGTGCCCTCGGCCACAACGAGACGAGGTGGGCAGGTCGGGGTCCGATGCGGGCAGCACCCGGGCATTTCGAGGACAGCGACCGGTTATCGGAAGATCTTCGACGCTCCTTGACTTTCAGCGGGACGAACATGAGGCTGGGCTCGCACCGTCGTGTGTGTCTCATGAAAGGCTGGAGATGCCTCTCTCTCGGGGAGAAGGGCCGATCCGGGCGGTCGACGAGGACTGCCCGTCGCCGTCTCCTGCCGTGCCCCAAGCCGTTCCGGTCACCCAGCCTGCCGTCGTGATCGCCATCGCGTCCTCCATCGAGGAACGCCTCCGCATCGCCGAGGCGATCGGAGCGCGGGCAGCGGTCGTGATGGTGGCCTCGCGGGCCGAGGCCATGGAGATCCTCACCGGAGTCACCGGGCTCAGCAACCTGTCCCAGCCCGACCCGACGCTCCCCGCCATGGCCGTGCGCGCCCACCTGCCGACCCAGGTGCCACCACAGGTGCAGCCGGTGGCCTCGTCACCCGGTTGTGGACTCGAGATCGACTCGGACTGGCGGGTGGCGTCCTGGCGGGGCCGCGAGGTCGGGCTGTCGCCGCTCGAGCACGACCTCTTGTGCTGCCTGCTCGAGGAGGTCGGCCATGTCCGGGCCTTCGCCGACCTGCAACACCAGGTGTGGGGCAACGACCACCTCGGCGATCGCTCGCACGTCCAGTCCGTGGTCAAACGACTGCGCCGCAAGCTGCACGAGATCGACAGCCCCGTGCAGATCGACACCGTCCGGGGGGTCGGCCTCCGACTGGTCGACGTGCGCCATCAGCGGTCGTACGAGGCCGGCGTCGTGCCGGGACCTCGCGCGGCCACCGGCCGGGGCCCGTGCCCATAGACTCACGGACGTGGACTTCTACTCGGCCTATGCCCACGGCTTCGCCCGCGTTGCCGCCTGCACGATGCCCGTCGCGATCGCGGACCCGGTGACCAACGCCGCGACGGTGATCGCCCAGGCGACCGAGTGTCACGACGAGGGCGTCGCGGTCGCGTTGTTCCCCGAGCTGTGCCTGAGCGGCTACGCGATCGACGACCTGCTGCTGCAGGACACGTTGCTGGAGTCGACGCTGGTCGCGATCGACGACATCGTCGAGGCCTCCCAGGACCTGCTCCCGGTGATCGTGGTCGGCGCCCCGCTGCTGCACGGCACCCGCGTGCTCAACTGCGCGGTCGTGATCCACCGCGGCTCGGTGCTCGGGGTCAGCCCGAAGTCCTACCTGCCGACCTACCGCGAGTTCTACGAACGCCGTCACTTCGCGCCCGGTGACGACCGTCGAGACGCGTGGATCACCCTGGGTGGTGTCGAGGTGCCGTTCGGTCCCGACCTGATCTTCGCCGCCTCCGACCTGCCCGATCTCAAGCTCCACGTCGAGGTCTGCGAGGACATGTGGGTGCCGGTGCCGCCCAGCGCCGAGGCCGCCCTGGCCGGTGCCACGGTGCTGGCCAACCTGTCCGGGTCACCGATCACCGTGGCCCGCGCCGAGGACCGGCGACTGCTGGTCCGCTCGGCCAGCGCACGCTGTCTGGCGGCGTACCTCTATGCGGCGGCCGGCGAGGGGGAGTCGACCACCGACCTCAGCTGGGACGGCCAGACGATGATCTACGAGCTCGGCGAGCTGCTCGAGGAGACCGAACGGTTCCCCGAGGGCGCGCGTCGCAGTGTCGCGGACGTCGACCTCGGCCGGCTCCGTCAGGACCGGCTGCGCCAGGGCACGTTCGACGACAACCGGCGCACCCACGACGGTCGCGTGGCAGCCTTCCGCACGGTGGAGTTCACCCTCGAGCCGCCGACCGGCGACATCGGCCTGCGCCGCAAGGTCGACCGTTTCCCGTTCGTGCCCGACGACGCCGACCGGCTGGCCCAGGACTGCTACGAGGCCTACAACATCCAGGTCTCCGGGCTCGAGCAGCGGCTGCGCGCGATCGGCGGTGACTCGTGGCAGCCGAAGGTGATCATCGGAGTCTCCGGTGGGCTCGACTCCACCCATGCGCTGATCGTCGCGGCCAAGGCGATGGACCGCCTGGGTCGGCCGCGCTCCGACATCCACGCCTTCACGATGCCGGGCTTCGCCACCGGTGACGCCACGAAGTCCTACGCCACCAGGCTCTCCACGTCTCTGGGCGTCACCTTCGAGGTGCTCGACATCAAGCCCGCCGCATCCCAGATGCTCGACGACCTCGACCACCCCTACTCCGACGGCGAGTCGGTCTACGACGTCACGTTCGAGAACGTCCAGGCCGGCCTGCGCACCGACTACCTCTTCCGGTTGGCCAACCACCGCGGCGGCATCGTGCTCGGCACCGGCGACCTCTCCGAGCTGGCGCTGGGTTGGTGCACGTACGGCGTGGGCGACCAGATGTCGCACTACACGGTCAACTCCGGCGTGCCGAAGACGCTGATCCAGCACCTGATCCGCTGGGTGATCGACTCGGGTCAGTTCGAGTCCGACGACTCCAGTGGCGAGATCAACGAGGTGCTCCGCGAGATCCTCGAGCAGGAGATCACCCCCGAGCTGATCCCGACCGAGGAAGGCAAGAAGCCGCAGGCCACCGAGGATTCCGTCGGTCCCTATGCGCTGCAGGACTTCTCGCTCTTCCACACGCTGCGCGGTGGGGCACGACCCAGCAAGATCGCCTTTCTCGCGATGCATTCCTGGCAGGACGCGTCACTGGGGGAGTGGCCGCCCGGGTTCCCCGAGGACCGGCGTTCGTCGTACGACCTGGCGACGGTGCGCAGGTGGCTCGAGGTGTTCATCACGCGGTTCTTCGCCTCGCAGTTCAAGCGCTCGGCCCTGCCGAACGGCCCGAAGGTCTCCGCGGGCGGCACGATGTCGCCGCGTGGTGACTGGCGGATGCCGTCCGACGCGTCGCCGACCGCGTGGCTGGCCGAGCTGGAGAACGTCCCCCGCGACGGCTCTTGAGCCCGGCGGGCCCAATAGGCGTCAGCACCGTGGATCGCAGTCACCTGGTGACTGCGATCCACGGAGCTGTGCCGCTTCATGCGGACTGTCACACGCGTGTAACAGGCGATGGTCCATAGTTGGGCCCATGGGTAAGCAAGAAGACTTCGTGCTCCGCGCACTCGAAGAACGCGACGTCCGCTTCGTCCGTCTCTGGTTCACCGACGTGCTCGGTTTCCTCAAGTCCGTGGCGGTCGCGCCGGCGGAGCTCGAGGGCGCGTTCAGCGAGGGCATCGGCTTCGACGGATCGGCGATCGAGGGCTTCGCCCGGGTCTACGAGGCCGACATGCTCGCCATGCCCGATCCGTCGACCTTCCAGATTCTGCCGTGGCGAGGCGAAGGTCCCTCGACGGCGCGCATGTTCTGCGACATCCGGATGCCTGACGGCAGCCCGTCGTACGCCGACCCGCGCTACGTGCTGAAGCGCACGCTCAGCGCCGCGGCCGAGAAGGGCTTCACGTTCTACACCCACCCCGAGATCGAGTTCTACCTCTTCAAGGACACCCCGAACTCCGGCGATGACCCGGTCCCGGTCGACCGCAGCGGCTACTTCGACCACACCGCGCAGTCGCACGGCTCCGACTTCCGGCGCGAGGCGATCACGATGCTCGAGTCGATGGGGATCTCGGTGGAGTTCAGCCACCACGAGGGCGGCCCCGGTCAGCAGGAGATCGACCTGCGCTACGCCGACGCGCTGAGCACCGCCGACAACATCATGACCTTCCGCACCGTGGTGCGCGAGGTGGCACTGGGCCAGGGCATCTGGGCGACCTTCATGCCCAAGCCGTTCACCACGCACCCGGGCTCGGGCATGCACACCCACGTCTCACTGTTCGAGGGCGACCGCAACGCCTTCTTCGAGGCGGGCGCCGAATACCAGCTCAGCAAGACCGGTCGACAGTTCATCGCCGGGGTGCTGCGTCACGCGAGCGAGATCACCTGTGTCACCAACCAGTGGGTCAACAGCTACAAGCGCCTGATCGGTGGCGGTGAGGCCCCGTCCTACATCACCTGGGGCCACAACAACCGCTCGGCGATGGTGCGGGTGCCGATGTACAAGCCCGACAAGGGGCAGTCCACGCGCATCGAGCTGCGCACCGTCGACGCCGCCTGCAACCCCTACCTGGCCTTCGCGGTGATCCTGGCCGCTGGCATGAAGGGCATCGAGGAGGACTACGAGCTGCCCCGCGAGGCCGAGGACGACGTGTGGTCGCTCAACGACCGCGAGCGCACCGCCCTGGGCATGGACCCGCTGCCCAAGACGCTGGCCGAGGCGATCAAGGTTGCGGAGAACTCCGAGCTGCTCGCCGAGACGCTCGGCGAGCACGTCTACGACTACTTCCTGCGCAACAAGCGGTCCGAGTGGGAGGCCTACCGCGGCCAGGTCTCGGCCTGGGAACGCGACCAGATGCTGCCGGTGATCTGAAGCAGCCACGGTGAGCGACCCGGCCATGACCGATCCAGTGATCCTCGTCGTCGAGCACGAGGCCACGTGTCCACCCGCTCACCTCGGTGACTGGCTGACCGGGGCCGGTGCCCGGGTCGAGGTGTGCCGCCCGTACGCCGACGAGTCGCTGCCTGACCTCACGACGTACGACGGCCTCGTGGTGCTGGGTGGCTCGATGGGTGCCGATGACGACGAGACGCATGCGTGGCTCGGCCCGTTGAAGCAGCTGATCCGCCGGGCCGTGGCCACTGGGTTGCCGACCCTCGGCATCTGCCTGGGCCACCAGCTGATCGCCAGCGCGTTGGGCGGGACCGTCGGGGTGAACCCACGTGGCCAGCAGGTCGGCCTGCTGCCGGTCGGCTGGCGAGACTCCCCGGGCGGCGACGACCCGGTCTTCCCACCGACGCCGGGGCTGCGGGGCATCCAGTGGAACAACGACGTCGTCTCGGAGCTGCCCGACGGGGCCGTGCTGCTGGCGGCCACTCCCGACGACGAGGTGCAGGTCGTGCGGTTCGCCGACACCGCCTGGGGCGTGCAGCTGCACCCCGAGGCCGACGAGCGCATCGTTGCTGCCTGGGCCGACGGCGACCGGGAGGCCCATGCTCTGCGCGGGCTCGATCAGGCCGCCCTGATCGCGGAGATCGCGGCGGCGCGGGTCGAGCTCGATGTCGCCTGGCGACCGATGGCCCAGCGGTTCGCGGGACTGGCTCACGAGCGGCAGACCCGGCGTGATTCGGCCCGAACTCACGACGGGTCGGTCCGAACTCACGACGGGTCGGTCCGAACTCACGACGGGTCGAGCGCATGAGCGGGCGTCCGGTCGGGCGTGGTGAGCTGATCCGCCTGGGCTTCACCGACCCCGAGACCTCGGCGGCACGACTCGTCGAACTGGGGACGCAGGGCCCACCGTTGCTGGCGATTCTCAACCAGACCGCCGATCCCGACGCCGCGCTCGACGCGTTGGTCGACCTGGCCGAGGTCGTCGAGCGCGAGTCCGTCGAGCAAGGCACTGACGACACCCGCGAGGTCTTCCTCCAGGAGCTGGTCGACGACGAGGGCACCGCGATGCGGCTGCTCTGTGTGCTCGGTGCCAGCTCTGCCCTCGCCGACCACCTGCTGCGCCACCCCCACCATTGGCGCGAGCTCACCGACCCGACGCTGGGCACCACCCGCCCGGCCGCGTACGCCGTACGCGAGTCACTGATCCGCGCGGTGGGAGCCGACCCGGCCGATGAGCACCCGGTCTCGACCACGGACGACACCGAGGCCGTCGACGCGCTGCGCGTGGAGTACCGCCGGGTGCTGCTGCGGATGGCTGCCCGGGACCTGGCCCACGGGGTCGGCGTCGACGACATCGCGGCCGAGCTCTCCGACCTGGCCGCCGGCACCCTGGATGCCGCGCTGGCGATCGCGCGGGCCCGGGTCGGCGAGTCCGCCGAGACCGCCCGCCTGTCGGTGATCGCGATGGGCAAGTGCGGCGGACATGAGCTCAACTACGTCAGCGACGTCGACGTGATCTTCGTCTTCGAACCGGTGGAGGGCGCCGACGAGAACACCGCGAACCGGGCCGCGACCCAGCTCGCCTCGCAGATGATCCAGGTCTGCTCCGACCACACCGGCGAGGGCACCATCTGGCCGGTCGACGCGAACCTGCGTCCCGAGGGCAAGTCCGGGCCACTCGTGCGCACGCTGGCCAGCCACCAGGGCTACTACGAACGCTGGGCCAAGACCTGGGAGTTCCAGGCGCTGCTCAAGGCCCGACCGGTCGCCGGCGACCTCGACCTGGGGGCCGACTACATGCAGATGATCGCGCCGATGGTGTGGTCCGCGGCCAGCCGCGACGGGTTCGTCACCGACGTGCAGGCGATGCGCCGCCGCGTGCTCGACCACATCCCGAGCCACGAGGCCGAACGCCAGCTCAAGCTCGGCTCGGGCGGTCTGCGCGACGTCGAGTTCGCCGTCCAGCTGTTGCAGATGGTGCACGGTCGCACGAACGAGGCGGTGCGGGCCAAGGCCACCCTGAGCGCCCTGGCCCAGCTGACCCGTGGTGGGTACGTCGGCCGCGAGGACGGGCAGTCCATGCACGAGGCCTACGCGTTCCTGCGCAAGCTCGAGCACCGCATCCAGCTGCACCAGCTGCGCCGTACCCACGTGCTGCCCGATGACGAGGATTCGCTGCGCCGACTTGGTCGGTCGATCGGCTACCTGCGTGACCCGGTGAAACAGCTCGACAAGGAGTGGCGTCATCACCGGCGTGAGGTGCGCCGCCTGCACGAGAAGCTGTTCTACCGGCCGCTGCTCAGCGCGGTGGCACGCATCCCCGGTGAGGAGATCCGGCTCTCCACCGACGCTGCCCAGCAACGCCTGTCCGCGTTGGGCTATCTCGACCCGAAGGCCGCGCTGCGTCATCTCGACTACCTCACCAACGGGGTCTCTCGCACCGCCTCCATCCAGCGCACCCTGTTGCCGGCCATGCTCGAGTGGTTCGCGGACGCACCCGACCCCGACGCCGGACTCTTCGGGTTCCGCCGGATCAGTGAGGCGTTGGGCTCCACCCACTGGTATCTCTCCACCCTGCGCGACGAGGGCGAGGTCGCCCAGCGGCTGGCCGGCCTGCTGGCCACCTCCCGCTATGCCACCGACCTGCTCGAGCGCGAACCCACCGGCGTCAAGCTGCTCGGCACCGATCTCACCCCGCTGGGTGCGGAGGCGCTGACCACCGAGATGCTCGCCTCCGCCGGCCGCAAGGACGACCCGAGCCAGGCCGGGTTGGCGATCCGGGCGATCCGGCGCCGCGAGCTGCTGCGGATCGCGGCGGGTGAGCTGGTCGGGGTCCTCGACGTGGTGGCGGTCGGTGCAGGGCTCTCCAACCTGACCGACGCCACCCTCGAGGCGACACTCTCGGCGGCCCACCGGTCGGTGATGCGGAAGAAGGGCCTCGACGCTCCCGCGAGCGTGCTGGCGGTGATCGGAATGGGCCGCTACGGCGGCTTCGAGCTGTCCTACGGCAGCGACGCCGACGTGATGTTCGTGCATGAGGCCGCGCCCGGGGTGGAGCCGCAGGCCGCGGCGTCGTACGCCCAGGCCGTGGCCAACGAGCTGCGCGACATGCTGGCCGCGCCGGCCTCCGACCCTCCGCTCGAGATCGACGCCGGGTTGCGCCCCGAGGGCAAGCAGGGGCCGCTGGTGCGGACCTTGGAGTCCTACGCCGGCTACTACGCGAAGTGGTCGCAGGTGTGGGAGTTCCAGGCACTGCTGCGGGCCGACGCGGTCGTCGGCGACCAGGGTCTGCGCGACCGCTTCACCGAGCTGATCAACCCGCTGCGGTTCCCGGTCGCCGGTCTCGACACCGAGGGGGTGATCGAGGTGCGCCGGATCAAGGCTCGAGTCGACGACGAACGACTGCCTCGCGGGGCCGACCCCAACACCCACCTCAAGCTGGGGCGCGGTGGGTTGGCCGACATCGAGTGGACCGTGCAGCTGCTCCAGATGCTGCACGCCGGGCAGCACCCCAGCCTGCAGACCCCACGGACCCTCGACGCGTTGCGGGCCACCACCGAGGCCGGCCTGCTCGACGCCGACGACTCCGAGGCGCTCAACGCGGCGTGGCGTCTGGTCAGCTCGATGCGCAACGCGGTCACCCTGGTGCGCGGCAAGTCCTCCGACCAGGTCCCGCGCGACCCGCGTGAGCGCTCCGCGGTGGCCGCGGTGCTCGGGTATTCGGCGGGCGAGTCCGACGCCATGGTCAACGACTACCTGCGGACCACGCGCCGGGCGCGTGGTGTGGTCGAGCGGATCTTCTGGGGGTAGCCCGGGGTCTGCGGCGCCCGGGACCGCTCGGCGTGCCATGCCAGCGGGCGCACCGGCCGGACGGCTACGATGCGAAGCTGACACAGGTGGTCGGAATCGGCCTGACGGGGGAGAGCACGTGAGCGCGAGCGCGGTCGCACCAGAACGAGACGCGCATGCGTCGACCGATGATCATCCACGCCCCAGGGCGGCCGGAGCACTGCTACGGCACTGGCCGCTGTGGGTGTCGCTGCTGGTCGTGCTCGCCGGTCGGATCACCCTCTACGACTGGCCGATCTCACCCGACGAGTCCGGATTCTTCATGGTCGCCGACGACCTCCTGCATCACGGAGGGGACGGCATCTACGGTCACTACTGGGTGGACCGGCCGCCCCTGCTGATCTGGTTGTTCACCGTGGCGGCCGTGCTCGGGACCGTCGAGGCGATCCGCTGGCTGGTGGCCCTGTTCTTCGTGGCCTTCGTGGTGATGACCTATGTCGTGGTCCGTCGCCTCGGCGGCGCCGCGGGGTGGGCAGTCGCGGTCGCCGCCGCGTTCTCGATCACCCCCGAGGTCGGCGCCCAGGTCGCCAACGGTGAGGCCTTCGCGATCCCGTTCGTCATCGGCGGCATCCTCTGCACCGTCGTCGCCCAACGTCACGTCGGTGGGCGCGCCCTGCTGTGGTCGGCCGTCGCAGGTCTGACCGGCTTCCTGGCGATGGCGGTGAAACAGAACTTCTTCGACGGCCTGGCCTTCGCGTTCGTGCTGCTGGTGGTCTCCGGCCTCCGCGGTGAGCGCTCCTGGGCGGACGTCGTACGACGGCTCGCGGCGGGCGTGGCCGGCATCGTCGTCGGCATCCTCGCCATGGTGGCGTATGCGTTGACCACGGGCGCCGGGGCGGCGGGGTTGTGGCTGGCCGCGGTCAGCTTCCGGGGCGACGCGTCCCGGGTGATCCGCGCCGGCTACCGCACCGGCATCGAGAACCGCACCGAGGCGATCATCGACAACGCATGGGTCGCCGGGATCATCCCGATGCTGATCGTGCTCGTGGTGGTCGCGCTGCTGTGCCGGCTGCGGGGCAGTGCGGTGAGCTGGGCCGTGGGCGTGGTGATCCTCATCGAGGTCGTCGGCATCGTGGTCGGCGGCAACTTCTGGTCGCACTACCTGCTCGGGCTGGCTCCGGGGCTGGCCCTGGCCACCGGGTTGGCCGGCGCCGCGCCGTCGCCGGCCACCACGCCTCCGAACCCCGGCCTCCCGACCGCGGGTCGGGGTCGTTGGATCCTCCGGAACTGGCGTCGCCTGCTGGTGCTCCCGGTGGCCGCCTACCTGGTCGGCTGCGCGCTGGTGGTGACGCCGAGCCAGGCCAACGACGTCGGCTCGTCGGGCTCCACCCGGGCGCTGCGGATCGGCGGCTTCGTGGCCGACTCCGCCGAGCCCGGTGACACCGCCACGACGCTCTTCGGTCGGCCCGACGCCCAGCTGGCCACGGGCCTGCGCTCACCCTACGAGCAGCTGTGGAGCCTGCCCGTGCGCGTGCTCGACCCGGACCTCGAGCAGCTCACCGCGCTCCTCGGCTCCGACGACGCCCCGACCTGGCTGGTCCAGGTGTTCTCCATCCACGAGTGGGGCCTGGACCCGCAAGGACGGATCGACCCGGTCATCGAGAAGCGCTACGAGATCGTCTACGACGCCTGCCGCACCCGCGTCTACAAGCTGAAGACGGTGCAGCGCGAGCTCGCGCCCCCACCGACCTGCTGACCCTGCTCACGCACCGATCGGGTGCTCGCGGGCTGGATCTGGAAGGATGGCCGGCGTGAACGGGACCGCGGGGCCGCTGCTGCGGCGGATGCGCGCCACCGTGCTCGCTCTCGTGGTGATGAGCACAGGCGTCGTCGCGCACGTCGCGGCCGACGGACTTCTGCCCTCCGTGCCGACCTTGGTTGCGCTCTACCTCGGGTGTGCCCTGGGGCTGAGCTGGTTCCTCTCCCGGCCGGCCACCACACGGCGCATCGTGGCGCTCACCGTCGGCGGGCAGACCGTGGTGCACGCGCTGCTCACGATGACCGCCGGGCACGCCGGTGACGCGGCCAGTGCCGCGACGACGGCTCCGGTGGCACCCGTGCGCCCCGACACCCTGGTCGGGGCCGGGTCGCCGATGGAGCAGTACGCCGCCTCCCGCCCGCAGGTGCAGTCCGACTTCGCCCTGCCCCACGCACTCGGGCACCTGGTCAGCGACCTGACCGGTGCCCACGCCCCGATGATGCTGCTGCACCTGGCCGCCGCCGCAGTGGTCGGGCTGTGGCTGGCCGTGGGTGAGCACGCCCTCTGGACACTGCTCGCGCTGGCCGTCGCGGTCGTCGTACCGTCCCTGCGGGCGTTGCTCGCCGGCCTGGGCCTGCCTGCCCCGCCCCCCGCCCTCCCTGCGGCCTTCGCCCGCACGAGCCCGCCTCATCTGACGGCGTTGGCGCGCAGCGTCGAACGCCGCGGTCCGCCGGCTCTCCTCCCGGCCTGACCTGACCCTGCGCACCTCCGATGCCCACTCCCTTGTGGCTCGGCGGATGCGCCGTTCCCGCGCACCCGCGTTCCCGCGCCCTCGTACGACGTACGCCGGCGGGTGGGCGCGGCGTGCGCACGTGTCCCTGAGGAGAGACATGACCCTGCAGATCGATCCACCTGCAGCGCGCCCCGAGAAGGATCCCCCCGGTCGGGGCAGATCCGCGCGCGCTGCGTCGCCCGGCTGGTTCCGGGCCTTCTGGAGGTGGCACTTCTACGCCAGCCTCCTGGTCGCCCCGATCCTGTTGATGTTGGCCTGCACCGGGCTGATCTACCTGTTCCGGTTCCAGCTGGAGCCGTTGCTGCATGCCGAGGTGATGAAGGTCGAGCAACCGGCCGACATGGACTTCACCCAGCCCTACTCCGCCCAGGAAGCCGCGGTGGAGCGGGCCTATCCCGAGGCCACGATCATCTCGATGACCGAACCGGAGGACGAGGGCCGCAGCACGCGGTTCTCCATCGTCACCGACTCGGGCGAGGCCCGCGACGTCTACGTGAACCCGTGGGGTGCGGAGGTGCTCGGGGAGATCAACCCGGACACCACCTTGAGCGGGTACGCCGTCCGCCTGCACCGCGACCTGATGGTCGGCACGTGGGGTGATCGGCTGATCGAGCTCGGCGCCTGCTGGGCGTTCGTGATGGGGCTGACCGGCTACTACCTCTACTGGAAGGGCCGGGCGGCGCGACGCCGCCGACCACACTCCCTGCGTTCGCGGCACGGGCAGGTCGGCCTGGTCGCCGGGGTGGGGCTGCTGCTCCTGCTGGCCTCCGGGCTGCCCTGGACCGGGTTCATGGGCGCCAAGATCCAGGAGCTGGCCACCGACCGGGGCACCTCGATGTGGAGCCTGGACCCGGGCGCCGTCTCCGACCCCACCTCCACCCTCGACGAGTCGCTGCCGCACTCGCACGCGCAGGAGGTGCCGTGGGGCAGCGGAAAGACCGAGGTGCCCAGGTCCGGCGGACACTCGGGCTCGAGCCGGGCCAACATCGACACCGCACTCGAGATCGCCGACGAGCAGGGGCTGCGGCACCCGATGACCGTCGCCCTGCCGTCATCGTCCGACGGCGTGTTCTCCGTGATCGGCTATGCGTTCGACGTCCCGTCGGACGAGAGGACCGTGCACGTCGGACGCTTCGGCGGCGAGGTCGAGTCGACCTACGGGTACGACGACTACCCGGCGCTGGCCAAGGTGGTCGCGCAGGGGATCGGGCTCCACGAAGGCCGCAGCCTCGGGTTGTGGTCGTTCTGGGGATCGACGCTGATGTGCCTGGCGATCATCGCCTCGTGCATCACCGGGCCTCTGATGTGGTGGCGCCGACGCCCCGGCGGTTCGGTCGGTGCCCCGCGTGGACGGCTGCCGCTCAGGGCCTCGCCGTTCCTGCTGGTCGCGGTCGTCGTACTCGGCCTGGCGCTGCCGTTCTTCGGGCTGTCCCTGCTGGTGGTGCTGGCTCTCGACCACCTGCTGATCCGCCGGGTTCCCGCGCTGTCCCGCTTCGTCGACTCCGCCCCCTCCACGCCAACTGCCCCGCCACGAACGAAGGAAACAACGTGAAGCTCTCTCGCACCCTTGCCCGTCTGGCCCTCGTGCCGGCTGTCGGCGCCACCGTCCTGCTCGGCGCCGGGGCCGCGTCGAGACGGTGATCAAGAAGCTGGCCGAGCCGATCACCGCATCGGAGACCGCTGCCGACACCCGTGGACGGGGGCGGTCACTGAGACCTGACGCTGGCTACGACGCCCTGCAGTGGCGCCAGACTGAGCCTCTGCTGCACCATGCGTGACCCGGCCGCTGCCGCGGTGCCTCCGGCGATGACTCGGAGCACCTCGGCGGCCGGGTCCGTCCAGGTCAGGGTGCCGCCGCCGTTGAAGTCGTTGGGCACCAGCAGCACGACAGTCAGGTAGAGCCCCCACGCCGCCATGGCCCCGGAGCCCAGCCAGAGCAGGGTCACGCCGACCCACCCGGGGGTCCGGTCGGGCCAACGTCCGACCGTGTGACGGGGCAGCCGGCCCGAGACCAGGGCGAGTCCGACGAGGGCGGCGAGCACCAGCAGACCGTCGCCGATGACGTTGACCGTCGGCGGGTGGAAGTCGCCCCAGACGTGGGTGACCAGGGCCAGACCGCCGGCAGCCACGAGCGCCATGGTGAGGAGGACGGGAGCATCCGGGCCCGGCGACCGCCCGGTGAAAGGTCGATGCCAACCGAGCGCCGACCCCCAGCGGTGGTGGGCGTAGAGCGCGAAGCCGAGCAGCAGGAACACGCCCTGCCACATGAAGCCGCCGTAGACCATGGCATAGACCCAGTCGGCGATCGGCGAGGTTCCTCCCGGGTTGGACGAGCCGCCCGAGGACGACGTGCCGAAGACCAGCTGCAGGGGCACGATCACCAGGATCGGCGCGAGCAGCCCGGTGCCCACCCACATCGGGAACAGCACCAGCCACGGAGTCAGCCGCCTGCCCCAGGCGGTGACGAACGCGAGCGCCAGCAGGATCGCGACGGCGTCCATGGCCATGGTCATCGTGTTGGCGGCGACCATGACCGGGCTCGTGCCGAAGTCCGGATCGTTGAGGCCGACGCGGCTGCCGCCCAGCCACATCAGCTTGAGGGTGATGTAGGGGAGCGTGCCGAGGATGGCCAGGCAGGTGATGGCCCAGCGTGCCCGAGATGCCTTCATGGGACCAGCCTGCTGGATCGTGGGCCCGAGCGCATCAGGGATTCGCCTGTGTCGACCCGGAGACGCCCCGGGGGCGGCGGAGTAGCGTCGCCGTTATGACCGATTCCTCCATCAAGGACCGTGGCGCCGAACTCCTGCGCCTCCACCAGGACACCCAGCTGCTCACCGTCGTGAACGTGTGGGACGTGATCAGCGCCAAGGCCGTGGCCGGCGTCGCGGGCACGACCGCGCTCGCCACGGCCAGTCACTCGATCGCGGCCTCACGCGGATACGAGGACGGCGAGAACATCCCCGTCGACGAGATGATCGAGGAGTGCCGGCGCATCGTCGCCGCGACCTCGCTCCCGGTCTCCGCCGACCTCGAGGGCGGGTACGGCGACCCGGCCGGCACGATCCGCAAGGCGATCGGGGTCGGTGTCGTCGGCGCCAACCTCGAAGACCAGATGCGTCCGCTGACCGAGGCGGCGGCCAACGTCGAGGCGATCATGAAGGTCGCCTCCGACGAGGGCATCGACTTCGTGCTCAACGCCCGCACGGACGCGTTCGTGAAGGCCGGCGACCGGGATCCGGCCGACGTGCTCGCCGACGCGATCGCTCGGGGACGGGCCTACCTCGATGCGGGTGCGCCGGTCGTCTTCGTGCCGGGGCGCCTCGACGAGGCCCAGGTCTCCGCGCTGGTCGAGGCGCTCGGTCCGCAACGGCTCACCCTGATCGGCATCCCCGGCATCCCGCCGCTGGCCCGGCTCGAGGAGCTCGGGGTGGCGCGGGTGTCCTACGGGCCGATGTCACAGCGGGTGGCGCTCACTGCCCTGCAGGAGCTGGTCGAGGCCGTTCACGCCGGAGGTGGGGTGCCGGCGACCATGCGCACCCTCAACTGACAGTGAAGCCATAAGCTGAAAATTGCCAATAAGAAGGTATGATCTTCATATGGCAGGAATGAAGCAGCAGCCCGTCGTCACGCTGATCGGAGACGTGGTCGGTTCCCGGATCCCCGACGACCGCGCGGGTGTGCACGCACGGCTCGAGGCCGCCTTGGCGGAGGTCAACGCGAAGCTGTCGCCGGCAGGGCCGCTGTGGATCACGGCGGGCGATGAGTACCAGGCCACCTTCGCCAAGCTCGGCGACGCCCTGGCGGCGACACTCCGGCTGCGACTGGCACTGCTGCCCGACCTCGACGTGCGGCACGGCCTCGGGTGGGGGACGACCACCGTCCTCGCCACGTCGCCACGGGTGGAGGACGGGCCCGGCTGGTGGGCCGCTCGGAGCGCGATCGTGCGGGTGGCGGCCGACGCCGACCGGGCAGCGTTGAGCCGAGTGCGCACGGCCATCGACACGGCGGACGACGCTGTGCGGCCGGATGTTCTCGCCATCAATGCCGCACTGCTCGGCCGCGACGGACTGGTGGGCGCGATGTCGGCGAGGTCATTGTCGGTGCTTCGTGGTCTGCTGTCGGGACGGACCCAGCGCGAGGTCGCCGAGGGCGAGGGCGTCTCTCCCTCGGCAGTCTCCCAGCGGGTCCGCAATGACGGGATCGCGCTGGTGGTCGCGATCGACGAACAGCTGAGAGGAATCGTGTGAGCTGGCTCGCGATGCTGCTGATCGGTGTCGCGCTCACCGATCTGACGTTCTCGATCCGCCCGCGTGCCTGGCTGCCCGAATGCGTCGGAGCGGCCGTGGTGATCGTGCTCGGGCTGGTCGCCGGTCTGACCGGTGGGCTCGACCTGATCGCGCTCGTGGCGATCGGGGCAGTCGTGATCGCCTGGGGCCGCACGGTCACGCGCGGCTTCGGGCGCGATCAACCAGCCGTGCCGCTCCTCGTCCTCGGCTCCGCGGTCGTCATCGCGATCCTGCTGTCCGGGCAGGCCGGGGAGGCTGGCGGCCCGCTGCAACGCTGGCTGGACGACGTGCGCCTTCCGCTGCTCCGTGAGATGGAGGCCGACCGGGCGTTGCTGCTCCTCGGTGTCCTCGGAGTGCAGCTGAGCACGGGCAATGTGCTGGTCCGCCTGGTGCTCGCGGTCACCGACACCCTCAACCCCGCCAAGCACGGTGGCCCCACCGATCCGGAGGTGCAGCTCAAGGGCGGGCGCCTGCTCGGCCCGATGGAGCGGGTGTTCATCCTCGCCCTCGGCCTGGCCGGCCAGATCACCGCGGCGAGCATCGTCGTCGCGGCCAAGGGGCTGCTGCGTTTCCCCGAACTGTGCGTCCCGCAAGGAGCAGGTGCGCATCCACCAGCTCACCGAGTACTTCCTCGTCGGCAGCTTCGCCAGCTGGCTGGTCGCCCTGTCCGGCTTGGTGCTTCTGGCTCGCTGACGCGGGCTCGTTCGCGCCGCTCGTTCGCGCCGGCTCGTCCGCACCGGCTCGTCGGCACGGGTCGCTGATCGCGGCTTGTGTCAGGCCCAGTGCGAGGGGCGGGTCAGGGTCGGGTTGATGCGCGTCGCGCCGTCGCCGGTGGCCGCGTTCACCTGCATCTGGGTCAGGAAGAGCGCGTTTCTCAGGTCGGCGCCACGCACGTCGCAGCCGCGAAGATCCGCGCCCAGCAGGTCCGCGCCTCGCAGGTCGGCGTCGTGAAGATCGGCGCCGATCAGCAGCTTCCCGCGCAGATCGGCGGCTCGCAGGTCGAGATCGGAGAGACCCTGACCGGCCAGGTCGTCGCGGCGAACCCGGTCCACGTCAACACCTTGTTCCAGGTGCGCGCGGAGGGCGACGCTCGCCTCTCGCAGCAACGGGCCGACCTCGAGACGATGCGCATCGACGTCGACACCGAGGACGTCGTACGGCGTGGTGAGCGTGAGCGACTCGGTGGTGGCCACCAACGAGGAGATCCGCTCGAGGAGGTTGTCCTCGGCTGCGGTGCGGATCAGCTCGTCGCGGGCATCGGTGAGATAGAAGAGCATCTCGTGCAGCCGACGGACGCTGCCGAAGACCTCGAACATCTCGCTGGCCCGTGCGGGGTCACTGCGCCAGTCGCGCCCGTCGTACAGCCCTTGCGTGACGGCCTGGCCGGCGCCGAAGCAGTCGTAGGTCGTGCAGCCGATCATGCCCAACGGGCGCAGTCGGTCATGGACTCCGCAGCCGAAGTCGGGGGCGAGATTGGGACAGGGCTCGCCGCCGTCCTTGCTGAAAGCGAAGTCGGCGGACCGGGTGAACGGCAGTGCGACACAGCAGAGGCCAGCGCAGTTGCGGCAGTCCGCGACGAGGTCGAGCATGTGCACCATTCAACACGTGACAACCTTTTCGTGGAGCCGGGCACTCATCTGGGTGTGAGTCCAACAACCTGGGGGTCGAGATGAGCGGCACGCAGCCTGACCCGGCCGAGGCCTTCGATGCGTTCGTGACCGCGCGCGGTCCTGCGCTGTGGCGTTCCGCGTGGATGCTGACGGGGGATCGGTATCGCGCCGAAGATCTCGTGCAGACCGCGCTGGCCAAGTCGTGGCCGAAATTCGAGAAGGTCGACAACTTCGAGGGCTACGTACGCCGCGTCATGGTCAACACGTACACCTCGTGGTGGCGTCGCAAGTGGAACGGTGAAGTCCCCGACTCCGATGCGGGCGTGGACGTCGTCGTACCCGGCGACGCCCCTCCCGACCCCGACCTGATGCGCGCGCTCGCCGAGCTTCCGCGCGGGCAACGCACCGTGCTGGTGCTGCGCTACTTCGAAGGCCTGACCGAGCGTGAGGTCGCGGACCGGATGGCGGTGAGCGTCGGCACGGTCAAGAGCCAGGCGTCGAGAGGCATCCGCACCCTGCGGAACTCACCATTGCTGACCATCCAGGAGGTGCCATGAACGACACTGAGAACGACCTGACCCGACGGCTGTCGGGCTCTGCCCCGGAGGCGCCCGACGCAACCGGGTGGGGAGCCGTCGCACGATCGCGGGCCGCTCGCACCCAGCGGCTCAAGGTCGCGACCGGGGCTGTGGGCGCGTGCCTTGTCGTCGTCGGTGCCTTCACGATCCCTTCGTTGGTGGGGGCCAACGACGACGCGACGCCCGACCCGACCGGTCCCGTCCCCACGTCGATCACGCCGAGTCAGACCGCCACCGCGACCACCACCGATCGCTTCCCGAAGAGGGGAGAGCTGTCACTTCCGAATGGGGACAACCTGATCGGCGCCTGGGAGGACGGCGAGGTGGTCGGTGACCCGATCGTGCTCGGTGAGATCGGCGGGCACCAGGAGATCTTGTACGCCGCACATCGGGTGTTCATCGGACCGAAGACGGGCAAGGCGGTGGAGTCGACGTACGTCGCCAGCGGAGTGCGTGACGGGGACCGCATCCTGCAGTGGGTCGCGGCGCTGAGCCCGAAGTCCGTCGAGGAACCCGACGGCATCGACCTGTACGGCGGAGACAAGTTGCCGACCGGGTCGAGGTACCGCCTGTTCGGTGCCGTCCCCGGCGACGTCAAGGTGGTGATCCGTGGCGAGGGCGGCCAACGACCGGTGACTGAGTCGAGCACGACGATGTTGCCCGGCTACACGGTGTTCTATGACACCGCCGCGTGGAACGCCGAATGGGATCCGACCAAACTCGCGCCGCTGACGGTCATCGCGGGGGGGAGCCAGGTCGAGGTGCGCAAGCGTAGTTGGACCGGCTGACCCGGCTGTCTCGCCTGAGCCGGGCTCAGTTGTCACGCCCGGTGAGGTGCTGGTCTGGGTCGTGTCGTCGCCGCAGCCCGCGGCGAGCAGGACCAGCCAGAGCAGCGCGATCAGTCGGCGTGTGGTCGAAGCGATCATGTGGCGTCCTTCCCGAGAGTGCCACCGGCAGTCCGCGCAGCCTGCGCAGCCTGCGGAACCCCGCATTTCCTGCCCGTGGACAAACTCGCATCAGGGCGGTTGACACCACAAAACCCGCGCGGGATGCTGGATAACGGACGATGCAGCAGATTGGCGTCCTCATATCGAACCAGTCGGAGCGAAGATGGCTTACTACCGCGCACTGGGCGACATCCCGCCGAAGCGCCACACCCAGCACCGCGACGCCGAGGGCAAGCTCTACTACGAGGAGCTCATGGGCGAAGAGGGCTTCAGCTCCGACTCCTCGTTGCTCTACCACCGTGGTGTGCCCTCGGCTCTGGTCGACTCCCAGATCTGGGAGCTGCCCGACCAGACCACCACGCCGAACCACCCCCTGAAGGCGCGCCACCTGCGCCTGCACACGCTGTTCGTGGCCGGCGAGACGGCCGACGCGGTCACCGGCCGACGACTCGTCCTGGGCAACAGCGACGTGCGGATCTCGTACGTCGTCACCGGCGAGGACCCCTCGGCGTACTACCGCAACGCGATCGGCGACGAGTGCGTCTACGTCGAGTCCGGCGGCGGCGTCGTCGAGACCATCTTCGGGCCCCTGCACTACCGCTCGGGCGACTATGTCGTCATCCCGCGCGCAACCACGCACCGCTGGGTGCCCAACCAGAGCAGCCGGCTCTACGCGATCGAGGCCAACAGCCACATCGCGCCGCCCAAGCGCTATCTCTCCCGCTACGGCCAGCTCCTCGAGCACGCGCCGTACTGCGAACGCGACCTGCACGGGCCCACCCAGCTGCAGGAGGCCGGCGACGAGACGGACGTCGACGTGCTGGTCAAGCACCGGGTCGGCGGCAAGGTCGTCGGCACCCGCATGCGCTACGCGACCCACCCCTTCGACGTGGTCGGCTGGGACGGCTGCCTCTACCCCTACACGTTCAACATCGACGACTTCATGCCGATCACCGGCAAGATCCACCAGCCGCCGCCGGTGCACCAGGTCTTCGAGGGACACAACTTCGTCGTCTGCAACTTCCTGCCCCGCAAGGTCGACTACCACGAGCTCTCGGTGCCGGTGCCCTACTACCACTCCAACGTCGACTCCGACGAGGTCATGTTCTACGTCGGCGGCGACTACGAGGCCCGCAAGGGCTCCGGCATCAACCTCGGCTCCATCTCGCTGCACCCGGGCGGCTACGCCCACGGCCCGCAACCGTCAGCGATCGAGGCGTCGTTGGGCGCGGAGTTCTTCGACGAGTCCGCGGTCATGGTCGACACGTTCGCCCCGCTCGAGCTCGGTGAGGGAGGCCTGGCCGTCGAGGACGAGGCCTACGCCTGGACGTGGGCGAACCGCGGACCCGACGGCAACGGTGGCCCGGCGGTCTTCAGCAACTCCTGACCTCAGAGGCCCGCTCCAACGCTCAGAGCCGAGGGTCGACCGGCTCGGACTCCATCGCGAGAATCGCGAAGACGCACTCGTGCACCCGCCACGTCGGCTCACCGCCGGCGACCCGGCGCAGCGCCTCCAGCCCGAGGGCGTACTCGCGCAGTGCCATCGACCGCTTGTGGCCGAGATTGCGATTGCGCAGCCGGCTCAGGTTCGCCGGCGTCGTGTAGTCGGGGCCGTAGATGATGCGCAGGTACTCCCGCCCGCGGACCTTGACTCCCGGCTGCACGAGCCCCTTCGGGCCACGCGTCAGATTACGAAGCGGCTTGACCACCATGCCCTCGCCGCCGGCCTCGGTCAGGTCGCTCCACCACGCCGCCCCCGCCTCGACCGAGGTCGCGTCGTCGACCTCGACGACCAGTCGTCGAGTGGGTGCGAAGAGCGCAGGTGCCTGTGTGACAAGGCGATCGGCGACACCCAGGTGCCACAGGTGATCGCGCTCCTCGTACGTCGACCCGTCGGTGGCGAGCACCTGGAACGGAGCGATCCGGATGCCGTCCACACCATCGACGTCCCACACGTAGTGACGGTAGGCCGCGACGTACGCCTCCGCATCGGTCGTACGACGACCCGTGCGTGCCGTGAGCTCGGCGAGGTCGAGGCCACGTGCGCCGGCGGTCTCGAGAACCGACATCGTCGCCGGCAGTGCAGCACGCGCGGCAGCACCCACCGCGGCGTACTGGTCGCGGATCAGGTCACCTGCCTTCGCCGACCACGGCATGATCTCGGCATCGAGAAGGATCCAGTCGGTGTTCAACTCGTCCCAGATCCCAATGCTGGTGAGGGATTCGGCAATGTTGGCCAGCAACCGCGCGGAGACGTCGTCGTCGAAGAACGCCCGCCCGGTGCGGGTGTGGATCACCCCACCTGCCTCCCGGTCGACCGAGATGACTGCGCGGGAGCCCATGTGCTTCTCCTCGCAGATCACCTGCGTGACGCCGACCTTCCTGAAGTGAGCGAACGCCTCGACGGGGTGCTCGAGGTGCTCCTCGGACGGCGAGGTGTCACACGGCGACATCGTCGGGGGCAGGTAGACCAGCCGGGCCGGGTCGATCGCGAACCGGCTCATCACCTCGATCGCACCGGCCGCGCTCTCCTCCCGCAGGGAGACCCGGCCGAGGTGCTCGGTCTCGATGATCCGCGGGCCGAGCACGTCGTCCAGGTTCAGCACGTCGGGATCGCGCGCCGGAGGAGCCAACGGGCGCACGGGCTCGTAGTACGTCTCGGCGGCCGGCACCTGCACGACCTCGCGCTCGGGGTAGCGCAGCGCGGTCAACGAGCCGCCGAACACGCAGCCCGTGTCGAGGCACATCGTGTTGTTGACCCACTCCGGCTCCGGCACCGGCGTGTGACCGTAGAGCACCGTCGCGGTTCCGCGATAGTCGTCGGCCCACGGGTAGCGCACCGGCAGGCCGAACTCGTCGGTCTCGCCACTCGTGTCGCCGTACAGCGCGAACGCGCGCACCCGTCCGGAGGCCCGGCCGTGGTAGCTCTCCTTGAGTCCGGCGTGGGCGACGACGAGCCGCCCGTCGTCGAGCACGTAGTGGGCGATCAGGCCGTCGACGAACGCGGTGGCGCGTCGGCGGAACTCGTCGGACTCGTTGTCCAGCTGGTCCAGCGTCTCCTGGAGGCCGTGGCTGACGGTGACCTTCTTGCCGCCCAGGACGCGAGCCAGCTTGGCCTCGTGGTTCCCCGAGACGCAGAGGGCGTGACCGGCCTCGACCATGCCCATCGCCAGCCGGAGCACGCCGGGGGAGTCGGGGCCACGGTCGACGAGGTCGCCCACGAAGATCACCCGCCTGCCCTCGGGGTGCTCGGCGTCGACACTGCGACCGTGGGTGTCGCGCACCAGGTCGTGGCCGAGCCGCTGGAGCAGGGTCTCGAGCTCCTCGCGGCAACCGTGGACATCGCCGATCACGTCGAACGGTCCGGTCTCGTGGCGCAGGTCGTTGTGCAGCCGGGTGCGTTCGAACCTGGCCGCCTCGATCTCCTCGACGGAGCCCAGCACGTGCACGTTGCGGAAGCCCTCGCGACGCAGTCCCTTGAGCGATCGCCGGAGCTGGTCGTGCTGCCGGCGTACGACGGAGGCGCCGAAGTCACGGTCGGGTCGCAGTGCGTTGCGCTCGACGCTCACCGCCTGCGGCGGATCGAGTACGACGGCCGTCGGCAGCACGTCGTACTCCTTGGCCAGGGCGACGAGGGCACGCCGGGCCATCGGCTGCACGTTCGTCGCGTCGACGACGGTGAGCAGCCCGCGCTGCAGCCGCTTGCCGACGATGTAGTGGAGCAGGTCGAAGGCGTCCTTGGTGGCGGACTGGTCGTTGTCGTCGTCGGAGACCAGCCCTCGGCAGTGGTCGGAGGAGACCACCTCGGTGGGCAGGAAGTGCTTGCCGGCGAAGGTGGACTTGCCTGAACCACTGGTGCCGACCAATACGACCAGGGAGACCTGGGGAATCTGCAGCGTGGTCATGCGGCACCGTCCGTCCGAGTGAAGACCGCCATCTGGGTGGGGGCCCCGTGATCGGGATCGACGGAGCCGATCGGGAGGATCTCCACCGTGTAGTCGTGACGCTCGCCGACGCCGGAGCACCAGGTCGCGAACTCCTGGCGAGTCCATTCGAAACGGTGGTCCGGGTGGCGCATCGCTCCCGCCGCGAGCTGCGGATAGAGAACGTTGTGCTCGGCGTTCGGGGTGGTCACGACGACGACCCGCGGAGCCATGAATCCGAAGATGTTTCCCGACACTGCAGGCAGGCGGGACGCATCGATGTGCTCGATGACCTCCATCAGGACGGCGACGTCGAAGCCCTTCGCGCCGGTCCCTCTCAGCCGGTCATCCTGGTACTGCAGGGAGGACAGCCACAGGTCGAGCCGGTCGGCCTGCCGCTCGGTCATACCGTCGACGTGAAGCCGTTTGGCGGCCACTGTGAGCGCATGGTCACTCACCTCGGTGCCGACCACCCGCTGCACGCCCTGCATGGTCAACAGGCGGCGGAGCAGCGCACCCTGGCCGCAGCCGAGGTCGACCACGCTGGCCGGGCGGGCGCGCTCCACCTGCTCCAGCACGGCGTCGTGACGCTGTGCCACGAGAGGCCGCGCCGGTGCTGGGAACTCGCCGTCCTCGGTCGCCCCGGTGGGGGAGTCGTCGAGTTCCGCCAACCGGGTGCGTGCTTCATCGACCATGCCGCGCTGGTGGGCCAGGTAGCGACGGCTGATCAGCTCACGCTGGGGATGGGACCCGAGCCAACCGGACCCGGCGCGGACCAGCTTCTCGACCTCGTCGGGCCCGACCCAGTAGTGCTTGCCGTTGTCGAGCACCGGGATCAGCACGTAGAGGTGGTTGAGTGCGGCGTGCAGCGGCAGCGTTCCGGTCAGCCGCACCTGGGAGTACGTCGAGTCGCCCCAGGCCGGTATCGTCGGGTCGAGGGGCACCGGCCGGGCGTCGACGGTCCAGCCGAGCGGCGCGAACAGCTGCTCCACGAGGGTCGCGCCACCGGGGACAGCCGGCATCTCGACGGTCAGTGGCAGCGCAGCCTCCACGAGCTCGGGTCGCGCGTCACAACGGGCGCCCAGTGCCGTGCGGAAGACCTTGCCCAGGGCGACCGCGAGCAGGGACGTGGCGGCGTACGGCCGGTCGTTGACGTACTGCGCGAGCGAGAATCCCTCCCGGTTCCTCGAACGGCCGCGGACCAGGCCGATCGGGTCGATCTCGAGGACGAGCGCGACCGAGCAGCGCTCCGGTGTGACCTCGGGATAGAAGACGGTGGCGCTGCCGCCGAAGACGTCGAACTGCTGCACCCGCTCAGGGTGCTTGTGCAGCAGGTGTCCGAGGTCGCTGGCGTCGCCGAGAGACTCGGACTGGTCGGCAGTGATGGTCAGCAGCACCGCCAAAGTGTGGCAGACGGAGCCCCGTGCGGCCTCCGGTTTTGCGTCGTCCGGGGCGCGACGAGTCGCCTGGAGGCCGGGCTAGTCCCAGTGAGCGGCGGTTGACGCGGGAGCCCCGGTCAGCACGCGCATTGCCATCGTCGTGGTTGCCGGCACGTTGAGGTGTCCGAGAACCCGGACCACCCGGTCGACCTCGAGCGGCAGCAGCCCGGGGGTGCCCGGCACGTCGGGTGTCAGACCCAGGTCGAGGTCGTCGCGACCGCCCATCAGCTTCACGTTGAACTCGTAGCGTTCCCGGGCGCCGGGCGCGGTCAGCCGCTTCAGCAACGTCGTGCCGAGTCGGCGTACGCCGTTCTCAGCGGCCCACGAGTCGAGTGCGGCCACCAGCGTCTCGCCACCGCAGTGGTCGATGTCGGCCCAGACCGCGGCCATCGAGCCCATCTGCTCGAGCAGGATCGGCGCGGTCTTCTCACCGATGCCCGGTACGCCGGGCAGGTTGTCGCTGGCGTCGCCGCGCAGGGCTGCGAAGTCCAGGTAGTTCGTGGCGTCCACGCCGTAGAGGGCGCGGAGCCGGGACGGGTTGAGCAGCGGCGAGTTGGCCATGCCGCCGTTGATCAGCCGCAGCACCTGCGTGTGCTCGCTGATGTGGGCGAACGAGTCGCGATCGCTGGTCACGATCACGCAGTTCCAGTCGTTGTGCCGGGCCCACGTCGCCGCCGAGGCGTTGACATCGTCGGCCTCGAGGCCCGGAGGAGTGAGGGTGGCCATGCCGAGCGCGTCGAGCAGGGCGCCGGCGCGTTCGAGCTGGTCGACCAGGTCTGCGTCCTTGGGTGCCCGGCCCGCCTTGTACTCCGGATAGAACGTCTCGCGCACCGAGGACCGGCGGTCGTCGATGCCGAAGATCACCGCATCCGGAGCGAACTGCTCGATGGCCTCGATGATCTGACGCAGCATGCCGTGCAAGGCCCAGGCCGGTCGTCCACCGCGATCGACCAGACCGGTGTCGGCCCGCGCGTGGTGGTTGCGGTGCAGCAGCGAGGGCGCGTCGACGGCAAGCAGGAGTTTGCGCTCCCGGGATGCAGTGGCGGCCGGTGCTGGAGGCAGGTTCATGGCGATGCGGGCCATCCTACGGACCTGGGTTGGCGCCGCCGCGCCGGTCCGCAGGTGCCGTCGCCGGGTGGGCCGGACCCATCCGGTGGTCCCGTCACCCCGAA
>NZ_BCRJ01000036.1 GCF_001552535.1 Nocardioides jensenii JCM 1364 = NBRC 14755 | reverse complement strand
GGGTCGGCCCGAACTCACGACAGGTCGGCCCGAACTCACGACAGGTCAGGGGCGCGGCCAGGGGCGGCCGTCGCGCTTCTCGATGTCGGCGTTGAAGCGCTGGAGCAGCTTCGCCAGGGCCGCGACATCCTTGGCGCTCCAGTCCTCGAGCACCATCTGAAGGCCGGTGATGTGGAACGCGCGCTCGGCGTCCAGCTTCTTCGCCCCGGCCTCGGTGACCAGGAACTTGCGGGCCAGGCCGCCGTCGGGGTCGGGAATGCGCTCGACCAGGCCGGCGCGCATCATGGCAGCGGTCTGCCGGTTCAGGGTGGAGGAGTCGAGCCCGAAGGCCTCGCTCAGTTGGCCGATCGACATCGGGCCCTGCACCTGGAGCCTGCTCAACAGGGTGTAGGCGCTGCGGTCGAGGTAGGACTCGCCGTCGGCGGCCCGGCGTACGGGGGAGAGGTGACGCCCGAGCAGCATCGTCTCGAACTCGATGTTCTCGAACTTGTCAGCCACGTCGCTCACTCCATCGTCGATCCCACGCCTCGCCGCGCCGGCACATCGAAGTGTAACGTACACAACGTGTGCAAGATACATAGAATGTGTATAGTGCACATCGTGACTTCCCAAGCCCCCGACCACGTCACGGCCCCCGAGCCGTCGACGGTCTCATCCAATGCCATCGTCTTCGTGCTCTCGGTCGCGGGCATCACCGGCGCTCTCATGCAGACGCTCGTGGTCCCGCTGATCCAGGACCTGCCCGACCTCCTGAACACGACCGCGTCCAACGCCAGCTGGGTGATCACCGCAACGCTGCTGACTGCGGCCGTGGCCACGCCGGTCAGCGGCCGCCTCGGTGACCTCTACGGGAAGCGCCGGATGATGCTGGTCTGCTCGGGTGCCCTGGTCATCGGCTCGGCCGTCTGTGCGCTGGCCGCGTCGGTGGTCCCGATGATCGTCGGCCGCGGCCTGCAGGGGGTCGGCATGGGCATGATCCCCCTCGGCATCAGCGCCATGCGTGACCTGCTGCCGGCCGAGAAGCTCGGCACCTCCATCGCCCTGATGAGCGCCTCCATGGGTGTCGGTGGGGCGCTGGGGCTGCCGATCGCGGCAGCCGTCGCCGAGGTCAACTGGCGCCTGCTGTTCTGGGGCTCGACCGCCCTGGCCGTGCTGATCGCCACGCTCATCTTCAAGCTCGTGCCAGCCACTCCGGTCGCGAGGAACACGTCCGGGTTCGACTACGTCGGCGCGGTCGGGTTGGGGGCCGGTCTGGTCTGCCTGTTGCTCGGCGTCTCCAAGGGAGCCGACTGGGGCTGGGGCAGCGCCACCACGGTCGGCCTGCTCGTCGCCTCCGTGGTGATCCTGCTCGTGTGGGGCTGGTTCGAGCTCACGCTCGACGCCCCGTTGGTCGACCTGCGGGTCACCGCGCGCCCCGTCGTACTCCTCACCAACGTCGCCTCCCTGGTCGTCGGCTTCTCGATGTACGCCCAGTCGCTGATCATCCCGCAGCTGATGCAGATGCCGAAGGCGACCGGGTTCGGTCTCGGAGAGTCGATGCTGGCGATGGGCCTGTGGATGATGCCCGGTGGCCTGGTGATGATGCTGGTCTCGCCCCTCGGTGCCAAGCTCTCCCACCTGCGTGGCCCCAAGGTCACCCTCGCCGTCGGCTCCTTCGTGGTCTCGCTCGGCTACGTGGCCGCCGTGTTGATGATGGGGTCGGCGTTCACCCTGATGCTCGCGGTCTGCATCGGCAGCGCCGGGGTCGGTCTGGCGTACGGCGCCATGCCTGCCCTGATCATGGGGTCGGTGCCGGTCTCGGAGACCGCGTCGGCCAACAGCTTCAACACCCTCAGCCGCTCGGTCGGTACGTCGATCGCGGCCGCGGTCGTCGGTGTCGTGCTCGCCCAGATGACCATGGACCTCGGTGGCACCCAGGTCACCAGTGAGAACGGCTTCAAGACCGGGCTGCTGATCGGTGCCGCGGTCGCACTGGTGGCGTCACTGGTCGCGATGGCGATCCCGTCCAAGGCCAGCCGAGACGCGGAGGAGAGCATCGAGCACGAGGTCGCGACAGTCTGAACCGGACGAACCCGGGTCTGGTCGAGCCGGGCCGAAGTGGAAGGATGACGTCCAGGAAGCACGGCCAGCGGCACGGTACGAGGAGATTCGGATGTCAGCGGAGAACGACTACTGCGAACTCTGTGACCTGCCGTTGAGCACCTGCATCCACGGCATGCCCAAGCCCGTGGCTCCGCCCGAGCCGGTCAAGCCCGTGCGGGCCCCGAAGGTGCGCGAGCCCAAGCCACGCAAGTCACCCGCGGCCAAGGCGGTCTCCACGCGTACGACCGCACCCCGCAAGTGGACCCAGCCGGGGGAGTTCATGCCCCACATCGTGGCCCTGCTCGACGAGGCCGGTGCCGGGCTCGAGACCGAGGAGGCGCTGAACCGTCTGGGGGAGCGGATGGCCGACCATCTGCGGCCCGGCGATCACGAGAAGTCACCCCAGGGCGAGCTCCGCTGGCGTACGGCGGCACGCAAGGCCCGCCGCGAGCTGGTCAGCACCGGACTGCTCAGCGATGACCAGCCCGGAGTCTGGAAGCTCAAGGGCTGACGCAGTCGGTCAGGCGGACTCGAACCACGGGTGGTGCAGGTCGTAGAACGTCGCGCCGCGCATCACCTCGGCCAGGGCCGTCCGGACGTCGGCCGGCGGCTCGACGGACTCGCCCTTGCGGGCGCTCGCCTCGTCGGTGAACGCGATCGTCTCCGTGAACGTGCCGTCGTCCTCGAGGGCGAGCGTCGCGCCGAGGATGTCGGGACGCATCTGGTGGAGCATGTCGGTGTCGGCCATCATCGCCTTGAGTCGGCTGGGGTCCTCGACCTTGCCGCGGATCACCTGCACGAAGCCGGCACTGTCCGAGCCGCCGTCCATCATCAGGGTGACGTCGTCGCAGTCGTGGAACTCGACCGGCCCGTCCATCAGGCCCATCATCCTGTCTGCCCAGGCGCTCTGCTCGGGGCGAGCCGAGTTCTCCATCGCGAGCTCCCGTGACTCGAACCTGACCACACCGACGAACATGTCGTCATCGGTGAAGCCGTAGGTGCCGCCGAGGAACCCTCGGGCCGTGGGACCCAGCTCCTCGCGCCAGGTGTCGGCCATCGCACGAAGCTCGTCCTGCCGCGTGCACCTGCCCTGAATGATCTGGATGAACATTCCGTGCCATCTCCTGAGTCGGGTTGGTCCCCCGATCACCTTTCAAGGTAGGTCCACCGACCCCCTGGACACATCTCCGAAATGGGTGGTCTTCCTGCCCCGGGAGCAGTTGCCGGCTTAGGGTCCTGACGCCTCATGCTCTAGATTCCGGTTCGTGAGTGCCCAAGCCCCTTCCGCAGTGATCCTGATCCGAGCCGAGCGATTCACGCCCAACCCGTCGACCGCCGCGGACAACGCGTTCCAGTCCGAGGCTCCGGCCGGCGAGCCCGATGACGTGCTCGCGATCCGAGCCCTCGCCGAGATGGATGCCCTGGCCGACGCCCTGCGCGAGGTCGGCGTACGGGTGCACGTCTTCGCCGACGAGGACCACACCCGCCCCGACAGCGTGTTCCCCAACAACTGGCTCTCGACGCACGCCGGCGGCAACGTCGCGGTCTACCCGATGTATGCCTCCAACCGTCGCCACGAGCGCCGGGCCGACGTGCTCGAGATGCTCAAGTCGGAATACCGTGTGCAGACGATCATCGACTACTCCGGACTCGTGCCCGACGGGATCTTCCTCGAGGGGACCGGCGCGATGGTGCTCGACCACGTCTCCCGGGTCGCCTACACCGCCCGCAGCTACCGCGCCGACACCCATGTGCTGGAGCGGTTCTGCACCGACTTCGGCTACGAGCCGATGGCCTTCGAGGCGGTCGACTCCGGCGGGGTGCCGGTCTACCACACCAACGTGATCGCCTGTGTGGGCACGGATGTGGCGCTGTTCGCCCTCGAGATGATCCCCGACGAGCGTCGCCGTGAAGAGGTCCGTGAGCGCCTGACGGTGCAGGGCCGCAGGGTCATCGAGATCACCGAGGCCCAGGTGCGCGAGTTCGCCGGAAACGCGGTCGAGCTGTGCGGGCGTACGCCGGACGGCGGGCGCCGCTATGTCATGGCGATGTCGGCCCGGGCGCGACGCAGCCTGACCCAGGAGCAGATCGCGGCGATCGAGGAGTCGTGCGAGATCGTCGCCGTCGACATCCCCACGATAGAGCTGGCCGGTGGGTCGGTGCGCTGCATGATCGCCGGAGTCCACCTCGACCACCGTCCCGCCGGCGCCGAGCCAGAGCTCACCGAGGCCGTCGAGGCGATCAACGAGGACAACCCGGTCACCCCGGACGGGCGCTTCGTCGGAATTCCGGTCGGTTGACCTCGGCCCGGGCGCGCCCGACTCCAAAACTGAGTGCGGCCCGGCCTCCCGGTCCGTAGGTTCGCAGTCATGCGCGAACCCGATGCTGCCTTCGCCGACCCCCGACAGGCCGTGCTGTACGACGCTCTCGACGACGACCGTTCCGACCTGGACGTCTACCTGGCGATCGTCGAGGAGGTCGGTGGCGATCGCGTGATCGACATCGGCTGTGGCACCGGAACGCTCGCGGTGCTGCTGGCCGCGATGGGTCGCACGGTGATCGGAGTCGATCCGGCCGACGCCTCGCTCGACGTGGCGCGGGCCAAGCCGAACGCCGACCGGGTCACCTGGGTGCACGGCGACGCCACCAGCCTGGTCGGCCGCAACGGAGTTGGCGGCCCAGTCGTCGACGGGACCCTTGACCACGCGGGCCTGCTCGCCGACGTGGCTGTGATGACCGGCAACGTGGCCCAGGTCTTCGTCAGCGACGACGACTGGTCCAGGACCCTCGCCGCGGTGCACGCGTGCCTTCGCCCGGGCGGCTGTTTCGTGTTCGAGACCCGACGCCCCGAAGCGCGCGCCTGGGAGAGCTGGGATCTCGCGCCGACCGCCATCACGCTCCCCGACGGTCGGTGCGCGGTCGTCGAGCGCACGGTCACCGAGGTCGCCCTGCCACTGATCACGTTCGAGGGATCCACCACCATCGACGGTGAGGCCTTGCGCTCGCGGTCGACCCTGCGTTTCCGTGAGCGGGACGAGATCGAGCGCGATCTCGCGGTTCACGGGTTCACCGTGGTCGACGTCCGCGAAGCACCGGACCGACCCGGCAAGGAGCATGTCTTCCTGGCCCGGTGCGACGGCGTCAGGCCAGTGCCGCGGCCAGGCGCCTGAGGACCTCGCGCGCCGCCTGCAGCTCGTCGGGGGAGACGCCCGCCCGGGCCAGCCGGTCCGCTCGATCGGCATCGGAGGAGCGCACTGAGGCGGCGAGGACGTCGCGGCCTGCGTCGGTGAGGACCAGCAGCGGGGCGCGGGCGTCGTTCGGGTCGGTCTCGCGCCGCAGCGCTCCGATGCCCACCAGGTCGTTCGCGACCCGCTGGACGCTCTGGCGAGCGAGCCCCAGACGCCTGGCCGCGGACGCCACCGAGCGTGGCCCGTCGGAGACGACGCTCAGCAGGTTCCAACGTGCCGCGGTCTGCCCCAGGTCGCGCGCCAGGGCCTCGCTCGCCCGACGTGATGCACCCGCGAACTCGTAGGCGTCGGCCACGAGCAGGCGGTAGGCCTCGGCCAGGTCCTCTGCGCCGTTCGACGTGTCCATGAATGACAGTGTACTGTCGAATTGGTCGACAGCACACTGTCACAAGGCGGGAGAAGCACCCATGCGAGTCGGGCAGGGCCCGAGCAGGTCGGGGCACGCGGGCCGCGCCGCCGCGTCGAGTCCGGATCGCACCGTGCTCCTGCTGCTCGGACTCTTTGCCTGCTGGGGATCGGCGATTCCGGCCATGAAGCTGATGGTCGACACGGTGCCGCCTGTCGGGGGAGCGGCTCTGATCTTCCTGCTCGCCGGGGTCGTGCTCGCCTGCGTCGCGCGCGGGCATCGCCGGCCCACGAGCCGGCAGCTGCGGGCCCTGACGGCCGCAGGCATCCTGCTGCTGGTGGGCGGGCAGGGGCTCGCCGTCGTGGCGCTGACGGAGGTGACCGCCAGCCTGGGGGCGATTCTCGCTGCGGCGATCCCCTTGTGGGTGGTGGTGCTGAGCGCGTTGACCGGCGTTCGGGTTCCGATCGCGTCGTGGGCGCGCCTGTCGGTGGGGTTCGCGGGCGTCGCGATCGTGGTGATGACGGCGCCGGGGAGTGCCATCGGCGCAACGCCGTGGGGGCTGGCGGCATTCTGCGTCGCGCCGGTGCTGTGGGCCGCAGGCACCCTGATCTCCGCGAACGTCGATCGTCCGGTCGACCGAACGATCGCCAACGCGGTCCAGCTGCTTGCCGGTGGCAGTGTGTTGCTGCTGGCTGCCCTCCTGCTCGGCGAGCTCGACCCGACGCGATGGGCAGACGTCAGCGCCGCGTCAGCCGCGGCGGCCCTGTTCCTGATCGTCTTCGACTCGCTCGTCGGATTCATGCTCTACACGCGCCTGCTGGAGAGCGCACCTCCGCCACTGGTCAGCACCTACGCCTATGTCACACCGCTGGTCGGCGCCGTGCTGGGCGCGACCGTGCTCAACGAGCCGCTCTGGGCCGGGGCGCTCGCCGGAGGGGCGCTGGTGCTCGGCGCGGTCGCCCTCGAGCTGTCCGGGTCGAGTGCCGACAGCGGCGCGGAGAGTGGCAGGGAGCACGTGGGCCGTTGATCCGTCCCGGTGGGTGGCCGGTGAGACCTCAGCCCTCGATGCCGGTGCTGGTGTGCGACGGTCAGGGTGTGGGCCAGCCCCGCCGCGATCACGCACAGGTAGGCGGTGAACACGAGACGCACCGTCAGCCTCCTTCGACCAAGCAGTTGCAGGGACCGGGGTGCTGGCGGTGCAGGCTGCTGCCACGACTCGCCAACCGTCCTCGAATCGGCTCAGGAACACGGTGTCGTGGGCGAAGCGCACCTGGGCGCTGGTGCCGATCACCGTGACCTCGCCGGCCCTGGCCGGAACGGGCTCACGGGTTGAAGACGACCTTGACCATGCCGTTGGACTTGGCCTGGAAGGACCGGTAGGCCTCCGGCGCCTCGTCGAGGGGGAGGTGGTGGGTCGCGAACGTCTCGACCCCCAGAGGGTCGCCGTCCTGCTCGAGGAACGGCATCAGGTCCTTGGTCCAGGCGCGCACGTTGGCCTGCCCCATCCGGATCTGCACCTGCTTGTCGAACAGCTGCATCAGGGGCACCGGGTCCAACGCCCCGCCGTACACGCCGGCGATCGAGATGGTGCCTCCACGGCGTACGGCGTCGAATGCCGTGTTGAGCGCCGCCATCCGGTCCACGCCCGCCTTCTGCATGAGTGGCCCGGCGACCCCGCCCGGCAACCTGGACAGCACCTTGGTGAGGCCCTCGACCACCGGAGAGCCGTGGGCCTCCATGCCGACGGCCTCGATGACGGAGTCGGCCCCACGTCCATCGGTGAGCTCACGCACCTGCTCACCGACGTCGCCCCGGTCGAGGTCGATCGTCTCCGCGCCGCGCAGCCGCACCCGTTCGAGGCGATCCGGGACCCTGTCCACGGTCAGCACGCGATGGCCCTCATCGAGCGCGAACCGGGTGGCCATGTCGCCGATCGGTCCGGCACCGAGCACCAGCACGGTGCTCTCCGGCGCGGGGTCGGCGTAGCGCAACGCCTGCCATGCGGTCGGCAGGACGTCGGAGAGGAACAGGAACCGGTCGTCGGGCGGACCGTGGGGCACCGTGATCGGCAACCGGTTGCCGAACGGGACTCGGAGGTACTCGGCCTGCCCGCCCGGGACCTGTCCATAGAGACTGCTGTAGCCGAACAGGCTGGCACCGGTGCCCCGGTCACGGTTCTGCGTGGTCTCGCACTGGGAATGCAGACTGTGCTCGCACATCCAGCAGGTGCCGCAGCTGATGTTGAACGGCACCACGACCCTGTCGCCGACGGTGAGCTCACGGACGCCGGGGCCGGTCTCGACCACCACGCCCATCGGTTCATGGCCGACCACGTCGCCGGGCGTCATGAAGGCCGTGAGAACCTCGTAGAGGTGAAGGTCGGAACCGCAGAGCCCCGTGGAGGTGATCTCGACGATGACGTCGTCGGGGTCGATGATTCGCGGGTCTGGGACGTCCTCGACCCGGATGTCGCGCTTGCCCTGCCAGGTGACAGCCCTCATCAGCTCCTCCTCAAGATCGTGTCCGCGCCCGGTACCCGAATCACCTCCCGGCAGTCACCACCGGTGAGGTGCCCACAGGTGGGTACCGGTTCGGCCACGCGTCCGGCAGCAGAGTGGCCGGTCGCAGCCCGAACGCCTCCAGGAGGAAGCATGAGCAAGGAAGAGAGGGCCAGTACGTCGGCCAAGGTGCTCTACCGGCCCGTGGGGTTGGTCGGCTCGGTCCTGGCCGGTCTGCTCGCCAGCATGGTGTTCCGGTTCGTCTGGAAGAAGGTCGCACACGGCGACCGGGACGACCCGCCGAAAGCGCTGGAGAGTGAGTACGCGCTCAAGGAGATCCTGGTCGCTGCCGTCATCCAAGGTGCCATCTATGCCGTGGTGAAGGCGCTGACTGACCGTGGCGGGGCCAGGGTCTTCCAGAAGGTGACCGGCGACTGGCCAGGGAGCTGACATGAGAATCGTGGTCACAGGCGCATCGGGAAACCTCGGGAGTGCGGCGATCCGTGCGCTGACCGAGGACGGAGCCCACGACGTGCTCGCCGTGGCACGTCGACGTCCGAGCGGGATCCCCTCCGCGGCCCCGACGTCGGTGGAGTGGCGCGAGATCGACGTGGCAACCGCGAATCTCGTGCCCGTCGTGCACGGGGCGGACGTGGTGGTGCACCTGGCCTGGAAGTTCCAGCCCACGCACCGCCCCGACGTCACGTGGGCGACCAACGTCGTCGGAACCCGCCGCGTGCTGGATGCCGTCGCGCGCGCCGGCGTTCGCGCCGTCGTCTGCGCCTCGTCGGTGGCGGCGTACTCACCCGTTGAGCACGACGATCCGGTCGACGAGGGCTGGCACACCGACGGCGCCTCGCCGGCCGCGTACTGCCGGGAGAAGGCGTACGTCGAACGGGCACTCGACGCGTTCGAGTGCGCCCACCCCGACGTGCGGACGGTCCGGGTGCGTCCCGCCTTCGTGTTCCAGAGGTCTGCGGCAAGCGAACAGCGCCGCATCTTCGGTGGCCCGCTCGCCCGACCGTGGCTGCTCGACCGGCGGCGCATCCCGGTGCTGCCCGTGCCCGCAGGGCTGCGCTTCCAGGCCGTGCATGCCGGTGACGTCGGGCAGGCCCTGGCATCGGCCGCCACCAGTGACGTGTCCGGAGCCTTCAACCTGGCCGGAGGTGGGGTGATCGGCCGCGAGGTGCTCGGTGAGCTGATGCGCGCCCGTACCGTCGAGGTCCCGGCCCGTCTGGTCCGGGGCGGCCTCCAGTCGGCGTGGCACGCCCGCGCCGCGCCCGTGCCGGGCAGCCTGCTCGACGCGGTGCTCCAGCTGCCGCTGATGGCGACCGACAGGGCCACCCATGAGCTCGGCTGGGAGCCCCGCCACACCGGCGCCGCTGCACTCGAGGCCGTGCTGAGCGGAATCCCCGATCGGGCCGGGAGTGACCTTCCGCCGTTGCGCCCCTGACCAGGGCCCGCACCGAATGACTCTCAGCCGGCCGTGCCGCCGGCCGGGTGCGTGGTCGTCGGCTGCTCCGGTGCCTCTGGCCGACCCGGAGCCTGGGGGGTGACGAACTTGTGAGTGCCGTCGCACCACGGTTGTCGCTGGGACCGATCGCAGCGGCACACCGCCACCACCGGCCGGGTGACCGGGTGCTCGGTGCCCTCCTGGTCGGTCCACGTCGTCGCCCCGCGGACGAGCAGGGGCCCACCGGGGCAGTGCTGCAGCCGCACCGGTGGTGACGCCGACCCGGAGCCCGATGTCTCGTCCTCCGGTTGGTTGCCGGCGCTCTCGGAGCTCACGCGTCCACCGCGACGAGTCGCTGGCGGGGCGGGGTCTCGCTCCACGAGCCGACGAGTGCCTCTCCCGCGATCTCCGCCATCCGCAGGCAGCTGGCCGCGCCGAACAGCACGTCGTCGGCCAACTCCGGCTCGTCGTCGGTGAGAGCCGCGCAGACATTGCGAATCGCCAGTTGCTCGTGCACCGCGTCTGCCTCGACGTGCTCGTCGAAGTACGCCGCGGTGGCGGCCGGCAGCCCCAGTCGTTCGATGCCGGAGACGATGCGGCGGCACGGAGCCGAGCTGGTGGCCTCGAAGGCGGCCAGATGGCCGAGAGCGGCTCCGCGGAGCCGACGTCTCAGGCCGAACATCGACATGACGTTGTTCATCGCCAGGGTGGCGGCGCTGGCCTCGTCGATGTACGCGCCGTAGCCGCTGTCCAGTGCCATCGCATCGAGGGCCCGCCCGAACATGTCGGCGTGGAGTCGCTCCGGACGTCCGGCGCCGTACTCGTCGTACTGCAGCTCGGCGAGGGCCACCTTGGCCGGGCCGCCGATCCGGGGCAGCACGAAGCTCTGCGGGTCGGACTCCTTGAGGTGGTAGATGCTCCGTTGCCGCATGAAGTCGGCGAACTGGTCGACGGTGGCGCTTCGCTGGAGGAACGTGGCCAGGGACCCACGGTCGAGATCGTCGATCAGCCAGGTCAGCCGACCGGCGAGGTCGCCACCGCGGCGCTGGGCGCGGCGTACGTCCTCCGCGGTGAGACCTCGCAGCTCGCCTTCGAGGCAGCCCTCGAGCATGCCTCGGGAGTGGATCAGCACCGGGTCCCACTCGAGGTCGGGATCGACCCCGTCGAAGCCGCGGTAGTGGAGCTCGAAGAGCATCCAGAGGGCGAGCTGGAGATCCTCGCTGTCGAGGACCTCGCCGGTGGGCAGGGGTAGTGCGGTGACCGCGGGGCCCTCGCACGCACGACCGGCGAGCACGTGGCCCACCTGCTGGCTGAGGGGTCCGCGAGGATCGGGCAACTGCATGGGGCACCTCCGAGGGAGTGGGGACGCAGCGGTACCCCGCGACGGCTGGATCAGCCTAGGGGATCTGCTGGCGCGGATCAGGCGGGCTCGGGTCGGGCGGGACGTCGCAGCAGCACCAGCACTCCACGATCGCCGAAGGCCCGCACCTCGGCGGCGACCAGATCGGCGCGTTCGCTCATCCAGTCCCCGAGTGCATCGGCCTGGGCGATGCTGCCGAGCTGGATCACCGCGGCCCCCCGCGGGTCGAGGCACCGGTCGATGGTGGACACGCACTCCCTGGCCAGATCGAGTCCGTCGGAGCCGCCGTCGATGGCTAGCACCGGGTCCTCGGGAAAACGACCGGTCCGGCTGCTCGGCACCCACGGCGGGTCAGCGACGACGAGGGGAAAGATCTCGCCCGGTTCGAGGCAGTCGTCGACGGCCCGTTGGCGGACCTCCACCCGTCCGGCCAGTCCGGCGACCGCCGCGTTGCCACGGGCGAACTCGCACGCAACAGCGGAGATGTCGACGAGCACGCCGTCACGGTCGCTGGCCCTCACGGCGAGCAGGCCGATCTGGCCGGCACCGGTGCAGAGCTCAAGCAGGGGGCCGGACGGCGCCCCGTGGGAGAGCTCGGCGATCCAAGCGGACTGGGCCGCGGTCCACGGGCGCGGGTCCAGCACGCGGTCGTCGTACGCGATCGGCAGGTCGCCGAAGGTCAGCTGTCGGGTGGGCGGGCAGGACGGCTGCGTGGTGTGCATGCCTGGGTGGTACCCAGCACTGGTCCTGTGAACCCTGCGGTCGGGGACGGGTTTGCGGAGACGGCAGTCTCGGGTGGTCCCGTTCGGGTGGGCCCGTTCAGGTGGGACGGAGGGTGAGGTCCGTGCCGCCGTCGACGATCCGCGCGGTCGTGAGTCTGCGGAACCGGAACTCCTCGCACAGCATGTCGAGCCACGGCTGATGCAGGTCCGGACGGTGCGAGGCGATCGCGTCCTCGGCAAGCACGACGTGCAGGTCGTGGGCATAGGCGTCGGTCGCCGTGGCCGACACACAGGTGTGCGTCGAGACCCCGCAGACGATCAGGAGATCGACGTGGCGCTCGCGCAAGCGGTCGGCGAGGTCGGTGCCGTGGAAGGCGCTGTCCCGGGTCTTCACGACCTCGGCGGCGCCCTCGGTGACGAGCCCGGGCACCGGCCCTGCATCGTCGTCCCCGGCGATCAGGAAGCCCTGGTCGTCCTCGAGCATGCTCAACGTCCACGTCGATTTGTCGGCCTGGTGCTGGGTGCGCACCTGGAAGACCGGGATCTGCCGGTACGACGCCCATCGGTGCAGCTCGTTGCACCGTGAGACGAGCTCCTCCCGGAGCGGCTCGAGGGGGCCCGAGGAGAAGAAGGCGACCTGCATGTCGATCATCACGAGGGCGGGAGTGGCTCCGTTCACCCGCGACAACCTACCCGGCCGGCGTCCTGCCATTGCCGAGCCGGGGTACCGGAAGCCTCCACAGAACGAGGAGGACCTATGGCGTTCGAGAACAAGGCCACCGAGAAGGCGGCGAACCCGACCGCTCCCCAGCAGAGCCAGGCGGGGCCCGAGCCCCGCACCCCCACGGGGGCCGGCACGACCACCGAGACCCGGGATCTCGGGCAACAGGGAGATCTCCTGACCACGGCCGACGGCGCGCGTCTGCGCGACAGTGAGCATTCGCTCAAGGCGGGGCGGCGTGGGCCGGTCCTGCTCCAGGACCACCACCTGCGCGAGAAGATCACGCACTTCGACCACGAGCGCATCCCCGAACGGGTCGTGCATGCCCGAGGGGCTGCGGCACACGGCGTCTTCGAGGGCTACGGCACGGCCAGCTCCGTGACGCATGCGGCGTTCCTCGAGAAGGGCACCCGCACGCCGGTCTTCACCCGGTTCTCCACCGTGCTGGGCTCACGGGGCTCGGCCGACACGGTGCGAGACACCCGAGGCTTCGCCACGAAGTTCTATGCGGCCGAGGGCACCTTCGACCTGGTCGGCAACAACATCCCCGTGTTCTTCATCCAGGACGGGATCAAGTTCCCCGACGTGGTGCACGCGGCGAAGCCACACCCCGACCGCGAGATCCCGCAGGCCCAGAGCGCACACGACACCTTCTGGGACTTCGTCTCGCTGCACACCGAGGCGCAGCACCACACCATGTGGAACATGTCCGACCGCGGCATCCCCCGGTCGTTCCGGATGATGGAGGGCTTCGGCGTCCATACCTTCCGGCTGACGAACCGCAACGGTGAGACGTCCTTGGTCAAGTTCCACTGGAAGCCCGTGCTGGGCGTGCACTCCCTGACCTGGGAGGAGGCACAGCTGGTGGCCGGCGCCGACCCCGACTTCCACCGACGTGACCTGGCCGACGCGATCGAGGCGGGCGCCTACCCGGAGTGGGAGCTGGGCATCCAGGTCTTCCCCGACAACGAGGAGCAGTCCTTCGAGAGCATCGACCTGCTCGACCCGACCAAGCTCGTGCCCGAGGAGCTGGCGGAGGTGCAGCCGATCGGGCGGCTGACCCTCAACGCCAACCCGACCAACTACTTCGCCGAGACCGAGCAGGTCGCCTTCCACCCCGGCCACCTGCCGCCCGGCATCGACGTCACCGACGACCCGCTGCTCCAGGTCCGGCTCTTCTCCTACATCGACACCCAGATCACCCGCCTGGGCGGGCCGAACTTCGCGCAGCTGCCGATCAACCGTCCGCACGCACCGGTCAACGACATGCTGCGCGACGGCTTCGGGCAACAGGGTGTGCACACCGGTGTGGCGCCGTACACCCCGAACTCCATGGATGACGGGTGCCCCTTCATGGCCGGTGACGAGGACCGGCCCTTCACCGACGTCCCGGTCGCGCTGCCCGCCGCGACCAAGGAACGGGAGCTCTCCGCGTCGTTCGACGACCACTTCAGTCAAGCGAGACTCTTCTGGCTGAGCATGTCGGCCCCGGAGAAGGAGCACATCGTCGGCGCCTACGGCTTCGAGCTCGGCAAGTGTCGTGACCCCGAGGTGCAGCAACGTCAGCTGCAGTGCCTGGCCACGATCGACCCGGTGCTCTGCCGCGAAGTCGCCACGGTCCTCGGGCTCGAGCCGCCCGAGCCCGAGGAGCGCGTTGCCGACGTGAGCCCGTCCGCCGCGCTCACCCAACTGGGGGCCGAGTGGCCGCTGGACGGACGCAGCCTCGGCATCGTCGTCGACGCTGACAATGCGCCGGACCTGACCGGGCTGGCCGACGCCGTCACCGCGGCCGGGATGGTGCCCAAGGTGGTCGCCGCACACGGCGGAGAGGTCGGCGGGGTGACCGTGTACGGCACCTTCGCCACGGCGCGGTCGGTGGAGTTCGACGCGCTGCTGGTTCTGGGAAGCCCGTCCACCGCGCCGGACGCGATCGCCGCACGCGACACGAAGGCGGGCGCCGCGGACACGGAGGTTTACGACCCGCGTGTGCGGCTGATGGTCGAGGAGTGCTGGCGGCAGGCGAAGGCGATCGGGGCCGACCGTGTCGGCACAGACGTATTGGCCGCGTGCGGTGTCGACGGTTCCACCGGTGTGGTCACGGGCGACGACGCCGACAGCGTCCTCACCGAGGTCCAGGGGCTGATGGCTTCGCACCGGGTCTGGGAGCGCTTCCCGAGCCGGATCGAGGAGTCGTGAACGACGAGGTGATCCAGGGTCAGCTGCAACACCACTGGGTGGGCGCCACCGGTGGAGTCGCCCTGTTCGAGCGGGTCGGGCGGACTCATCCGGACGCCGAGGTGGCCGCCGAGGTCAGGAAGCTGGCCGCCGAGGTCAACGACGATCGTGAGTCCCTGCGCCAGATCATGGTCTCGATGGGGTTCTCGCCGTCACGGGTCGGCGCGGTCTCCGCCCGCGCGGGGGAGTGGCTGGGTCGGTTCAAGCCCAATGGCCGTGTGGTCAGTCGATCCCCGCTCACCGACGTGCTCGAGCTGGAGGCACTGCGCATCGCTGTCTCCGGCAAGCGGATCGGTTGGCAGGTCCTGCGCCAGCTCGCCGAGCACGACGGTCGGATCGACCCGCGGAGGGTCGAGATCCTGCTGGAGCGTGCCGAGTCGCAGCTGGGCCGACTTCACGACCTCCACCTGCGCGTCGCCCTGGACCGGGAGGTGGACTGACTCAGCCTGAATCCACCGATCGACGGCGTTGCGACGCCGTCGATCGGTGGATTGGGGCTCAGAGACCGAGGTTGCGCAAAGGCGGATGCGGAGTGGAGACCCACCGGCTCGGTGCCGGCAACTCAGTCGTGCTCGGGCGGGTCCTGGTCCTGCCCATGGGTGCTGCGGAGCCGACGTCCGCGCGCGACGTCGGCACGTTCCTTCCTGGCGGCCTTGTCGCTCTTGCGGGTGTCGCGCGGCGGCAGCTGAATCGTCTCCTCGGCGGGCATCCCCGCCTGGAGCTCGCGCCCGCGTTCGACCTCGGCATCGAGCTCGGCCCCGAAGAGCAGGGCCAGATTGGTGACCCACAGCCACAGCAGGAACACCACGACGCCGGCCAGCGATCCGTAGGTCTTGTTGTAGCTGGAGAAGTTCGCGACGTAGAGCCCGAATGCCGCAGAGGCGAGCACCCACGTGAGGATCGCGACAACGGCGCCGATGCTGATCCAGCGGAACTTGGGCTGTTTGACATTGGGGGTGGCGTAGTAGAGCAGTGCCACGATGAGTACGACGACCGCCACCAGCACCGGCCACTTGGCGACGTTCCAGACCGTGACGGCCTGGGACCCGAGTCCGATCGCATCGCCGACGGCCCGGGCGGCCGGGCCTGTGAGCACGAGACCCAGCGCCACCACCGCCGTGAGCAGCACGGTCACGAGCGTGACCAGCAGCATCGCGGGTCGCAGCTTCCAGATCGGCCGGCCCTCGTCGATCTCGTAGATGCGGTTCATGCCACGGCCGAACGCTCCGACGTACCCGGAGGCCGACCACAGGGCCGCCGCGAGTCCGACGACCATGCCGAGCCCGGCGTTGGGTGTGTTGCTCAGCTCGGTCAGGGTCGGCTCGAGCGAGTCCGCGGCGCCCGAGGCACCGACGTCACGCAGGATCTGCAGCAGCGTGTCGACGGTGCTGGTCCCCTGTCCGAACAGCCCCACCAGTGACAGGATCGCGATGGACGCCGGGAACAGCGCGAGCACGGCGTAGTAGGTCAGGGCCGCCGCGAGGTCGGTGCACTGGTCGTCGGAGAACTCGCGGATCGTCTTGCGGGTGACGTAGAGCCACGACGTCCTGGTCAGGTCGCGGGGCGAGTCGGGCTTGTCGGCGGCGTCGTACTGCGCCTCGGTCGTGTGGCCCGGGTTCTCCCTGTCCGGACCGCGGCCGACGTGACCGTCCTGCCCCGTCGCGCTCCGGCCAGTCCGTCTCATTCCGACCTGGCCGGGTTCTCGACGGTGCCCACGATGTCGGTCGAGCCGGCCCCGCCGTGGGAGGAGCCCGTGGAGGACACCCTGTCCTTGGCCAGGGCGGCCGCCTCGGTGGCCTTGCTCCTGGCGACGGCGGCCGCCTCGGTGACCTTGTCCTTCAGCGCGTGCCCGGCCTCGGCGCCCTTCTCGCCCGCCGTCTGACGGACTGAGTCGGCCTGGGCCTGCACGCGGGGGTCGCGCCACACCTTCCGTGCCTGCGCGGCGATCTGTTCGTAACGTTGGCGCCCGGCTCGTGCCCCGAGCACGTAGCCCGCAGCGAATCCGGTGAGCAGTCTCAACTTGCCGGTCATGCCGACCTCCCGTGTCGTGGTGGGCCGCCGAGATCGGAACCAATCGCGTGACGGCAACGCGTGTGTGTCCTTCGGTGCCCAGATGTGGGCGTCACATGCGCCCGGGACGCGGGTTTTCCTCTCCGACGTGGCCCGAGGGCGCCCCTCGCTGCGCTTGCGTCGCGCGGGGTACCCCGTCGATAGGGACCCATCCCCGTTGGATTCTGCTGCCGGGCGGGCTAGCGTCCCCGGCATGAGCGACGACCAACTGCAGCCAGAGGACACGCTCGACGACCGGGGCGTGGACGACATTCTCGACGAGGGCATCTCGCCGCCCGAGCGTCCCCGAGGGGTGACCGCCAAAGGTGTCACCGCTCGCGAGGAGCTCGAGGGCGAGAGCATCGACGAGCGGCTCGCCCAGGAGGAGCCCGAGGTCTGGGCCGAGGCCGAGGCCGAACGCGATGCCGACATCCTCGACGGCCCGGTCGGCGGTGAGGTCGGTGAGGCCAGGGCCGGGCGGCTGACCAGTCCCGACGAGGGCCTCGGCGAGGACGAGGAGTCCGAGCTGATCGGCCACGACGAGGGCATCGACGGCGCCGGAGCCTCTGCCGAGGAAGCCGCCGTCCACGTCTTCGAGGAGTGACGCGACGGTCGACGCCCTGAGCCTTCGCCCGGGGTGGACGCCGTGACGCATCCTCGACCATGATCGAGGGTGGAGGCTCTGATGAACGACCACCTGCAGACCCACGCCCTCAACATCATCGACGCGACGCGCTATCTCGTCCTCGGCACGGTCGACGCAGACGGCCACCCGTGGACGTCGCCGGTCTACATGGCCGCGGCCGGACTCCGAGACCTCTACTGGCAGTCCGAGGTCACCGCCGCCCATTCCCGCAACCTGACCGCGCATCCGCGGGTCAGCCTGGCCGTGTTCGACTCCACGGTCGCGCCCTACCACGGTCGCGCCGTGTACGCCGTTGCCGAGGCCGCCGCACTCGAGGAGGAAGACCTCGACCGGGCCCTGCAGGTCTATCCACGAGCGGCCGAACGCCGGGTTCTGCCGATGCAGCGCGACGAGGTGACCGGCGACGCGCCGTACCGCCTCTATCGAGCCGTGGTCTCGCGGCTGTGGGTGCTGTGCCCGCGTCCACCGCGTCAGCCGTGCCCGTTGCACGATCTCGACCGCGACCACCGGGTCGAGGTGCAGCTCTCCAGCGAGTCCGGTACGACGAACGTGGGGTGACCGCGCATTGCGGCCAGGAAGTGGCCTGAAGGGCTCGTAGCGTGTGACCAGTCGCCCCGGCCGGCGGGGCACGAACCAGGAGGAGCAGCAATGGACTTCAAGATCGAGCTGATCCCGATCGCCGTGGCCGACGTCGACCGGTCCGTCGAGTTCTACGGCACGGGCCTGGGCTGGAGCATCGACTTCGACCAGACCGTCTCACCCGAGTTGCGGTTCGTGCAGGTGACCCCACCCGGATCCGCGTGCTCCATCTGCTTCGGCGTGGGGCTCGAGATGATGCCGGAGGGCTCGTCGCAGTTCATCCAGGTCGTCATCGAGGACGCGGACGCGGCGCTGGCCTACCTGCGCGAGCGCGGCGTCGAGTGCGAGGGCGTCGACGAGCGGCCGTGGGGCCGGTTCGTGACCTTCGCCGACCCCGACGGCAACCGCTGGGCGCTGCAGCAGATCGTGAGGCCGTCCTGAGTCTCAGGAAGCGCCGGCGCCACTAGGGTCGACCCATGGCATCGCAGCAGGTGGACCGGATCAGCGGCCGGTTCCGGAGAGTGGCCACCCGCGAGTACGCCGAGGGCGCCATCGTGATCTCGCACCGTTGGGTCGATGACAAGCAGGGCCGTCGGCGATCCACCGGCCGGTGGTACCGCATCGTCAGCACCGAGGGTGGCCGGGCGATCTTCCGCGTGCTCACCTTCGATCCGACCCTGGTGCGCGGCGCCGGTGGGAAGACCGAGCAGGCTGAGGCGCCTGGCGATGAGGAGGCCGGCGAGCTCGGTGTCGACTGGTCGGGGTGGCTGGCACTGATCGACTACGCCGACGACACCACGGCGCCGCGCACTCTCGACCTGACCCGCGCCCGGTGGTGGCACTTCCCGCGGATCGCGATCACCCACCCCAACCCGGTCTCCCGGGTCGCCCTCCAGGTGTCGGCGGTCGCGTTCGTGCTGGGCGCGATTCCCTTCCTGGTCTCGCTGGTCGGATGGATCGCCGGCGCCGTGGGATGAACGACGTGCGTTCTCACGAGAACGGCGGCGGCCCGAGGATCTCGATCGCGTGGGTCTGTGCGGCGGCCGCGCCCACCCGGGCCATGTCGAGACCGGTCGGGTCGGATCCCTCGATCACCGGATCGCTGGCCAGCCGATAGAACGCCTCGCCACTTCCGGGGGTCTGCAGGCACAGCATCCTGGCCCGCGGCGAGGTGACCATGAACGCGTGCGGGACGCCGCGTGGGACGACGGCGATGCCGCCGGCGGCCAACGTGTGCAGCTCGCCGTCGATGTGGACGGCGATCTCGCCGTCCAGCACGTAGAACGTCTCGTCCGCATCGGGGTGCTGGTGCAGGGGAGTGACCTTGCCGAGATCGAGACTGTCCTCGAAGAGGAGGAAGCTGCCGTCGGTGTCGGCGGAGGTCGCCAACCAGGTGTGCATGCCGCCGCCGCAGAACCAGCGGCGTTCGCCGGTGCCCGGTTCGCGAACGGTGGAGGTGGAGGTCTTCATGGTGCCCCCTCGGGCTACATGGGACAGGTGTCCCATAACGAAACTAAGGTACCGTGTCCGGCATGTCAACGGGTTACCTCGATTCCGGGAGGACCAACCAGAAGCAGCGCACGCGCGAGGCGCTGGTGCGGGCGGCCAGGGACCTGATCGCCCGCGGTGGCGACACGCCCACCATCGAGGAGGCGGCCACTGAAGCCGCGATCTCCCGCACCACGGCCTACCGCTACTTCCCGACCCAGCGGGATCTCCTGGTCGCGGCGCATCCCGAGGTCGCCACGAGCTCCCTGCTTCCGGAGGGAGTCGGCGACGACCCTCTCGATCGGCTGGACGCGGCCGTGGGGGCATTCATCGAGATGATCGCCGAGACCGAGACGCAGCAGCGCACGATGCTCCGGCTATCACTGGAGTCGGCCACCGACACCTCGGCGCTGCCGCTGCGCCAGGGGCGTGCAGTCGGGTGGTTCGCCGAGGCTCTGTCGGTGCTGGTCGAGCAGCTCGGCGAGGACGGCGTACGACGTCTGGCGGTGGCGATTCGCAGTGCCGTCGGCATCGAGGCGAGGGTGTGGTTGGTCGACGTCGCGGGTCTCGACGGCGACGAGGCGAGCGCCGTGCTCCGCTCGAACGCCCGCGCGATCCTGCAGCAGACCCTCGACGAGCACGGGAGAAGGAAGGGATGACGAGCGTGAGCGAGCACATCTGCTGCCCGATGCCGGGCGGCGCTGCGCAGTCGGGGATGGCCGAGGCCTACGTCGCTGGCGACCACGGCCCCGGCGTCCTCCTCTACATGGATGCCATCGGCCTGAGGCCGCAGATCGAGCGGATGGCCGATCGCGTCGCCTCCTGGGGGTACGTCGTCCTCGCCCCGCACGTCTTCTGGCGGGACGGAACCTCTGCGGACCTCGCCCCGACCGGGGATCTGCGTGAGCCGGGCAACCGCGAGGCGTTCTTCGCCTCCGGCGTGATGGACCGGGTCCGGGCGCTGACTCCCGACCGCGTCCGCGCCGACGCCGACGTCTGGATCGACACCTTGCGCGCCCACCCCGGCGTCACCGCCGGCCCGCTCGGAGTGACCGGCTACTGCTTCGGCGGACGGCTCGCCCTGATCACCGGCGCCCACCGACCCGACGACGTCGCGGTGGTGGGCATGTTCCACACCGGCGGCATCGTCACCGACTCCCCGGACAGCCCCCACCTCGTCGTCCCTGACCTCACCGCCCGCGTGGTGGCCGGGCACGCCGACGGCGACGGGTCCAACACGCCCGAGCAGATCGCGGCCTTCGACGAGGCGCTGCTGGCCAACGATGTGCCGCACCGGACCGCGATCTATCCCGGTGCCGCCCACGGCTTCACGATGGCCGACACCTCGTCCTACCAGGAGGCCGGGGCCGAGCGTCACTTCGCCGAGCTGCGGGAGGCCCTGGCCGCCGGGCTCCAGATCGCCTGAGCCAGCTGGGAGTCTGAGCCGGCCGCGGACCGTGCTCAGTCGACGCGGTGCAGCCGACGGGCGGCCCGCACCGGCATCCTGACCCCGTTCTCCAGGGTCGAGACGGTGCGGATCTCGAGGATCCTCGGAGCGGTGTCGACCGGCACGCTGAAGATGGCGCGGCCGACGGAGCCGTTGATCGTGCCCGCCTTCAGGCCGTCCCGCGCGACCAACGGGCGACCGTCGAGGGTCACCCGCGGAGCCGCCTGACGGGCATCGGAGAAGAAGTTGCCGGCCGCGTCGGTGCCGCCGGGGCCGAAGGAGTGGATCCGAACGCCACCCCACAGGGTGCCCTCCTCGGCCCAGCCGAGTTCGTGGTCGTAGGGGTAGAGCGTGAGGTAGCTGGCCAGGAATCCCGTGCTCAGCGGCTGGAAGGGCTGCCGATCGCTGACCGGGCCGTAGTCGCAGTTGTCCTCCACCTCGACGCAGTCCGCGTCGAAGTTCGTCAGTGGCACGTAGAGCGCCTGGGCCACGCCGGCGTCGATCTCGCCCGACGCGACGTCGACGATCTGGGTGAGGCCGTCGTACTCCACCTCGACGCTGAGGTCGTCGATCTCGACGTCGTGCGACAGCGCGACCACGATGCTCCCCTCATCGGGGGAGTCGGAGGTCTGACCGGGGCGCGGGAGGGTGGCGGAGCCGAGGGGGATGGTCGTGTCACCGGCGATCAGACGCATCACCGCGGGGTGCTGCTCGGCGTCGCTGGCAGCGACGTCGGCACGTTGCCGGAGAGACCAGCTCAACGGAACCAGAGTGCCGCCCTCGGGCGCGTGCACGGCCTTGGTCGAGGTGCCCTCGATCAGCTCGTCGTCGAGGGCGTCGGTCGGCTGCCCGATGGTGACGTCGACCTCGCTCTGGGGCAGGAGCACGGTGTGTTCCAGGCCGTAGGGCTCGGTGCGCAGCGACCGGGTCTCGCCCGCCACCAGCACCTCGGCGGGGTCACCGCGGAGCTGGCCGACCAGTCGGGTGCCGAGGACGATCGCGGTGATGGCCAGCGCGATGCTCAACAGCGCCCGCAGCGTGGGCATCCAGCTGGGCGTGGCCTCGTTCTCGGTGGTGCTCACGCCAACTTCCTTCCCGGGACGGTCCACCGGATCGCGGCGCGTTCGGTGCGGATCGTGAAGCCGATCTGGCCGCGGGCACGGATCCGGGTGGTGACCGTGAGATCGCCGGCCGGCCGGTCCTTGGCCACGTCGAAGACGAGCTGGGTGCCCTCGGGGCCGAGGACGTACTGACCGAGCGCCTTCATGCCGGCCGGTGCAGCCAGACTCGGCCTGCCGTTCAGCTTCCCCGAGATCGCCAGTGTGCTGGAGTAGTACGTGTCCGTCGGTGCCCCGTCGTCGACCGTCACGTCGATCTGGTTCGGTCGCTCGATCTGCACGGCCAGGAACTCGCGTCCGGGCTCGGCCCAGCCGAGGCCGTCGACGTACGGCGTACGCATCACCTGCGCCACGCGGCAGTCGACGTACTGCGGGTAGGGAAGGGTGATCGGGGAGTCGTCCAGACGGGTGAACCTGCCGCAGCTGAAGCTCGTGCGGTTCTGGAACTGCTCCTGGATCGTTGGCAGGCCCGCGAGGTCGACGAACCGACCCGGGTCGACGGAGCCGTCGGAGGCGTCCACGACCTGCTCCTCGCCGTCGAGGCGTACGACGACGGACAGGTCCTCCGGGTGGCCCTGGACCGCGACCCATCGGTCCTCGCTGCGCGGGTTGGTGCCGGCAGGGTCGAGGACGATGCCACCACGCCCGGACAACGGGTAGTCCGTGCCGTCGGCCCGCAGCACGAGCTCGACCTCGGAGACGTAGCGCGCAGAGATGACCGTGAGTGGGAAGCTCTCCTTCGCGTTCACCTCGACCCGCACGAAGCTGCCGTCCTCGGGTGCCTGGACGTTGGGTCGTGCGCCGAGCAGGTCGGGCAGGTCGTCCTGGGGCTCGCTGACGCCGACGCTGACCCGGCCCCACGGCAGCAGCACGTCGCCGGTGGTGCGGATCGAGCCCTGGGACCAGGAGTCGGTGAAGATCTGACCGGCGTTGGCGTGGGGACGGTCGTCGCTGTTCTTCACCACGACCAGGGCCGCCGCGAGGGCGATGACGGCGAGCACCAGCAGCACCGGGAGGTAGCGGACCGAACGCGCCAGACGTTGTCTCACCGTGGCGGCGTCCGCCGGATCGTCATGGTTCACGAACCATCTGTTCCCGGCGGGGTGTGCTCCCAAACAGTGACGCAATCGCGATCGCGAGTCGTACGCCGTCACGACGTCGCGGCGTCGCGGTCCCGTATCGTCGCCCCGTGCCCAACGAACCGACCTCCCTGGCCCAGCAGCTGCTCGATGCGCAGGTCCGCCACCACCTCGACCGGCTCACCGGTGACCAGATCGCGGTCACGGTGACCGGCCTGGCCGACGGCCTGTTCGCCGCGACGGGGGAGCACCAGATCGCCGACCTGGTGGACCGTGAGGCGATCACCGCGGTGGTGACCCGGGCGCTCACCACGGTCCCGGGCAGCGCCGCGGTCAGCGGCATCATCGAGCTGGCCGTGCAGGTGGCGTACGACGGCCCGACCGAGCCCTATCGCGTCGGCGACCTCGTCGATCGCGAGCGGGTCGAGGCGGTGCTCGACTCCGTGCTGGGCCTGACCCCGGTGCTGGAACGCGCACTGGAGCGGCTCACCGACAGCCCCCTGGTCGGCACCATGGCCTCGAGGTTCATGGGTCGCATCGTGGGCGAGGTGCTGCAGGCCAACAAGGCGGTCGCCGACAAGGTGCCCGGCCTCGGCTCCCTGATGTCGCTGGGCACGAGCGCCGCGTCCAAGGTGATGGGTGCCGCCGACAAGCAGTTCGAGGGGCTGCTCGGAGACACGGTCGGCAAGGGCGGCACGTTCGCCGTACGCCGTCTGAACCGGATCATCGTCGAGACCCTGCGCGACCCCACGACCCGTGAGGCGGTGCTGCAGGTGTGGGACATGGTCGCCGCGGAGCAGGTGACCGGGCTGCGTCGAGTCGTGGAGCGCGACGAGATCGACGAGGTCGTCGACTCCGCACACGAGCTGGTGATCGGCCTGCTGGCCGACGACCACATCGCCCAGCTCGGGGGAGTGGTCGTCGACGGCTTCTTCGAGCGGTTCGGTGGCTACACCCCGACCGAGCTGCTCGACGAGCTCGACATCGACCGAGCCGACATCGTCGCCGACCTGGTCCGGATCGCCCCGGGCGCGCTCGACGCGCTGCGGGAGTCCGGCGATCTCGAGCGCATCGTCCGCGCCCAGCTGGCGCCGTTCTACGAGTCGGCCGAGGTGCGCGACCTGCTCGGCTGATCGCGATTGTGGGCTCATCCGATCGGTCACGGCGGATGACCCGGAAGCGCCATGCGAACCACCCGTGTGGCACCTGGGTTCGAGGTGTCCGTGCTCCTACGCTTGAGCCATGGCTACGTTGGGGGCAGCACCAGGGGGAGACGGTCTCAATCGCCTGTTCGAGGCATCGCCGGACCGCGAGGTCCGCACGTCCGCGGCGGCAGAGATGGCCTTCCTGGCCGGTCTCGTCGCGGCCTTCACGGCACCGTTCACCGCGGTGCGCGCGCTCTCGTTGATTGCCGGCGTGATCGCACTGGCCTTCGTGCTGGTCGGCATGGCCGCGACGAGTCGGCCCCACGTCGCCGGCCGCGCGTTGGTGCCCGCCGGGCTGATGTTGGCCCTGGCCTCGCTGGTGATGATCGGCATGGGCTACGCGGGCTACGACACCGCGTTCGGTGACGCGGCGGTGCCCACCTTGAGCGGTTGGTTGGCCGACCTGCAGTCCTGGCTGCACCTCGCATGAGCTTCACGATGATCCGCGGTGGCGCCGACGGCGCCCCACCTGAGGCCGACGTGCACTTCCGCAGCCACGCTGACCCGTCGTGAGTTCGCGCTGACCTGTCGTGAGTTCGCGCTGACCTGTCGTGAGTTCGCGCTGACCTGTCGTGAGTTCGCCGTTCTTCGGGAGCGCGCGGCACGTGAGCCCACGGCAGTGGGAGCATGAGGCCATGAGCACAGATGATGACCGGCGCTGGCCGCGCTTCGTCTACGAGGAGGGCGACGAGCCCGACTACCGGTTCTCGTTCGCCAACGAGCGCACCTTCCTGGCCTGGATCCGCACCGCGCTCGCACTGCTGGCCGCCGGTGTCGCCGTCGACGTGGTCGACCTGTCGCTGAGTGACGGGGCGCAGCGCACCCTGGCCGTGGTCCTGGTCGTCGCGGGCCTGCTCACCGCGGTCGCGTCGTGGGGCCGCTGGGCGTTCTCCGAGCGCGCGATGCGCCGGGCCCTGCCGTTGCCGTCGTTCAGCCCTGGGGCGTTGTTCACGCTGGTGGTGGCGATCGCGGCGCTGATCGTGCTCTTCGGGCTCCGCTGACGTGGTGCGTGACACCGGAATCTCCAACGAGCGCACGGCTCTGGCCTGGCAGCGCACCGCGCTCTCCCTGGTCGCCGGGGCCGCGGTCGTGGCCAGGCTCGGCGTGGACAAGGCCGGTCCCGTGCTGGTCGTGCTGGTCGGTCTCGCCGCGGTGCTCGGGCTCTGGATCTTCGTCGAGAGCTCGGGTCGCTACCGGCACTCGGCCGGCTCGTCGGTGCGGGTCCGCGGCCGGGGCGGCCGAGCCGCGCTGGCGCTCACCGTCGCCACCGTGTTGATCGGTGCGGGAGAGCTGTTGCTGGTCCTGCGCTGACCATGCGCCCGTCCGCGCCACCAGATCACCAGGCCCAGCGACGCGAGCACGATCGCGTCACCGGCGATCGCGTCGAGGAAGTAGTGGTTGCCGGTCAGCACGACGCTGACCACCATCAGCACCGGGATCGTCCGCCCGGCGGCCCGGGCCCAGGCATTGCCCGACTCGCGGACCAGGGCGATGCCGACCAGCAGGTCCCACCCGACGTGGAAGCTCGGCATCGCGGCGTACGGGTTGGTGAAGGCCGGCGGCTGCAGCACCCGGTAGGCATTGGTCTGTGTGGTGACCGTGTCCAGGAACCCGAGGTCCATCAGCCGCGGTGGCGCCGTCGGGTGCAGCGCCACGATCGCCATCCCGACCAGCCCCGAGATCAGCAGGGCGTTGCGATAGACCGGGTAGGCGTCCGGTCTGCGCCACGCCAGCCACACCAGCACGAGCGCGATCACCGGCCAGTGCCCGTAGATGTAGATCGTGTTCGCCACCGTCATCACCCCGGGCAGGTCCAGCGCGAAGGCCTGCACCTGCTGCTCCACGAAGATGCCCAGGCTGCGCTCGAGCGCGACCAGATCGTGCGCGTTCGCGGTGGCGGTGCTGGCGCTCCCGACGGTCAGGCCGCGCACTCCGAAGTAGACGGTCACCGCGACCAGCAGCAGCCCCAGCTGCCGGGCCACGAACCAGGCCCGGCCCGTCGGCTGACGATCGGTACGCCGGTCCGCCGTACGCAGACCCGCCGTACGCCGACCCGCGGGCGTCCCGGGGACGCTGGTCACCTTGCGGCGGGGTAGCGCGGGCTCGGCTCGCGCGGGCGGGACGAGGGTGCTGGGACGGTCGAGGAGGCTCACCTGTTCAGGGCACCACTCTGAGCGGGTCGGCCACATCCGGCGATCCCCCCATCTCTCCCCGGAACGCGATCTCGGGGATGACTCAGGGAGCCGGGAGTCGGACGCGGCCCGCGCGCCGAGGCGGGCTCAGGCAGTACGTAAGGAGGGCGGGGACTCCAGGTGATCCGCACGATGCCGCAGGTCGTCCTGGTCTGATGTGAGGATCTCTGTCGGGCAGCCGCCATCTCGTCCTCGGGGATTTTGCCGGCCAGCCGCTCGTAGTCGGCGACGCCGGCCAGCCCATCTCTGAGGAGCTCACGACGAGCGACGGCGGTCATCCGTGCCGACACGCTGACACCCTCGCGCAGCTGCCGCCACAACGCGTTCATGGACGTCGGCTGTCGATGGCACCAGACGTCGACGACAAGCAGGTTCCGGATCGGCGGAACCCGCGCTCGAGTGGCAGGATCGCGGGCATGGAGCTATCCGATTTCCTGGACCACGTGAACCACGGCGAGCTGATCGAAGGCGGGTCGGAGGCGCATGCGTTCATGCACGGCGCCGCCCAGGAGGCGCTACGCGTCGTCGCCGAGCTGAACTCCGGCTACCGCACGCCCGAGGAGGTCCGCGACCTGCTGAGCCGACTCACGGGCAAGACGGTGGACGCGTCGGTCGCCGTCTTCCCGCCCTTCTACAGCGAGTTCGGGAAGAATCTGACCCTGGGAAGAGATGTGTTCATCAACATCGGGTGCCGCTTCCAGGACACCGGAGGCATCACCATCGGCGACGGGTCGCTGATCGGCCACGGCAGCACCCTGACCACGCTCGACCACGGGATCGACCCCGATCACCGGGCGGACATGATCCCGGCACCGGTCGTGCTGGGGCGGAAGGTGTGGCTGGGGGCGGGAGTGACGGTCGTTCCCGGCGTGACGATCGGCGACGGGGCGATCGTGGGCGCCGGAGCCGTCGTGACCAAGGACGTGCCAGCCAACGCCATCGTTGCCGGGATACCGGCCAGGTTGATCCGGATGACCGGGTTCGAGGCCTGAGAGAGCTAGCCCGCGGCCAGCCTGATCGCCACGAGCACCATCGTCGCCGCGATCAGCACCTCGAGCACCTGCCAGGCGCGCGGGCGCCGGAGCACCGGCGCGACCAGGCGGGCGCCGAACCCGAGCCCGCTGAACCAGACCAGGCTCGCGGTCACCGCGCCGATGCCGAACCACCACCGTCCGTCCAGGCCCGCGCCGCCCCCACCGCTGTGCGTGGCCGCGATCGACCCGATCAGCAGCACGGTGTCGAGATAGACGTGCGGGTTCAGCCAGGTCAGGGCGACGGCCCGGCCGACGACCGTACGCCGTGACTCGCCGCGAGCCAGCGCCAGTCCGTCGGCGTGCAGCGACTCGGCGTGGAAGGCACGCCGCAGCGAGCCCGCCGCGTACCAGAGCAGGAACGCGATGCCGAGCCAGCGGACCACGTCGATCACCCACGGGGCTCGGTCGACGATGGTGCCGATGCCGCTGACCCCGGCGGCGATGAGGACGGCGTCGGAGACGGCGCAGACCGCCACCACGGCCGTGATGTGGTGCCGGATCAGGCCTTGTCGCAGGACGTAGGCGTTCTGCGCGCCGATGGCCACGATCAGGGTCAGTCCCGTGACGAAGCCGGCGAGGGCGGAGGCGGTCATGCCTCGAACCTAGGCGCTGGCACTGATGAAGAACAGCGAATGTTTCTTCAGGTCCTGAAGTCATGCTTCACTGACCTCATGCAGATCGACCCGATCCAGCTGGAGACCCTCCTGGCGATCGCTGAGGAGGGCTCGTTCGACGCCGCGGCCCGGAGGCTGCACGTCACGCCCAGCGCGATCAGCCAGCGAGTCCGGGCGGCCGAGCGGGCCGCGGGGCAGGTGCTGGTCCGAAGGACCTCGCCGGCGGAGCTCACCGACGCCGCTGCCCCGCTGATGCGCCTCGGTCGACAGTTGCGTCACCTGACCGCCGAAGCGGCCTCGGTGATGGGCAACGAGGCTGTCGTCGACCTCGCGGTCGCGGTGAACGCCGACTCGTTGGCGACCTGGTTCCGACCGGTGCTCGCGACTTTGGCAGAGGCGCCCGCGACGGCGGTACGACTGTTCGTGGAGGACGAGTCGCTGTCACACGACCTGCTGCGTCGCGGGGAGGTGCTGGCCGCGGTCACCGGGGAGCCCCGACCGGTGCAGGGCTGCTCGGTCGAGCCACTGGGCACGATGCGCTACGTCCCCGCCGCAACCCCGGCGTTCGTGGAGCGCCACCGACGGGGGAGAGGGTTCGACTGGTCGGCCGCCCCGGTGGTCGTCTTCAACGAGAAGGACCGGCTCCAGGACGGCGTACTCGCCGCCCACGGCGCGACCCGGCCCGCGGTCGTCCACCGGGTGCCGAGCTCGGCCGACTTCCACGAGGCCGTCCGTTGCGGTCTGGGCTGGGCGACGATCCCCGAGCCGCAGTTCGACCAGACGGGCGCGGCCGGCGACCTGGTCCGCCTGCCCGGGGCGAAGCCGATCGGGGTTGCCCTGCACTGGCAGCGCTGGCGACTCGAGAGCCCGGCCCTGGACGCGCTCACAGAGGCCGTACGCCGAGCCGCGGCCGACGTGCTGCGTCGCCCTCGCCGAGCCTGATCGGGCGGCGCGGGCCGGCGCCACCGTCCGGACTACGTCACACTCTCTGGTTGTCGACGGCGCGATCGCGTTACCTTCGATGTGTCGGGGGACGCACAGCGGGTTGGACCAACGCAGTTTCGCCCGACGTTCACGAGCCTGCTCCACCGAGGCGGGCTCCGTGCTGGAAGGCGAGCTCGAAGAGTTGTGATGCACCTGCGCACCATTGTCCACTCCAAGACGGTGCTGGTCCTCGGCATCGCGGTCGCGGTCGCCGTGCCGGCGTTCACGCTGCCTCGTCTGCCGTCGGTCTCGCCGTGGCCGATCCTGCTCGGTCTGCTGCCCTGGGTCGTCGGCAAGTACGTGCTCTGCCCGCTGCGCTGGCGGGCGCTGACCAACGCCGACTTCGGTCGCCGTTGGTTCCTGCGGGCGTACGCCGAGTCCGAGCTGCTCGGACTGCTCACTCCGGGTCACGTCGGGGCGGACCTGTGGCGGATCCGCCGACTGACCCACGCCGATGTCGCCCGCGGTGACGCCGTGGCCAGCGTCGCGGTCGACCGGACCGTGGGAGCGGTGGGGCTGGCGATGTTCGTGGTGTTCGCCGGGTCGGCGCTGCCGTGGCGGATGATGCTGACCGCGCTGGCGATCGGCGCCGCGTTCGTCGTCGGGTTCCTCGTGGTCCGGCGCATCCGACCACAGCTGCTCCCACTCGGCCCGATGCCGCCGCCGAGGAAGTTCGCGCACGCCCTGGCCCTCTCGGCGGCCTACCAGGCCTCGATCGCGATGCTGCTGCTCGGCACCCTGGGCGCCACCGGCTACACGCTCTCGCCGCTGGAGCTGCTCGGTGCGTTCGGCGCCAGCCAGGTCGCCGGTGCGGTGCCCGGCCCCAACGGCGCCAGCCCCCGCGACGGCGCGCTCGTGGTCGGCCTGGTCGCGCTCGGCGTCCCGTGGACCGCGGCCGCGGCCGCGGTGACCCTGAAGGCGGCTGTCGCCTGGTTGCCCGCCCTGGTCCTCGGCGGGGTCAGCCTGATCGCGACCCGCCGGATGCTCCGCCACTCGTCCGCGCCGGCGCCTGCCGCTGCCTGACCATCTCGGGATGAGCACCTCCGCACAATGAACAGCTCCCGCGAATGAAACGCAGTCCTCCCAATTATTTGGGAGGACACCTCGGGGTCTCCCGCGCCACACTGGCAGCAGGGAGGTGGAGTGGTTCGCTGGATGTGGCTCTTCAAGCAGGCACTCCTCGTCGTCAGTGGCGTCGGGGCCTACTTCGGTGTCCGGGGAGCGACCGAGGGGTCGGTGGATCTCGCGGTCCAGCACGCGCACCTGATCGTCGACCTGGAGAAGAGCCTCGGCATCTACCTCGAGAAGACGCTGCAGGAGCCGTTCACCAACTCCGGGGTCCTGGCCACCCTGGCCAACTGGGTCTACATCTGGGGTCACTGGCCGGTCATCGGAGCAACCATGCTCTGGACCGGCATCTGGCACCGTGACGTGTTCCTGCGGTTCCGCGACGCGATGCTGGTCTCCGGGCTGCTGGGCATGTCGATCTTCGTCTTCTTCCCGGTGGCGCCGCCGCGGCTGGCCGGCCTGGGGTTCATGGACAGCGTCACCGAGCGCTCGTTCTCCTACCGCGTGCTCCAGCCGCCCGCGTTCGTCGACCAGTACGCCGCCATGCCGAGCCTGCACGCCGGATGGGACCTGCTGGTCGGCATCGCGGTCGTGACCGCGGCGTCGTCTCTGGCGCTGCGTGTGTTCGGCTTCGTGATGCCGGTGCTGATGGCCGTCGCCGTCGTGGTGACCGGCAACCACTTCATCCTCGACGTGGTGGCCGGGGTCGTCCTGGCGCTGGTGGGCCAGCTGGCCAGCCTGGCGCTGGAGCGTCGCCGGGCGCGGCGATCACAGAGTCGTGCCCCCGACGTACGGGAACCGGCCCGACACCGCGACGGCAGAGTCCTCGACGGCAGCGGACCTGTTGACGGCGACCGCACGGGTGACCGCGCCGTTCACGACGGCGTACGAGACACCCAGAACGGCGACTGGCAGGAGGCGTCGTGAGCCTGCTCGCGATCGCGCACCGCGCCGGCAACTCGCTGTCCGGGCTGCACGCGGCCAACGAGCTCGGCGTCGACGTCATCGAGTGCGACATCCACCGGCACCGCAACCGGCTCGAGGCCACCCACCTCAAGAGCGCCGGCCCGTTCCCGTTCCTGTGGGACCGCTGGGAGCTGGTGCCGGCCTCGGCGCCGAGGCTGGGCCTGCGCGAGCTGCTCGAGGCGGACCGACACGGCACCACCTTCATGCTCGACCTGAAGGGGATCGGCACCGGTGTCGGCGCCGCGGTGGCCCGGTTGCTGGGCACCGACGGCCACCGCCGGGCGGTGCTGGTGTGCGGGCGCAACTGGCGCGCGGTCGAGGAGGTGGCCGTGCTCGAGCACGTGCGACCGGTGCTGTCCGCCCGCAACCAACGCGAGCTGGCCGGCCTGTGGCCGAAGATCAGCGGCGGCACCGTGCACGGCGTCTCGGTGCACAACTCCCTGCTCGACGAGCCGGTGGTGACACGGCTGCGGGGTCACGTCGAGGTGGTGATGACCTGGCCGATCAACGACCTGCAACTGCTGGACCGGATGGTCGACCTCGGGGTCAACGGCGTCATCAGCGACGAGCCGGAGGTCCTGGCCGAGGTGGTCCGTCGCCGAGGCTGACCGGGCACTCGCGAGTTCAGCCGACGGCCGTCCGCCGAGCGCCCGGACCCGGGGCGCTGCGCGACTCGCGGGCCGACTCGAGCCGGTGCCCGGCCGCACACTCCACCGCAACCGTGACGGGTTCGCCGCAGTCGCGGTGGGTGACCACGACAGCCGGTCCCGCACCGTCCGCGCGATGGTGGTCGCCCCAGCTCAGCAGCGAGATCAACACCGGATAGAGGTCCAGCCCCTTCTCGGTCAGCTTGTACTCGTGGCGCGTGCGGCGTCCGGGCTCCCGATAGGGGAGCGCCTCGAGCACGCCCGCGGTGACCAGCTTGCGCAGCCGGTCGGCGAGCACCGGGTCCGAGACGCCCATGTGGTCACGCATCTGGTCGAAGCGTCGTACGCCGTTGAACGCCTCGCGCAGCACGAGGATCGTCCACTTCTCGCCGATGACGTCGAGGGTGCGCTGGATCGAGCAGTTGTCGGTGTCGTACTCAAGCCACTGCACGGCGCCACCTTCCCTCGTTGTACGGCCTTGGTGCTCTGGTCCGCGGTCAGTGTAGTCTAACTTCGAGAAACACAGTCAGCCTACGAACGGAGTCGCCCATGACCACCCACACCCAAGGCCCCGACGTCTCGTTGACGGCGGCGAGTGCGTTCGTCGCGGCGTCCGGCTTCGTCGTCGACGAGGTCACGCCCACGCAGGTGCGCGGGTACGTCGACCTCGACGAGTCGCACCACACGCCGTGGGGAGTCGTCCACGGGGGCGTCTACGCGACGATCGTCGAGAGCGCCGGCAGCATCGGCGCCAGCCATGCCGTGGGTGAGCGCGGGCAGTTCGCGGTCGGCGTGCACAACGGCACCGACTTCCTCCGCTCGACCACCGGCGGCCGCGCCACCGTCGTCGCCGACGCCCTCCACCAGGGCCGAAGCCAGCAGCTGTGGGACGTCGTGGTCACGGACGACTCGACGGGCAAGGTGCTGGCGCGCGGACAGCTGAGACTTCAGAACCTGCCGCTGCCGTCGCACGACGACGAGGGCGGCAACTGACATGTCTGATCGTTCGACCGTCGTCACCTGGAGCGACACCTCGGAAGCCCTTGCTGCCCTACCGAAGCTCGACGGCCTCGACTTCCTCAAGCAGATGATGGCCGGAGAGCTGCCGCCGGCACCGATCGCCGGGCACATGCGCATGGAGCTGGTCGAGGCCGAGCCCGGGACGGTGACGTTCCGCTGCCACCCCGACGAGTCGCACTACAACCCGATCGGCATGGTGCACGGCGGGCTGGTCTGCACCCTGCTCGACTCGGCGCTCGGCTGTGCCGCCCAGACCACGCTGCCGGCGGGCACGGGCTACACGTCCATCGAGATCAAGGTGAGCTACCTGCGCCCGGTGACCCTCGACAGCGGACCCCTCACCTGCACCGGCCGGGTCACCAAGCCCGGTCGCCGGGTCACGTTCGCCGAGGGCGAGGTCGTCGACAAGGACGGCCGCACCGTCGCCACCGCGTCCGGCACCTTGCTGGTGTTTCCCCTGGGCGCCGGCTGATCTCTCTCCGTCGACGTTGTTCAAGCCAGCTTCCGTGCCGCGATGGTCCACGCGAGATCGGCCCGCAGGTTCTTGGCGGCGAAGGGCCCGTGGCCGCGAGCCCGGTAGCGCGTCGTGACGGTGAGGTCACCGGTGGCCTTGGCCCGGGGAACCTCGAAGATGAACTGGGTGGCCTGCGTTCCGAACCGACCGCCGTCGTCGGTTCCACGGGCCCAGGTGTCCACCGGGGTGGCGTCGTCGGGCTGACCACCGAGTGTCGCCGAGGTCCTGACCGCCATCGCGTGCCAGACCTTCGTCGGTGACTGAGCCGGAATGTCGAACTCCCTCCTGAGGGGCAGCAGGACCGTCACGACGACGAATTCTCGGCCGGGCTCGGCCCAGCCGAGGTCGCCGACGTACGGCGTACGCTGCGCGTCGGCCACACGGCACTCGCCGGACTCCGCATCGCGCACGGCGAACCGTTGGTCGTCAGTGCGCACGAAGCTCCCACAGTCGAAGGTACTGTCGCCCTTCGCCTGCTGGTCCTCGGCCGAGGGCAACGCAGCGAGGTCTGCCGCGCGCCCCAGGTCGGCCGAGCCGTCGGAGGTGTCCACGACCTGCTCCTCCCCGCCGATGCGGACCACGACCGCCAGATCCTGTGGGTGCCCCTCCACGGCCACCCACACGTCGTTGCGAGTGTCGGGCAGACCGGCGCGGTCGAGGTCGAGCCCGTCCGGCCCGGACAACGTGTGGTCCGCACCGTTGGCCCGGAGCAGCACGTCGACGTCGGCGAGGTAGGGCCGGGAGGACTCGGCGAACGCGATCGTCCCAAGGTCGGTGAGCTGGACCCGGACGAAGCTGCCACCCTCGGGGGCGCGTACGCCGGTGCTCTCGCGCAGGCCGTCGGGCAGCTCGTCCCGCGGTGCGGCGGTGGCAACACTGAGACGGGCCCAGGGGAAGACCACGGTGCCGGCGTTCGGAAGTGGGTTCTGTGTGTCGGGGTTGAGGAACACGGCGCCTGGCTCGGCGCGCGGGCGGTCGTCGATCTGCCTCACGATCGCGATCCCCACGGCGATCGCAATGACGACGAATCCGATCAGCCCGGGGAGGTAGCGCTCCAGCCGCTTGCTCCTGGTGGTGCCGCCTGCAGGGCGTTCGCGTGTCACGGACGAGGTCTTCCCGGAAGGGGCGAGCCGAAACCCGCGGAGATGTCCGGTTTCGCCCGAGTTGTCGAGGGTAGGACGCAGGCCACTACTCACGAGCTCGGGGGACCCATGTCACGCATCCGCACCGCCGCGGCACTCGTCGCACTTTCGCTCGGCCTGTTCGGCGCCAGTTACGGCGCCACCGTCGGCACGGCCTCGGCGGCGCCCGAGGAGCGGGCCGCCCAGCGCACCACCGCCTGGCACCTGCACTTCAAGGACGACTTCAAGGGCACCCGACTCACGTCGTACTGGAGCCACAAGAACACGCCCGCCTCGCATCGCGACACGTGCAGGTACACCAGCCCCTATGCGCACGACCGCAGCCGCAACCGCTCCAACAACTCCGTGGTGAAGGTGCACGACGGCCGGCTGCACCTGCTGGTGCGCAAGCAGGTCTGTCCCAACGGCAGGGTGCTGTGGAAGTCGGGGGCGATCACGACCTACAGCACGATGCACATGGAGAGCGCGCTGACCTGGCGGATCACCGCCAAGATCAAGTTCCCCAGGTCGTCGGGCAACCACGCCGCCCTCTGGTCCCTGGCGGTGAACAACGCGATGCCGACCGGTCCGCAGGAGCTCGACATGGCCGAGAGCTTCGGCTGGAAGTCGCGCGCGGGCAACTGCAACGGACACACCTGGCTCAACTACTACTGGATCTACACCGACCCGGCGGCCCAGGTGAAGCAGTGCATGAAGAAGTCGCCGACGCCCTGGTCGGGATTCCACACCTACAAGGTGCTCTGGAAGGGCGGCCAGTACGCCCGGGTCTACATCGACGGCGTCAAGCGCGGCGAGCTGCTCGGCGCGGCGGTCCCGAACACGCCTGAGTACCTCCTGCTGACCAACCTGGTCAACGACGGGCACGGCAAGAACATCGGTCGGATCGACTCGTCGACCACGATGATCGTCGAGTCGATCAAGACCGAGTGGCGCTGACGCCGAAGGCTCGCCGCGGGAGCCCGGACTAGAGTCGAGGGCATGGACGTCGCGCACCACTACGTGGGCATCGACCTGGCATGGCAGCCAGCCAACCGCACCGGCATGGCGGTGGTCGACGAGTCAGGTCGGCTGCGCACGTCGGGCGTCGTCCGCAGCGATGACGAGATCGCCGACTGGCTGGCCCTGCATGCGGTGCAGCCGGTCGTCGTGGCGGTGGACGCTCCGCTGGTCGTGCCGAACGCGACCGGTCAGCGCGTGGGGGAGAACCTCGTTGCCAAGGCGTTCGGGCGCTTCAACGCAGCGCCGTACCCCTCGAACCGCGCGAACCCGATGTTCGATCCGCCACGCGCCGAGTGTCTGGCGCATCGGTTCGGCTGGTCGGTGGATCCCGACGAGCGGGGCAGCGCGGAGAGCCCGGTGTGCATCGAGGTCTATCCGCACCCGGCGATGGTGAGCCTGTTCGGCCTGAGCAAGGTGCTGCCCTACAAGTCGGGTCGGGGTCGTACGCCGGACGCGCGGCGCGAGACCTTCGGTGAGCTGATGGATCACCTCGAGGCGATCCACGAGCTGCAGCTGTCGAGCGTGCGTCGATGGCAGGAGATCCGCGCGGCCGTGGAGCAGACGACCCGGCACATGCACCTCGAAGTCATCGAGGACGAGATCGACGCGATCCTGTGCGCGCACCTGGCCTGGCTGTGGCACCACCGGCCGGATGCGCTCAGGGTCTACGGCAGCCTCGCCGAGGGTTACATCGTGGCGCCCCCGCCGCCCGAGAGAGAAGGCTCGGTGGTCGAGCCTGCCGAGACCGCCGGCGACGACCCGGCCACTCGCGACCACCGCCTCGTCGCCACCTTCGGGCGCACTGTCATCGGCCGCCCCACGGGGTACGGCGGCGAGGAACGCGAGCGGGTGTGGAAGCAGGCCGTCCGCGCTGCGTTCCAAGGTTGCTCGTTGCCGACGGACTGCCGGGTGGCAATCGAGCTCTCGTTCATGCTCGCCCCCGGGCAGACCGGCCGCAACGAGCCCGACCTCGACAACCTGGTCAAACCGACGATCGACGCGCTCGACGAAGTGCTCGGGCGGCGACCCGGCACCGGCTCGCGCATCGAAGCCGACGACGTGCGCGTGGACCGGATCATGGCCTTCAAGCAGCCCGCCACAGGTGAGCCCGGCGCACACATCGTGGTCCGCGAGCTGCCGCCCAGGTAGGCACGGCGGAAGCACCGTGGGACCTGGTGTGAATGGGCGCTACCGGTCGGCCGATCCTCTCGGACCGATGAATGCGGGCAACGAGAAGAGTCAGCACGGCCATGCATGAACAACAGCCGACCTTCCAGACCCACGACCTGGCTGCGAGGCCCCGATGACGACCGTGAACGCCAACGGCGTGGCCCTGGGCATCGAGTCGTTCGGTGAGGACGGCTCACCCCTGGTCCTGCTTGCCGGCGGGCCCACGATGCTCTCCTGGCCGGACGCGCTCTGCCAGCGTCTCGCCTCGGGTGGTCGCCGCGTGGTGCGCTACGACCTGCGCGACAGCGGTGAGTCGACGGCCGAGGACGCATCCGCTCCCGGCTACACCCTGCGCGATCTTGCCGCGGACGCGGCGGCCCTGGTCGAGGCTCTCGGCGGAGCACCAGCCCACCTGGCCGGGATCGGCGTCGGCGGCATGGTTGCCCAGGTGGCCGCGCTCGAGCATCCGGACGCGTTCTCGGCGCTCACGCTGGTCGGCACCCGCCCGGTCGCGCCCGGACCGCAGGACGATGACCTGCCCGACCATGACCAGGCGGCGATGGGTCGGCTGTTCGCGCGTGCGATGCCCGACTGGACCGATCGCGAGGCGGTGTCGGAGTTCGCCGCCGCCGGCGCCGAGGTGCTGGGCAACGACGCCCGCGCAGCTCGGGCGACTGCCGCACGCATCTGGGACCGCACGTCCAGCACCGAGGCGCCGGTGCAGATGGCCAACCAGCTGGGGATGGTGTTCTCCAGGCTCGACTGCACACCGCGCTGGCGCGAGCGGCTGCCAGAGATCGGGGCTCCGACGCTCGTCGCGCACGGCCGCCGCGACCGGTTCTTCCCGGTCGGCAACGGCGAGGCGATCGCTCGCGAGATCCCCGGAGCGGAGCTGCTGGTCCTCGAGAGTGCTGCCTCGGCGATCCCCGAGTCGTCAGTGAGCACTGTCGCAGAGGCGATGCTCGCGCTCGATTGAACGGGGCCGTTGATCAGCGAGGGAGCAGGACGCCCCGGTCCCGCAGGATGTCGGCGTCCGCACCCATCACGTCGCTGAACACGATGGCCTCCTCGATGCTCGAGAAGCCGCGCGGCAACAGCTCGCGCTGGGCGACGATGCGTCCCGCCGTCTCGTCGGAGATGCCGAGGAACGAGGCCAGCGTTGCCCTCGCGGCGTTGTTCAGGTCGACCAGTCCGCCGTCGTGGTAGGTCCGCTTGTAGTCCGGTCTGCCGATCATCAGCTCCCGGGCCAGCGAAGGATCAGAGGCAACCAGACGGCGCGACTCCTCGCGGCGGTTCCGCGCGGCCAAGGCGCTGCCCACAGCGGGGTCGATGACGCCCGGCGGCGCGGCGTACGGGCTCGGTGTCGGATAGACGGCCCGGCGCGGGGAGCGCAGCTGAACGCAGGCGAGCACCACCATGGCGATGGCCAGCAGTGCCATCACCGTGGAGAGGATCCCGCCGATGGCGCCCTCGGGATCCCCGTTGGCGTCCGTCGGAGTCACGCCGGTCAGGCCCAGCAGGACGAGTGCGCCGGCGCCGTACACCACGGCATGGCGCCGCAAACCGGGGTCGTTCAGTCGCGACGAGGCATGGACGAACGGGACCCAGGCGCAGATCCCTGCGCTCGCGACGGTGATCGTGAAGTACCACCGGCCGTGCGCGATGAGGCGATCGTGAAGACTCACGCCGGGCTCCTTCCGCGACTGTCACCGATGTTCGCATGCTCGCAGAGTCCCCGCGCCCGCGCCGGGTTTTGGCTCGATGGGCCCGGCTGGTTTCGAGATTCGGCAGCGCGGGGGCGGTACGCCGGGCATCCTTGAACCCAGGGGTTGGGGATCGAGGGGGCAAGGTGCAGGTGCGGTACGCCGCGGCCGTGGTGGTCGCGTGCTTGGTGCTGGCGGGATGCGGACCGAGCGACGGGGAGCTCGGTTCCGACCTGCCCCCGAGCAGCCCCGCGAGCGTGGCCACGCCGACCGAGCCGTCCGCCTCACCCGAGCAGCCGACCGGGAGTGCCTCCGCGCCCAATGCGAGCGCGACTCCCTCGGCGGCGGACACGATCGACGCCCCGGACCCGGCGCAGAGCACCGCGGATGACCCGGCCCTTGCCGCGCTGGGCCTGCTCGCCGTCAAGGGACGGGCGCCGATGACCGGCTACGACCGGGCGCGGTTCGGGCAGGCCTGGCTCGACGCGGACCGCAACGGCTGCGACACCCGCAACGACGTGCTGGCCGAGAGACTGAGGGCCGTCGTCCTGGAGTCCAACGGATGCGTGGTCGCCACCGGGCAGTACGCCGACCCCTACACGGGCGCCACGATCGACTACCGGCACGGCGACGGCACCCTGATCGACATCGACCACGTGGTCGCGCTCGGCAACTCGTGGGCGACCGGCGCGGCCCGCTGGGACATCAAGAAGCGTGCCGCCTTCGCCAACGATCCGCTCAACCTGCTGCCCGCCGACGCGTCGGCGAATCGTCAGAAGGGGGACGGCGATGCGGCGACCTGGCTGCCGGCGTACAAGCCCTTTCGGTGTGCGTACGTCGCACGGCAGGTCGCGGTGAAGCAGAAGTACGGACTGTGGGTGACCGCACCCGAGAGGGACGCCGTCACGCGGGTCCTCGCCGTCTGTCCGGACCAGGCGTTGCCGGTCGATCGCTGGGCGGCGCCGACCCGGGTCGACCACGACATCACCGACCCCGGGGCGCCCGCACCCAGCGAACCTCCGCGTCCCACGTCGACGCGGTCGTCCCAGCCGTCGTCCCAGCCGTCGCCCCAGCCGTCGCCCCCGCCGGTGAAGAGCCTCACCTCCACCTACTTCAAGAACTGTGACGCTGCCCGGGCTGCGGGCGCGGCACCGGTGCACAGCGGTGATCCCGGCTACGGCCGTCACCTCGACCGTGACGGCGACGGCGTCGGCTGCGAGTAGCTCGGAGCGGCAGGGCAGCACCCGCACCCCAGATCCCGAGGTCGCTGGGAGGGTGGGGTGCTGGTGGTTCGGTGCGGCGGCCCCGGGACGACTCACGGTGGGCGATTCGCTCACGTGATCTTGCGGAAGCTCACCTTGTTGTCGGCCCCGATCGAATGTCGATAGCCGCGATGATGGATCAGCCGATGATGGTGCGGACACAACAGTCGGCCGTTGCTCACGTCGGTGGCGCCGCCCGCGGACCAGGCAGTGTCGTGGTGGGCGTGACAGACCCCGGCCGGCATCCCGCACCCGACCGCTGTGCAGCCCTGGTCGCGTAGCGCGAGAGGCCGGAACTGGGCGGTGCTGAAGAGGCGGCGCAGGCGGCCGAGGTCGAGGACTTCGCTGGGGCCGTCAAGGATGCCGGGGATGATGCCGGCCCGGCAGGCCAGGCGCCGGACTTCGCCGGCGGTGATGCGCTCGCCGGTGGCCAGGACGCCGAATCCGGAGTCGGAGAGCAGCTGCGCGATGTCGATGGTGATGACGATCGCGACGCTGCTGGCGGCGTGGGTGGGCAGCTTGTCGGCGGGGAACATCTCGATCAGTTCCATCAGGGCGTGGCCCATGCGTTCGGGGGTGATCAGTGCCCCGTCGCGTCGTGGGGAGTTCGTGCCGGAGCCGGCGGGGCCGTCGGCAGACGAGCCGGGCAGGTCGCGGCGCGGGTCGGCGAGGGCCAGGAGCTGGTTGCGGAACAGCTCGCCCTGGGTGGCGGGAAGGATGAAGCGTCCGTGCACGCGGCCGTGACCGTCGTTGCTGAAGGTGACCCGGGCGGTCGCGTTGGCCTTGTCCTCCTCGTCCTGGAGCCGCTTGCCCTCTTCGGCCTCGGCGCGCTCCGGGTCGATGACGTCAAGGAGGTGTCGTCCGATCTGGCGCAGCTCGTCGGCGTCGAACGAGCGGGCGTCGTCGAGGAGGATGTCGCGGGCCTTGGCCCGACTCTCCGGGGCGAGGTCGGAGGGCAGGTCGGCGATGGCCTTCACCATGACGTGGGCGTGGTCGGCGTGGATCTGGCCGTCGGCGAGCGCGGTGGCGACGGGTTCGAAGAAGGGGTCGTCGAGCTCGCGGGCCAGATCGAGACGTCTGGCGGCGTCGCTCTTGGTGAGACGGCTGTGCTTGGCCCACCAGTTGGAGGTGTGTCGGGCGCCGACCTTGTCACCCAGGGCACGGTGGTGGGCCTCGACCGCGACCCGTGAGGTGGCGTGGGTCAGTCGGTCGCCGATCGCCGTGCAGGTCTGCAGAAGCGCGCTCACCTGATCGTCGTCGAGAGGGGTGAGGGGCAGGGCGGACAGGTCGCCGAGGTCGGCATCGAGCCGCTTCAGCAGCTCGCTGACGACGTCGGATGCAGTCATGGCCCGGGGGCTCCTCTCGACCAGCGGACCCGTGTGAGCCCAACAGTTGAATGGATGCCACCGAGTCCCCGCCTGTCACGGCGTACTCCCGGATGGATGGTGCCTCTGGCCGATGAAGCTGGCCGGACCCGACACAGAAACCCTTGGTGGGGGACCCGCCGGAGCGGGTCGAGCTCGTATCCCTCAGTGTCGATGTATTGGATCGAACTCTGTGTCCATCGTATGCCTGTTCGAAGTCACATGCAAGTAGTTTGACCGAAAAAATGCGCTAGTCTGCATGCATGGCCACCGTTCAGATCCGCAATCTCGACGACGACGCGTACGCCGTGCTCAAGGGCCGCGCCGCTGCGTCGGGGCGGTCGTTGCAGGAGTTCCTGCGGCTGATGCTCGAGCGTCAGGCCGCCGAGCCCACGGTCGACGAGGCCCTGGCCGCAGCGCGCGTCGACCTCTCCTGGTCCGACGCCCCGGCGATGGTCGACATCGTCGAGGCTCAGCGCGCCGATCGCCGCCGATGATCGTCGTCGACAACTCCGTGCTGGTCGCGGCCCTGGTCGGCCCCGAGGCGCTCAGCGGGGCGATGAGGCAGCGGCTCTCGGTCGAGCAGGCGGCGGCCCCCGAGCTGATCGACGTCGAGGCGGCGAGCACGCTGCGAACGTTGCTGCGGTCCGACAAGCTCAAGGAGGCGCAGGCCGAGCGCGCGGTCGCGGCCCTCGCCGGCTTCCCGCTGCGACGGGTGGCCCATGCCCGGCTGCTGCCGCGGGTGTGGCAGCTGCGTGACGCCCTCACGGCCTACGACGCCACCTACGTCGCCCTCGCCGAGCTGCTGGGCGCCACCCTGGTCACCGGCGATCGACGGCTGGCCAAGGCGGCCAGCGCGCACTGCGTGGTCGAGGTCATCGCCGGCCAGTGAGCCGGGGCCACTCGCGCTGCGCCGACTCAGCCGTCGAAGCGTTCCCCGGTCTGGGGGTCACACAGGCGCCTGTCGCCGAGGTCCACGGAGACGTCGATGATCGCGCCAGAAGACAAGTTCGTGGGCCATGCGGAAGATGTGCCGAACCTGCGATCCGAGAGCAGCGTTCTCAACGACGGGCAAGCAGCAAGGCGAAGTCCCCGGCAGGATCGCTCCACCACCGCTCGGGGTGCAGTCCGGCGGCGGCGAGCTCGGGCTCGAGACGCGATCGGCGGAACTTCGCCGAGATCTCGGTGCGGATCTCCTCCCCGGCGTCGAAGGTCACCTTCAGGTCGAGAGCCGCGAGCTGCGCGACGACCGGACGGCGTGCCCGCAGGCGCATCTCGATCCACTCGTTCTGCGCGTCCCACAGCGCTACGTGCTCGAAGTCGTCCGGGTCCAGGTCGCCGTCGAGTTCGCGGTTGAGCACGGCGATCACGTTGCGGTTGAACTCCGCGGTCACGCCCGCCGAGTCGTCGTACGCCGCCACCAGCCGGTCGGCGTCCTTGACCAGGTCGACCCCGAGCAGGAACGCCTCACCCGGGCGCATCGCCGCGGCCAGTGAGGAGAGGAACGTCTGTCGCTGCCCGGGCGGGTAGTTGCCGAGGGTCCCGCCGAGCAGGGCGACCAGGCGGCGTCCGGGGGCGGGCAACTGGTCGAGGTGGTGGTCGAAGTCGGCGACCGCGCCGTGCAGCACCAGGTCGGGGTAGTCGCGGCGCAGCCCGGCCATCGCGTCGTCCAGTGCGCCGGCGCTGACGTCGACCGGCACGTACGCCGACAACCGTCCGCCGCGCGCCATCGCATCGAGCAGCATCCGGGTCTTCTCGCTCGACCCCGAGCCCAGCTCGAGGAGCGCCTCCGCATCAGCCACCGAGGCGATCTCGTCGGCGTGCGCGGTCAGGATGGAGTGCTCGGTGCGGGTCGGGTAGTACTCCGGGAGTCGGGTGATCTCCTCGAAGAGCCGGCTGCCGCGGTCGTCGTAGAAGTACTTCGGCGGCAGCCACTTCGGCGTCGCGGTCAGGCCGGTGCGGGCGTCGGTCTCGAGCGCGGCGCGCAGGTCGGCCGGGGTGAGCAGCTGGTCGAGGGTCACGGTGCCTCCGGGGTCGGATGCGGACAGGGAGCGTCAAGCGGGTGGGCCGCGCTGGTCCAGGTCACCGCCGCGGCTCGCGCCGTGCGCCGCCGTCGGCGAGGCGTACGCCGGTCAGCGGCCAGCGAGCACCTGGTGGGAAGAAGTTGCGGTACGACGCCCGCGCGTGGCCGGGTGGCGTCAGTGCGCAGCCGCCGCGCAGCACCATCTGGCCGGACATGAACTTGCCGTTGTACTCGCCGAGGGCGCCGGCCGTGGGGTGGAAACCGGGGAAGGGCAGGTAGGCCGACGAGGTCCACTCCCAGCAGTCGCCGAAGAGCTGGCGCAGGCCGTCGACCGGTTCGCCGGCGGCACGGGGATGCCACGACTCGGTGTCGGCGAGGTTGGCAGTTTTGTCGGCACCGGCGTGCTCCTGCAACCGGGCGGCGTGCTCCCACTCCGCCTCGGTGGGCAGCCGCTTGCCGGCCCAGGTCGCGTAGGCGTCGGCCTCGTAGTGGCTCACGTGGCAGGCCGGCAGCTCGGGGTCGACCGGCCGGGTGCCGGTGAGCGTGTGCTCGAACCACACGCCGTCGCGCTCGGACCAGTACGCCGGGGCCGCCCACTCCTCGGCCTGCACGCGAGCCCATCCGTCGCTGAGCCACAGCTCTGGCCGGCGGTAGCCACCGTCGGCCATGAAGGCCAGCCACTCGCCGTTGGTGACCAGCCGGTCGGCGAGGCGGTAGGGCTCGAGCCACTGCTGGTGGCGGGGGAGCTCGTTGTCGAAGCAGAAGCCGCCATCGAGGGACGTCTCGTGGCCGATCTCGACCAGCCCGCCGTCGAAGTCGCGCCAGCCGAGGGTGCCCGATCGTCCGCCGCTGCGCGGGTTGCCGGCGTACGACGGATCGAGCGGGTTCAGCGAGAGGACGTGCTTGATGTCCATCAGCAACAGCTCCTGGTGCTGCTGCTCGTGGTGGAAGCCGAGCTCGATCGTCGGCGCCAGCTTGGTCAGCGTGCCCTCGTCGAGGGTGGCCATCAGGTCGCGCATGCGGTCGTCGACGTTGCCGCGATAGAGGCCGACGTCGTGGGCACCCGGCCGGCTGATCACACCGCGCATCGGCCTGGACCAGCGCGGACCGACTGCCTCGTAGTAGCTGTTGAAGAGGAACCAGTAGGTGTCCTGGTACGGCGCGAAACGCGGCTCGTTGTCGGCCAGCACGAAGGTCTCGAAGAACCAGGTGACGTGGGCCCTGTGCCACTTGGTCGGCGAGGTGTCGGGCATCGACTGGACGGTCTGGTCCTCCGGCGAGAGTGGAGCCGCGAGTCTTTCGGTGTGGGCCCGGACGTCGTCGTACCGGGCGGGCAGTGAGGTCACGTCGATGCTCGCGGCGTCGCTCATGGCCCCAACTCTTGCAGGCCGCCCCAAGCCAAGTCACGCACTTTTGCCAACCTTCGGTGGTCGAGCAGCGAGCGCCCATCGAGACCACCCGCCAGGCAGGGGTCACCGCTTGGGTCGGTAGGTCCGACCGAAGCTGCGCCGGTTCGCTTCGTCGATCTCCGCGAGCTCCCAGTCGACGCGACGTCCGCCGGGCACGTCGAAGATCCTGACCCCGTCGCCGAGGAAGACGGGCGCGACGTAGACCTGCAGCTCGTCGATGAGGTCGTGCTCGAGCGCCTGCCTGGCGATGTCGGCGCTGATGATCTGGACGTCCCTGTCGCCGGCGAGCTCCTGGGCACGTGCGATCGCCTCGGTGACGGAGCAGTTGAGTGCGATGACGGACGGGTCGTCCGCGAGCTCCTCCGGTCGGTGGGTGAGGATGAACTCGGTGCCGGACCACGCGCCGCCGTACGCCTCGGAGGTCATCTCGTCACGTTCGTCGGCCTGCGCCTTCGCCGCGTCGTACCCCTCACGGCCGGCGATGATGACTGCCACCTTGGAGGCCATCGCCTCGGTGGTGCCCTCGGCGTTGGGCTCGGAGGCGGACAGCCAGGCCATGTCGTGGCCCGGTCCCGCGATGAACCCGTCGAGCGAGCAGGTGAAACCCCATGCAACCTTGCCCATCACTCCTCCTTGAGGGTCTGATGACACCGGTGTAGACCAGCCGTAGGCGCGGAAGTCATCGGCCCCGGTGCTCGAGCAGCCCGAGGCGATGTCCTGAGTGCCCGCGAGGGACGAGCGGGTGTATCGAAGGGAACGAGGGCGTCCGTCGAGACCACACCCGTCATGGCAGGCTGACCCCATGCACCTGATGGACGCCCAGCTGGACCGCGCCTGCGGCGTGCTGCTGGGTACAGCGACCGGTGACGCCCTGGGTGCCGGCTACGAGTTCGGCAGCGCGCCGTACGACGGGTGGCCGGCGATGATCGGCGGCGGCCTGGGCAACTTCGCGCCGGGGGAGTGGACCGACGACACGGCCCAGGCAATGGCGATCGCCTTGGCCGCGGCAACCGGCGCCGACCTGGCCTCGAGCGAGGGACTGGATCTCGTGGCTGCGGGCTTCGCCCGGTGGTACGCCGAAGGTCCGCCCGACGTTGGGATCCAGACCTCGGCCGTCCTTCGACTTGCCGGGCCCGACGCGACCGCGGAGCAGATGACCCGTGCGGCGCAGACGGTCCACGAGCAGACAGGCAAGTCCGCCGGCAACGGTTCTCTGATGCGTACCGCACCCGTGGCCTTGGCCTACCTGGACAGGCCAGAGGCCGAGCTGGTCGACGCTGCGATGAAGGTCTCAGCGCTCACCCACCATGGACCCGCTTGCCGGTGAGGGCGCCGCCCTGTGGTGCCTGATGATCCGTCACGCGGTCTTGACAGGGGAGTTCCCCACAGCCGACGACGTGCTGCCGCACCTACCGAACGCTGCCAACTGGGCTGACGTGCTGGCAACGGCGGAGACCTCCGCGCCGGAGACGTTCGTGACGAACGGGTGGGTGGTCGGTGCGATGCAGGCTGCCTGGTCGTCGATCACTCACACACCAGTGACGGACGATGCCGCCGGCCGCCCCCTGCAGGTCGCGCTGGCGACCGCCATCGGCATCGGGAACGACACCGACACCGTCGCCGCGATCGCCGGAGGACTGCTCGGCGCACGCTGGGGTGCCAGCGCGATCCCGCAGGAGTGGACAGGCCTGCTACATGGCTGGGGCGTCAAGGGCGCGGGCGCTCCCGAGTTGATCCGGCTGGCGACGGAGATATGCAGGGAGATCGACTCAGGCGTGACGCCCGGGACGGCGCAGCGGACAGCACGTGAGACGGGCGCGTGATCGACCAGTCTGCTCGTTTGAGGCCCGGCCGCGACCTATCGAATTGAATTGAGCTGGCTTTCGTACTGGAGCGCCGCCGCCATGAGTTCTGGCTCAGTGACGAACGAGTCGCCTGGCCTCAGATACGGCCGATCCTGTGATTCGCCGTTCGAGCACAGCACATCGTCGTGCCAATCATTGTTGTAGGTAGGCGAGTAGTCGCACGACCAGAGCCGCACTTGTGGCAGGTAATCATCAGTCGCGTAGTCCGACACGTTGACTCGTTCCTCAACGGGTTCGTGCATGCGTTCGGGCGCAGGCTCGCCGCCTCCACGCAGGTCATCGATGAAGTCGCCAAACAGCACTGAGCCCATGAGCCACGCTAGGAATGCGAGGGTAATGACGAGCAGCAGCAGTGCGCCGCCGCCCATCGCGGGGATCACGAAGCGCTCATAGAACCCAGGACGGGGCGGAGTTCCGCTCATTCGAGCGACGCTAGCCGCAAGTAGACGTGTTCGGGATGGAAACGGACAACTTCGATGGGCTCGAGGTGAGCGTTGTGGCTGTTGAACCGTTGGACGAGTTGTTCGAGTGTCACGCGATTGATTTGATGATGTTGCACTGTTCCGCGTCCCCAATGCGGATTGGGTTCAAGTCTCCAGAAGTTGCGATCCTGAGCTACGAGTCTCGCGGCCGAGGTGGCCTGTCCGTGGAGCGTCGCACGAAGAGCGGCATGCCGCTGACGCTGACCAGCTTGTACGCATTGAAAGAAGCGCATGGGTGAATGGAGAGGATGGCCTCCGGAGATACCCGACTGTGTATCAGAACTTGTGGGCCTTCGGTTCGCACGAGGCACAGTTCCGTCGACTGTGTTCAGATGAGAAGCAGGGGAGTCACCGGGAGGCAGTCAAGGAGTACGCGCGCATCAACGAATCAGTCGCGGAGCTCGCGGTGGCTCTGACCGGCAGATGAATCCTCCAGCAGGGACTTCAAATCGTGGGAGAACTCGGTGGGACAGGTCAAGAGATGACTGTCGCACGTCCGAGTCTGCTGCGCGGGGGAATGCACCCGGATACAGTGCACGCATGAGTGACAGCCGTGTCCGGGAAGCACTGCGAGAGTTCGTCGCTGAACGAGATTGGGCCCAGTTCCACTCGCCCGAGAACCTGGCCAAGAGCGTCGCCATCGAAGCTGCAGAACTCCTTGAGTGCTTCCAGTGGAGCGGTGATCATGACGTTGCACGGGTTCGCGATGAGCTCGCAGATGTGCTGACCTACTGCCATCTGCTCGCAGACAAACTCGGTCTGGATATTGACCAGATCGTGCTGGACAAGTTGGACAAGACCCGGTCGAAGTATCCGGTCGAGACGGCTCGGGGGAGCAGCGAGAAGCATGACCGCCTTCCGGATTGAGGAGTTCGCCTTCGATGCGAGGTCCTTGGCGCAGCAGGCGGCTCTGGAGCCAAAGCTCAACAATTGGCCAGTCGTCTACACCTTGGACGCGCAAGGAAAGATCTACGTCGGGGAGTCGATCAACGCGGTCGGGCGGCTGAGGAACCACCTGGACTCGCCAGCAAAGAGAGTGCATCGGCTTCAAGGTGCACGTGTCGTGATCGGCGAGCGCTTCAACAAGTCAGCCTGCCTTGATCTCGAGTCGTACCTCATTCGCCTCCTGGCCGGCGATGGCCAGTTCGAGGTGTTGAACCGCAACGAGGGGATCACTCGGGCCGACTACTACGACCGTGAGACCTATCAGCGGACCTTTGCCGAGATCTTCGAAGAGCTCCGCAGGAGAGGTGTCTTCACGCGGAGCATCTCCGAGATCGAGAACTCGGACCTGTTCAAGTTGTCCCCGTTCAAGGCGCTGTCGGCGGATCAGGCAGGTGTGGTGGAAGGCATCCTCGATGGCCTCTTCGACGACCTCTCGCGAGACACTTCCAGCCGTATCGTCATCCAAGGCGATCCTGGGACGGGCAAGACCGTGGTGGCGATTTATCTGATGAAGCTGCTGGCCGACATTCAGGCCGCAGATCCGGATACCGTGCCGGAAGGAGACTCGGTGTTGTCGGAGTTCTTCGTCAAGGGCTATCCGGAGTTGCTCCAGGGTTTCAAGGTCGGGCTGGTCGTGCCGCAGCAGTCTCTTCGACGTTCTGTCGAGAGAGTGTTTGGAAAGACGCCGGGTCTGAGCCCGAAGCAAGTGCTGAGCCCGTTCCAGGTTGTCTCCGCTGGCTCCGAGTTCGACCTGCTGATCGTCGACGAAGCACACCGGCTGAACCAGCGAGCGGCTCAGGCTGCCGCCCCCCTCAGCAAGATGTTCAGCGACCACAACCGCACGCTCTTCGGCGACGACGACCCGAAGTACACCCAAGTCGATTGGATCGATCGGGTCAGTCGCCATCAGATCTATCTCGTGGACGGAGCTCAGGCGATCCGGCCGGCGGATCTCTCGAAGCGAACTCTGGACGACTTGGTCGCGACGGCGAGGCACGAGAACAGGCACTACGTACTGCGCTCTCAGATGCGCGTGCAGGCGGGTCAAGACTATGTTCGCTATGTCCGTGGCGTGCTCAGCGGCAGTGTCTTCCACCGCGAGGATTTCCCTGGTTACGACCTGCGCTTCTTCGACGACCTCGGGGACATGCGGCAGACACTTGATTCGCGCGAGCAGGAGTCAGGGTTGGCACGGCTGGTTGCCGGCTTCGCGTGGCGTTGGGTGACCACGAGAGATCCAGACGCGTACGACATCGAGTTGGATGGTCAACGGCTCCGCTGGAACGCGACGCCTGTTGATTGGGTCAGCTCGCCGAACTCCGTGAACGAAGTGGGTTCGATCCACACGATTCAGGGCTATGACCTCAACTACGCCGGCGTGATCATCGGCCCCGACCTCCGGTACGACGCCATTCATCGACGCATTGTGTTCGACCGCTCCAGCTACAAGGATCCTCGTGGTACGACGAACAATCGCCTCCTCGGCGTGACGTACAGCGACGAGGACATTCTCCAGTTTGTTCGCAACATATACGCGGTGCTGCTGACCCGCGGGATGCTGGGCACCTATGTCTACGTCTGCGATCCGGCTCTCCGTGAGCACCTGCGCAACTTCTTCTGAGCGTGACGCGAGCCAGGTTCCCAGCCCGCTTATCTAGTCCTGGGCAGGGACGTCTTCGGCGAAAGCAGCGGAAACTTGGGCATTGGTGGTGTTTCAGATTCCGGCGGGCCAGCTCATTCGAAAGTGCTCGGCCTCCGCGTGCGTGTTGAACTCCAAGACCGAGACCTTGTGGGCTTGAAGGGCATCAAGCACGGCGGTCGGATCAACTCGGAAGAACTCCTTGCGGGGGTTGACCTTGTTGAGGCGCTGCTCGGCGAACTCACGGTGAAGCATTGCTTCGACTCCAACTGCATCATCACTGAAGAAGAGAGCGTGAACGTCGAAGACGAAGGGCACTGAAGCGTCGCCAAGCTCGCGAATTCTGTCCATCGGGTCGAGGCGTCGCGTCATCCCAATCTTGACAGTGCCTTCCCCGAAGGCTCCGATGTTGGAGATGACGTAGACATAACCGGCACGGATGTTCGCCACTCGGTAATCAGCTTGTGCGATCTCTTCATCGATCCT
>NZ_BCRJ01000035.1 GCF_001552535.1 Nocardioides jensenii JCM 1364 = NBRC 14755 | reverse complement strand
GCGGCGATCGGCTCGGGAAGCACGTCGTCGGCGGGGTCGTGGAACCGTTCGCGGAGGTGGTCGACACCGGCCCGCGAGGGCAGCAGCGGGACGTCGTGGGTGGCACGGGGGCCGGTGGTGGCCAGCCAGGTCATCAGCTCGGACTCGACCTGGCGCAGGGTCTGCTCCAGCTCGCGGTCGCGAGCGGCGTCGTGGGAGACGATGTACTCCTTCAGCGTGGCGGTGACCCGGGAGCGCTGGGTGAGCACCCGGTCGAGCCCGTCGCGGACCAGCCGGACCGTGCCCCGCAGCTCGGCACGATCGGCCTCGCCGAGGATGCGGTCGGAGAGCGGGTGGTCGAGGAGTGCGGTGAGATCCTCGCGGAGCTGGGTGACCAGGGCGTCGTCCCGGAGCAACGCGAAGGCACCCTCGAACGCGCGGCCCTCGTGGGTGGCGGTCATCAGCCGGTCGGCCCGGGCGAGGTAGTCGTCGATCACGTCACCTGCGGGTCGGTCCTCGGCGCGGAAGGCGGCCAGGATCTCGGCCCGGATCGTCGCGAACCGTTCCTCGACGCGGGCGAAGTCACTGGGCAGCGCCGAGATCAGCGACAGCAGCTCGGTGAAGCCCTCGAGCATGTAGTCCTCGGTGGCGCTGACCATCTCGGCGCCGTCGACGAGCCGGTCCCGCTCGAGCTGGAGCCGGGCGATCTCCTCGTTGAGCAGGGTCACCCGCGTGGTGCGGTCGGGGTTGGCGTCGGCGTTGAACCGGCGCACGCTGCCGACGATCGTGGCGATGCGGTGCTCGCTGAGCGTGGCCCGGTCACGGGTCAGGTTCTTGACCAGCTCGAGCGCCTGCTGGGCGTGGGAGGTGAGCGTGTAGACCTCGGTGCCGCGCTCGTCGAGGGCCCGCACCAGCCACTGCCCCCGCATCCACTTCTGGCACAGGTCACGACCGCTGCCCTCGGGCACCTGCCCCTCACCGGTCGACCGGATCCGCGCGAGGTGCTCCTCGACCTGGGTGTGCAGGCGCGCGGTCGGGATCGGCTTGTTGTTGCGACCGAACGCGGCCCGGAAGATCGTGATCACCACCGGCGCCTGGCGCTGGTGCAGCAGGGTCAGTGTGGGCTGGCTGAAGGCGCCCTTGACCCGGGCCAGCTCACCGGCGATCTCACTCATCCCCACACCTCCAGACTGCGTTCGTCGTACCGACCGGAGCGCAAGCATTCCAGAGGGGTAGGACCGTCCTGCCGCCAGGGAGCGCGTGGGTCAGGGTCACTCGACCCCGGGGACGATCCGCACCTCACGTCGCACGCCACCGTCGAGCACCGCCAGCGCCGCCTGGTACGCCGAGCTGTCGTGCGCCGCCTGCGCCTGCTCGACCGAGTCGAACTGAATGATCACCACCCGGCCCTCACGGGCGTCCTCCCAGGTGTGCGCGGACTGGTCCCTGGCCAGGTAGGTGCCGCCGGCCTCGGTCAGGAGAGGCCCGGCGATTGCGGCGTACGCGGCCATCTTCTCGGGATCGAGGATCTCGTTGTAGGTGCTGATCCAGTAGGCAGTCATGGATCCATTCTCCCTCAGGTGCGGACCGGGTCGGACACGTCCCACGTCTCCCGGATGAACGCGAGCATCCGGGCGGCCGGTGGAGCCGGCTCGTGGTCGGTGCGCCAGGGCAGGCCCACGGTCCGGTGGGCGCTCGGCGAACGCAGGGCAAGGCACGGGTCACGATCGTTCGGAAGCCGAAGCCGACCGGCGTGGTGATGAACTCGTCACCCGCCAGCTCGGTGCTTCTTCTGCCGGCACGGTCTGGCCAGCGGGTGGAGCGGGGTGGCCGCGCTGAGCGGCGGGTTGCTGGTGGTCGCCGGCCTGCTGATCGTGGCCCTGCGCCGGACCCGGCCGCCGGCGCAGGCACCGTCACAGAGCCTGCTCGCTTCCTGACAGGCGGTGGAGGTCAGGACGCGAAGGTCCACCTGCCCGAGCCGATGCGGAACTGGGTGACCCCGTCCTTGGTGCCCAGGCGCACGGCGGAGGCGTCCTTCTCCCCGGTGACCTCGTAGGTGACGCCCGCCGGCAGCGAGACGACTGCGGAGACGTTCACCGGGATCTCGGTCGTCAAGCTCAGCCCGTCGTCAGTGCGCGACCACTGCGAGGAAACCGTGCCGCGTTGCGTCGAGCGGGTGCCGGAGGCGTGCGTCAGACCCGTCGCCGGCACCGAGATGGCGACCTCGGCCGCGCCCGGTGCGGTGATCGCGATCCCGAGAACCGACTCGAGGAGGTCGACCGCCGAGCGTGACCCCCAGCCGTGCGACGCGCTGTTGGCGGAACCGCTGAGCTCCCACGACTCAGGGGTGAAGGTGCCGCCGTCGGCGAGCCAGCCCGCCCAGCCGTAGTCATCCTCGTTGGTGAGCAGGTGCAGCAGCCCCTCCTCGGCACCGGAGTCGGCGAGCGCCTCGACCAGCAGGTGCGCGGTCATCGGCCCCTGCTTCATCCCGAGTGATGCCAGGTGGTCGCCCAACGCGGCCCGGTCCTCCGCCGGGGCGATGCCCAGCGCGACGGCGTACGACGTCGAGTGCTGCCCGGCGTGCGGGCTCTGCGAACCGTCGGCCAGCAACCCGTCGACATAGACGCCGTCGGGACGACGCAGCGTCGCGTTCATCCGCGCGGCCAGGGCGTCGGCGTCGACGCGATAGCCGTGCACCTCGGCTGCGGGTCGCCCCACTGCCTCGGCGACGAGCGCGACCTTGCGGAGCACGTCCACGCCGAGCGCGTTCACCGTGGTGCGTGCCGTGGCGGTCATGTCGTAGTCGAAGCGCCCGTGGGCCGGCCAGTCGACGATGCCGAACTTGTACTGCCCGCTGCCGCCGGTCAGCTCGGTGACCAGCCCGCTCGTGGGGCCGGACGTCGCGGTGTGCCGGCGGATGTAGCCGGCCGTGGCGGCGAGACTGTCGTAGGTGTCTTCGAGCAGGTCGCGGTCGCCGGACTCGAGGTAGTACTGCCAGATCCAGTCGGGCACGACCTCGGTGAAGTCGGGGATGTCCCGCTTGCCGTCCCCGTTGGGATAGACCGCGTTGTAGCGACCACTGTCGTCGCCGGTGGTCCAGTAGCGCTCCTGGCTGAGCATGAACTCGCGGATCGCCTGCCGGGTCATCACCCGTTCGTTCTCGGTGGCCATCAGGCCGACGGAGATGTTCACGGTGTCGTGCAGGAACTGCCCCTGCTCACGCGTCGGGGTGTCCACGAACGTCTCCTGCACCGAGTACTCCAGCGACCGGTCCATCAGGTCCCAGACAGCGTTGAGCGTGGGGTCGGAGGTGGTGAACGTCGAGTCGCCACCCTCGGGATAGGCCGTGTGCACGACCGTCGCGCTGACGTCGTCGACGCCGATCTCCTCGCCACTGCCGGGAATCTCCAGGTAGCGGAAGCCGAGGTGTCCGAAGGCCTCGTAGTCCTGGACCCCCGCCTGTTGCGTGTAGGGGAATGACATGTTGGTGCCCTGGGTGTCGGTCGAGGCCGTGGAGACCCGGCCGTCGTCCGCGAGGCCGTAGCTGGCCCGGATGGGAATCACGCGGCCGGCTTCACCAGCGTCGAAGTGGACGCCGGGTCGGGCCGGGATGACGGTGCCGAAGTCGGCCACCGGCGTGCCGTCGTCGGCCACCAGGATCCGCTTCGGGTGCACGACGGACTCGGCCAGCCGGGCCTCCCCTCCGACCAGGTGGGTGAACGGCGCGACCGGGTGGGCCCCGATCACGACCGCGTCCGACCAGGAGCTGTCGTCGTAGCCGACGTGGGTCCAGTCACCGATTGCCTGGGCGGCGACTCCGTCCCGGTGTTCGACGTAGAGCCCTTCCCCGTTGCGGGTTCCGACCAACACGTAGGGCCCGCGGCGCACCTTCCACGACCCGTCGCTGACGATGGTGTGCGTCGACCCGTCGGCGTACTCGAGCACCAGGCGCACCAGCAGGCCCGGCTCGGCGGCCGCTCGGCCCTGGCCGCTGCTGAACCAGTGCAGCATGGCGCCGACGGACAGCTTCTCCCCCGGCGTCACCAGGTCGGTGATGTCAGCCGCCTGGTAGTACCCCTCACCGGGGTAGCCGTAGTTCGACATCCGGTCGGCACGCTCGCCGTCCAGGTAGAGCTCCGCGGTGTGGCTGCCTGCCAGATAGCTGCGGGCTCGAACGAGCTCGCCCGCCGGCACGTCGACCTCGGTGCGCGCCAACGTGTACTCGTCGGCCTCACGAGTGGTCGTGCCCCTCACCCACTGGGTGAGGTCGCCGGCGAAGTCCTCCTCGAAGAGGGTGGTGGCCGCGTCGAGGGAGGTGACCGTGATGTCGTCGAAGTCGGCGACCTCGCCACTCGCTTCGCGGAAGCCGATCGTGCCGGCGGACGAGCCGGTCGCCGACGGGTCCGTCCACGTGTCGATGACCTGACCGTCGATGCTGGTCTCGAAGGTGTGGCCCTCGACGCGAATGCTCAGCTCGTAGGTGACGCCGGTGTCGATGACGTGCGGCACCGTCCGCCGGGCATCCCTGGGAAACGCCCCGTTCACCATGCGGTGCGTCTTGACGGCGTCGTCGCCGGCGTGGAGCTGCCACATGTAGCCGTTGACGCTGTCCGGCGCCCGGAACACGACGGCAGCGGCCCTGGTCACCGGGGTGACCTCCATGGAGATGACGTAGTCGGTCCAGTCGTGCCCCGGCTTCGCGATCGTGACGTCTCCCCCGGTGACACGCCCGCGGCCGTCCACGATGCTCAACGCAGTGGCGTCCGGGTTGCCCGGTGGGCGCCGGATCCATGCGGCGTCACCCCAGTCGCCGTCGTCCAGACCGGTCTCGAAGCTCTCCCATGGTGACCACGGAGAAGGCAGGGCGTCCTTGTCCCAGGTGCGCACTCGCCAGGAGTACCCACTGCCGGGGGCCAGCGGCGCGCCCTCGTAGTCGACGTACGACTGCTGCGACGACTTCACCTTGTCGGTGTCCCAGACGATCGAGCCGTCGGCGTCGCGCACCTCGATCTTGTAGGACGTCTGCACCTCGTTGGCGTCCACGTCCTGGGGCAGCCAGCCGAAGCGTGGTGACAGATCGGTGTTGAGCGCCTCGGCGAGGTCGTCGACGGTGAGGCCGGTCGGCGCGGACGGTCGACTACCGGGAGGCGCGGCGGCGGCAGTCGAGGGCACCGCCGACGGCGCGGCCACCGCGACCGCGGCGACCAGCACCAGGGCAACGCTGCGGAATCTGGAGTGGCGCGGCAGAGCAGTCACTTCTGGGACCTCCGGGTCGATGAGCTGCGTGCGTCCCCATCCGATGAACCCGGATTGAAACGTTGCAACGTCACGCTAGGGGCCCGCGATCGGCGCCACAAGCACATGGCCGGATCCGGCCACGTTCGCCTGGTGCACCGAGTCAGCGTTCGCGTGCTCATCGGGCCCGTGCAGGGGGGTCGCCGATCACCCGTGGCGCAGGTGCGAGAGCACGATGCCGATCGGGATGCTGAGCGCCATCACCAGCAACAGCAGGCGATACCCCCACCGGAGCGGGAGCGGGCCACGGGCCCCGCGGTCGGCGTACAACGCGACGACCAGGGCGCCCACCAGCAGCACCGAACCGAGGTCGACGAGCAACGGCACGTCGACCTGGGTGCCGCCGATCACCAGCGCGTTGCCGCCGTTCCACCCCAGAACCTGCATCCAGCCCCACCGCGCCCATCGGGACGGGTCGTACGACGACCGCACCCTGCCCATCACGTGTTGCGCGACCCCACCGACCAGCACGAGGTAGGCGGCCATCCAGCTGCCGTGGGCCAGGTCGAGGGGACCGGTGGCCGCGGCGACCAGCCCACCGGCCACCACGCACGCGGCCCCGAGCACCGTCAGGACGAGCGCGGGGCCGGGGATCGCCTGGCCGCGGGAGTGGGAAGCGGCGCTCATACCCCAGCAAGGACGGTGAGCAGCACCACGGAGTCGTCGAGGGCGGCCAGGTCGTGGCGTGCCGGAGGGATCATCACGTGCTCCCCCGCCACCAGCTCGGCCGTGTCGTCACCGGCACTGAGCCGCACCCGACCGACCAGCACCTGCAGGGTCGCCTCGCCCGGACTCTCGTGCTCGCCGAGCGCCCGGCCCGCGACCAGGGCGATCAGGGTCTGCCGCAGCGCGTGCTCACGACTGCCGTGGATCGTGTGCGCACTGCGCCCTGCGGACGCCTCGTGGGCGGTGGCCAGGTGCTGGGCGGCAAGCGCGGTCAGAGACGTGGTCTCCATCTGGTGCTCCTGTCAGGAAGGGGGCTCTCATCGAACCGTAGCCCCACCACCCGGGTCGGGTCAGGCCGCGACCAGCTCCTCGTCCTCCCGCCACGCCTCGCCGCGACGCGAGGCGTCGTACCTCGCCGTGTCGAGGATGCCCTCGCGCTTGGCCACCAGTGTCGGCACCAGTGCCTGACCGGCCACGTTGGTCGCCGTCCGGCCCATGTCGAGGATCGGGTCGATGGCCAGCAGCAGGCCCACGCCCTCGAGCGGCAGGCCCAGCGTCGACAGGGTGAGCGTCAGCATCACAGTCGCACCGGTGACGCCGGCGGTGGCCGCCGAGCCGATCACCGAGACGAAGACGATCAGCAGGTAGTCGGTGACGGCCAGGTCCAGGCCGAAGAACTGGGCGACGAAGATCGCCGAGATCGCCGGGTAGATCGAGGCGCAGCCGTCCATCTTGGTGGTCGCCCCGAGCGGAACGGCGAACGAGGCGTAGGCCGACGGCACCCCGAGGTTGCGCTCGGTGACGGACTGGGTCACCGGCATGGTGCCGACCGAGGAACGCGAGACGAACCCCAGCTGGATCGCCGGCCAGGCGCCGGAGAAGAACTGCCTGATCGACAGGCCGTTGGCGCGCAGCAGGATCGGGTAGACCACGAACATCACGAGGGCCAGGCCGAGGTAGATCGCACCGGCGAACGTGCCGAGCGATCCGAGCGCGTCCCAGCCGTAGGACGCAACCGCGTTGCCGAGCAGGCCCACCGTGGCGATCGGGGCTAGCAGGATGACCCACCACAGCACCTTCTGCACGATGGCCAGCGCGGAGCGCACCACGGTCAGGAACGGGTCCGCCGCCTCGCCCACCTTGAGGGTGGCGATGCCGACCGCGATCGCGACCACCAGGATCTGCAGCACGTTGAAGGACAGGCCGATCGACCCGTCGCCGTTCGCGCTCGCCTGGAGCCCGAGCACGTTGGCCGGCACCAGGCCGGTCAGGAAGTCCAGCCACGAGCCGGTCGTACCCGGTGCGGAGGCGGCCGCCTCGGTGACGCTGGTGTGCTTGCCCGGCTCGAGCACCAGGCCGAGCGTGATGCCGATGGAGACCGCGATCAGGGCGGTGATCGCGAACCAAAGCAGCGTCTTCCACGCGAGGCGCGCCGCACCGGTCACCTCGCGCAGGTTGGCGATCGAGGCGACGATCGCGAGGAAGACCAGCGGCGGGACGATGGCGCGGAGCAGGGTGACGAACGTGCTGCCCACCGTGGTCAGCGTCTCCGTCAACCAGTTCGGGTCGACCTCGCCGGTCGCCTGGTCGACACCGTCGGCGCCCATGCTGCGGGCCACGAGCCCGAGGATGACGCCGAGCACCAGCCCGATGAGCACCTGGACCCCGAACGAGGGAAGCCAGCGACGGCGCCTCTCGGGAGTGGCCTCAGGTGCGGGCGGGTTCTGCGTGCTCGAGCTCATGGTTGCCTTTCGCTGCAGCCGTACGGCGCGCCACTGGGCGCGCGCACGACGTCGAGGATGAGGAGGAAGGATCTGGGAGGGAGCACGTCGCACCGACGGCGCGACGGACCCGGCTCACCGTCGACAGCTGCCGAGCTGCAGGCGCACGAGGTCCACGACGAGGCGACGCGTCAGCAGGTCGCCCTCGTTCCTCTTCTCACCGTGCATGTCCGCGTCAACCTGCCGATCGTCTCCGGCATTCCCGATTCGCGGTGTGGTCCGGGTCCCATCGACAGGTTTCCTGCAGATCCGGCCGGGAAGGATCGCGCGCATGAGTCCCGTAGTCGTGATGTGGGTGGTCACCGCAACCTTGCTGGTGATGCTGTGGTTCGGCCGCCAGAACAAGTTCACCACGAGCCCGCTCCACCCGATGATCATCGGGTGGCTGGTGATCATCACCTGCGTCACCGCGGTCTGCGCGGTGGTCGTGACGGTCCGGGCCCGCGTGAGCCAACTGGAGCTGCACGATGCCGTCGCCCTCCCGGCCAGCTCCTACGACGGTTCACTCGACGAGGTCGACATCGCGTGGATCACCCGAGCCGCCGAGAGGGATCTCGGCAAGGCGCTGGACTGGGCCAACGCGACGAGTGGAGAGGACCCCGAGACGGACTCCGGCACCGCTCACTACGAGGTCGCGGTGGGGCGGTACGCCCTCGACGACGAGGGGTACGACGGCCCGCGGGTGTGCGTCACCGTTGACTCGAGGCAGATCTCGGCCAACGAGCCCGGCCTCCAACGAACGCAGGTCAGGGTCGACTCGGGAAGCTGCGCCGCCGACTGATCCCCGGTCGAGAGTCAGGACCTCGCCGCGACCAGCCACAGTCTCGGTCCGATCCACACTTGGACGCTTTCCGTAGAATCTTCAACCAGAAGCCCCGCCCCGAACGACGAGGTCCCTGAAGAGATGTCTGGCAAGCGCCCCGGCAAGTCCCGCACGTCCGGGAAGTCCGGCAAGAACAACGGTCCGAAGACGAGACTCGACCCCGCGGCCGTCGAAGCAGCCGCCGCGAAACGGGAGCGGAGGGCGCGGGCCGCCGCCCTGCGTGAGGAGCAGCAACGCAAGCAGCGGCGCAAGAAGGTGCTGGTCCAGGTCGGCATCCTGGTCGCGGTCGCCGCCACCGTCATCGGAGTGACCATCGCCGTCATGCGGGCCAACGAGCCCGACTACGTCGCGGCCCCGAACGGCTTCGACAAGAGCGGTGACATCACCGTCGGCAACCCGGACGCCCCGGTCACGGTCACCCTGATCGAGGACTTCCAGTGCCCCCACTGCGCCGCGACCCACGCGCAGACCAAGGACCTCCTCGAAGGCTACGCCGAGGGCGACCAGGTGCGGCTCGACTTCCGCCCGATCGCGTTCCTCGACGAGATGTCCTCGACCGAGTACTCCAGCCGTGCGCTCAATGCCGCCGTCTGCGTGGCCGAGGAGAGCCCGGACAACTGGTTCGCCATGCACAACAAGCTCATGGAGGGCCAGCCGGCCGAGGGAGGGTCGGGTCTCTCCGACGACGACCTCGTGGGCCTGGCCACCGCGTCCGGAGCGGACGCCGACACCGTGGGGAAATGCATCGACGACCGCCCCCATGAGGACTGGATCGACTACACGTCCCACCGGGTGACGAAGTCGGACGACTTCGGCGGAACGCCGACGATCATGGTCAACGGCACAGTGGTCGAGGGCACCGCCGAGGCGATCGACTCCGCGGTCAAGGACGCGCTGGCCACGTGAGCGGCGAACCCGCGGTCGGTGGTCGCAACGACGACCCGGAGGACGACGACACCGACCAGCACCTCCGCTGGGGACGCCTGACCAGCATCGGCATGAGCGTGCTGTCGTTCCTCGGACTGGCCGCTGCATTCACCCTCTCGGTCGACAAGGTCAGGCTGCTCGAGGACCCGGGCTTCGAGCCGAGCTGCAACTTCAACCCGGTTCTCTCCTGCGGTTCGGTCATGGCCACCGACCAGGCCGCCGCCTTCGGGTTCCCCAACCCCTTCCTCGGAGTCATCGGGTTCAGCATCATGCTCACGGTCAGCGTGGTGCTGGCGTCCGGCGTACGCCTGCCGCAGTGGATCATGATCGGCGCCGCCACCGGCTCGATCCTCGGCGTCGCCTTCGTCCACTGGCTGATCTTCCAGAGCCTCTACCGCATCGGGGCCCTGTGCCCGTGGTGCATGGTCGTGTGGGGGGTGACCGTGCCACTGGCGCTCTGGTTCACCCTCAAGGCCGCCGACGGTGTACGTCGACTCGCCCGGTCGCTGTGGGAGTGGCGTCTCACGCTGATCGGGCTCTGGTACGTCGCCGTGCTGGTGTTGGTCCTGATCCGCTTCTGGGACTACTGGAGCACGCTCGTCTGAGTCGCGTCCGGGGCCCGCCGCGGCTCAGCGCCAACCGAGACCGGGGGCCACGTCCTCGAGGATCGTGCGCAGCAGGTGGGCGTTGTAGTCGACCCCCAGCTGGTTCGGGACGGTCAGCAACAGCGTGTCAGCCGCAGCGATCGCCTCGTCCTGCGCCAGCTGCTCGACCAGGCGATCGGGCTCCGCGGCGTACGACCGCCCGAAGACGGCGCGCAGCTGCGGCTCGATCTGTCCGATCTGGTCGCGGCTCTCGCCGTCCTGGCCGAAGTAGGCGCGGTCGACGTCGGTCACGATCGGCATGATCGACCGGCTCACCGACACCCTCGGCTCGTGCCCATGACCGGCCTCGCTCCATGCTGCGCGGAACGCCTCGATCTGCTTGCGCTGCTGCACGTGGAACGGCTCACCGGTCTCGTCGGCCTTCAGGGTCGAGCTCATCAGGTGCATGCCCTGCTCCGCCGCCCAGCGTGCGGTCGCGTCGGACGCGGCACCCCACCAGATCCGCTCGCGCAGCCCTTCGGAGTGCGGCTCGACGCGCAGCAGGCCGGGCGGATTGGGGAACATCGGGCGCGGGTTGGGTTCGGCGAAGCCCTCTCCCTCGAGCACCTCGAGGAACACGTCGGTGTGACGCCGTGCCATCTCCGACGCATCGGAGTCCTCCCCCGGTGCGTAGCCGAAGTAGCTCCAGCCGTCGATGACCTGCTCCGGTGATCCGCGGCTGATGCCGAGCTGGAGTCGACCGCCCGCGATCAGGTCCGCCGCACCGGCGTCCTCGGCCATGTAGAGCGGGTTCTCGTAGCGCATGTCGATCACCCCGGTGCCGATCTCGATGCGTTCCGTCTTCGCGCCGATGGCAGCCAGCAGCGGAAACGGCGAGCCCAGCTGGTTGGCGAAGTGGTGCACCCGGAAGTAGGCGCCGTCACCACCCAGCTCCTCGGTCGCGACGGCCAGCTCGATCGACTGGAGCAGGGCGTCCGAGGCGGTGCGCACCCGGGAGTGCGGCGAGTCGGTCCAGTGGCCGAAGTTGAGGAACCCGATCTTCTTCATGCCGTCCTCAACCACGGGCGTGGCCCCTTCTGTTCCCTGAGCGGTGGCGCGGGAGGAGGTCTGCGTCTCATGGCATTGACCAGGACGCCGCCACGCTCTAGTTTTACCTGTTACGCAGTGTCACAGACAATGGAGATCCACATGAGTCGTTTCGCAGACCAGGTCGTGCTCATCACCGGAGGCGCCCGCGGCATCGGGGCAGAGGTCGCGAAGTCCCTGGCCACCAGGGGCGCCAAGGTCGTCATCACCGACCTCGACCAGGAGGCCCTGGCCGAGACGGCCACCGCGATCGGCGACAACGCTCTCGCCGTGGTGGCCGACGTCTGTGACCTGGCCGCCATGCAGGCCGCAGCCGACGCCGCCGTCGAGCGCTTCGGCCGGATCGACGCGGTGGTGGCCAACGCCGGGATCGCCAGCTACGGCTCGGTGATGGCGGTCGACCCTGCGGCCTTCAAGCGGGTGCTGGACATCAACGTGCTGGGCGTCTTCCACACCGCACGGGCCACCGTGCCGGCGCTCGTGGAGTCCCAGGGCTACTTCCTCGTGGTCTCCTCGCTCGCGGCGTTCGCCGCCGCGCCCGGGCTCGCGGCGTACAACGCGAGCAAGGCCGGCGCCGAGCACTTCGCCAACGCACTGCGGCTCGAGCTGGCCCACCAGGGCGTCGACGTCGGTTGTGCCCACATGTCGTGGATCGACACGCCCCTCGTGCAGGACGCCAAGAAGGACCTCACCTCCTTCCATGACATGATCACGAAGATGCCGTACCCGCTGAGCCGGACCACCTCGGTCGACGCCTGTGTGAAGGCCTTCGTGAAGGGCATCGAGAAGCGCCGGCGCCACGTCTACTGCCCCGGCTGGGTGCGCGGCATCGGCCTCAACCGCAACGTGGTCAACTCCGCCGCCGGCAGCAAGCCGGTCCTTAAGTTCGTCCCCGACCTGCTCCCCCGCATGGACGCCGAGGTCGCCGCTCTCGGACGCTCCACCAGCGCTCGCAACCTGGCCAACGCGGAGAGCCCCGCGGCCGCCACCGACCCGAAGGACTGACCGTGACCGAAGCAACCCACCTCGAAGTCCTCATCGTCGGCGCCGGGCTCTCCGGCATCGATGCCGCCGTCCACATCAGCCGGGCCTTCCCGGCGAAGAACTACGCCCTCCTCGAGCAGCGCGACGAGCTCGGCGGCACCTGGAGCCTGTTCACCTACCCCGGCATCCGCTCCGACTCCGACATGTACACCCTCGGCTTCGGCTTCCGCCCCTGGGACGGCAGGAACGCGATCGCCGACGGCGCCGACATCCTGCGCTACCTGCGCGAGACCGCGACCGAGTACGGCGTCGACAAGCGGATCCGCTACCACCGCAAGGCAACGGGCTTCGCGTGGTCCGACGAGGACGGGTTCTGGACCGTCACCGTCGAGAACACTGCGACCGGGGAGACCGAGACGCTGACCGCCGACTTCCTGGTCTCGACCAGCGGCTACTACAACTACGAGGCCGGCTACACGCCGCAGTGGGAGGGGCTCGACGACTACCGTGGCCGACTCGTGCACCCCCAGCACTGGCCCGAGGACCTCGACTACACCGGCAAGCGCGTGGTCGTGGTCGGCAGCGGCGCCACGGCCGTGACGCTGATCCCGTCGATGGCCCGCGACGCCGGACACATCACGATGCTGCAGCGCACGCCGACCTACATCGTCAGCCAGCCCCGGGTCGACCCGATCGCCCAGACGCTCAAGAGGACGCTGCCCCGCTCACTGGCCGCGCGGGCGATCCACGCCCGCTACGCCGCGGTCACGATCGGCTTCTACGAGTTCTGCCGACGCAGCCCCAAGGCCGCGAAGGCGCTGCTCAAGCGCTGGGCCAGGCTGCACCTGCCCGACGACTTCGACTACGACACCCACCTCACGCCGCCGTACGACCCGTGGGACCAGCGCCTGTGCGTGATCCCGGGAGCCGACCTGTTCAAGGCGATCCACAGCCACAAGGTCGACGTCGTCACCGACCACATCGAGACGTTCACCGAGACGGGCATCCGGCTGAGGTCCGGCCGGGAGCTGGAGGCCGACATCGTGGTCACCGCCACGGGCCTCGACGTGATCCCGATGGGTGGCGCGTCGATCGAGGTCAACGGTGACAAGGTCGACCTCGGCACGACCTTCACCTACAAGGCGATGATGCTCAGCGGCATCCCCAACTTCGCCTTCATCGTGGGCTACACCAACGCCTCGTGGACGCTGAAGGCCGACCTCGTGTGCGAGTACGTCGTACGCCTTCTCGAGCACATGGACCAGCACAACCTGAAGGTGGCCACCCCACGACTCGACGAGGGCCTCGAACCCGCTCCCCTGCTGGACCTCGAGTCGGGCTACCTCCAGCGCGCGGCCGGCCGACTGCCGATCGCCGGGGACCGGGATCCGTGGCGCCTGAAGCACAACTGGTACTTCGACAAGAAGTTCCTGCGAGGGAGCAAGGTCGATGACGGGGTGATGGAGTTCGCCGGCTGACGGCGCACTCCGGTGCCGTGTGTCGCTGCCCCGTCAGCGCAGGACCTTCTCCATCGCCTTGCCCTTGGCCAGCTCATCGACGAGCTTGTCGAGGTAGCGGATCTTCTGCATCAGCGGGTCCTCGATGTCCTGCACCTTGACGCCGCAGACCACCCCGGTGATCAGTGGTGCGTTCGGGTTGATCCGCGCCCGGTCGAAGAACTCCTCGAAGGTGGTCTCCTCGGCCAGGTGCCGGGCGATCGCCGCGTCGTCGTACCCGGTGAGCCACTCGATCACCTCGTGCAGCTCGGCCTTCGTTCGGCCCTTCTTCTCCAGCTTCGTCACGTAGTGCGGATAGACGGAGGCGAAGCTGACGGTGAAGATGCGATGACCCATGGTCACAGGCTAGAGGAGCCCGGCCGGGTCAGGCGGTGGCGCCTTCCCGTTCGCTCGCCAGGGTCAGCGCGATGTCGACGATCATGTCCTCCTGACCGCCCACCAGGCCGCGCTTGCCGACCTCGAGCAGGATGTCGCGGACGTCGATCCCGTAGCGCTGCGACGCCGTCTCGGCGTGACGCAGGAAGCTGGAGTAGACCCCGGCGTACCCGAGGGTGAGGGTCTCGCGGTCGACCCGGACCGGCCGATCCTGGAGCGGCCGCACGATGTCGTCGGCCGCGTCCTGCAGGGCGAACAGGTCACAACCGTGCTCCCAGCCCTGCAGGTCGGCAACCGCGATGAACGGCTCGATCGGCGCGTTGCCGGCGCCGGCGCCGTGACCGGCGAGCGAGGCGTCGACCCGGGTCACGCCGGACTCGACGGCCACCACGGAGTTGGCCACGGAGAGCGAGAGGTTCTCGTGCGCGTGGATGCCGATCTCGGTCTCCGGGTCGAGGACGTCACGGTAGGCGGTGACACGGTCGCGGACGCCGTTCATGGTGAGCCGGCCGCCCGAGTCGGTGACGTAGACACAGTGGGCGCCGTAGGACTCCATCAGCTTGGCCTGCTTGGCCAGCTCGTCGGCGGGCGCCAGGTGGCTCATCATCAGGAAGCCGGAGACGTCCATGCCGATCTCGCGGGCGGTCGCGATGTGCTGGGCCGACACGTCGGCCTCGGTGCAGTGGGTGGCCACGCGCACCGAGCGGACACCCAGTCCGTAGGCGTGCTTGAGCTCCTCGATGGTGCCGACGCCGGGGAGCAACAACGTGGTCAGCTTCGCCTTCGAGATGTTCTGCGCCGCGGCCTCGATCCACTCCCAGTCGCTGTGCGACCCGGGACCGTAGATCAGCGAGCCACCGGCCAGTCCGTCGCCGTGGGCGACCTCGATCGCATCGACACCGGCAGCGTCGAGCGCACGGACGATGCGACCGACGTTCTCGGGTGTGATCCGGTGTCGGACGGCGTGCATGCCGTCGCGCAGGGTGACGTCCTGGATGTAGAGCTTGGTCATGCGGGCACCTCCGTGCGGGCAGCAGCAGTCCGGTCACTCGTCCCGGGCGTGCTCTGGGCTGTGTTCTGGGCGAGACGCTCGGCGGTGCGCAGGGCGGCCGAGGTCATGATGTCGAGGTTCCCGGCGTACGCCGGCAGGTAGTGCGCGGCACCCTCGACCTCGAGGAAGACCGAGACCTGGTGGGTGACCCGGGCGTCACCGGCCAGGGTGTGCACCGGCTGGTCCTCCGGAACGGGCGTGATCTGCACGGTCTGCTTGAGGCGGTAGCCGGGCACGTAGGCCGCCACGTCGGCGACCATCTCCTCGATCGAGGCGCGCACCTTGTCGTGGGTCGACTCGTCGGCGTCGCCGATCAGTGCGAAGACGGTGTCACGCATGATCAACGGGGGCTCGGCCGGGTTGAGGATGATCACCGCCTTGCCCCGCGTGGCACCACCGACGGCCTCGATGGCCTGCGAGGTGGTCTCGGTGAACTCGTCGATGTTCGCTCGCGTGCCGGGGCCGGCCGACTTCGACGCGATCGAGGCCACGATCTCGGCGTACGGCACCGAGGTGACCCGCGAGATCGCTGCCACGATGGGGATCGTGGCCTGTCCCCCGCAGGTGACCATGTTGACGTTGGTCGCCCGCTCGTTCTGGTCGAGATTCACCGCGGGCACGACGAACGGGCCGATCGCGGCGGGGGTGAGGTCGACCATCGTGACGCCGTACGGCGCGAGCTTGGCGGCGTTGGCCACGTGTGCCTTCGCCGAGGTGGCATCGAAGACGACGCCGATCTCGTCGAACCCCTCCATCGCGATCAGGCCGTCGACGCCTTCGTGCGTGGTGGGCACCTTGAACCGGCGCGCCCGCGCGAGACCGTCGGACTCGGGGTCGATGCCGACCATCGCGCCCATCTCGAGGGTGTCGGAGAGCCGCAGCACCTTGATCATCAGGTCGGTGCCGATGTTGCCCGAGCCGATGATGGCGACCTTGGTCTTCGTGTTCATGCCTTGAGCCCTTCGTTGACGGAGCCGGAGTGGGAGCCGGAGAAGTTGGCGGTGACGCTGCCGAGCCCACTGATCTCGGCGGTGACGGTGGAGCCGGCAACGACCGGGGCCATCGGGCCGAGCGCGCCGGAGAGCACGATGTGGCCCGCCCGCAGGGGCGTCCCGACCTCGCGAGCGGTGCGGGCAAGCCAGGACAGTGCGGCCAACGGGTCGCCGAGGCAGGCGGCGCCGTTGCCGGTGGAGACCACCTCGCCGTCGATGCTCATCGTCATCTCGGCCTCGACCGGCTCGAAGTCGCTCAGCGGCACCTGTCGGGTACCGAGGGTGTAGAGGCCGCTGGAGGCGTTGTCGGCCACGGTGTCCCCGAACTTGATGTCCCAGCCGGCCACCCGGCTGTCGACGATCTCGATCGCGGCGACGGCGTAGTCGACTGCCTCGCGCACCTGCCGGACGTCGAGGTCACCCTCGACCAGATCCTCGGCGAGCACGAAGGCGATCTCCGCCTCGACCTTGGGCTGGAGGAGTCGCTCGATCGGCACGACCGCCGAGTCGGCGTACCCCATGTCGTCGAAGAGCACACCGAAGTCGGGGCGGTCCACCCCGAGCTGCTGTTGCACGGCGGGCGAGGTCAGGCCGATCTTGTGCCCGACCACGACCGCACCGTCGGCCATGCGGGCGGCGGTCAGTCGCTCCTGCACGGCGTAGGCGAGCGCGACGTCGGCGGCACCGATCAGGTCGCGAACGGGCGGGCACGGAGTCTGGGTGCGGGCGGCCTCGAGCAGGCGCTGCGCCGCCTGGTCGACGGCACGGTCGACGGCTGGAGTGGTGGTCATGCCTCAACGGTGAGGCATGGGCACCCGCCACGACAGGCTTCGGTTCCACTCACCGGAACGTTGAGCAACTCTCGGACGCCCACACCAGCGCGACGCCCCGCCTTCCGATCAGTCGTCGCGCAGCAGCGCGGCCCGGCGGGCCAGGGTCGAGGCGACACCGGCCGCGGCCGCATGCACGGAGCTGGCGTGTGCCTCGGGACGGAACCGTGTGATCGGGCCGGTGACGCTGACCGCTGCGACCGGGCGGTCGTCGGCGTCGAGCACCGGAGCAGCCACGCAGACGATGCCGACCGCGGACTCCTCGTGCTCGAAGGCGACCCCGGCCTCGACGACCCGGTCGAGCTGGCGCCGCAACAGCCCCGGTCCGGTCACGGTCCGGGGCGTACGTCGTTCGAGCGGCGCGCTGAGCACCTCGGCGACGAAGGCCGAGGGGCTGTGCGCGAGGAGTGCCTTGCCGATCGCCGTGCAGTGCACCGGCATCCTCCCGCCCAGACGAGACGGGCTCGAGGCCTGACGGTGACCGCCGATCTTGGCGACGTAGACGACCTCGCGTCCCTCGAGCACACCCAGGTGCACGGTCTCGTGGGTGCGTTCGTAGAGGTCTTCCATGAACGGCGTGGCGACCTCGAGCAGGCCACGCTCGACCGAGGCGCGCATGCCGAGCTCGAAGAGCTTCCCGCCCAGGCGGTAGCCGGTCTCGGTGCGATCCATCAGCCGTGCGGCGACCAGGTCGGCGACGATGCGGTGCGTGGTCCCCTTGGCCAGACCGGTCCGTCGGCTGATCTCGGCCAGCCGCAGCTCGTGGTCGTCGACCTCGAAGGCCGAGAGCACCGCGACCACCTTCCCGAGCACCGAGTCGGTGTCGAGAGGCGGTCGCGGTGCTGAGGTCACGACAGCGAAGTTACCGGCTCCGCGACCGATCCGGCGCTGGACCCGGCGCTGGACCCGGCGTGCCGAGGTTCCGGCGCCGGTGCCGCGGCCGGCTTGTCGCTCTGACCGAGCCGTGCGGTGCTGCTCTCCTTGGTGAGCCACACGGCCACCGCGCTGGCCAGCGCGGTCCCGATGACGAGCAGCACGACGTACGTCGGCCGTCCCCCACCCGAGGCGAGCAGTGAGGCCGCGACGACCGGACCGAAACCGGCACCAACGGTGGTCGAGAGCTGGTAGCCCAGGGAGGCCCCGGTGTAGCGGGCGCGCGTGCCGAACATCTCGGTGACGAACGCCGCGAGCGGGCCGTACATGGCGGCCTGCAGGATCGGGTTGCCGAGCACGAAGCCGGCCAGCAGCAGCCACCAGTTGCCACTGGAGAGCAGGGCGAACAGCGGCCAGGCGAGCACCGCGGTGGCCAGCGCGCCGCCGATCATCACCGGCCGACGTCCGACCCGGTCAGAGAGCAGGGCGAAGGCGGGAATGGTGAAGATGTGCACGAACGCGGCGATCGCCGCGGCGGTCAGCGCGGCACCACGGGAGTGGCCCTCACCGATCGCGTAGCCGATGGCGAAGGTGGCCAGCAGGGACTGGAGCAGGAAGGCGGCAAGTCCGGCGGCCAGCGCCAGCAGCACGTGGTGCGGGTGGCTGCGCAGCACCTCGGCGAGCGGGGTGCGCTTCTTCTCGGTCGTGGTCGTGGCCGCCTTCTCCTGGGCCTCGAGGAAGAGCGGGGACTCGGTGACCTGGAGCCGGATGAACAGGCCGATGCCGACCAGCACGAAGCTGAGCAGGAACGGCAGACGCCAACCCCAGCTGAGGAATGCAGACTCGGGCAGCAGCGAGAACAGGGCCACCGAGACCGTGGCCAGCACGGCGCCCGAGGGACCGCCCATGTTGGCGAAGCTGGCCGCGAAGCCGCGCTTGTCGTCCTCGGAGTGCTCCAGCGCCATCAACGCGGCGCCTCCCCACTCGCCCCCGACCGCGATGCCCTGCACGACGCGCAGCAGGGTCAGCAGGATCGGAGCGGCAACGCCGATCGAGGCGTACGTCGGCAGCAGGCCGACCAGGCAGGAGGCCAGACCCATCAGGCTCATCGTCACGACCAGCGTCGACTTGCGTCCGAACCGGTCGCCGAAGTGGCCGAACACCACACCCCCGACGGGGCGGGCCACGTAGCCAGCGGCAAGGGTGGCCAGGGCCAGGATCCGCCCGGTGGTCGGGTCCAGGCCGGAGAAGAACACCTCACCGAAGACCAGGGTGGCCACGAGGCCGTAGAGCAGGAAGTCGTAGAACTCGATGGTGCTGCCGAGATAGCTGGAGAGCAGCACCCGGCGACGGGTTCTCCTGCTGCTCGGCGAGACGGTGCGGGTCATGACGGTGCCTCCGTGGATCGCGATGCGTGTATTTAACGCTCGTCAGTGTGTAGACTGTGCATAACAGTGAGGGCGGTCACAGGGCCCTGTCAAGACCTCTGCTCCACAAATCGCGATTCGGACGCGGCTAGGGTGGCCGACATGAGCAGCAAAACCGAGGGCGCGACGACGGCCTCCCGCAACGTGGGTTCCCAGACCTTGGCGCGCGGCCTCCGAGCCCTCGAGATCGTGGCGAACAGTCCGCACGGCGTCACCATCCAGGACGTCGCGAACCAGCTCGAGGTGCACCGCACGATCGCCTACCGCATGCTGGCCACCCTCACCGACTTCCGCCTCGCCGCGCGCTCCGCCGACGGTCGCTACCGTGCCGGCGCCGGCCTGACCGCTCTGGCCCAAGGGGTGCAGGGCGGACTCCGCGAGGCCGCCGAGCCGCTGCTCCGCGAGCTGGCCGCGCAGGTGGAGGCAACCGTGTCGCTGCTGGTCGAAGAGGGCGACGAGGCCGTGGCGGTCGCGGTCGTCGAGCCACCGC
>NZ_BCRJ01000034.1 GCF_001552535.1 Nocardioides jensenii JCM 1364 = NBRC 14755 | reverse complement strand
GCTCCTGGCCGGACGACCCGCCACTCTCGGCGAGCCGGACGCGGTCAGCCTGGCCCGCGGCCGGGGCTACGCGCTCACCTTCGGCGAGGTCGAGCCGGGCGCCTACGGAGTGGCCGCTCCCCTGGCCCGCCACGAGGGCCTGCCCGGCGCCTGCGTCAACATCATCACCAACCGCGAGGACGTCGCCGAGCGAGCGGTCCCTGCCCTGCTCGAGGTCGTACGCCGCCTCGATGCCGCGCTCGCCTGACGCGCGGACCACCACGCGGGTCTTGACAAACCCGAGGTGACGGCCGTCATACTGTGTGTAAATAACGCGTCATTACATGCGCTATCTGCACACGAGGAGATGGAAATGGCAGAGTTCACCAGCGTCTGGTCCGACCTGAACCAGGTCGAGTTCAGCCAGGGATTCCTGCAGGCCGGGCCCTACCGGACCCGCTACCTGCACACCGGCGACGACTCCAAGCCGCTGCTGCTGCTGCTCCACGGCATCACCGGTCACGCCGAGGCCTACGCCCGCAACCTGCAGGCCCACGGCGAGCACTTCAACACCTACGCGATCGACTTCATCGGCCACGGCTACTCCGCCAAGCCCGAGCACCCGCTGGAGATCACGCACTACATCGACCAGGTCAACCACGTCCTCGACGCCCTGGGCGCCGAGACGGCGTACTTCTCCGGCGAGTCCCTGGGCGGCTGGGTCACGGCCCGTTTCGCGCAGCTGTTCCCCGAGAAGGTCGAGCGGATCGCGCTCAACACGATGGGCGGCACGATGGCCAACCCCCAGGTGATGGAGCGGCTCCTGACCCTGTCGACCGAGGCCGCGAACGACCCGTCGTGGGAGCGGGTCAAGGCCCGCCTCGAATGGCTGATGGCCGACCCCGCGATGGTCACCGACGACCTGATCAAGACCCGTCAGCAGATCTTCCAGCAGCCCGAGTGGAAGCTGGCCTGCGAGATGAACATGGCCCTGCAGGACCTCGAGACCCGCAAGCGCAACATGCTCACCGACGACGACCTGCGCGCCATCAAGGCCGAGGCCCTGGTCATCTGGACCACCAAGGACCCGTCGGGCCCGGTCGACGAGGGACGCAGGATCGCCGACCTCATCCCCCACGGCTCGCTGGCGGTGATCGAGAACGCCGGCCACTGGCCGCAGTACGAGCAGACCGACGAGTTCAACCGCATCCACCTCGACTTCCTGCTCGGTCGCTGAGATGGGCGCCGACATGACGGACGCCGTCTCCCTGGAGCTCGCGAGTGACGCCGCCACCCTGGACACCGACGTCCTCATCGTCGGCGCCGGTCCGGTCGGCCTGAGCCTGGCCAACCTGCTGGGTCGCTACGGCCAGCGCGCCACCCTGATGGAGGCCCGCGACGAGCTGATCGACTACCCGCGCGGGGTCGGCCTGGACGACGAGTCGTTCCGGACGATCCAGGCGATGGACCTGGTCGAGCAGGTGCGCCAGCACACCGTGCCGACCCACATCGCCCGGCTGGTCAACGGATCCGGCCAGGTGCTGGTCGAGAACAACCCGACCTCCGAGGAGTTCGGCTGGCCGCGCAAGAGCGGGTTCATCCAGCAGCTCGTCGACCGCGAGCTGTGCGCCGGCCTGTCCCGCTACGAGCACGTCGACCTGCACTTCGGTCACGAGCTGGTCGGCATCGACCACCGTGACGACCACGTGGTCGCGACCTTCGCGACGACGAGCGGCACCGTCGAGGTGTCGGCCCGCTACCTGGTCGGGTCCGAGGGCGGGCGTTCCTTCACCCGCGGCTGGATGGACGTCGAGTTCGAGGGCAAGTCACCCTCGACCCGCTGGCTCGTGGTCGACGTCAACAACGACCCGCTGGGCACCCCCAACGTCTACCTGGGAGCCGACCCGCGTCGCCCCTACGTCTCCATCGGCCTCCCCCACGCGATCCGCCGGTGGGAGTTCATGCTGTTCGACGACGAGCCCACCGAGCTCGTCGAGGACCCCGCGTTCATGCACCGCATGCTCGCCGACCACGTCCCCGACCCCACCACGCTCGACGTGATCGACCAACGGGTCTTCACCCACCACGGCCGGATCGCCACCAGCTTCCGCCAGGGCCGGGTGCTGATCGCCGGTGACGCGGCGCACCTGATGCCGGTCTGGCTCGGCCAGGGCTGGAACTCGGGCATCCGCGACGCGACCAACCTCGCCTGGAAGCTCACCTCGGTGCTCACCGGCGCCTGCGACGACAGCCTGCTCGACTCCTACGACGCCGAGCGCCGGTCACACGCCCAGGCCATGATCGACATCAACATGACCGCCGGCTCGATCATGAAGCTGGGCCCGGTCGCCGGACGCGTCCGCGACCTCGTGGCCAACGCGCTCAACGTGGTGCCCTCCGTGAAGAGCTGGTTCACCGAGCTCCGGTTCAAGCCGATGCCCCGCTATGACCGTGGCGTCGTCGTCGACCAGTCCACCGGCTCCTCGGGCAACGCCGAGCTCTCGCTCACACGCCGGCTGCTCCCCTTCGTCGACGCACCCGACTCGCGCTCACCGGTCGGCCTGCAGTTCATCCAGCCGCGGGTCAACACCGCCGCCGCGAACGACGTACTCCTCGACGAGGCCACCGGCAACTGGTGGACGATCGCGGCCTTCGGCAACGACCCCACGCGTCATCTCACCGCCGCCGACCTCGAGGTCGTACGCCGCCACGGCATCAACCTCGTCGCGTTCGTGCCGGAGACCCAGCGCGCCTGGGCCGAGCGCGAGTACGCCGACTCACCTGTCACCGTCATCGGTGACGCGCACGGACGTCTCAAGCAGTGGTTCGACAACCGACCGATGGGCGTGGTGTTCCTGCGGCCCGACCGCTTCGTCGCCGCCGTCTGTCTCGCCCAGGAGACCTCCGCGACGCTCGCCGCGGTGCTCGAGGCGATGTCCGCCACCCCCTCAGCCACGGAAGGAGCCTCCGATGTCACTCGCCCTCGTGTCCATGTCGCACAGCCCGCTTCTTGACTTCGCCGACCCGCCGGCCGACGTCACCGCCGGCGTCGACGAGGCCTTCGACCGGGCCCGCGCGTTCGTCGCCGACTACGACCCGACCCTGGTCGTCTCGTTCGCGCCCGACCACTACAACGGGTTCTTCTACGACCTGATGCCGCCGTTCTGTGTCGGCTACGAGTCCCTCTCGGTCGGCGACTACGGCACCCAGTCCGGGAAGCTCGACGTACCGACCGCACTCTCGGAGCAGCTCGCGCAGGCCGTGATCGACCGTGATGTCGACCTCGCCATCTCGCGCCGCATGGAGATCGACCACGGTGCCGTCCAGCCGCTGGAGATCCTGTTCGGCGACATCGCCGCCAAGCCGGTGATCCCGATCTTCGTCAACTGTGTCGCCAAGCCGTTCACGTCGATGCGTCGGGTGCGACTGCTCGGCGAGGCGATCGGCGGGTTCCTCGACAGCCTCGACGAGCGGGTCCTGGTGCTCGGCTCGGGTGGGCTGTCCCATGATCCGCCGGTGCCGCAGTGGGCGACCGCGACCGAGCCGCAGCGAGACATGATGCTCGACGGCCGGCATCCGACCGCTGCCGCACGCGACGCCCGCCAGCAACGGGTCATCGACACCGCGAAGCAGTTCGCCGCCGGCGAGGCGACGATCCGTGAGCTCAACCCGGAGTGGGACGAGGAGTTCATGCGAATCATGGCGGCCGGCACCCTCGAGGAGGTCGACGCCTGGTCGCCCGACCAGATGGCGCTCGACGCCGGCAACAGCGCCCATGAGGTGCGCACCTGGTTGGCCGCGTTCAGTGCGCTCCGGGCCGCCGGGGACTACACCGTCACGAGCAGCTTCTACCGCCCGATCCCCGAGTTCATCGCCGGCTTCGGCGTGATGACTGCCCGCTAGTCTCTGCTCCATGGAACGCATCGAGACCGACCTGCTCGTCATCGGCTGGGGCAAGGCGGGCAAGACCTTGGCCAAGACCCTGGGCTCCCAGGGTCGCAGCGTGGTGATGGTCGAGCAGTCCGACCAGATGTACGGCGGCACCTGCATCAACATCGGCTGCGTGCCGACCAAGGCGCTGGTGCACCGCGCCGAGTTGCGACGCGGCTCCGACGGTCCGGCCGAGTGGTTCGACTCCGCGGTCGGCGCGCGTGACGCACTGATCGCCAAGCTCCGCGCCAAGAACCACGCCATGCTCGACGAGGTCGACGCCGTCACCCTGGTCGACGGGAGGGCCCGCTTCGTCGGCCCACGCGAGGTCGAGGTGGCCGCGGGCGACGACCGCCTGCGCATCGCCGCCGAGACCGTCATCGTCAACACCGGCACGGTCCCGGCGCGACCCGACCTGCCCGGCGCCGAGGGCCCGCGCATCTTCGACTCGACGACGTTGCAGCACGTCGAGCCGCTGCCCGAGCACCTGGTGATCGTGGGCGGCGGCTTCATCGGTCTGGAGTTCGCCGGCATGTTCGCCCGCTTCGGGTCGCAGGTGACGCTGCTCAACGCCGCGGAGCGTCTGCTCCCCCGCGAGGACGAGGACGTCGCCGAGGCGGTCGCCGCGTGCCTGGCCGACGCCGGGGTCGAGGTGGTCGACGAGGTCCGGGCCACCGCCTTCACCGACGACGGCACCCGGGTCACCGTCGAGCACGAGGGCGGGAAGATCCCCGCGGACGCCGTACTCCTGGCCACCGGGCGCTCACCCGCCACCGACGGGCTCGACCTGGCGACGGCGGGCATCGACGTCGACGAGCGCGGCTTCATCACCGTCGACGAGCACCTGCGTACGTCGGCCGACGGGGTCTACGCCGTCGGTGACGTCAACGGCGGTCCTCAGTTCACCTATATCTCCTACGACGATCACCGCATCGTGCTCGACCAGCTGGTCGGGGTCGGCACCCGGCGTACGACGGACCGGGTGGGCGTGCCGAGCACGACGTTCCTCACCCCGCCGCTCTCCCGGGTCGGGCTGAGCGAGGCCGAGGCGCGGGCACGGGGTCTCGACGTGCACGTGCTCAGCAAGAAGGTCGCCGAGATCGCCGCCATGCCCCGCCCGAAGATCGTCGAGGAGGCGCACGGCCTGATCAAGTTCGTCGTCGATGCGAAGACCGGACTGGTTCTGGGCGCCACGCTGTTCTGCGTCGACTCCCAGGAGCTGGTCAATCTGGTCGCGTTGGGGATGCGGGCCGACGTACCGGCCGCCGACCTGCGCGACGGCATCTGGACGCATCCCTCCAGCACCGAGGCGTTCAACGAGGTGCTGGCCGGTCTCCCCCGCTGACCGAGGAGCACCCGTGGGGTCGCTCCAAACCCGTCACACCCGTTGAACTTCCGCAAGCATCGGAGCAGGGTGAAGGTGAGGGCGCACGGACCGTGCACGCCACCGAGGAGGAACCGATGACCACCTTCGAGCCACCACCCGTGATCGTGCGCTGGGTCCGAGGCCTTGAGGAGACCACGGCACTGGACCGCCCGGTGCGGGTGCTCGAGCCCCACGTCACCAAGCTGTTCGGCTCCGGCGCGCGTGGAGCGGTGCTGCGCGGGGACTGGCTCGGTCACGCCCTGCATCCCACGTTGACCGATCTGGCGTTGGGCTCCTGGACGTCGGCGAGCGTTCTCGACGTCGTCGGTCGGGGACGTTGGCCGGAGGCGGCGCAAGCCCTGGTCGGCACGGGACTGGTGTTCGTCGGCCCGACGGCGTGGTCGGGATGGGCCGAGTGGTCGACGGCCGGCCCGAAGGAGAAGCGAGTCGGGTTCGTCCACGCCGTCTCCAACGGCGTGGCCATCGGCCTCTATGCCGCGTCCTGGATCGCCCGTCGACGCGGTCACCCCGACTCAGGCGCCAGGCTCTCGCTCCTGGGCGCAGCCGTCGCCGGCGCTGGTGCCTACCTCGGAGGTCACCTCGCTGCAGCACGCCACGTGTCGACCCACCACCCCGCGTTCGACGTACACCCGGGGTAGGAAGTCTCGACCTCGGACGCCGATGCGTTCAGCGCGCGTGGTCACGGATCGACTCGATGCGTCGGAACGCCGCAGGCTCACCCTGCACCAACAGACTCCGACCGGCGCTGAGCAGGTTGCGGGAGTGCTCCTCGATGACCCGGAAGCCAGTGTGGTCGATGAAGTCCAGCCCGCTCAGGTCGAGGACGACCGTGCCGTGCGCGCCGTCCTCGGCGTCGAGCAGGCGGCCGAGGGTCGCGCTGGAGAAGGCGTCCACCTCGCCCGCGAGCGCGATCATGTCGCCCCGGCCGAAGAGTCGGAACGGCGCCAGCTCCTCGAGACGTCGATCCGCAATCGGGTGGGCGCTCGCGATCGTGGCCAGGGCCTGCGACGAGAGCACGGTGCGATCGAAACAGCACAGGGCCGCGAACGGCCGATGAGGCATCTGCCTGTCTGCGTAGGTCTCCCAGTGCGCGTGCTCGTGCCCGGCCGGGTCGGACGCGGCCAGGCTGGTCACCTCGGCCACCACCCGCAGCCCCGTGAAACCGTCGGCCAGTGCCTGGTCGATGACAGCGCAGTACATCGCCCACTGCTCGTCGTTGGGAAGCCTGTGTCCGCCGGGGTAGACCTGCTCGAAGGGCGCGATGACCAGTGACCCGTCGGCGACCCAGGACGCCATCGGCTCCAGCTTGCACACCGCGCGCTCGGTCTCCGGCCCACCCACGAACATCAGACGCTGACCGAGCTCGATGCCTTCGGCGAGGAAGGCGGCAACCGCGTTCCGGAGGTCACCGGACACGTCTTGATAGGCCCAGCACGCGTGACCGTTGAGGCCGACGTCGCCGGGCAGGTCCACGAGCCCGTCTCTCCGCACGCCCACAACTTTACGCGCGAGTAGGGCGATCGACATACCACGTGCTGGGGAACTGGCCCGGCGCAGGAAGGCAGCCGGGGAGCCGCCGCCGGAGACTCATCTGGCCTCGTCGTGCGTGGGATGGCGCGAGCGTTCGAAGGCGGCACATCCGATCAGCACCAGGCCGGCCACGAGCGCCCCCGCGATCGTGTCGACCACGTAGTGCTCGCCGCCGTAGACCAGCGCAGTGGACATCGCCACGGGGTAGAGCAGGAGCAGCCAACGCAGGTGCGAGCGCAACCGGCTCACCGCATAGAACGCGACCAGGAACGCGATGCCCGCATGCAACGAGGGCATCGCGGCCACCTTGTTGGGCATGCCCATCAGCACCATGCTCTGCCGGTGCAGGCCGAGCTCCGACCAGCCTCGGCCACTCATCCGGTGGACCTCGCCGATCACGCCGAGCTTGGAGGCCATCCAGGGCGGCGCCATCGGGTAGGCGAAGTAGATCAGCGCACCGGCGTAGAGCATCGTCAGGTAGCGGCGCATCCACAGCAGCCACTCGGCACGGTTGCGCATCCAGAGCACGCCCCCGATCAAGAGGGCGGTCCAGAAGTGGGAGGCATAGACGGTGGTCAGCAGGACGTCGTACCACCGCGGGGCGCTGTCGCGGATGCACGGGTCACCGCAGAGCTTGTGCTGCAGCAGCTCGGTCGGGGTGGTGCCGCCGCCGAGCCACTCGTCCATGCGCACGGGCGCGCTGATGTGCACCGGCATGCCGGTGTTGTCCGCGATGCCGCGCAACAGCCAGTAGCCGGTGAACAGCAGCACCGGTCGCCACCAGTCGCGAGCGAAGTCGAGATGACGCTCGCGTGGGGCGTCGACGTGCCAGGCGACGGTGAACAGCCAGAACCACAGCAGGACGCCGACCGGGTCGTTGGGGATGCCGATGAAATGGATCCAGATCACCAGCGCGGCGACGTACCCGAGCACCGCGCCCGCTCGCGCCACGGGACGCGTGGGCGGCATCGGCGGGCGCTCGAGCGGCCGCAGCTCCAGGATCGCCATCAGGGCTGGCTCCGCTTCTCTCTGAAGATTCGATAGCCCGCGACGTCGTCGATGCGGTCGTAGTGCTTGGCGATGTAGGGCTGCGCGGCAGAGGTGTCGATGCCCCAGCTGCCCAGTCCGATGCCGGAGATCACCAACCAGGTGGGGCGATCGGGCCCGGCGAGCAGCGCCGCGAGCTCGTGCAGGTGCGCGTCGCGCACCCGCACCGGCAGGCTCCACAGGTTCGGGTACGGGCTCTCCAGACCGGCCGACTCGAGGATCGAGGCGACCCCGAACGTGACCACCGCGGTGTCACCGGGTTGGGCGCGGGCAGCCAGGTACGAGGCGACTTCCTGCTCCGACCTGTCGATCGGGTGGACACCCACCCAGGCGATCGCGCACAACGTCGACACGGTGAGCATCGCCAGGACGATCGAGACCGACCGGCGGATGCGGGCCCGGAGGTCGGTCACCGCCGCCAGCAGCACCAGGCCGGGGACCAGCCCGATCAGGTAGTGCAGCCAGTAGCTGCCGCCCACCAGCACGGCCGTCGCCTCCCACGCCACCACGGCGAGTGCCGGCAGCCGGAGATCGACGTGCTCGCTCCCGACGGCCTCGCCGCGGCGCAGGTGAACGAGGAGAACGCCGAGCAACAGCGGGGCGCCGCTGCCCAGCAGCGCCCACAACAGGACTTGGAGCCGAGGCCCCGAGGACGGCGACTCGAGGAGCACGCTCGCCGCCTCCCAGCGGAAGGAGACGACCGCGGACCACAGCTCCGCGGGGCCGGTGCCGAGGGCCGCGGCGCCGCCGACCGCGAGCGCGAGGACGGCTGCGGCCCCGGCCGTCGCGCCCAGGGCGGTGGCGGCCTCGGTAGGACGACCGTCCCGTGCCACACCTCCGCGGACGCCCCGTCGTGCGCGGGTGACCACACTGACCAGGAGCAGGGCGAGACCGAAGACGAACACGTCGAGCAGGTTCTGCTTGGTCAGGGCCGCCCCGGCACCCGCGGCTCCGGCTGCCACTCCCCACCACAGCGCCTCGCGAGAGGTGGGCGCCCTGGTGGAGTTGATCGCGGCGATCAGCCCTCCCAGGATCAACGGCAGTCCCAACAGCTCGGCGTTCACCACCGACCCGCCGAACAGTGGCGTGCCGAGCAGCACGGCCGCGGTCGCTGCGGGGACCAGCGGCGCGGTCGGCCTGTCGGGTGCGACCGTGCGACCGAGTCGTCCGGCGAGCAGCACCGAGCAGAAGACCGTGATCACGCCGAGCAGTCGCAGCCCCCACGCACCACCGAGCAGATTGCCGAGCGCCACGAGGGCGATCAGGACGGGAGGACGGTCGACCCAGTAGTTGCCGTACAACGAGTCCCCCGGCCCCCACTGGCGCGCGACCATCAGCAGGCCGCTCTCGTCGGGACTCAGCGGTCGCCCCATGAACGGGACCCAGCCGAGCAGGCAGGTCAGCGCGGCCAGGGCCACGACAATGAGCCAGGGTCGCTGGTGCACCAAGGACCCCGCCGGCCGGCGGAGGTCGGAAGGGGGCGGGTTCTCCACCAGCAGCATGCGCCCAGTGTGCCCGGATGCCGAGAATTTCGCCGGTCAATTAGGCAGACGTGTCTTGTCGCACAGCCCCGCTCGCCAGTCGTGCTCGCCAGTCGTGCTCGCCAGTCGTGCTCGCCAGTGGTGGTCGCCAGTGGTCGGAGGAAGTGACAGTGTTGCGTCGTGACCTCCCACACCGTCGTGGCCACCGCGAACGTGAATCGTGCCCTCGGCAGCCACGACGCACGCCGCGCGCTTCACCAGGTGCTCGAGCACGAGCCCGACCTCGTCGGTCTGCAGGAATGGCACCCGTGGCGGTTCCGGCTGCTCGCGGCCACCGGCAGCGTCGGCCTGTTGCGCGGGCCGCGCTTCGGCCACGAGCACCGGGGATACCTGTGGACGATGCCGTTCCTCGGTGACTGTGTGGTGGGAGCGCGCAGCGACCGCTTCTCACTCGTGGAGAGCGACTGTCTGTGGCTCAGCAGACCCGGGCGGGCGGATGCCGCCCTGGCTCGCCGGCGCCGCATCGAGCCGCCGCACCTGGCCACCGTCGCGACGTACGACGACCGCAGTCGAGACCGGCGGGTGACCCTGATCGGCTACCACCTCGTCCCCGGGGTGCAGTCCCACGGTGTCTATCGCGAGGACCGTCCGTTGCTCGCCCAGCGACACCGGGACGAGGTCTCGCGCCTGCAGAGGTTGGTCGATGAGCGACTCGCACTCGGTCACACGGTCTACGCCCTGGGCGACTCGAACTTCGACGGGCTCCGGCTCTCCGGCCTCACCTCCGCCTGGGAGGGACGTGACGACGACCCCGGCACGCTGGGGCCGCGACGCAAGATCGACGACGTGCACGGACCGAGCGTTCCGCTCTCGGTGCAGCTGCTGACCAACGCCTCCGACCACAAGGCCGTCGTGGTCGACCGCGCCGATTGACCGCGCCGATTGACCGCGCCGATTGACCGCGCAGGCTGGCCGCGCAGACTGGCCGCGCAGGCTGATTCGCCGGAAGCGGCGCCGACTTGTCCCCAAGAACGATGAACCCGACCGGATCGGGTATCCGCCTCCCGCGCCGATGGCTCCTCCCCGTTGACGCACTCCCGCGTCGTACTCACTGGAGGACACCATGGCAACCGGACGCCGCAACCACGACCACGACTGCGACCACGACCGCGATCAGAACCGGGACCGGGCCCCACGAGAGCGAGCGGAGGCGCCGCTCACCATCGACGAGGAACTGCAGCTCGGCGACCGGCCCGGCGAGCCGGACTGGTTCGACCTGAACCGCCTGCGCTCCCCCGCCGACCGCGACCCCGAGCCCTCCGGGAGCATCGGCCTCAGGGACGACCTGCTCCGCGACGAGAGGGTGCACAGCCTTGACGAATGGAGCCCGGAGAACGCCCACACCCTGGTGGGAGGGCCACGCTCCCTGGGCCTCCCGCGCCCGCCCATGCTGCGACGGTTCAACGGATCGCCCGTCGAGCCCGCGAACTTCACCCAGCTCTACGACGGCGAGAGCAGACAGGTCTACTCGACGACCAGCGCACCGTGGGTGCGCGTCGGCCAGCTCAACACCGGACGCGGCAGCGGCACCGCCACCCTGATCGGGGAGTCCACCGTGCTCACGGCCTCGCACGTCGTGGCGAACTCCTGGTCACCGGGTGGTCCTGTGATCGGGAACCCGACGTTCACCCCCGGCATGTTCGACGGTACGTCGGTCCTCGGCCGAAGCTGGACCGCCAACGTCATCGGCATCGCCGCCTGGGAGCAGTTCGTCGGTCAGGACGGCTATGACATGGCCATCTGCCAGCTGGACCAGCCCTTCGGCCGGTGGCTCGGCTACTTCGGCTACCGCACCTACGACGACGACTGGGAGGACCTGCGGGTCTGGAGCCACGCCGGCTATCCCTACGACCTCAGCGCCACGGGCCAGCGACCCTGCTACGAGCTGGGCATCTCGGTCCACGACGACGACAGTGACAGCTACGACACGCTCGAGCTCGAGACCAGGGCCGACATCGCCAGCGGCCAGTCGGGCGGGCCACTCTGGGGTCGTTGGACCAACGGCGGTCGCCAGATCGTCGGCACGCTCAGTGGACGCGAGGACAACTTCCTCGAGGAGAAGAACAGCCTCTTCGCCGGCGGCAACGGCCTGAGCCGGCTCTGCAGGTGGGGGCGCGAGAACTGGGGCTGACCCACCCGCGACGTGAGAGCTGGCGTTGGATCTGGCGTGGGATCAGGCGTGGCGCCCGGGTCGTGCCCCTCACGCCGCAGCCCGCCCCACCTCCGCCAGTGACAGGAGCCGCCCACGCGCCGGTTCGACGGTCCGCCCGGCCCACGCGGCCCAGGTGTCGCCCTGCCCGGGTCGGGCGAGCTTGCGCCGCACGTCGTCGAAGCCGTGGGCGTTGAGAGCCGCCGCGGCAACGTAGGCGTGATCCTCGTGAGCCAGGTGACCGTCAAGGGCCCGTTGCAGGATCCGGAACGCGGCGCGACTGATCTCGTCCCTGCCCTGACGCAGCTGCCGCATGATCCTGGGCAGGTCACCGGGTGTGGTCCCGAACCGGAGGAGGTCGAGCTCTTGCACGTCAGTGGTCAGCTCGAAGTCCTCGCGGACCAGCTGGTCACTGCCCACTCGTCCACGGGTCACTGCGTGCGCCAGCCGGCTGAGCCAGGCGTCGTCGTGGTCGGCGATCTGCTTCGCGAGTGACCGGGCGACACCCAGTGGCGGGGCGTCGAACATGAGCAGACCGTCGACCCCACTGGGCACCAGCCGCCCGAGCACCCATCCCTGCGGGCCCGCACAGGAGCGGGCGCCGAGGTCGAGCACCTCGATCCACTCGCCCGTCGGTTCGCGCACCTGCAGGCGCGCACCGGGAAGGCTGGCGCCGATCCGGTAGCGCCCCATGCGCGCGCCGGACCAGCTGCGTGCCAGCTCGGCATGCTCCGCGAGCCGACCGTTCGCGAACTCGTCGATGAACGAGACCAGGGCGCCCCCTTCGTGGACCACGAACTGCTGGAAGGCCCAGGACTCCCCCATCACCCGCGCAAGCACCTGCACCGGGTCACCGCCGTCGGTGTGACACGCGTCGAGCAGGTCACAGTGGACGGCCTCGGTCACCGCAGCGCGGACCGTGCTGACCCGCTCGCCGGTCTCCCCGTCCTCGCACCGCATCGCCTGGTAGGCGATCCACCTGGCCCAGACCCACTCGGGCAGCGCATCGCCCAACGCCACGAGCTGCTCCATCAGGTGGCGGTTGCGGCCGCGGCGGAACATCGGGACCGCCTGGTGCCACTCGAGCGCCTCCGCGGCGTCGCCCGCACGCTCGGCCGCGCACGAGTTCTTGACGCAGGCGTAGTGGTCGGGAGTCATCTGGTCAGCAATGCGGGGTTGGCGCCGGAAGCCGGGGCCTCTTGGGTTCCGAGACATGACAGAAGCAAACGACGAGGACGCCGCCCTCGCAACCACCCCTCGTCCCGCCTGTGGACAACCCTCGGCCACGGATGGTCGTGCCGGACGGGGGACCTGCGCCTACACCGGATCCTGCCAGTCGGGATTCGGCGCGTAGGCCTTCACGAAGTCAAGTGGATAGACGGGCAGGCACCAGTGCGAGTCGCTGAACGTCGGGATGCCGCCGGTCTTCCACTTCTCCCAGAACACCGTGTAGGAATCGGCCTCGTTCCCGATGGGGACGTGCTCGTAGTCGGGGTGGTTCTCCCGCAGCTGCGGCTCGAGAGTGTCCGCGTCGTCACGCGTCTCGCCCTGCCCGCCCGAGTTCTGGAAGTAGAACGCCCCGTCGCTGAGGTGCTCGATCCCGTCGTCGTCGGTGTAGCGGAGGTGCGCGTGGTCGTCGTACCCGACCAGCACCTTGTAGTGCTCCGAGCTGAAATGGCCGTCGCCCTGGTCCATCAGTTCGTCGACGGTGACGATCACCGGGACGCCGCAGTGGATCCAGCGCTTGAGCTGCGTGAGCGCCTCGTCCTTGCCGAGGGACTCGTAGACGTAGCCCTGGCCGGAGAACCCGAAGCGCCACGCCCCGACCGTCATCGTCTCCTGCAAGGTGCCGGGCGAGGGGTCGTCGGTGAAGAGCGAGACCACCGCCGGGATCAGACCGCCACTCGCGTAGAGGAGGAACGAGTGCAACCAGGTCGAGTCCCAGCCGTCCTTGATGTGCTCGCCTGCCCACTGCCCGTTGTCGCCGAGCGGGTTGTAGCGCTGCGGTGCCCAGTAGCTGAACGCGTGCGCCAACGAGTAGAGGCCGCACCACCGCGTCTCCTGCTGCCGTTGCTGCACGATGTTGCCCTGCAGGAACGCCTTCGGCGGCGGGTCCGCGTCGAGCCGGGTGAGGTCGAAGCCGTGGTCGAGCCCGATCTCGCGGACTGATCCGAGACCGACCACCACGTCACGCACGGAGGTCACGACGACGCCCGTGTCCGCGTGGCCGGCCACCACGTAGCGGCCGGCGGGCAGTCCCGGAACCAGGGTGCCGGCCTGATCGGGATCGGTGGTGACGGTCTGGATCGGGGCGGACTCCAGGTCCTCCTGCCTCACGAACGCGAACTTCTCGCAGGTGCCGCACACGGTCAGGCTCTTGTCGTACTTCGCCTGCGTCTGCTTGTGCTTGGCCGGGTAGGTCGCCTGCGCCGGGTGCACGGTCAACGTGACGACCTCCGGGTCGTGGAAGACACGTATCGAGCCGGACGACGCCAGGCCGATCCGGGTGAACGCCGTCGCCACCGGTACGTCGACCCGTGTCGAGACAGTCCCGTTCGTGACGACGTACTCCCCCACCTCGGGGAACGCGATCAGGTTGCCGGACGCGTCGTAGGCCAGGCCGTGGCTGACGGTGAGGCCGACCGGGCTCACGATGCCCGGGCCGGACTGAAGACCACGGACGACCCCGTCGAGCGGCAGCCCGTCAGCCGCGAGGAATACCGGCAGGCTGGCGCCGAAGCGGTGCACCCAGCGCACGGCCATCAGGTTGAACATGTCATAGAAGCTGTCCGGACCGATGTCCCTGACCCGCATGATCTCCAACCACGACTGGGGATTCGCGTCGAGCAGCCGCTGGGGAGCCTTGGCTCCGGGGCCTCGGAAGAACCGCCCGCGACCCGAGTTCGTCAGGGACGGGACGACGTACGCACCGGCCGTGTCGCGGAACGTGGCGAACAGGTCGTCGCGGGTCAGGCCGGGCTTGTTGAGCAGAGCGATGAGGTCGCCGACCACCTGGTCGAAGAGCCACTCGTCGGGCTCGCCGATGATCGGGGTCGTGCAACGTCGGACCATCGTCGACCTGCGCGGCGGGTAGTTGCCTGCCTGTTCGGCCGCGGTCCGTTCGTCGACCAATGACGCACGCTCCCTTGTCCCTCCTCCAGCGTGGTCCCGCCGAGCGCCCGGCGAATCACCAAGACGGGCTAACTCGACGACAACTCGATCGCGCCCCGGGCATCAGCGCGGCTAGGGTGCGCTGCACCATGCGCCCTTCACCTGTACCCCCTGCCCCGGTCGTGATTCGTCAGGAGCGGGCCGGCGACGCCGACGAGATCGGCGCCGTCGTGGCAGCTGCCTTCTCGCTCGCCGAACACTCGGCACCTCCGACCCGACCCGGCGGGCCGCCCGGTGAGGTCGATCTGCTCGTCGCCTTGCGTGCGGACACAGGGTGGCTGCCTGGGCTCTCGCTCATCGCCTGCGCCGACGGTCAGGTCGTGGGTCACGTCGTGTGCACCCGAGCGCATGTCGACGGAGTGCGGGCGCTCGGCCTCGGGCCACTCAGCGTCCGACCGAACCGTCAAGGTGAGGGCATCGGGGGCGCGCTCGTGCGCGCCGTGCTGGACCAGGCGGCCGAGGCCGGGGAGTCGCTCGTCGCCCTGCTGGGTGACCCTGCCTACTACGGCAGGTTCGGCTTCGTCCCGGCCCGACAGGTGGGTGTCGAGTCACCTGACCCGGCCTGGGGCGACTTCTTCCAGGCCCGGTCCCTGGGCTCGGGCGACACCCCGACCGGCCGATTCGACTACGCAGCACCGTTCAGCAGCGTGTGAGTGCTCAACGGCTGAGCCTGTCTTCGAGCCGGGCCCGCACGTGCCCGTCATGACTGGGCGAGCCGGGCCTCCTCGCGGTTCGGGGAGAAGAGCTCGACCGGGTTGCCGGACGGGTCCTCGACGATGAGCTGTCTGCCGCCGACCCCCTCAATGATCTCGCTGCGGAAGCGGACACCCGCCGTTCGCAGGTCGGCGGTCGTCCGGTCCAGGTCGTCGACCTCGACCATGAAGCGGTTCCATCCGCCGGGCTCTGGCTGCGTCCCGTCCGGCATCGCCTGCCCGCCTCCGCCCCGACCGCTGGGGGCGCTCAGCACCAGCCGCAGGTCGCCGAGACCGAGCATGGCGAAGGTGGGAGCCGGGTGCATCTGCTCCACGAAGCCGAGGTGGTCGCAGTAGAACGAGATGGCCGCGTCGACGTCGTCGACGATGTAGCGAACGCTGACCGTTGCCATGCTCTGCTCCTCGTGTCCGACGTACGCGATTCCGACGTCCCACGCGCCCACCTCACTCCGAACATACGCCCGTCACGACGTCCTCGTTGTCCCCCGACGTGTCGTCAAGCTTCGGGTCGTCGTACGTGACCACGACGGCGGTGGCCACCGCCGGCACCGGGACGGAGCTGTGACACTCAGCCGCCCTCGCCCCAGTTCGCCAGGATCGCGGCCGCCGGCGGGATCACCGCGGCGATCGCAGACATCACCACCGCAGCCGGCACCGACCACAGTCGTACGACGTTCCAGGCCAGCAGGATCAGCACGAGGCAGGTGCCCATCAGCGCGAAGTAGATCCGCCGTCGCCGGGCCTGCCGGCGGGACAGGGACTCCTTCGCGTCGGTGATCGGGGTCGCGTCGTCTCGGCGTCGCATGACGCCGCGGTCAGTCCACCTCGTCGGCCAGGTCGGCCTGGGACGGCGGGTTGTCCGGGGTCTGGGTCGACTCGCGACGAGTACGCTCAGGGTCGTCGGTGCGCTCGTCGGACTCCTCGAGGATCGCCTCGGCCTGGGCGTGAGGGTCGTCCGCTCCGCCGGCCTGCTCCTCCTCGGGGAGTTGCTCGGCACGGGAGTCGATCCGGTCTTCGTCGGGTGACTCGGTCATGGATCGAACCTAGCAACGCACCCGGCCATCGGGAAGGATGCAGGCATGGTCACTGAACCCGTCGCGTCCGTCCTGGCTGGTCTCGAGACCGAGCGGCCGGCGCTCGAGGATCTCTACCGCGACCTGCACACTCATCCGGAGCTGCCGCACCAGGAGACCCGTACGGCGGCCCTGGTGGCCCAGCGTCTGCGCACGGCCGGGTGCGAGGTCCATGAAGGAGTCGGCGGCACCGGCATCGTCGGCGTGCTGCGCAACGGGGACGGGCCGACGGTGTTGATGCGTGCCGACATGGACGCGCTGCCGGTGAGGGAGGAGACCGGGTTGCCCTACGCGAGTTCGGTCACCGCCACCGACGAGACCGAGGCCGAGGTGCCGGTGATGCACGCCTGCGGCCACGACGTGCACGTGACCAGTCTGCTGGGCGCGGTCGCGCTCTACGCCGCCGCCAAGGAAGCGTGGGCCGGCAGCCTGGTCGCCGTCTTCCAGCCCGCCGAGGAGAAGGCCGACGGGGCCGATGCGATGGTGGCCGGCGGCCTCCTCGACCTGGTCGAGAAGCCGGAGGTCGCCCTCGCGCAGCACGTGCTCGCACTCCCTGCCGGAAGCGTCGGAACCCGCATGGGGCCGGTGCTCTCGGCCGCGGACAGCATGCGCGTCACCGTGTTCGGGCGCGGCGGTCACGGCTCGATGCCCCACGCCACGGTCGATCCCGTGGTGCTCGCCGCCATGGTCGTCGTACGCCTGCAGACGGTGGTCTCGCGCGAGGTCGCACCGACCGCGCCCGCCGTCCTCACGGTGGGCAGCCTGCACGCCGGCAGCAAGAGCAACATCATCGCGGACCGGGCCGTGATCGAGCTCAACGTGCGGTCGTACGACGACGGCACCCGCACCCATGTCCTCGACGCGATCAAGCGGATCGTGGTGGCGGAGTGCCAGGCATCGGGCAGCCCGCGGGAGCCGGAGTTCGAGCTCTTCGACCGCTACCCGTTGACCGACAACGACCCCGATGCGACTGCGGCCGTGACCGCCGCGTTCGCCGCGCATTTCGGGGAGGCGGCCGGCGAGCTGCCCCTGCAGTCGGCCAGTGAGGACTTCTCCCGGCTGCCCGACGCGTGGGGAATCCCCTACTCCTACTGGGGTCTGGGCGGGATCGATGCCGACCTCTATCGCGTGGCCGAGGCGGCCGGACGGATCGCGCAGGACATCCCGAGCAATCACTCCCCCACGTTCGCGCCCGTCCTGCAGCCCACGCTCGACACCGGCGTCACGGCGTTGGTGGTGGCCGGCCTGGCGTGGCTGGCCCGGTGACGGACGCGGGCACTAACGGCTGACGACCCTGAGCTTCTTCACCACGATCAACGGCTGCTTCACCTCTGCCTTCGCGGCGATCGCAGGCAGCGTGCCGACGCCACGGACAAACGCCTCGGCGTCGAGCCCGAACGCCGGGAACCTCACCGCGCCCTTCTGGTCGACAAGGCCAATGGCGGCGTCCTGCTCGACCAGACGGAACAGCGACTCGTCCGAGCTGTGGGTGCTGCCCAGCACGAGCACGGCCTCGCCGAGGCTCTCGATGCCGCGCATGAACGACTCCGAGTCCTCACCGTCCGGAAGCGCGAACCGGAGCTGGCCCGAGTGCGGCACACCGTCGCCCCAGGCCTCAGTGATGTCGAGGGTCACCGCGATCACGCGCCAGTCCGCATCCGGGTCCGCCCACTCGACCTGCACGCCGTCGGGACCTCCGTCGGTTTCGGGCTCAGCCGTCGCGTAGGCGGCGTACGGCTCGGCCCTCCGGATCGTGCCGTGCACCACCCCCAGCGCCAGCGGGACCGGGTCGCGGCCGTCGATCTCGACGAGCTGCCCGGGCAGGTAGTCCTCCAGCGACTCCGCGAAGGAGCCCAAGACATCCGCGGACTCCCGGCGCACCTCGAGGAACTCGAGCGCTGCCCGCGCAGCCCGGGCGTCCGGGGCTCGAGGCTCAGAGGCCGGCCGATCGGACAGCGGTCTGTCCGGAGCCGAGTCGCGCACCTGCGACGGCGTGTCAGCAGTCGCTCCACACGCCGTTGCCGTGAACAGCAGGACGACCGCAGCAGCAATGCTCTTCATGGTGGATCCTCGCCTCGACGCAGTGGTGACCACAGTGGTGACCACAGTGGTGACCACAGTGGTGACCACAGTGGTGACCACAGTGGTGACCGCGGTGTGACGGTCCTGCTCGGCGAACGGTTCCGTCTCGCGCTTCGGCTCCTCGGATCAGGCCGGGGTGGGCGCGCCGATCGCCAACGCCACCACCGCTGCCGCACCCTGGACGTCGGGCAGCGCTCCTCCGGCCCGGCGTGCGTTGGCATGGTCGAGCATCACCGACACGAACGTCTCCGCCGCCTGTCGCCGGAGCTTCTTGGCCACCGTCCACTCGGCGGCCTGCTCCAAGGCCGTCTCGGTGAGCTCGACCAGCGATCGGCGCAGCTTGCGCAGGTGGTCGCGCACCTCCGGATGCGTGCCACTCTCCCGGAAGATGATCGTCCGCAAGACGAGTGAGTCGTGGTCCTCCAGGCCGAGCCGACGGTGCATGGCCAGCAACGAGGCCGCCGGGTCCCCACGACGTACGACGTCCGCGACGCTGGCCTTCGACGGTGTCGGGAGCCGCTCCTGCAGGAGCGTCAGCAAGAGGTCGATCTTGCGTGGGAAGTAGTAGAACACCAGGCCCTTCGGCACGTCGGCGGCGTCGGCGACACGCGCAGTCGGCGTGGCGTCGAAGCCGTCGACGGCGAAGAGTTCCTCCGCCGCGTCCAGGATGCGGGTGCGGCGGTCGGTGTTTTTCGGCACAGACGAGGCGCGATCTAGTGCGCGATCGGCCCGCGGTGCAGGTGCAACCGATGCTCGATCTGCGGCGCTTCGAGCACACCGACGATGAGCGTGATCGCGCCGACGATCCATGCCGTCAGTGCCATCGCGTCGATGTCGGCGAAGCCCATCACCCACGGCGCGATGATGAACAGGACGCCCATGACCACGAGCGCATACTCGGAGATCTTGTCCTCCGGCATGGCCAACGCCCACAGCGAGACCGCCATGGTCACGACACCCAGGACCACCATCGTCCAGGTCGCGGCCGTGTCCGTGTCGGTCCAGATCGGTGACAACAGGGCGTATGCGCCCGCCACCAGCGCCACCCAGGCCTGCCATCGAGTCCACTTCTGCATGACTGATCCTCTTTTCCAACCGAATCCGTCGTCCTGAGGCGGATCAACCAGTCCCAGAATGCGCCTTGATTGACCGCCCGGTCAAGAGGTCATCTCTCGGGTGTGACGCAAGCAGATCCGGCTCACCTCACCTGCCAGACCTGCGCTGAGGGGGAGCCGGCTGGCCCCTCCCCTCAGCGCAGCGCTGGTCAGGACACCGACAGCGGAGTCGCGATCTGGTTGACCACGCCTGCCGGCAGCCCGGTGTTGGCGGCCGTGGTCGGCTTCAGCTCCCACCCATTCCTGGATCCCACACTGGTGCCACACGTGGGGTTGTCGATGGCGGCCGCATTCACCCCGGTGTTGGCTGCGGCGCCGCTGCCATCCAGAGCCGCGGGCACGGCCAAGGTGTTCGCGCTGCCCAGGTAGACCAGCGTCTTGGCGTAGAGCCACGACGGGTTGGGGCCGCCGGAGTTCAGGTACGCGGTCCCGGTGCAGTTGGCGCCGGTGTAGTAGGCCTGCGCCGGAGCGATGCTGCCGTCCCAACCGATGGCGAGCATGTAGCCGTTGCTGGTCAGGACGGTGACGGAGTTGCGCGTGACCGACTGGATCTTGCCGATGGCGGCGCCGTTGCCGTCCTTGAGCACGGTCCCTCCCCCGGCCGGTCCCACAGGACCTGCGGGTCCTGTGGCTCCGATCGGTCCCGGGGGGCCTGCCGGACCTGCCGGACCCGCGGGCCCGGTCGCTCCGTCCTCACCGGCCGGCCCGGTCACGCCCTGGGGCCCGGTCGCTCCGACCAGGGACACCAGCCAGGCCGGCACGGTGCCGGAGAAGCCGTTGGCCACCGCCAGGTCGTAGGCCGACGGGCCGTCGGCGCCGTCCGCACCATCAGCACCGTCGGAGCCGTTCGTGCCGTCGGCACCGTCTGCCCCGTTCAGGCCGTTCGTGCCGTCGGCGCCGTTCAGGCCGTCCGCACCGTCGGCGCCGTTCGCACCGGTGGCACCGTCCTCACCGTCGGCACCGTTCGTGCCATTCCTTCCGTCCTTGCCGGCCAGCGCCACGATCCTGGCGCGCGTGCGCGTGTCCAGCTGATCCCATCCGACCGAGCCCGAGCGCAGCTCGGACCTGCCGATGCCGTCGGGGGCGATGTCCCACGACTGGATGGACTGGTTCTTGATGTCGGAGCTGTCGATGAGGCGGGCGGCGACTGCGGTCGTCGGCGTGAGGACGATGAGTGCGCCGACCGTGCCGAGCGCGATGAGAGCCGACTTCGACGTCGGCTTGCGAAGCGGGAACAAGGGGGCCTCCTGGATGATCCCGAGATACCACAATTTGGGTATGCCAACACGCTCCCAGAACTGACCGGCCGCCGTTTCGGTTTTCGCACTATCCGTTTTCTCAGCACCCTTCCCGCGGGGTCGTCGACGCGGGCCACCCGGCCAGCCACACCGAGACCGAGAGCTCCAGGACCTGTTTCGTCGTGGCCGGGGCAGGTTTCGTCGCAGCCTGCAGCGACCTAACCTGAAGCCATGAGCGACATTCCCACACTCACCCTCAACGACGGCGCGACGCTCCCGGCGGTCGGTTTCGGCACCCACACGCTGACCGGCACCGAGGGTGTCGATGCGATCCGCAGCGCCATCGATGCCGGCTACCGACTCCTCGACACGGCCGTGAACTACGGCAACGAGGAGGAGGTCGGCCGGGCGGTGCGGGACTCGGGGATCCCGCGCGACGAGGTGTTCCTCACCAGCAAGGTGCCCGGCCGGCACCACGGGTACGACGACGCGATCGCCTCCACCAAGGAGTCGCTGCAACGCCTCGGCGTCGACCACCTCGACCTGCACCTGATCCACTGGCCGAACCCCAGCGTCGACAAGTACGCCGAAGCGTGGCGTGCCCTGGTCGACCTGCGGGAGCAGGGACTGGTGCGCTCGATCGGGGTCTCGAACTTCACCGCCGAGCATCTCGACCGCATTGTCGCCGAGACCGGTGTCACCCCGGCGGTCAACCAGCTCGAGCTGCACCCGTGGTTCCCGCAGACCGAGATGCGGGTGACGAACGAGAGCCGCGAGATCCAGACCCAGTCGTGGAGCCCCCTGGGCAAACGCAACGCACCGTTCGACGAGGCACCGGTGCGTGATGCCGCCGAGGCCCACGACGTGACGCCGGCCCAGGTCATCCTGCGCTGGCAGGTGCAGCTCGGCGCGCTGCCGATTCCGAAGTCCGGCACTCCCGCTCGCCAGCAGGAGAACCTGGCCATCTTCGACTTCACCCTCACCGACGACGAGGTCGCGGCGATCACGGCCCTTGGTCGCCCGGACGGTCGGCTCTTCGACGGCGACCCGAACACCCACGAAGAGATGTGACGGCTCCCAGGGTGTGGGGTTGGCTGTGCCTCCATCACGCCCCTCCTTCGTCGTTGACGATCTCGCGCAGCGACCGTGTCGAGACCAGTCTCAGAGGTCTGGGCGCGCCAGAGGACGCCCCGATCTGCACTGCGGCTGCGGCCATTCGGGTATGGCTCAGGTCCGCTTGCGGAATCGGACGTCGCCGTTGGTCAGGTGGGTCTTGTCGTAGGTGTCGTCGTGGGCCCGGTGATGGTGCCAGGGGCAGAGGAGTTTGCCGTCCTTGACGTCGGTAGTGCCGCCTTGGGCCCAGGGCTTGGTGAAATGGTGGGCTTCGCACCACTTGGCCGGCATCGGGCACCCCTCGGCCCGACAGGTCTTGTCCCGGACCCCCATCGCGGCGATCTGGGGCCCGGTGAACAACCGCTTCCCACGCCCCCAGTCCAACACCTCGGACTGGCCGTCCAACACCGCCGGCACCAACGTCGCGTTGCACGCCAACCGTCGGATCTGGGAGGCCGACATCTTGTTGCCATCAGGCAACGTGCCCACCCCGACCCCGGCCAACAGGTCGGCCAGGTCCATGGTGATCACCAACGTGGTGCCATTGCCGGCATGGACCGGCAGCGCGTCGGGGTCCAGGCCCTCCAAGAACGCCTCGAACGCCAGGCCGCGGCGCTGGTCGAAGGGAATCTTCTTTCCCGTCGCGGGATCGGTCAACGGAGCAGCACCCCCACCAGCGGCCGTGTTCTGGTGACGGGGTGAGGTCCATGAGTTCAACACCGTCTTGAGCCTCGTGGCGGTGGCCTGCGACATCGTGGCCCGCAACTCGACGGTGCCGTCGCCGTTCTTCTTGAACGTCAACCGGGACTTCGCGTTCGCGCGGCGTTCTTCTTCCTCGACCTTCTTGCGCTCCTCGTCCTCGACCAGTTCGGCGGCCACGATGGAGAGGATCTTCCGGCCCAGGATCCGTAGCTCCTTCGGAGTGTGCTTGGTGGCGAGTTCGACCAGGTGGGCCTCGGCGGCCGCGATCACCCCCGGCGGCACGTCAGCGTCACGGACCCGGTCCAGGGCGGCCACGATCACCTTGGCCTGTTCCAGGTTCACCGCACCCGAAGCCAGTGCCCGGGCGACCACGGTCCAGGTGGTCTCCAGGGAGGTGGCGAGCTTCTCGGCCTGATGGTTCGCCGTGGACCCGGTGTTGGTGCGGGGGCCCAGCCAGGCCGCGACGTTCGGGTCGCCGTCGGCCTCGGCGACGTCGTCGCAGGCCGCGATCACCCGCAGCCGCAGGGACTCGAGCTCGGAGGAGAGGCGGGTCAGCTCGAGCAGCGCGGTGCGCTTCTGCGTGATGGTCATGAAGGCCGGGTTGACGTCGGCGACCGACTTCAGCGAACTCTCGATGCTCGCGACGCAGGCGAGCACCGGGTGCGTGCCCGGGGTCGCACTGGGACCCGAGAAAGGACCCGCACCGGGACCCATGCTGGGGTGAGAGTTTCCGCTGGTCATAGGCACAATTCTACGCCCGAAACGACCTTAATCGCCCACCTGCACGAAGATGGTGACGACTGTGAACGGGTGTGACAAATGAGGCGAGTTGTCCCCAGACCAGAACCCGCAGGTTTGAGCCTTCACGCTCATAGTGCCCGCAACCACCGACATTCACGCGCCACAACTCGATCATCGGAGCTGATCTCCCGAGCGACCAGCAGCGTCACAGAGGCCCGTAGTCGTAGCGCTCCGCGGCCTCGGGATCCCGAACGCTCTCCGGGTCGACTTCCAGGTAGACGTCGCCGGGCCCGCCGTCGCCGACGTACCAGACCAGCACTGTGCCGCCCACCGTCGGGGCGTCGGCCGGCTCGGTGACCACGGTGTCGGTGACCGTACGCCGACCCGCGGCGGTCGTGAACGTTGCGGTCACCGTGATCTCGGGCCCGCCGTAGCGCCACCGCCCGCCGAAACCGATCTTGGTGACGTCAGCGCGCACGCGAGTGCCGTGGCCCCGCACTCGCTCGATGCGGTCGTGCAGCTGCGCTTGGGCACCGGCTCGGCGCGTCTCATGACGCCACTCGGCGACGGCGCCGGCAACGCTGGCCACGGCCATGAGGATCAGCACCACACGGGCCCAGGTGACCTGCACCAGCACGGCAGACACCACCAGCATGACGGTCAGGACCGGCAGTCCCCTCAGCACGCCGAGCAGGTCCGGGGTCCCCGACTCGCGCGCGACTCGGCCCGCCAGCCCCGGCACCCGGTCGATGTTCTCCGGCAGCCTCGCGTTCGATCGCTTCCCAACCCTGTCGCGCAACTGAGTCCCCTTTCGCCCCTCCCATCTTGCCTGAAGACCCGAGCTCAGTGGGCCGCGTCGAGACGTCGCCGCTGATCATCGGTGAGCTCGAGGTCGACCGCAGCCAGCGCCTCCTCGAGCTGCGGCAACGAGGAGACACCTACCAGCGGGACGACGGGCAGCTCGCCTCCGAGCATCCAGGCCAGGACGACCTGGTTCCGGGTCGCGCCGGTCTCGTCGGCGACGCTGGCGAGGGCCTCCAGCCGGTGTGTCGTACCCGGGTGGTCGTAGGCCTCGTCCAGCCGCCTGTCGTCCCGGACGTAGGTGCCGTTGAGGAGCGGCGAGTAGCCGACCAACGTGGTGCCGGGCTCCGCACGCAGGTAGCTGAGGATCGATCCGTCCGCGGTGCCGAACTCACCGTCTTGCCCGAACCGCGGGCCGGCGATGTCGGTGCGCATGCGCAGGTAGGTGTGGTGGTACTGGAACACGTCGGCTCGCGCGATTCCGGCGGCGTCCGCCAGTCGTCGGGCGCGCTCGAGCTGCCACCCCCAGAAGTTGCTCAACCCGAGCAGACCCACGGTGCCGTCGGCGACAAGGTCCCCGAATCCGGCGACGGACTCGACAAGTGGGGTGTCGTGCCAGAAGTCCGGGATGTGTGCGTATAGAGGTCGATCCGGTCCACGCCGAGCCGCTCCCGGCTGCGGTCGGCCTGCTCGCGCAGCACCGCCGGCGCGAGGCCTTCGGCCACGATCGCACGCAGCCGTTGGTCCGGGGCACCGGCGACAGCAGCCGAGTCAGGATCCCCCACCGACGTCCACGCCATCCCACCAGTATCGCCGGATCGACCATCCGGCCAAGCGATTTTTCGTCGAGGAGTACGCCGGCCCCACTGCGGCGTACAAGCCGAAGCCAGCCGCGAGGACGAGGGCGAGCAGCAGGAGCACGTGCCTGGTGAAGGCCACGGGCTGCGCGGGATCAAGGGCTTGGTAGACGCTAAGGTCGCCGATCACGTAGTAGCCGAGGTAGGCCAGCGGAGGAATCAGCCAGGTCAGTGGATGCCACCACCGCAGGTGCAGCCCCGCGCTGCCGACGGCGAGGAAGTCGATCACGACCAGGGTCGGCGTGACGATGTGCTCGAAGATTGAGTAGCCGTCGAGGAGGTTGCCGTGCTGCATCGCCAGGAAGGCGAGTGAAACGAGCACCATCAGCGTGGCCAGGGCTCCGCGCACCCAGGTCCAGGCGCGCGCTTGGCGTCCCGTCGCCGGGGCCGCCGCACTCAGCGTGAGGTAGCAGAAGCCGGCGGCGAGGCTGGCGTGTTGGCTCAGGGCCGTCCACCAGACGTCGTACTGACGTGCGGCCAAGGTCACGCCCAGGAACGCGGAGGCGGCGATCAGCAGGTGCCAGAGCCGCAGGGCCGGGGTCGTGGTGGACATCCGGGCAAGGGTACGCCCCTGAAATCCGCCCGGCGTTCACTTTCCGTTCATCAGGTCATTCCGAGCCGATGGAGTCCGAGACCTCGTGCTGGCGCTCGTGCCGCACCCAGACCGAGCCGGCGTAGCCGTCGACGAAGCCGACCCGGACCTCGAAGGCATCACCGGCGGGCGCGCGAAACGTGAAGGCCCAGACGTTCTCGGCCGCATGGTGCTCCTCCGCGCCGAGAGACAGTCTCTCCGAGTCCACGGCGTACGCCGTCGCGGCTGCGCGTCGGGCCCGGACGAACGCGGCATCCCGAGTGGTCGGCATCTGCTCCGATCGGCCGGTCAGCTCCATCAGGTCACGGAAGGCACGGGTCACACCGTCGAGCCGAGCCTGCGAGCCGGCTGCCCGCGGCTCGGTGCCGGTCGTCACGAGCAGCCCGAGCTCCAACACTCCCGGGCTGGCACCCCAGCTGGTGTGTGACCGGTGCTGGTGCAGGGAGTGGTGCCGCGGTGCGTCCGTTCCAGCGAGCAGGGCCGGCTCCAGGGCACGGAGCGCCCGATGCTCGTCGAACGCGCCCTGGCCGTCCGCGCTGCCCGACTTCGGGACCGTGAGATCGAGCAGGAACTGCTCCTGGGCCGCGTCCTCGGGATCGGCGCGATAGCCGACCTGGACCCGCACCAGCTCCACCGGGCCGAACGTGAGCAACGGGTGTGAGGCATCGACCGGATGAGTGTCCATGACCTCAGAGTTGATCGTGGAAGCACGCAGGTCAAGAGGCCGGACTCTCCCGGTTGGCAGACGTCGTACGCCGGTTCCGGCAGACGACGTAGACCCGGGTCTCGACGGGTTTCTCAGGTGCGATCCGTATGGTCGACATGGATGAATCACTCCAAGCGCACCAAGACCGTCCTCGGCGTCACACTGGCCGCCGCCCTTCTCGCCCTCTCCGCATGCGGTGGCGACGACAAGGATTCCGACAGCAAGGGAACCTCCGAGGAGCCGACCTCACAAGAGAGCTCAGAGGGAAGCCAGCAGGCTGGCGGTCCTGACCTCGAGGGCATCCCGGACGTCGTGGCCGAGGTCAACGGCCAGGAGGTCACCAAGGACGAGTTCGTCCCGATCTACGAGGCCCAGTTCCAACAGGCCGCGATGCAGGCACAGTCGGGCGGCGAGCAGCCGGACCAGGACGCCCTGAAGAAGCAGATCGCCGACAGCCTGGTGGAGACCGAGCTCCTCGTGCAGGAGGCCGACAAGCGCGGCATCTCGGCGACCGACCAGGATGTCGACGACGAGCTGAGCGCCCTGGCCAAGCAGAACCAGATGACCTCGGTCGATCAGTTCCTCGCTGCCCTGGAGAAGCAGGGCACCTCGGAGGACGTCGTACGCAGCCAGGTCAAGACCCAGGTCGTGGTGGAGCAGCTGGTCGAGGACGAGGCCGGCGCCATCAAGCCCACCGAGGCCGAGCTCCGCAAGATCTATGACGCCGCCGTGCAGCAGCAGAAGAAGCTGGGCAAGCAGGGCGGTCAGCAGCAGACCATCCCGCCGTTCGCCAAGGTCAAGTCCCAGATCGTCGAGCAGGCGAAGTCGGACAAGCAGAGCCGGACGGCGCAGGCTCTGGTCGCGGAGCTCCGCAAGGGCGCGGACATCAAGGTCAACCTCTGACCTGGTTTGGCCTTGCCAGCCGAATGCCCAGCTGTCCTTCTTGATCGCCGGGTTCTCCCTGCAGTCCAACCTCGTCCGGATGCCAGTCAGTGCAGGAACTGGTCGTACTCCATGCCCGAGCTGGAGAGGTTCCCGCCCTGCTGGAGTGTCAGCGAAACACTCCAGGACGTACCACTTTCGAACGTGAACACCTCGCCCGCTTGACTGTAGGCGCCTTCGGGGCCAAACAAGTACTTGTATCCGTACCACCGGGTCCCCGCGCCGTAGTAGAGCTCGTACCCGGTACGCCCAACTTGGCATATCGGGACCGAGATCACCGTCGTCTTCCCGGGGCTCACGATCACCTCCGCGAGCCTGCGTCCTGTCCAGCGGGCCGTCAACCGCACAAAGTAGGTCTCATCGCCGCGAGGGACTGCGATGGACATCTCACCGCTGGGCGTCTCAGGATCGTCGCCGCAAAGAAGCCACTTCTTGTACGCACGACTCCCGCCTACAAGCGTCCACGCGCCCTTCTCCGATCGGAAGCCGTCTCCTTGCTTTGAGAAACGATTGCTCGTCGTGTCTCGGCTGCTGACGACGTTGACGCCCTTGGGCATCGGCTCTGCGGAGTGATCGAAGGCCGGATCAGGCGGGTCCGTCGACTGGTGGCGGTGCGAAACGTCACTACACCCAGCGAACGTGAGTGCGACGACCAATGTGAGGCCCATTGCGCGCATGAGCCAAAGTTATGGGACATCGCACGACCATGAGACAGGTTTGAGCAAGTGCAAGGAACGACCGCCGCCCGGCCCGCATCATGCCTGGCGGTCAGCCGCGCAGCAGCGCCGCGATCTCGTCGTACCCCCGACTCTCGGCGTGCTGCATCGGCGTCAGCCCGTCCTTGTCGGCGATGGTGCGGTCGACCCCGGCCTCGAGCAGGATGCGTACGACGGCCTGGTGCGCCTCGCCCCCGTCGCCGAGGATGATCGCCTCCAGCAGCGCCGTCCATCCCAGGTCGTTGACGTGATCGAGGTCGACGTCGGTCTGCACCACGCGCTCGAGGTAGTCGACGTGCCCGCGCTCGCTGGCCGGGATCGGTGACAGACCGCCGAAGCGGTTCGTGATCGTGAGGTCCGGGTGGACCGGGAGCAGCACCTCGAGCATCGCGACGCTTCCGGTGACTCCGGTGACCAGCCACGGGGTGTCGTGCCGGTCGTCGAGCGCATCCGGGTCGGCCCCCATCGCCACCAGGACTCGCGCCGCCTCGATCCGGTCGAAGGTGGCGGCGAGCAGCAACGCCGTACGACGGTTGCCGTCGCGGACCTCGATGTCGGCGCCGGCCCGCAGGGCCAGCGCCACCGCGTCGGCGTCACCTCGCGAGGCGGCGTCGAGCAGCGCGGCGTCGGGGTCGGCCGGGAGCTTCGCGGTGGTCATGGTCTGCAGGATCCTCTCCAGCCGGTCGAACCCGCGCTCGCGGGCCATCTCGAGCGGGGTCAGGCCGGCCGAGGGCGAGGTGCGGCCGAGCTCGGCTCCCCCGGCTGCCAGCACTCGCACGGTCGTCTCGTACGACGGTGTGTTCTCGCCGAGCCACACCGCCTCGTGGATCGCCTGGTAGCCGATCCGGTTGACATGGTCGCGGTCGATCCCTGTCTGCAGCAGCGCACCGGCGACGTTCGCGTGCCCGCGCTCGGCGGCCCTGATCAGGCCGGTGCCGTTCCAACTGTCCAGGTCGTCGACGTCCGCGCCGTGGCGCAGGGTGAGTCGCAGCAGGTCGAGGTGACCCTCACTGGTGGCGACGAGGTACGCCGACTGCTCGGAATCATCCTTCGCGTTGACGTCGGCGCCGCGTCGGATCAGGCGTCCCGCCCGTGCGACGTCGTCGGCCCAGGCCGCGTCGCGCAGCTGCTCGTCGAGGGCTGCCTGGTCCTCTGCCTTCGGCGGTGCACCCTTCTCAGACTGATCCATGCGGTCAACCCTTCCTGATGATGCCAGGGAACTGGTGGAGCTCGACGGCGCGGCCGACTCCCCCGCCCCGCCACCCCCGCACGCACCCAGCACGAGCACGAGCGGAAGAGTGGCCAGACCTGTGCGCCTCATCGCGTCGGGTCGGTGATGACGTCGTAGGGACCAGAGGCGACGGCCTCGTCGAACTTGCTGTCCACGTAGAGGATCCGGCCACGCAGCGCCTTCGCCGTGGTCAGCACCCGGTCCGGAGACGTCGCCTGCTGGTGGATCGCGCGTGCCCACGACCCGTCGGAGGCCAGCCGCAGCGTCGCGATCGACCTGGAGAAGTTGCGTACGACGGTGAGGGTGTCGCCCCGGAGCACCAGTCCGTCGGCGTTGACCAGGTCGGCGCCACCGGTCTCGACCTCGCTGACCGCACCGGTGCGTGCGTCGAAGCGCCACAGGCGGCCAGTGTTGCCCTGGGCCACCACGAATGCGCTGCGGTCGGTGCTGAGCACGATGCCGCCGAGGTTGAAGCCCGGCTTGCGCTCGATCACGTCCGTGGCGTCGGCCCACAGCGTGGCCTCCCAGCCGTCCGCCGCCGGCGCCACGCGGAAGACCCGTGCGTCGTTGGAGTCGGTGAAGTACGCCGCTCCGTCGGGGCCCATCGCAACGTCATTGAGGAAGGCGTCGTCGCCCGGGGCCCGCAAGGCGGCCAGCAGCTCGCCGTCCTTGTCGTAGACCCACAGGTCGGGGCGGCCGTTGTCGGTGCCGTCGGTGCCGATGCCGTTCGGCCCGCCTGCGACGTACACGTTGCCGGCCCGGTCCACGGTGATGCCCCGTGCGGTGAAGCGCCCGTCAGTTCCGTTGCCGGCCAGCCACTCCTGCGTCTGCGCGTCGCGCACGGAGCCTCGGTGGATCTCGCCGCCGGTCACCTCGCTGACGTAGAACAGGCCGCGACGCTCGTCGGCGCCGATCCCCTCGAACTTGGAGCCGACCGGGTTGGCGGCATCGACCGCATCGCCGTTCAGGTGGTAGGTGCCGGGGCGCCCGGGTTCCCCATCGGCCGAGGCGATGCCCGCACCACCCAGCGCTGCGGCGCCGGCCACTGCGCTGAGGGCGAGGATGGTGGCGGGCCTGGACATGCGGTTCATGTTCTCTCCTGGAGTGGGGTCTGCTTCATGATGGCTCCACTCTGCGTCTCCCGATGCCACGCATGCGTCGGGCAGCCGGCCAGTCCTCGATAGCCAATCGGTTGATGCCACGATCGGCCGCTGTCCCTACGCTTGGCCCATCATGACTCGTCCCTCCTCCGGCCGCTCCCGCGGCGTGCGCGGCATCCTCGCGCCCGCGGACCGACTCGACCAGTGGCTCCTGGTCATGCTCCTCGTGCTGCTGGTCACCTGCGCCGTGCGGTACGTCGACCGGCACGGCCTGGGCGCCACCGGGGTCGGCGTACTCGCCGGCGCGTTGCTGCTCGGGTCGGCGTACGCGAGCCGGGGACTTCTCACTGGGCGAGCCTGGTGGCCGACCGTGTGGGTGGGCGCGATGGTCGTCCTGTGGGGCGTCCTGACCGCGGTCGCACCGTCGTTCGCGTGGTGCGCGGTGCCGGTGGCGTTCGCGGTTCTGCGGGTGCTGCCGTTCGGGTGGGCGGTCGGGACCGTCGTGGTGATGACGGGCCTGTTGACCTCCGCCTGGCTGAGGATCAGCGACGGCTTCGACCCGGTTCAGGTGGCCGGACCGATCGGCATCGCGTTGGTGACGGTGCTCGCCTACCGTGCGCTCGACGTGGAGTCCCGGGCCAGGCAGGAGCTGGTCGACCAGCTGGTCGAGGCTCAGGCCGACCTCGCCGAGGAGCAGCACCGAACCGGGGCACTGGCCGAGCGGACCCGACTCTCGCGGGAGATCCACGACTCGGTCGGTCAGGGACTCTCCAGCATCAACCTGCTGCTGCAGGCCGCCGAGCAGGCGTGGGACGCCCACCCGGCCGCGGCCCGCGAGCACGTGCACACCGCGGCAACGACCGCACGCGACGGACTGGACGAGGTACGCCGCGTGGTCCGTGACCTGGCTCCGGACCATCTCGCCGCCGACCCGGGCGGTACGGCGCTCGCCGATGCCCTGCGCAGGGCCGCCAACCAGGCCGCTGCTGGCACGGCGGTCGAGCTGCGGATCGACGGATCACCGGTCGGGTTGCCGGCCGAGGTGGCCGCTGCCCTGGTGCGTACGGCGCGCGGCGCGCTGGCCAACGTGCGCGAGCACGCCGATGCCCACCGGGTGGCGCTGACCCTGACCTACCACCACGACGAGGTCGTGCTCGACGTGCGCGACGACGGTCGAGGCTTCGATCCCGACACCGTGCGAGCATCCGGGACGCGTGGTCGCGGCCTGGCCGGCATCCGCGAGCGGGCGGCCGGACTCGACGGCCGGGCCGAGGTGGAGAGCGCTCCGGGTGAGGGCACCACCGTCTCCGCTCGCTTCCCGATCCACACCGAGGTTGAGCAGGCCGCGCTGCGACCGTCCCGAAACCAGGGAACCCCGTGATCCGCATCGTGCTGGTCGATGACCACCCCGTCGTACGCGCCGGACTGCGCGCCCTCATCGACGGGCAGGACGACCTCTCTGTGGTGGGCGAGGCCGACCGGATCGACCGTGCGGTGGCCGCGGTCGAGGAGCACCGACCCGACGTCGTGCTGATGGACCTGAGCCTGGGTGACGGCCACCCCGGCGGCGCCGAGGTCACCACGGCGGTTCGCGGTCTGCCCGAGCCGCCGGAGGTGCTGGTGCTGACCACGTATGACACGGAGTCAGACATCCTCCGCGCGCTCGAGGCCGGGGCTCGCGGCTACCTCCTCAAGGACGCCCCGCCCGACGAGCTGTTCGCCGGCATCCGGGCGACCGCACGCGGCGAGACGGTGCTGGCGTCGTCGGTGGCCGCCACGCTCGTGCGGCGTACGACGCCGGGCGCGACGACCATCACCGAACGCGAGGTCGAGGTGCTCGAGCTGCTCTCCCGGGGGCTGGGCAACAAGGAGATGGCGCGCGAGCTGTTCGTGTCGCAGGCCACCGTGAAGTCGCACCTCTCGCACATCTACACCAAGCTCGGGGTCGACACGCGTCCCGGAGCCGTTGCTGCCGCCATCGAACGGCGCATCATCCGCGCCTGAACCACGAGACGCTCCGCCCTTAGGGCCGCCGAATCGTCGTCGGTAGCCTTGCCGCCATGCTGATCGCACTTGGAGACCGCTCCCCCGTCATCCCCGACTCTGCCTGGGTCGCCCCCGACGCGACGTTGGTCGGTTCGGTCAACCTGGCCGAGGGATCCTCCGTCTTCTACGGCGCGGTGCTGCGGGCCGACAACGAGCCGATCACCATCGGACCGCGCTCGAACGTGCAGGACAACTGCGTCTTCCATGTCGACAAGGGCAAGCCGGTCATCCTCGGCGAGGGCGTCTCGGTCGGCCACGGCGCGGTCGTCCATGGCGCCACGATCGGCGACCACGTGCTGGTCGGGATGGGCGCCACGGTGATGAACGGAGCCGTCATCGGCGACGAGGTGCTGATCGCCGCGGGTGCGCTGGTCACCGAGGGCATGGAGGTCCCACCGCGGACGCTGGTCGCGGGAGTGCCCGGCAAGGTACGCCGCGAGCTCACCGACGAGGAGGTCGAGCGGCTGCACACGAACGCGGAGATCTACGAGGCGCACCGGGAGCTGCACCGAGGGGGCACGGTCCTCGGCTGACCGACTTCTCTTCGGGGCTCTCCACCAGGCGCTCCGACCGAGTTGTCGGTGCACCACCAGGCGTCGGCTGCGTGTCATCGCCTGGGCTGTCACCCCTCAGCCCCGGAGCCGGGTCTGCACCCATGACCACTCGATTCGCTCCTGCTCGAGTCGGATCCGGGTGCCGAGCTCGTCGCCGACCAGTGCGGTGTAGACGTCTTCCTCGTCGGATGTGAGGCGAGCCAGACGGGACGTAGCGGGTCGTTCCTCGACGCCCCAGCGATCGCCGTGCCGCATCAACGTCTCGCGGTCCATCAGCACGGAGCGCGCGTGCGGCAGCCAGGCGCGCAGACGGTCGAGGATGGCGAAACCGTGCGTGTCGATGTCACCCCAGTAGAGGACCTGCGTGTCGACCAGCCACGGCAGCCGCCCCACTCGGTCCACGTCGAATCCCTTGCCCCAGATCACGACCCCGCCGGGTGGCACATCGACACTGAGGTAGGTGATCTCGTTCTCGAGCACGAGCGCTGTTGTCGGCGTGATGTCGAATGCGGCCAACTCCTCGACACGCACTGCCAGCTCGGTCAACGGCGCGGGCAGGCCCAGTGATGGTGAGACACGCAGCCGGATGAACTCTGGCTTGCTGTGCAGCCCCAGGCCCGAGACAAAGCCCGTCGCAGTGCCGGACACTCCGAGCATGGCGGCCAGCACTCCCCGGTGCCGCTCGGCGAACTTGGTGTCAACCCCGGGGGCGTCGATCTCACGCAGGTAGCGGCCGGAATCACGATGCTCGTCGAGCCAGGTGTAGGCCGCCAGCACACCCGGCCAGTCGGCTGCGAGGCTGAGCGCCTTGTGTGGATGGGCCAACGCCCACTCTCTCACCGCGTCGTTGTCGGCCCCTACCAGAAGCCGATCGAACGCCGCGACATCCTGTGCGACCCCCAGCAGTGTCCACGCCTGGTCCCACGACGCGACCACCGCCCGACACGGCACCCGGTTCCGCCCGAAGTGCCGGCCACCGATGTCGCCCCACTCCAGGTCGTAGCGGGCGCCGCCGCGGCGTCCTTCGTCGAGGCGAGCGACCCATCGGCGTACGTCGTCGAGTCGGTCACCGATCTCCGAGGGCTTCGGTCCTCGCAGCGGAACAGCCACCGACTCGAAGGGCTCACCCGACGCATGGCGACGCAGCAGCGTTCCGTCCTGCCAGACACGACTCATCTTCGCGACGACGTCATCGACGGTCGACCAGTCTCGGCTCACGTCCCACGTCCGTCGCGACGGTCGCGGTACTCCTCGATCGTCATGGTCTGAACCCGGGACGCGGTGCCGGTGGGGTTGTCGACGAATCCGATGGCCCGCACATAGGGCTCGATGATGTGCACCTTCTGCAGGGGCGTCACGATCAGCAGTTGCAGGCCGAGCTTGGCGAAGAGATCGAGGGCATAGCGCGTCGAGACGTCGGAGCCACGACCGAACGCCTCGTCGATCACCGCGAACCGGAAGTCCTTGGACTTCTCGGCACCCCACTCCAGGCCGAACTGGTAGGCCAGCGACGCCGCCAGGATGGTGTAGGCGAGTTTCTCCTTCTGACCGCCCGACTTGCCGTCGGAGTCGCTGTAGTGCTCCCACTCCTCCCCCTGCTCGTCGCGCTCGGAGGCCGAGAAGACGAACCAGTTGCGTACGTCGGTGACGCGGCGAGTCCAGGCCTTGTCGGAGTCGGCGTACCCTTCGCGTCCACGGAACCGCTCGATGAGCCGCTTCACGTCGAGGAAGCGCTGCTCGGAGTAGTGGTCGGTCTCGGCCGTCAGAGTGTCATCGGTGGCATTGCGCAGATCACCACGGAAGGCGACGACGTCCTGGTTGACAGTGCGCTCCTTCTCGAGCCTGATGTAACGACCGGGATTGTAGGGGATGGCGCCGAGCGCCTCGTTGATCCGGTCGATCCGGTCGTCGATCTCCTCAGCCTGGCGACGCAGCCAGGAGTTGAACTGAGCCAGCTCGCGGATCGTGTTGGTGTTCAACTGCTGCTTGAACTCCTTCTCGAAGCGCGGCAGGTCATCGTTGGCCACCCGTTCGTGGAAGGCCAGGAAGTCGCCTCGGGAGTCGACGTCGGCGTCCATGTCACTGCACAGCTCTGGCCAGCGACGCAGCACCTCCCCCATGCCCTGGATCAGGCTGGTGTTGTAGCCGCCCAGCTCTCGACCGAGGTGCTCGATGGAGCGGGTCAGGTCGCCGGTGAGACGGTCGCGGGCGGCGTCGCAGTCCGTGGAGGCGGATGGTGTGTTCTTGCCCAGCAACCCGCGCAGCTCGTCGTACGACGCCCGGGCCGAGACAAGCTCGTCGCTCTCCCGCTCGGCCACGAGTCGCTCGTCATCGGCCAGTGCCCTGCCGGCGCGATCGATGCGCTCCTCGAGCTTGCCGATCTCTCCGGTCAGGTCGTCACGGGCCCTCTCGACGGTGCTCGCCCGCACGAGAGCATCGGCCAGGCGGCGCTCGATGTCGGCCAGCTTCGTCGACCCGGACACCAGACGGGCATGCTCGGCCTCGGCTGCGGACGCCCGCGCATCGGCCTCGGCGTGGTCGATCCCGGACCACCCGGGGTAGTCGGCAAGGCGGGTGAGTGCCGACTGGCGCGACGAGAGCACGGTGCGCTCCTCGTGAAGCCGGGTCAACTGTTCCTTGCTCGTGAGATGCGCCTCCTGCTGGGTGCCGAGCAGGTCGGTGAGGGCGGCAACCTTTCGCTCGTTGCGCCACCCCAGCACCCAGTTGCGGGGATCACCGACCTGGGTGCGGTCATCCTTCTCATGCCGATCGCCCGAACGGACCTGTCCTTCGCGGGTCACCGCGCGGCGCTGGTCACGGAACTCTTCCACGGTCTCGACGCACCGATGGTCGGCACGTCGAGTGAGCTCGTCGCGGAGGTAGTCCTCGAACGGTCCTTCACGTACGTCGAGGCAGTCAGCGAGCAGGAGTCCGGCGCCGGTCTCGCGCTGCAGCCGCACCCGGCGGGAGGCGACGCGCTCGTAGACCAGCCGGGAGCCCACGACCCTGCCGTCGTTGCGGCGGTGCGTGAGCCGTCGTCCGTTGACCCAGCGCGCGACCGAGGCGTAGTGCTCCTGGGGCACCAGCAAGGACAGGGCAAAGCCGCGCAGCACCCGCTCGGCGGCGCCACGCCAGGAATCGTGCCCGTCGTCGAGCTCAAGGAGCTCACCGGCGAACGGCAGGTCAGCCTCGGTCAGGCCCAGGTCGTGGCACAGCTGCTCGCGCAGGTCGGCCTGGCCGCTGGGCAGGTTGCTGGTGCGCGAGGCGAGACTGGCCAGCTCGGCCCGCGTCTCCGCCGCTTGCCTGTCCAGGTCGTTGAGCTGTCCGGCGACCGTGCCGACCCGGGTGTCGAGGTCGGCGAGCTGGCGGCCCACCTCGATGTCTCGCCCGCCCAACGACCCGGCGAGCTCCGCGAACGACGACGCGTCGACGATGGAGCCGACCGCTTCGGGGACGGCCTCGGCCAGCGCGGCGTCGTACTTCTCCCGCCACCTGCGACGCTCCACTGTCTGCTCCCGGGCTTGCAGCATGATGCGCTCGAGCTCGCCGATGCGATCACCGCCGGCGCCGGCACGTTCGGCGGTCAGCGCTTCACGCTCGCGCGCGATCGACGCCAGCTGCTCACCGGCCTCATCGCGCTGCCGGGTGTGCCGACCGAGCGAGTCGGTGAAGGCGGCGAGCTCCCCACGGAGCAGGTCGGCCCTGGTCTCGGCGATGAAGAGGCGTACGGCGTCACGTTGGGCCTCCTGGCGGGAGCGACGAATCAGCGCGTCGTCATACCTCGTGGCCGTGGAGACGATCGGTTCCAGGGCCTCGAGCTGCTCGCGGGCCCGCTTGACGGCGTCGTATGCCTTGGTGAGGTCGTCGAAGTGGGCGATGATCTCGCGGATCCGCTCGGTGGAGTCCGAGGGCTCGAGCATGTGGTCGCGAACGAAGGTATTGAGATTGCTGACCGACTTCATCGAGACCGTCTGGTGAAACAGCTCCAGGGCCTGGTCGGACCGGATGCCGAGGGAGCGGCGCAAGGACCGGGCGTAGTCCGGGTAGCCGTCGAAGATCTGGGCGCCGCCGGCTCGCAGTCGGCGGCGCAGGTCGTTGAGGTCGGAGCCGAAGTCGGAGAAGTCGTCGAGGACGGTGAGTGGCTTGTCGGCCGTGACGAAGAAGCGGTACGGCGTGGAGCGGTCGCGCTGCTGGAAGACCTGCGCCAGCGTGACGGTCTCGTCGTGGCCGTCGTTGACGAAGACCCCGACCAGGACCGAGTAGGTCTTCCCACCCGTGCGCAGCCCGATTGGACGGGACGTGCCTGAGGCCTCGATACGCTCGGACTTGTAGTGGCCCTCGACGTAGGAACGCAGGGTGCGCTCCTTCGACTCGGCGCCGGCGGCCTTGTTGTAGGCGATCTTGTGTGCCGGGAGCAGGAGTGTGGTCAACGCGTCGACGAGCGTGGACTTGCCCGAGCCGATGTCGCCGGTGAGCAGTGAGGTGTCGCCGGCGGGCGTCAGGCGCCACACCTGCTGGTCGAAGGTGCCCCAGTTGAACACCTCGAGATGGTGCAGCCGGTAGCCGGCCCGGCCCGTGGGTGCCAGTTCCACGCTCGAGAAGAGTCCCTCACCCATCCGAGGCCTCCGTCTCGGCGTACTCCTTGAGCTTGCCCGCGAAGTCATTGAGCGTCTGCGCGTCGACGTACGCCTTGAGGATGCGGCGCACCTCCCAGTGGTCGGGCTGGCCGCGCAGCGCACGGAGAAAGCCGAACTCCGCGGCCTTCTTGATGGTGGACTCCGCGGTGTCGACGGTGCGGGCTTCGTTGGTCGAGTCGGCCAGGAACAGGCGCAGCATCTCGACGATCTGGTCGCGGCTGAGCACGAGGCGGCCTTCACTGCCGGAGGTCTCGAACTCGACCAGCCGCTTGCGCAGCAGCACGAGCAAGAGCGAGACGTTGTAGGTGAGACTGCGCCGGCGTACGAGACGCGGCAGCGCTTCCTCGCCCTCCGTGTCGGGACGCGCGCGGAGGTAGGCGTAACCCTCGGAGTCGCCGACGACGACCTCGACACCGATGGTCGCGAAGTGGTCGCGCACGGCACCACCCTGGCGCTCGATGGCGAGCCAGGAGTCTTCGTCGGCCTCCTTGTAGACCACGCCCTGCATCAAGCGGATGATCGCAGAGCCCACTGCGTGCTCGTCGCTCATCTGCGTCGCACCGTCACCTTCGGAAGTCGCGCCCGCCGCGATTGGCCGGTCGGGTCCTCATAGTCGATCAGGCATTCGCCGGTGTCGTCCAACTCGACCTCGAGCCCGTCGTCCTGGAGGGCAAGGTAGCTGATGATCTCGGCCGCCCCCTGGGTGATCGGGTAGAGCTGCACGATGTCGTCGAGCAGCGCCGACGAGCGTGGCGGCACGACCGCGCGGATGTTGTCGGCCAGACGGGCCTGATCGACGAACGTCTGGTTGAACAGCAGGTCGGTGTCGAGCTCGGCGTCGTACGACGGCAGGATCAGGCTCTCGACCTCGGCACTGGGTCGGGCGTCGTACAGCGGACGCTCGAAGGGCAGCGCGATGGCGAGTCCGGGCTCGTCGACGTCGAGTCCGCGCGTCGGCGGTCTGTCACGTACGACGAGAGCGGCGGTCTCGACGGCCCGCACCAGGTCGATCACGCGGCGGTTCTCCAGCCAGATCTGGTCGTCGAGAAACCTGCGCAGCTGCTCGGAGATGTTGCGCACAGTGCGTTGCGCCCGCTCGGCGGCCTCGGCCCAGTCGTGGTGGATGCCACGCACCCGCCGGTCGAGCTCGAGGGTGTCGAGATGAGCGACCTTGGAGAGCAGCTCGGCCAGCTCGTCCTGTCGCGACTCGGAGAGCAGGAAGTCGTAGAACGCCTGGAAGCTGCGGCCCTGGTCGGAGCCCGCAATGTCGGAGCGGCTACCGACCAGGTCGACCAGCAGGTCACCCTTGGATCCCTCCCACGCCGCGATCTTCTCCCGGGCGGCCCGGTCGAGGCCACGGAAGTTCTCCTCAACCTCACGGAAGTCGGAGAGCAGCTCACGTGCCGTGGCTGAGAACTGCTGGTAGCGGTCGCGAACGCCGGTCGGATCGAGCATGGCGACCTCGCCCGCCTCCACCGCCGCGATCTCCTGCTCGATCTCGTCACGTCTGCGACGCAGCTCGGTGAGCCGGGACTCGGGATCGGTCTCGGACCCGTGCACGATCTGCCGCAGCAGCTCGACGGCGGTGTGCAACCGCGACTCGGTGCCGACGAAGGAGCGCGATCGCAAGCTCTCCACCCACGCGTAGGCCTTCTCGAAGGCGGGCGTCGCCTCGTAGTGCACCTCGTCGACACCGACGGGATAGAACCGGCGCAGGTAGCCGATCTCGGTGGCGGACCAGTCTTCCAGGTAGGCCTTTGGCTGCTTGGGAAAGCGTGGCTCACCGCTGTCGGTCGTGAGCGCGGCATTCAGCGTGTAGAGATCGTCATCGAGCGCAGCGGCGACTTCGCCGGCGGCGGTCGCGCCGCGGTTGCCCTCCACGAAGAACCGGCCCAGGAACGAGAGGATCAGCGACGCATTGCCAGCGCGCAGCAGGCGCCAGGCTGCGTGGCGCTCGCGCAGGACGTCAATCGCGGCATGCTCCATATGTCCTCCCGGTTCCGTAGGGGACGAGCCTAGACACGGCCACCGACAGGCTCACCCGTGACCACGCGGTAAGTCACTGGAGGCTGGCACTGGGAGCCATCTCCAGGGGCCTGGACAAACGACTCGCCACCGTTCTCAAGAACCAAGATGTAGCATGTATTACGTCAGGCACGTATTACGTTTCGGAGGCCGCGATGAAGCTCAACAGCAAGGGACAGGTGACGATCCCAGCCGAACTACGGCATCGCCTGGGATTCGCTGAGGGTGACGAGGTGCAGGTCGTCGAGGACGGCAACACTCTGCGGATCGTCCATGGCGAGGCCGCCGCCACGCGTGGGAACCGGATCGTCAACCGGCTCCGCGGGCGCGCCAACACCGACAAGACCACCGATGAGTTGATGGAACTGCTTCGTGGCGAGTGAGATCGTCACCTTGGTCGATTCCAATGTCCTGCTCGACGTCGTGACTGAAGATCCGGCTTGGTCCGAGTGGTCGAGCACGGCGCTCGCCGATGCCTTCGACATCGGCCGCGTCGTGATCAATCCGGTCGTGTACGCCGAGGTGTCGATCGGCTTCGACCAGATCGAGGACCTCGATGACGCGCTGCCGGCCAGTCAGTTCGTCCGGGAGTCCCTCCCCTACTCCGCCGGTTTCCTGGCCGGCAAGGCGTTCCTCACCTACCGCCGTCGCGGCGGAGCACAGGTCACTCCACTCCCAGACTTCTACATCGGAGCCCACGCGGCCGTCGCCGGACATCGCCTGCTGACCCGAGACGCCCGTCGCTACCGGACCTACTTCGCCGGTCTCGAAGTGCGTGCCCCTGAGTAGGTTGGCCGGTCTCATGACCAGCGCGCGGAACACCTGACTCCGCCTGCCTGGTGATGTCTCCGCTTCCCCCGAGCCAGTAGCCCCATCCGGCTGTCGGAAATGACCAGATGGGGTCATGGCGGAACGCGCAGCCGCACGTCCAGGGGTCTCGCAATGGGCAGATGGCGTCATGGTGGTGCGCAGCCAGCGGGACCATCGTGGGGTGTCAGTTCACCTCATGAGGAGGCTGTGCCATGGAGCACACATCCCGTCGTGGGCGGTCTCGGGGAGCATGGGCGGCGATCTTCGCCGTACTGCTGACCGGGACAGCGACCACGGCATTCGCCGTACCCGGGGTCACGCCATCGCCCTATGCGACAGCACTGGATCCCGGACAGTCCGTGACGATCACCAAGACCGTGGAGACACCGGTCATCCCACCCAACCCCGACATCGTCTTCCTGGCCGACACCACGACCAGCATGGGTGCCAGCATCGCCAACGTGCAGTCCAACGCCGCATCCATCGTCGACCAGGTGCTGGCCGACCAGCCCACCGCACAGTTCGCGGTCGCGGACTACAAGGACGTCGCCGACTCCAGTGGCCACTTCCTCCTGCGCCAGCAGCTCACCGGCGACCCCGCCGCGGTCGCCGCCGGCATCAACGCCTGGACGCCCCTCTCCGGTGGTGGCAGCGATGCCCCCGAGGACTGGATCGGCGCACTCGGCGACATCCCCACGGCGATCGACTTCCGTGGCGACGGCACTCCCGTGGTGGTGATGTTCGGGGACTCCACCAGCCACGACCCGTCGGCCGGCTTCTCGCTGGCCACGGCGACCACGGCGCTCCAGGCGGCCGGCGTCCGCGTCATCGCGATCGCGGTCCCCGGTGCAGACGGCTCCCTGTGGAACGGGCTGGACACAGCAGGCCAGGCCACCGCGGTCACCAGCGCCACCGGCGGCACGCTCGCATCGGCAGACCCGTCCCAGGTCTCCGCCGCCATCTTGTCCGCGCTCCAGAACCTGCCCGCCGAGGTCACCCATCAGGCGGTGTGCGACCCCGGCGTCTCGATCACTCTCACCCCGCCGTCGCAGAGCGTGACCAGTGGCGGGACGGTCTCCTTCGACGAGACCATCACTCTCGCCGCGAACGCCCCTCAGGGCACGACGCTCCACTGCGAGGTCAGCTTCCTGGTCAACGGTCACCTGCCCGGCCCGGAGTTCGTCCAGCAGGTCCACGTCGAGGTGCGAGACATCGAGCCCCCGGTGGTGACGGTCAGTGACGAGACCGTCGAGGCGACCGGGCCCGACGGTGCCCTGGTCGACTACGACGCGAACGCGACCGACAACGTGGACGGTCCGCTCGTGCCGGCGTGCGCTCCCCCGTCGGGATCGCTGTTCGCGATCGGCTCCACGGTCGTCACCTGTACGGCGATCGACGCGGCCGGCAACACGGGTTCGGGCACCGGCACGATGACCGTGGTCGACACCACCCCACCTGACGTCGCGTGCACCGAAGGCGCCAACCCCGGCGGCACGGTGCCGCGCTCGCACAACCAGGACGGGTTCTTCGCCCTGGGGGCCACCGACCTCGTCGACCCGGACCCTGAGATCCATGTCCGCGACTCCGGCAGTGGCACGCTGTTCGGGCCGTACGCCGCTGGGCAGCAGATCAAGTACACCGAGACGCCGGGCGGGAAGCCTCGGTCGAAGTCGATGCCCGGCGACATCGTCCACCTCTTCGGCACCGGTGACGCCGAGGTCATTGCGGTGGACTCCTTCGGCAACACCTCGGCTGCGGTGAGCTGCCTGGTGCCGCCACCCCCGATGTAGCCGTCGGTCGCACCGCCCTGATCCATCTGACGTGAGCGGGGCGGTGCTCCGGTGGGTGGCCCATCGGAAGCTCGGCATTCACAAACCGAAGGCCGCGCGCATGTCCGCGGCGTTGCGCCCTTCCCGCGGGGGCGCAACGCCGATCACCTCTGCCAGGAACCGGGTCAGCGAGTAGTGCGTGAGCGGAGCGTCGACCACCTTGTGCCTGAGGTCGACGTGCAGCACCGAAGTGAGCACCGTGTTGCCATGGTCCCGGTCATCCTCGTCGGCAGTCACGACGACTGCGAGTCGGCCGCTCCTGAAGTCAGCGCTCCGGAGCACTGGGTCCAACTGCTCTTCCAGCCACGCGTCGGCCTCAGATAGGGAGCCGTCGTGGGCATCGTGGGTGAGGTCGGGGACCAGGAAACCGATGGTGGGCAGGTCATCGGTGGCAACGTCGGCGGCGAAGGAGCTCAGATCCACGTCATTCCTCAGGCACTGCTCTCGCTCAGCGGTGAAGTAGACCCATGGGTTGTGCCGCGCCGCATAGATCGGCTTCCCGACGGCCTTCTCCGGGTGATCTGCCCCGTGACAGTTCTCGGGCATCGACTCCGCGTAGGTCCGGGCAGTCTTTCCCGCGGAGAGGGCCAGCCCGAAGATCGACTGCGCAGCACCGACCTTGTCGGCGTTCGCGGACGGCGGCGCGTCGTCCGTCACGCCGAAGGTCGAGCCGCCGACGATGGCGAGATAGTTGGGCTCACTCGGATGCATCAACGCCGTCCAGCGCGTCGCGTAGCCATACTCCTCCGCCAAGGCAGCCAGATAGGGCATGCCGCCTCGGATCTGGTCCAGCGAGTGGTTCTCCTCGACCACGACCAGGACCTTGGTCAAGGGTTCACTGCCCGCCTTCTCCACATGCGGCACCACTCGCGGCGACGCACCGCCGCTCGAGGTCTCCGTCGTGTTCTGGCACCCGGCCAGGGCGATCGTGGTCAGGAGCGCGACCAACGCCGAGGTGAGCCGGTGGGGAGGAAGCCTCATGGCGTCACTGCTTTCGGGGCCGGAGACGAGTCAGTTCGCAAACTACGCCCAAGCACCTGAACTCGGCCAGGACACAGGTGGGCAAGGTGCCGCCCTGTCGATCGCCACCGTTGCGTCATCGCGGGTGACCGACCTCGAGACCGCATGGCACGAGACCAACAGGGTGTCGTCTCCAAGGACTGCGTGGCATGCGCATCCGTCGATGGTGAGCTGGACGGTCTCGCAGCAGTGGGCAAGGCAGCATTGCGAGCATCGACCAACGCGGGAGCACTACCTTGAACTGGTGGGCCGTGACGGTGCCCCACAGTCGACTGAGGAGATCAGCCAAAGATGAGGATCCTCGTTGCCGAGGACGACGTACGACTGGCCGCAGTGCTCGAAGAGTCCCTGGTGGAGGCGGGCTGGACGGTCGACGTCGTGCACGACGGTCGGTCAGCTTATGACCGCCTGCTTCGTGACGGGGCATACGACGTTGCGCTGCTCGACTGGATGCTCCCCCAACTGGACGGCGTCAGCGTCGCCCGCCGGCTGCGCGACCTGGGTGTGGCGTCGACGCCGATCATGATGCTCACCGCCCGCGGAGACGTCCGGGACCGGATCGAGGGGTTGGACGCCGGTGCGGACGACTACCTTCCCAAACCCTTCGACCTCGACGAACTGCTTGCTCGACTGCGTGCCCTGCACCGTCGGGGCAGCCTGGCCAACGAGGCGCCCGTGCAGGTGGGAGACCTGGTGGTGGATCCTGTGGCGCGCCGGGTCGCCCGCGGTGGCGTTGACCTTGCCCTGTCGGCACGGGAGTTCGACATCCTCTATCTGCTCGCCACTCATGCCGGTCAGGTGGTGACCCGCCTCATGATCCTTGACGAGGTCTGGGACGGGGAGACAGATCTGCGGAGCAACGTCATCGACGTGCACCTCGCTGCCATCCGGGCCAAGGTCGACAAGCCCTTCGGGACCGGCACGATCACCACGCTTCGCGGCGTGGGCTATCGCCTCGAGCCGACAGCGCCGCGATGAGCCGTCTGCCGCTGCGGGTCCGACTTGTCGCCGGGTTCTCTGCGGCCATGTTCGTCGTGTTGCTCGCGGCCGGCGCGTTCGTCTACTCGCGGGTGAACTACGCCCTCGACCGCGGACTCGACACTGATCTGGCCAGAGCGACCGGGACGTTGTCTCCGCTCGTCGGGCCGAAGGGCACGGTGACGGACCGATCGAGTGCCGAGGCCACCGGGGTGGCGTGGCAGGTGCTGGGCGCCGACGGCACCGTCCTCGATCACGGAGGACCCGCCGGTTCCTCGCCCATGGTCTCAGCCCGACTGCTCCGCGAGGTCGGCTCGAGCCCGTCCACTGTCGACGTCGGCGACCTGCTTCCGGTCTCGAAGGATCCCTACCGCCTCGAGGTCGTCAAGGTCTCCGAGGCGCCCACCCGCTACGTCCTGGTCGGCGTACGCCGAGACCACCGCGACGAGGCACTGCGCGAGCTCCTCGCCCAGCTCGCGGTCGCGGGACTGGGAGCGCTGCTGCTGACCGGGTTCGTCGGCGAGCGCTTGGCGAGGGCCGCCCTCAGACCGGTCGAACGCTATCGCCGACAGGCAGCAGAGATCGCTGCCGGCGCGACCGAGCTGCGGTTGAAGGTGCCCTCCACCCGCAATGACGAGGTCACCCGCCTGGGTCACACCTTCAACGACATGCTGGCCAGCCTCGAACGATCCCTGGACCGGGAGCGGCAGTTCGTCAACGAGGCGAGTCACGAGCTCCGCACTCCGATCACCCTGATCGGCAGTCGCATCCAACTTGCCAGACGCCGAGCACGGTCGGTGCCCGAGCACGAGCGGATCCTCGACGAACTCCAGGTCGACGTGGACCGGCTGGCGGACCTTGCCGAAGACCTGCTGCGGCTGGGCTCTGCCGGAGCAGGGCCGGGCACCGGCGACCTCGCGACGACCTCGGCCCGAGTGATCGACCAGCGTCGCGTCGTCGATCCCCGGCACGCGGTCCAGGTGAACCTGACGTCTCTCGTCACCACCATGCCCGTTGCGCTCGACGAGCTCGCGATCGAACGCATACTGACCAACCTCCTCGACAACGCACTGGCCCACGGTGCGCCACCGCTCGATGTTCGTCTTGACCACCCCAGCCGCTCGTGGGCCCGGCTGCAGGTGACGGACCGGGGCGAGGGCATGCCGCCCGACTTGCTCGCGACCGCTGCTCGACGCTTCACCCGAGCGAGCGAGGCCAGGTCGCGCCCCGGCGCCGGGCTGGGCCTGGCTCTGGTCGCATCGTTGATCGTGAGCTGTGGAGGCGAGCTCCGACTCTGCTTCGACGGGCACCACGCCTCCCACGGCCCACGCGTGCCGGTGCCCTGCGAGCACGCACCGGCGATGACCGTGACCGTGCTGCTCCCTGCGGCCTGACCCGGATCCGGCCTTCATCGTGGCTTCATGTCTGTTTCCCTACGGTCGTCGCCATGACCACGTCACTGGCTGTGGATGCCCAGGGCATCACCAAGTGCTTCGGCGAGATCCGTGCCGTCGACGACATCTCGGTCCGGGTGGCCCCCGGCGAGGTGTACGGCGTGCTCGGGCCCAACGGCGCCGGAAAGACCACGTTCCTGCGGATGCTCTTCGGCCTGATTCGTCCGGACTCGGGCACCCTGCGGGTCTTCGACCGCACCTGGGAGCGTGACGGGATCCGAGTGCTCGAGGGTGTCTCCGGGTTCATCGAGTCGCCGCGTTTCTACCCATACCTGACGGGCCGGCAGAATCTGGTGGGCCTGGCTCGCCTCGACGGTGGTGTTCGCCGCGGAATGGTCGCCGACGTGCTCGAGACGGTCGAGTTGACCGATCGCGCTGACCTCAAGGTCGGCGGCTTCTCCTACGGGATGCGGCAACGACTCGGGGTGGCGGCAAGCCTGTTGCGGGAGCCGAAGCTGCTGGTGCTCGACGAGCCCGCCAACGGCCTCGACCCGGCTGGCATCCGCGACATGCGTGCCCTCGTCAAGCGGTTGGCGGACAGCGGCCTGACCGTGCTGCTCTCCTCGCACAACATGGAGGAGGTCGAGGAGATCTGCAGCAACGTCACCATCATGAATCGAGGCGGGGTCGCCTTCCACGGCAGCATCGCTGATCTGCGGGCGATGGCACCGGACCCCGGCTACCTGCTCGACACGGACGACAACGAACGAGCCGTTGCGCTCGCCGACCGACATCCCGGTGTCACCCTCAGCGTCGACCACTCGGCGCTGATCGCGTCCGGCGCACACACGGCCGTTGGTGAGTTGGTCGCCGACGTCGTCGCCAGCGGCGTACGGCTGCGGCAGTTCACCCCGACCCGCACCCCACTCGAGTCCTTGTTCTTCATGCTCACCGATGCGGGCTCGGATCCCGGCCTCGCAGAGGAGGTCGGGAGCAGATGACACTCACAGCCACCGACCATCGCCGGGTCGAGGCCACCACGGATCGTGCCGGCTTCGGCGCAGCACTCGCGTTCGAGGTGCGCAAGCTACGCGCCCAGGTTCGAGTCAGAGCCGTGCTCGCCGGCGCCCTGCTGGCACCCGTTCCGATCGCACTGATCATCCACGCCCAGGGCAACCCGCCCAAGGACACCCTCTTCGGACGCTTCGCCACCACCAACGGCTTCGCGCTGGCACTCCTGGTGCTCGGCTTCGCGGGACAGTGGCTGCTGCCCCTGCTCACCGCCGTCGTGGCCGGTGACATCTTCGCGAGCGAGGACCACCACGGCACATGGAAGACGATCATGACCCGATCCGTCAGCCGGGCGTCGCTGTTCGGTGCCAAGACCACGACCGCACTGGGCTTCGCCATCCTCGGACTGGTGGTCCTCGCCGCCTCCACGATCGTGTCCAGTGTGCTGATCGGCGGCCACGGGACTTTGACCGGGCTGTCGGGGCAACTCGTGCCGCCGGCAACGGCCTGGCGACTCGTCAGCGCCAGTTGGCTCAGCACACTGCCACCCACCGTCGCGTTCACCGCACTGGCCATCCTGCTCTCCGTGTGGTCACGCAGCGTCGCAGTCGGTGTGGCCGCACCCGCTGTCATCGGAATGGTGATGCAACTCGTCGGTGCCACGGGTGGCGCCGAGGCCCTGAGGCCCTACCTGCCCACCACCGCCTACGAGGCCTGGCACGGGTTCCTGGCCACCCCGGCGTTCACCGGCCCGTTCCTGATCGGGCTCGTCGCCTGTTCAGTGTGGACCGTCCTGACCCTGGGGTTGGCCCTGGCCATCACCGTTCGTCGCGACATCACCGGAGGCTGACATGCGCCGCATCATCACCATCCTTCTCACCACCGTGGTCGTGCTGGCCGGACTCGGTCTCTTCGCCCGGGCCACCAGCAGCGGCAGCAGTGTCACCAAACCCCGACTCGAGCGATCGATCGCCGTGTCGTTCAGCAACGTCTACAGCCAGCAGGCCGCACTGCTCGGACACAAGGGCATCTCGCCGAAGTCTCTGCACGCACAGGCGATGTGCGACAAGGGGCCGGGCGTGCCGCAGAACGGACCCGGCACCTCATGGGTCTGCCTGATGAGCTGGGACGACCCCAACGTGCCCATGCCGACCACCGGCTACGGCAAGTTCGAACTCTCCGTCCACAGCAACAGCTGCTACACCGCCGGAGGACCCTCCTCGCTGATCGGCTACCAGACCATCGCCGCCGCGGACGGCCGGACGGTGAACAACCCGGTCTACGAGTTCGACGCGTGCTTCGATCCGCAGTCCGACAACACCCCCACACGCGTCACCTTCCCTTCAGCGGTCAGGATCACCAGCACGACCGCTACCCCGGACGATTCGGGACGGTTGCGCGTGGACCTGGCCTGTGCCGAGGGAGCCGGAGGCTGCAGAGGCACGCTCACCGGCACCGCCGACGGTAGTCCCCTCGGGGTGGTCGACTTCTCCCTCACCAAACAGGCGACCGATTCACTGAACCTGCCCGGGGCACTGCCGACGAAGGCCAAGAACGTGACCTACACAGTGACCACCACCGCGGGCGTGGCACCGCCACCGCTGGTGCTGCCGGTCCAACGTTGACGGCGAGTCCCGGGCTACGGGCCGAGCCACGCCCCATCGTTGTCACGAGCCACGAGTACACCGACTCCTGGCCTCGAGCGCCTCGCGCTCGGCGACGTTGTCGGTGAGCTCGATCGCCCGCGCGTAGGCGACGGTCGCGCCGTCCAGGTCCCCGGCCCGGAACAACAGCTCGGCCCCGTGGCGTGCAACGGCTGATAGCGGTCGAGACGATCGTCGACCTCGAGCCCGTCAGCCTTGGCCAGCGCCGCCGCCCGGCTGGTGACTCATTGTCCTCCGTGCACGCTGCGGCGTACAGACATCAGGTTCTCGGGTCGCTGAGGAAGCACTCGACGAAGCGCTCCTGGCCCACGGCAGGGGAACTCGGACTCCGATCACTGCCGGAGCGTGGTCGGGCGTCGGATCAGAGCCCGCGGCCTCCACGTACTCGCCCGAGGATGAAGAGCACCAGTGCGACAACTACCAACACGACAAGGATCGTCCACAACACGATGAGACTCCGTTCACGAGGTCCGAGGCCGAATCCCCGGCGGGCCGGCGGCCGCGATCCCTCTGTACCCACCCAGCTCTTCTCCATTCCGGCCGCTGCCTGACCTTTCGACCTGGGACGTCAAGCGTCAGGGGAAACCACGGCCCCGGCCTTGCCTGCATCGGCGTACGACCGCACGGTCGAGATGGTGAGCGGGAAGTCGATGCCCAGGGTGCGGAACAGCAGGCCGGAGGCGGCTCCGGCCGCCTCGGTGGCCGCCGCCGCGACGTCGTCGGCCAGGGCGAGCGGGGTGTGCACGACGACCTCGTCGTGGAGAAAGAAGACCAGGTGCGGGCGCGCCATGAAAGCCCCGTCACCCATGCTCCAGAGCCGGTTGCGCAGGTCCGCGATCCAGCACGACGCCCACTCCGCCCCGGTGCCCTGCACCACGAAGTTGCGGGTGAAGCGCCCGAACGTGCGGCGGTGACGAGACTGCACCTCGGGATCGGTCGGCGGCCCCTCCGGGTCCCGGGCCCACGACTCCCCCAGCGTCGGGGAACCGCGCCCCAGCAGGGTGCGCACCGCCTCACCCCGCTCACCGGCCCGCGCAGCCTCCTCGACCAGACCGAACGCAGCCGGATAGCGCCGGGTGAGGCCAGCGACCATGCGCCCACTCTCGCCACTCGTGGCGCCGTACATCGCGCCGAGCAGTCCAAGCTTGGCGTCGTTGCGGGTGGCAACAGCACCGTCGTCGACCATCCCCTGATAGAGGTCGGCGCCCCTCGCCGACCGGGCCAGGGCGCGGTCGCCACTCATCCCGGCCAGCACCCGCGGCTCGAGCTGCGCCACGTCGGCGACCACGAAGGTCCATCCCTCGTCGGCCACCACCGCGTGCCGGACCTGAGCCGGGAAGGACAGTGCCCCTCCCCCGTTGGAGGACCACCGGCCCGTGGCCGATCCTGCCGGCTGGTACGACGGCCGGAACCTGCCGCCACGCACCCACTCATCGCTCCAGGCCCAGCCGTTGGTCTGGAACAGGTGCGCGAGCTGCTTGTAACGCAGCAGCGGGACGACGACCGGGTGATCGAGCCTTTGCAGTGTCGAGGCGCGGGTGTCGGGGGCCTCCAGCTCGGCCCTGCGCAGAGCGGCCAGGAGCTCGGGATGTGAGTCGGGGTTGAGTCCCGGTGCGTTCAGCTCGCTTCGCACCTGGTCGGCCAGCGTCTCGAGTCCTTGTGGGCGGGAGCCCAACGGTGGCCGCGGACCGAGCAGGTCGCTGAGCAGGCGCTGGTGGATGTCGGCTCGCCACGGCACACCGGCAAACGTCATCTCCGCCGCGACCAACGCCCCGGCCGACTCCGCCGCCAGCAGCAGGCCCAGCCGGGCGGGATCGGTCGACGACGTGACCGCTGCCAGCTGACGAGTGTCTTCGAGGTCGGCGCGCAGGTGCTCGGCGTCGTCGTCGATCGAGAACAGCGCCGGATCGGACTCCACGCTGGGACCGAGCCGGTCCCAGTGCTCCGACTGCGGCCCCACCAACTGGGCCGCGTCGATCGCGGGCGCGCGTCGGAGCAGGCGGTGGCCGAGCCTGAGGTCGTGGCAACGCTCGACCCGCACCCCAGCGGCCAGCAACGGTGGGTACCACCGGGCCGTGTCGTCCCACACCCAGCGGGGTCGGTCGACCTCACGCTCGCGCACGTACGCCGCCAGGTCGGCCGCCGCGATCACCCGCTCCTCCGCACCCTCGACCACGAGCACCCGCTCGCCGGGCTGGCGCGAGAGCGAGATCCGGGTCATGAGCACACTTTCGCACTGCCCGACCGGCGCCGCCGAAGAACCCGGGTGCAGGACCCCGGGCGCCCCGGGCGTTCAGCCGGCCGGGAGCACCCGGATCGTCTGCACCGCGAGGTCTCCGGTGCCGGAGAGTGGGTCGAGCCGCAGCTGCAGCAGCCTGGCCGCCTGTGCCGGGATCGGCACCCGGTAGGTCCCTGCCCCGGCCACCGTCTCGAACCGGCCGCTCCGCGACTCGGCGAAGCCACCGTCGGTCGTGGCCCAGAACAACTGGCCCTGACCGGAGACGGAGGAGTCCATGGTGATCTCGACGACGGCACCTCCTGCGAGGTCGACGTCGACCTTCGGCCCGACGACGTACGGGTCGCCGCCGGTGGCAGTGAAGCCCAGCACGCCCCCGGAGACGGTGAGCTCGCTCACCTGGTTGCCTGCCGACCAGCCTTCGGTGTCACCGGGGGTCTCGAACTCCCACGACGCGAAGGCGTTCGACACCCGCACGGTGACGGTGCGGCTGACCGGCTCTCCGCCGTCCGTGGAGAAGCTGACCGTGACCTCGTAGGAGCCCTCCGCGGCGTCCGCCGGCACGGACACGTCGAGCGGCACCTCGTGCGAGACCCGCCGGCCGTCGGAGTCCAGGGCGACCGGCGCACTGGCCGGCTCGACCGTCCAGCCCTCCGGCGCCTGCGTGGTCAGCGTTCCGGCCAGCGTGTCGGGCGCGACCCCGTCGATCCGGGCGCGCACGGTGGCGGTCCGTCCGGGCAGCACGGTGGTCCGGGCCGGGTCGAGGGAGAGGTCGTACGACGTGACCTCGGCGCCCTCCTGCAGATCGAGGGAGACGACCCGCACCGGCTGCAGCCTCACCGGCCCGAGCAGCCCGGAAGCACGCGCACTGTGCTCGATCTGGTTCGTCCTGGTGTTGGTGACCGTGACCTCGATGGTGTTGGTGCCCGGGTGCAACCGGTCGGTGACGTCGACCACGTAGGGCCGCGCATCCAGCGGTGTGGGGGCGTCCCCGTTGACCGAGACCGCCGCCAGCTCACGGACGTCGCCGAGGTCCAGCCGGATCCGGCGCCCGTCGGCCAGGAAGTCCGCAGGCACCTCGACCTCGCGGGTGTAGACACCCGAGCCGGAGAACTCCGGGTCGAGGTCGGTCCAGCTGCGCAGCGGTCGGGTCACCGTGCTCGCGCCGTCGGCATCGAACCGGAAGGCCCAGTCGCCGCCGAGGGCGATCGGCTCCATCGGGTCGGTCACCTCTGTCTGCGCGGCGTACTGCCGGTCTCCGAGGCTGCCCACGGCGTAGACGGTGCCCGGCTCCTCGGCGACCAACGTGGTCCGCAGTCCGTCGGACCCCTCGGTCACCTCCGTCACCTCGGCCGCGTTGGTGGCGGTGAGATGCGGTGTCCTTCCCGGTGCGTGGGCACCGGGCCGGAACGTCACCCAGACCGCCTCGTAGGGGTCCAGGTCCAGGTCGACCGCCGTCGAGTCGTCGCCCTTGCTGTAGACCGGTGCGACCCGGCGGTCGCCGGTGTCGAGATTCCACAGCTCCGGCACGCCTGCCACGTCGAAGTCGGCCGTGGTGCGCACCGTCTTGTCGGTCAGGTTGACCGCCAGGAACGCGTCGTCTCCCCCGCGGCGTACGTGCCGGACGCGCACCGCCGACGTCTCCGGGGCCAGGGTCACACCCGGGGTGACCCGCTCCCTCACCACGTCGGCGAGCTCGCTGCGGTCGGGCAGGAACACGGCGAGACCGCCGCTCCCGTGGTCCTTCTGGGACTTCTGGGCGTGCCGCGGATCGGTTCCGAACAACGCCTCCAGCCGGGTGCGGAGCTGGGCGTCACGACCGTCGGCCTCCTTGGTCGGCAACCCGTCGACCGCGACCACCGTGCCGCCGCTGTGCACCATCTGCTCGACGGTGTCCAGCGCTTCCAGGGAGAGTACGTCGGCCCGCGGCATCACCAGGGTCTGCCAACGCTGGTCGCGCAGCACCAGGTCACCCTCGTTCACCTCGAGGTCGACCCCGAGGTCATCGTCGCCGGCCAGGGCGAGCTCGTCGAGGTAGTCGAAGTCGAGCTGTCCCTGCAGCAGCGCGTTGGAGGTCCCCGTCCAGGACGCGTCGATCGGTCCGAGCGCGGAGCCGTTGCCGGCGAAGCCACGCACGTCCCACGGCGTTCCGGTGGCCATCACCGACGAGCTCGGGTAGAGCACGCCGACCGGGTTCACCGGTGTCGCCCCGCGCGCCGGCTCGGTCAGCCGACCGACATAGTCGGCGTACTGGTGGAACCGCGGCCAGAAGGTGTTCTGGAAGAACTCGCTCGGCTGCGACTCGAAGGCCCGCTTGCCGTCGGTCGAGTAGTAGAACGCGTGGTTGTCGATCAGATCCACGCCGCCGGCCGCCTCCCAGGCAACGGTGCGGCGCATCTCCTCCATCGTCAGGTCCCACCCGAACGCACCGAACGTCTCGGCGAGATTGCGTTCGCGACCGAACAGGTGCGCCACCGACGAGTTGAGCTTCGGCGTGATCGCCGACGGGTTGAGACCGCCGATCAGGTCCATGCCGGGAAGCTGGTACTCACGCTGCATCTCGAACCAGCTGCCGCCCTGGATCAGCCGGTGGCTGCCGAGGTCCTCCTCGACCAGAGGGTTGGAGATCAACGCGATGCCGTGGTCGTCGGCCCAGCGGGCGAGCGGGACCGTGTGCGCCTCGTTGTACCTGTCGGACAGGGCGTCCTGATAGGCGACTCGCACCTTCGTGGTCGCGGATCCGGTGTCATACCAGAGCGCGGCCAGGTCGCGGGTGAGGTCATGGCCGGCGTTGTGCGTCAGGTAGTCACGGAAGCCCGGGGTCCAGGCGACCGAGCCGCGCGAGTCCGCGCCGCCACGACCGTCGGGGAAGTTGTTGTAGAAGCCGGGCTCGTCGTTGAAGATCCCCGGGATCGTGTCGCCGAACTGCTCACCGACCCGGGCGGCGTACGCCTCGTGAGTGATGTCGATGAACTTCTCGGTCACGTCCGGGTTGAGCATGTCGACGTACGGCTCGTCGGGTTCGAGGTCGGGGTGATAGTTGAGCAACGGGCGCTGCACGAGCTGCACCACGCACCAGCCGTCGCCGGCGGGGGCGGTCCACGAGATGCGCCCGTCCTGCGGCTCGAGCTCACGCGCCGAGGAGCCGTCGAGCTCGACCCCTCGGGCTTCCCCGTTGGTGACGCAGGTTCCACTGGCGGCCCTGCGGTAGGCCACCGCGGCGACCAGCTCGTCATCGACCGGGCCCTCACGGTCCTTCGCCGCCACCGGCTGGTCGTACGACGTGCCGCCGGGCACGTCGGCAGCGACCGGCGTCAGGTACCACGGCACGTAGGTCGGATTCGCCTCGAACGTGCGGCCGTCCACCTCACCGCCGCGGACGGTGCGCCCGCCGGCGAAGCCGCTGGGCCAGTTGAGGTCGTCGTAGAGCCAGGCCTTCATGCCACGGTCGGCGGCCTGCTCCACGACGTGCTCGACCTTGTCGAAGTAGTCGGTGGACAGGTAGTAGTCGTTCTCGGTCACCCCGAACTCGCCGCCCAGACCCTGCCGCGGGTGGATGAAGAACTCCTCGACGCCGTTCTTCTGCATCTCGTCGAGCTGCCGGTCGAGCTCGGCCTCGGTGAGCTCGCCGTTCCAGAACCAGAACGCGTGCGGCCGGCTGGTGGACGGCGGCTCGGCGAACGCGACCGGGTCGAGGCGCCCGGTGCGGTCGTTCCAGTCGGGACTCTCGCCGCCCGATTCCTCGGCCTGCGCGGCCCCGAACACACCGACGAGCAACGCCGCTGCCGCCAGTCCCACCACGTTCTTGCGCATCATCGGGCGTTCCCCTCGCTGAACTGGTAGGTGCCGGAACCGACCTCGATGCGCACGACGTCGCCGTCGCGCTCGACCGACGTGACGCCCGGGGCCTTGGCCGCCGCGGCGCCGTCGACCAGGACCGCGTCGTCGGCGGGGATCTCGATCGTGGCCGTCGTGTTGACGGGCACCGTGACGTCGAGCGACAGGTCGCCGTCGTCCAGGCGCCAGGCCGAGGTGATGGTGCCGTAGCCGCTCTCGAAGGACCCCTCCGCGTGGGTGAGTCCGCCGCCGGGAATCGGCGCCACGGTGAAGTGCTTGTAGCCGGGGTGCTCGGGGTCCGGCTGGATGCCGGCGACGTTGCGGTACATCCAGTTCCCGACCGCTCCGTAGGAGTAGTGGTTGAAGGAGTTCATGTTGACGTCGCCGAAGCTGCCGTCCGGCTCGATCGAGTTCCACCGCTCCCAGATCGTGGTCGCCCCGTTGTCGATCTCATAGCCCCACGACGGATAGCTGCGCTGGTTGAGCAGCCGGTAGGCGACGTCGGTGTGGCCGGTCTCGGTGAGCACGGGCAACAGGTCGGGGGTGCCGAGGAACCCGGTGGCCAGGTGCCAGTCGTGCCGCTCGAGGTTGGCCACCAGGTGGTCGGCCGTCTCGTCGACGAGGTCGTCGGGGATCAGCCCGAAGGACAGCGCGATCACGTAGCCGGCCTGCGCGTCGCCGGGCAGGCTTCCGTCGGCGGCGACGTACTTCTTCACGAACGCCTGCTCCACCGCGTCGGCGAGGTCGGCGTACTCCTGGGCGTCCGCGGTCTTCCCGACTGCCTGCGCCATCTGCGACATCAGGCCGCTCACGTGGGCGAAGTACGCCGTCCCGATGAGGTCGCGTGGGGCGTTGTCGTCGAGGTTGAGCCAGTCGCCGTAACCGGAGTCGGGTCGGATGTAGCCGGTGCTGTTGTTCGTGAGGTAGGTGATCCACGCGGCCATCGCGTCGTAGTTCTCGTCGATGACCTCGGTGTCGCCGTAGGTCTGCCAGACCGTGTAGGGCACCGTGATGCCGGCGTCTCCCCAGCCGGTGTTGCCGGCCCCGACGACGGGCACGAAGGGCGCCACGTCGGTGAACGCCCCGTCGCTGCGTTGGGCGTCGCGCAGGTCGCGCAGCCACTTGTCGCCGAGGAAGGTCGAGACGTCCATGTTGAACGCGGCGGTCGGTGCGAAGACGTTGATGTCGCCGGTCCAGCCCATCCGCTCGTCGCGCTGGGGGCAGTCGGTCGGGACGCTGAGGAAGTTGCCGCGTTGCGACCAGGTGATGTTGCTCTGCAGCTGGTTGAGCATCGGGCTGGAGGTCTCCAGCGAGCCGGTCTCCGGTGCGTCGGTGTTGATCACCTGTCCCACCACGTCGGAGGTCTTCGGGCGGCCCGGGTAGCCGGTGATCTCGACGTAGCGGAACCCGTGGAAGGTGAAGACCGGGTCGATCGTCTCGACGTCGTCGCCCTTGGCGATGTAGGTGTCGGTCGCCTTGGCCGAGCGCAGGTTCGCGGTGTAGAGCGTGCCGTCGGGGTTGATCTCCTCCCCGTAGCGGATGGTCAGCTTCTGCCCCGGCTCCGGGTTGCGCACCTGGATCCGTGCGGTGCCGACCATGTTCTGTCCGACGTCGAAGACGTAGGTGTCGGGCTCGGGCTCGGTCATCTCCTGCGTCGGCAGCTCCCGCGTCACCCGCGCCGGCGGGTCGGCCTGGGCGACGAGCTCCGCGGTCACGCCGGTCTTCGGGATCACTTGCTTCCACGTGGAGTCGTCATAGCCAGACGTCGTCCAGCCGGGCGTGGCCTCGCGGGCGTCGATCGCCTCGCCGTCCTGCATGTCCGACTCGCGGATCTCGCCGCGGGTGCTGCGCCATGAGTCGTCGGTCGTCACGGTCTCGGTGGTGCCGTCGGCGTGAGTGACCTCGAGCTGGGCGAGCAGGCCCGGGAGCTGGCCATAGAGGTTCTGGCCATAGATCGCGATCTTGCCCGAGTACCACCCGGTCGAGAGCCGCGCACCGATGGCGTTGTCGCCGCCGCGGACCAGGTCGGTGACGTCGTAGGTCTGGTACTGCACGCGCTTGTTGTAGTCGGTCCACCCCGGGGCGAACCGGTCCTTGCTCACCAGCTGACCGTTGAGGTGTACGTCGTGCACGCCGAGCGCCGTGACGTAGAGGCGTGCCGACTTGATGTCGTCGCCGAGCTCGAACTCCTTGCGCAGCTGGGAGGTGCGCTCGTCGTCCGCCTGCGTCGTCGGGGTCCACCGGACGGTGCGGTCACCGGCAACCGGCTCACCGTCGGCGTACGCCGTGCCGTGGGCGTACTTGTCGTCGCTGTGACTCCACCAGCCGACCTTGCCCTCGACGTCGGAGATCTCGAGATAGTAGGTGCCCGGCTCGGCGGGCGCGTCGAGCTTCACCTCGCCCCACCCGTTGTCGGGGTGGTCGACGAGACGCTGCGTCGCGAGTACCGCGCCGGCGGGGCCGTCGCGGCGGAGCGTCACGGTGACGTCGGAGTCGGCCGTGTTCCAGGTCGGCATCCGACCTGCGGCGGCATCGAACGGCCGGTCCGCGGTGAACGTCTGGCCGAGCGTCTTGCCGGCGAGCAGCTCCGCCGGGTAGCTCTGCTCGGTGTTGGTGGTGGGCAGCCAGAACTTCGCGTCGTGGGCGATCCACTCGGCCGTCCAGTCAGACTTCTGCAGCAGCCCGGTCTCGAACCACGCCACGTTGCTGGGCGGCGCCGGCTGGCCGGCGGCGTCCCACACCTGGACGCTCCAGAAGTAGCGGGTGCGCGAGGTGACCTTCGGGCCGTCGTAGGCCACCTGCCGTGAGTCGGCGGACTCGACCTTGCCGCTGTCCCACACGTCTGCCCGGCCGGCCTTGAGCAACGACGGACTGGTCGCGACCAGCAGCCGGTAGGCGGTCTGTGCCTGGCCGTTCTCCTTGGCCTGCATCACCCAGCCGAACCGTGGCGTCGGGTCGTCGAAGCCGAGCGGGTTGTGGGTGCCGTTGACGGTCAGCTGCCCGACCCGCAGGTCGCTGCTGGGCGCGGTCGCGGAGGCGCTGGTCGCCGGTGCGACGACGAGTGCCGAGTTGCCCAGGGCCAGGGCGAGCACGCTGGCGATGATGGCGATGAACCGAGACATGAGAGGTATCTCCAAGGTTGGTTTGTCAGGTCATGAGCGGGTCGAGTCGGCGCTCCCGTCAGTGCGCCTCGCCAGAACCCGGCCGCGCGAGCAGCCGGGGCACTTCGGTGTAGAGATAGCTGAACCTGCCGTCGGGAGCCGCGTCTCCGTCGACGTAGAAGTCCATGACGTCCCCGCCGTCGGGCACGTTGTCCGCCCACTTGAACTCGACGTGGAGGCGACCCCGCGCGTGACGACCCAGCAGTGACCTGGGGATGGCGAGGTGCATCTCGTCACCGGACACCCGGTGGTCGACCTCGCCGACCTGCGCCCAGTCCCATCCGCCCTGGCTGGCCTCGAGCGAGGTGGTGCCCTCTCCCGCCGTGCGGTTGACGACGAAGTCGTAGCCCTTCCATCCGTTCTCGCCGTCGCCGTCGAGGTTGAGGAAGAGGTTCATCCGCTGCTGGTCCGACCCCACGATGGGCTCGGCGGTGCGGGCGTAGAAGTAGAGGTTGTGGGCGTCGCGGGCGACCTTCACCTCCTCGAAGTCGTTGCGCCCGGAGTCGTTGGTGAGGGTGACGCCACCGAAGCCCGCGTGGTCACGGGGCAGGGTGTCTCTGACGAAGTCGCGGTAGGCCGGCCGCACGTCGGCCCATTGGTCGAAGCCCTCGTCGATGTCGATCGACTGCCGCCGACTCGGCGCCGCCTGCGGTCCGAGCCCCTTGTACTGCCGGATGTAGTCGACCAGCTGGAGGTAGTAGTTGTCGTCGTACCCGCCCTTCATCGGTTCGAGGTCACGGCTGAACTCAGTCGTGGCCTGGTCGACGAAGAAGACCGGGCGGTCCTCCGGGCGGTCGGGGTTGCCGTCCCAGCCGGGGAAGTCGCCGGTGAAGCGTTGGGCCACCCACTCGTTCCAGCCCGTCACCGCGACGATGCGTGGGTCGACCTCGAGCGCGTGCTCCCACTGCTCGGAGAAGTTGTATCCCCACTTGTACGCGTCCGGGGCCGGGTCGAGGGATCCGTCGTGGAAGCTGCGGGACCAGTTGTTGCCGGCGCCGTAGAAAGGCTGGTCGCTGAACGGGAAGTTGTTGTGCACGGCGGCCGCCACGTTGACGATGTCGGGCTCGCCGTCGACCTCGAACACCTGCTGCGGCCGGGTGAAGCTGATCCAGGGGAATCCGTTCTCCTTCATCGGCTCGTTCGGCCACTGGTTCCGGCGGAACGTGAAGAAGTCGCGGACCTCGGGAGAGACCTCGTCGGGGTCGCCGATGATCAGGGGCTTGCCGTCGAGCTCGAACCACAGCTCGCGGTAGCGGCCGGGCTGGTACAGATCCTCGTAGAGCTGCTCGATCGTGTCCCCGGAGCGGGCATTCGTGTAGAACACCACCTGCGGCACGTCCCAGCCCTGCCGTCGGACGTCGTCGAAGACGGCGAGGAGCTTGTCGTAGACCGCCTTGTAGGTGAAGGCGTTGGTCACGTCGAAGTAGAGGAAGTCGACCTGCGCGGCGGCGAGCATCTGCGCGTGGCGTCGGAGCACCCAGGCGTCGTTGCTGAAGTAGTAGTCGAAGAGCGGTTCGCCCCAGTGATGGGACGCCCCCACAGGACCCCACGCGGGATGCTCAGGGTCGTTCACTGCCTCGGGGTGCTCCTCGAGGATCTGGGTGATGTTGTACGGCCCCGAGGTCGAGTGCTGACCCAGCCAGAGGAAGTAGAAGAGGCCGACGTAGCGGTCCTCTCTCGGTTCGGGCACCTCGCCGTGATGCGGCAGCGTGCGACCGAGGCCATCGGTGGCGGTCAGGTAGCCGAAGTCAGAGGAGGCGGGCGCCGGATCCGTTGTGCTCGCGGGCGGGTGATCGTCAGCGGTCACCTCGGCGTGCGAGCTGGCCGACCCGGGAGCCAAGGCCACGGTCAGGACACCGACGAACAACCCCGCGACGAGCACTGAAGCCTTCGACACAATGTCGACCTCCGAGAGAATGCAAACGTTTCAATTCCACATCGCACGCTAGGTGTGTGGCGGACGTCACGTCAACGCACTGTCCGGATCCGGCCATCCGGGCTCAGGAGGCCGCAACTCAAACAGGTCACCGACCTACACCCAACTGGCAGGGTTCGGTCACCTCGACCCCTGTTTGCCCAAGCCCCTCCCTGCTAGCGTCAGGCAGCCTGAAACGGTTCAGTTTCCTTGGAGGCCACATGTCCAGCCCGTCCCGTCGGAATGCCCCGCGATTCCTGGTGCTGCTGCTGGTGCTGGTGGCGATGCTGGTCACGACCCTCAGCGTGAGGTCGGCGCCGGTGGCCGCCGACAACGGCGCCCTCTCCGTGGGAGAGCTCTCGACGAATCACGTGGAGCACCCACTCGGCGTGCCCGTCGAGGCTCCGGTCCTCTCGTGGCAGCTTCACGGCCCGGACCGGGGAATCGTGCAGTCCGCGCGTCAGATCCAGGTCTCGACGTCGGCGGACGGCTTCGACGACGCAGTCGTGTGGGACAGCGGTCGGGTGTCCAGCTCGACGTCGGTGAATGTTCGCTATGCCGGGCCGGCCTTGGAGGAGACGACCCGCTACCACTGGCGGGTCCGGGTGTGGGACGGCTCCGGCACCATGAGCCCCTGGAGCGAGACCGACTGGTTCGAGACCGCGCTTGCGAACGACGCGACGTCGGCCTCGGACTGGGGGGCTCACTGGATCGGCGGACCATCTGACGCGCCGCGCGGTGTCGACTGGAGTGACTACACACTCACGGTGCGCACCAGCAACGTGCAGGAGGCCCTGGGCATCGTCTTCTACTCCGACTCGGCCGCCTCGCAGAACAACTACATGTGGCAGCTGTCCAACCGTGGGGCGCCGAGCCTCCGGCCACACAGCAGGGTCAATGGCACCTGGGCCGCGCTCGCCGACGTGCCCCTTGGGGACGATGTCCTGCCCGGTGGTCTCGGCGCCGAGCACGAGATCACCATCGATGTCTCCGACGGGGTCGCCGCGACGAGCATCGACGGTCACCAGATCGACTCACGACCGATTCCGCTGCGCTCGTCAGGGACCATCGGTTTCCGGACCGCCGCCGGGGAGTCCGGTGACGTCCGCGAGGTGACCGTCTCGAAGGGCGAGGAGGTCTTGTTCCACACCGACTTCTCCGACGGCGTCAACCCGTTCGCGATCGGAGAGGTGCGCGAGGGGGTGCTGAAGGTGTCCGGTGTGGTGGAGAACGGCGTGATGTCCGCCGAGCAGAAGGCGCTCCCGTTGTTGCGTCGCGACTTCGTGCTCGACAAGCAGATCGCCTCCGCTCGGCTGTACTCGACGGCTCTCGGCGTCTATCGAGCGGAGATCAACGGCCAGCGGGTGGGAGACCACGAGCTCGCCCCGGGCTGGACCGACTACAGCCAGCTGGTCCAGTACCAGGTCTACGACGTGACCGACCACCTCCAGCAGGGCGAGAACACCATCGGCGCCGAGCTCAGCAACGGGTGGTACGCCGGCCACCTGGCCTGGGTGGGCGCGAATCGTTACGGGTCCGACCCGGCCTTCCTGGCTCGCCTCGAGGTGACCTACGAGGACGGCACGACCGAGGTCGTCGGCACCGACGAGAGCTGGACGACGACGCCGGGACCGGTGCTCGAGGCAGACCTGTTGATGGGTGAGACCTATGACTACCGCCGGCAGGTGCCGGGGTGGAGCGAACCCGACGCGACGGGTGACTGGTCGCCGGCGCGAGTGCTCACGCCATCGCCCGGAGAGCTGCACGCGCAGACCGATCCGCCGGCGCGGGTCACGGAGGAACGGGACGTGGTCGAGCTGACCCATCCTCAGTCTGACGTCTCCATCTACGACCTGGGACAGAACATGGTGGGCTGGGTCAAGGTCCGGCTGACCGGTGAGGCCGGCGACGTCGTCAGGATCCGCCACGGCGAGGTGCTGAACCCGGACGGCACGCTCTACACCGCCAACCTGCGGACGGCGAAGGCCACCGAGACGGTGACCCTGGGGAAGGACGGCACCGTCGAGTTCAGCCCCCGGTTCACCTCCCACGGCTTCCGCTACGTCGAGATCACCGGTCTCGACGACCCGCCGGCCGCCGAGGAGGTCACCGGCATCGTCGTCGGCACCGACAACCCTGCTGCCGCGTCCTTCTCGACGTCCGACCCGATGCTCAACCAGCTGCAGTCCAACATCTCGTGGGGCATTCGCGGCAACTTCCTGTCCGTGCCCACCGACACGCCGGCCCGCGACGAGCGGCTGGGCTACTCCGGTGACCTCAACGCCATCGCGGACACCGCCGTGTTCAACCAGGACACGTACGCCTTCTTGACCAAGTGGCTGCGAGACATGCGGCTGCGCCAGCACCCGAACGGCGTCATGCCGGGGATCGCGCCGGGCACCGAGCCGGGTTCGCGCGACAGCGTCGCCACCGCGGGCTGGGGCGACGGGTTCATCACGGTCACGGACGCGCTGTGGCGCAACCACGGTGACACGAGCGTGATCGACGAGAACTGGTCGGCCATGGTCCGCCTGGTCGACCACTGGACCGCCGTGGCGCAGGACGGCATCGTGCCGGAGGGCCACGGCATCGGTGACTGGTTGAACCTCAACGACCCGACGCCGAACACGCTGCTCGCAACCGCCTTCTACGCGCTCGACGCCCGGCTGCTGAGTGAGATGGCCGCGGCGACCCGGCGCGACGAGGCGGCGGGCGACTACCGGGCGCTGTACGACGACGTGCGGGCCGCGTTCACCGCCCGGTTCATCGCACCGGACGGTCAGGTGGGCACCGGGTCCCAGGCCGGCTACGCCATGGCGATCGACATGGGTCTGGTGCCGGAGGAACAGCTGGATGCCGTCGGCCGCAAGTTCGTCGCCGCGATCAAGGCCAGGGACTGGCACCTGAGCACCGGGTTCCTCGGCACACCGCACCTGCTGCCCGCGCTGAGCGCCGTCGGTCGCGACGACGTGGCCTACCGGCTGTTGCTCGAGAAGCAGTACCCCTCCTGGCTGTACGAAGTGACCAAGGGCGCGACGACGACCTGGGAGCGGTGGGACTCGATCCGCCCCGACGGGTCATTCCAGGACCCGGGGATGAACTCCTTCAACCACTACGCGTACGGCGCTGTCGGGGAGTGGATGTACTCCTCGATCGGGGGCATCCAGTCGACCGGACCCGGCTACTCGACCTTCCGAGTTGCACCACGGCCGGGCGGAGAGCTGACGCACGCCACGATCAGCCATTACTCGCCGTACGGCGAGATCCGGTCGACGTGGCGGACTGTCTCCGAGGATCAGCTCACCCTCGACGTGACCGTTCCCGCCAACACCGTGGCGCGGGTTCACGTTCCGGCGGTCAGCGAGCGGGGCGTCTTCGAGGGCGGCAGCCTCGCCGCCGATGCACCCGGCGTCCGTTTCGTGCGCATGCAGGACGGAGCGGCGGTCTTCGAGGTGGGCTCCGGGGACTATGCCTTCGAGTCGGACGACGTGCGGGGCTACCTCGGGCTGGCTGCCGCCAGGTCGCTCGACCTCCAGGACTCGGCCGCCGAGGTCGCCGACTCCCCGGAGGTGCCGAAGGTGGTTCACAACCGGCTGCCGGTCGAGGCCGGGCAGCTCGTGAGGAGCCTGGAGGACGCCTTCCAGGCGTACCTGGGTGGCGACACCGACCTGGCTGCCGAGTCGTTGGCCAGTGGGCAGGCTCGGGCAGACCGCCTGCGCCGGCTCATCGACGAGTGGGTCACCGAGGGCGCCATCACCACCAGCGACGCTGATGCGCTCACCACGTCGTTGGCGCGGGTCGATTCGGCGATGTCCGAGGCCGCCCGACGTCTTCATGACATCTCGGCGTCACTCGTCCACGGGAAGGATCCTGCTCTGCCCGGGTCGACCCTGCGGGTCGTGGGACAACTGACGAACAACGGTTCGGAACCCGTTCGCGACGTGACGCTCTCCCTGGATCTGCCCGCTGGGTGGTCGGCAGACCCGACCACGGTGACCGAACAGGTCGGCCCCGGAGAGTCGATCGAGCTGCCGCTCGACGTCCACGTGGCCGAGGACCAACCGCTCGGGCAAGGACTCGAGGTCGAGGGTGTCATGAGCTATCGCCGCGGCCCGGCCACGACGACGGTGCCCGTTCGCGTGCTCGTCGACGTGGTGTCGCCCGTGCGCATCGTCTCGATGAACGCGGTGCCCGCACTCCTCGATCAGCCAGGTGACTCCGCCACGGTGACGATCACGCTGCGGAACCAGCGTCCCGACGCTCCGTTGAGCGGGCAACTGAGCTTCAGCGCGCCACCGGGCTGGGAAGTGACGCCACGGACTGCCCCCTATGAGCTGGCAGCGAGCGCGGATGCCGCCGTCCAGGTGACCGTCACTTCGCCGGCCGACGCGACCAACCTGGCCGCCGTCCTAGCTGCCGAAGCCTTCTACGAAGCCGGCCCGGCCGCCGGTGACAGCGCCGAGGTGCGCGTCTCGTCCGCGCTGAAGCGGTGGGAGTTCAACACGGCAGGTGACACCGAGGGCTGGACCCCGACCAGCCAGCTCGCCGACTTCACCGTGGCGGACGGAGCGCTCCGTGCCACCTCGACCGGCGGAGACCCGAACCTGGCCTACGGCCCCGGCGCTGGTTCCTTCGACGTCACGCAGGGTGCCTACCTGGAGATCACGATGGCCTCGTCGATCGACGGAGAGGGGCAGCTCTTCTGGGGGACGGAGTCCGCACCGGGCCCGAGTGAAGGCAGCAGCGTCAGGTTCGGTGTCCAGGCGGGCGGTGAGCACGTGTACCTGGTGCCGATACCCGCGCTGGACAGTCCGCTGACCATGCTCCGGCTCGATCCGCTGAGCTCTCAGGGAGACCTCGAGATCAACAGCATCAGGCTGATCCGCTGAGCTGGCGAGCAGGACGTCGGCGACTGGGAGCCGTCTCGGCCGTGATCGACGTGGCCTGCGCGACCGACGCCCGGAGACCGGGCGGCGGGCCGCTGTCAGGGCTGGATCGCCCGCTCCTCGCTCGCGTGGCCGGGTTCGAGCTGGATGGCGTCGGAGACCCGCAACGGGGTGAACTCGCCCCCGAACTCGGCGGTGAGCACCCGTGTGGTGAGGCAGACGTGGTCGCCGCCGTCATCGAGGATCGAGATGCGCTCGAGCGTCATCGCGTTCGGGCAGGCGGCCAGCAGGGGTACGCCGGACGCGTCGAGCTCGAACTCGAGTCCGGCGAACTTGTCGGTGTCCTCACCCGAGACCGTGCCGAAGTGCTCGGCGACCCCCAGGTCGTGCTCGGTGAGGAAGTGCACCGCCAAGTGTGAGGCACGCAGTGCCACGCGATAGGTGTGGTTGGCCTTCGACAACCACACGCAGTAGCGCTCCGGCGTGATGCTCGACTGGCTGTGGAATCCGACCAGACAGCCCGCCAGCTCGTTGCCGAACGCCGTGGTCATCACGACCAAGGGTGCGTCGACCGACGCCATCAGCTGCTCGAATGCGCTCTCACTCATCGTTCCTGCCTCTCGTAGCGGAGGAACAGCGTGTCGTCCTCGGCCATCACGCCCCTCAGTTCGAACCCGGCGAGGGGTGCCCCGGGCGGCGTCACGCTGATCGGCAGCGGGTCGCCTCCCATCAGCGGGGACACCGAGAGACACAGCTCGTCGAGACGGTCGGCAGCGACCAGCTCACCGAGCCACCTCGGCCCGCCCTCGCACAGCACGACACGGTGGCCGAGGTCTGCCAGAGCCCGGAGCGCGGCCGCGGGCTCGACCCGCTCCCGGCCGGCCACGATCACCCTCGCGTGCTTCTCCGCCTCCGCTCGACGCGTCGGGTCGGCGGCCTCGCAGGTCAGGATGTGAGTGCGGGCGCTCGCGGTGGCACCGGTGAACACCGTGGCGTCCCAGTCGAACTCCAGGCTCCGGCTGACCACCGCGACGGGCGGAACCGGCGACTGGCCGAGTCGTCGTCGCGCCGTCTGGGCCTCCTCGCTGAGCCTCCCGGGGCCGTAGCCCTCCCGGCGTACCGTCTCGGCACCCACCAGCACGATGTCCGCGATCTGCCGCATCCGACGGAACAGCTCCTGATCGGGCGGGGTCGAGAGCGAACCGACCCGGCCGCCGATGGCCGCCGTGCCGTCGAGCCCGGCGACCATGTGCCCGGTCACCCAGCACTCGTGCTTGGGCGTGGACCGGTCGACCGCGAGGTACGGCGTCAGCGCGTCGGGCACCTCCGCGCCGCGTTGGAGTTCGTGCACTCGCCCACCCTATGGCCCCCGGGCTCGTCGAACCCGGCATCTTCCTTGGTCGTCGGCCTGGCCTCCGGACGTATGCCGGGCTGATGGATGGGTATCGGGACTCCATGACCGAGACACCTCAGTACGACCCGCAGACCAGGCCGAACATCGGCCCCGGAGCCCCCGAGGAGGAGCCGGAGACACCAGCTGTCGATCCCGACGGCCACCCCGAGCCCCGTCCGCCTCAGGACCCCCTGCCCGAAGGCGTGCAACGCGAGAACGCGGAGTCCTCCCTCGACCAGCCCTCCGAGGGCTCGGAGTAGCCACGCGCTGGTCGAACCGGGCTGCGCACTGCCACAACGGGTACCGCCACGGACAAGAGCGTCGCCCTTCCCGGGCGACCGGCCACCGCACACACAGGAGGAACGATGACGAACACTCCCGAAGAGCCGCTGAGCGACGAGGACATGAACACCGCGATGACCGGCAGCGGCCCCGCACCCGGCGGCGATGCCGACGGAACCGATGGCGATGCGACTGACACCACCGACGGCGATGCCAGCGACTCCGACGGCACCGACTCCGACGGCACCGACAGTGACGGCACCGACAGCGACGGCACGGACGGCGATGCGACTGACACCACCGACGGTGACGCGTCCTGACCCCGTGCCCGGATCCGCGCTCGACCTGCTCAGCGGTGATGCCCAGACCTTCGTCGAGAAGGTCTGGGCATCGCGTGTGCACGTGCATCATGCCGATCCCGACCAGCTGGTCGGTCTGCTCTCGCTCGACGACGCCGACACCCTGCTGACCTCCTCGGCGATCCGTACGCCGTCCATCCGCCTTGCCAAGGACGGCGACGTGCTGCCCGAGTCCTCCTACACGCGCGGCGCCACGCTCGCCGGCAAGCCGCTGACCGGGCTCGTGGACTCGCGCAAGGCGCTCGCCCTGTTCGCCGACGGCGCGACGATCGTGTTCCAGGGCCTGCACCGCTACTGGCCGCCGATCACCAGGCTGATCGCCGAGCTCGAGCTGGAGCTGGGGCACCCGTGCCAGGCCAACGCCTACCTGACCCCGCCCGGCGCCCAGGGCTTCGCCGTCCACTCCGACTCCCACGACGTGTTCGTGTTCCAGACCGCCGGCTCCAAGCAGTGGCAGGTCCACGGCCCCGACTGCGTCCAGGACATCAGGCTCGACCCCGGCCTGTCGATGTATCTTCCGACCGGCACCCCGCACGCCGCCCGCGCCCAGGACACCGTCTCGCTGCACGTCACCGTGGGCATCAACCAGCTCACCTGGCGCGGTCTGGTGCAGCGCAGTCTGGCCGGCATCGCGGCCGGCGTACCCGATGAGCACCTGCCCGCCGGCTACCTCGACGACCCGAGGGAGCTCGCCGAGGAGCTGGCCGGTCGACTGGAGGCCCTGGCCGAGCAGGTCCGTGGGCTGGACGCCACGGCGGCGGTGGAGGCCGAGGTGCGTCGCTTCCTGACCAGCCGCAGTCCGCGTCTGGCCGGCGGACTGCGCGACGTGCTCGCCACCGACACGATCAACGACACCACCCGCCTGCGGCGTCGTCCCGGGCACCCCTGTGTGCTGCTCGATCGGGGTGACCGCATCGACGTACTGCTCGGCGACCGCTCCCTGGACGTGCCCGCGTGGCTGCGATCCGCACTCGACGAGGTGCGCGCCCGCCGCGAGCTCGGCCCCGGTGACCTGGCCGAGCACCTCGATCCGCAGAGCCGGCTCGTGCTCTGCCGCCGCCTCGTCCGGGAGGGCTTGCTCGAGGTCGTCACGTGACCGCACGCAACCCGGCGTTCCGCTGTTCGGTGGCCAGTGGGCTGCGCAACGAGCCGGGCGCGGGCACCGCCTCGACCGTCCGGTCGTTCCTGTTGATCGAGCACGCGGGGCCGTGGGGCGTCGACGCGCTGCGCGACGCCCGGCTGCCCGACGGCCTGGGTGACGCCGTGTCCCGAGCGGCCCGCGCGGCGCGGGTCCGGCCGTTGCTGGTGCGGCGACCTGATCGCAGCACGCACACCCATGGGATGCGGGTCTTCGCCGCCTTCGCCCACCCGTCACGCCCCTGGGTCGAGAGCACGGTGCTGACCGATCCGCACCAGCTGCTCGAGCTCGACCTGGCCGCGCTGGGCGCCGGCCGCTCCCCCGGGCTGACGGCGTACGACGGCACGTTGCTGTGCGTGTGCACGCACGGACGACACGACGCCTGCTGCGCCCAACGCGGACGCCCGGTGGTCGCGGCACTGGCCGCCGCACACCCCGAGGGCACGTGGGAGGTCTCCCACATCGGTGGCGACCGGTTCGCCGGCAACCTGCTCGTCCTCCCCGACGGCCTCTACTACGGCCGCGTGGAGCCGGTCTCGGCGCTGGCCATGGTCGACGGCCACGCCACCGGGCAGCTCGACCTCGACCACCTGCGGGGGCGCTCGTCGTACGCGATGCCCGTGCAGTTCGCGGAGATCGCCCTGCGCCGACAGCTCGCCGAGACCCGTGACGACGCGCTCCGGCTGGTGTCGCAACGGGTGGACGACGACGTCACCGAGGCCGTGTTCACCGTCGGCGGCGCCCGGTGGGCGGTGAGGGTCCGTACGTCGCCCGGTGACGAGCAGCTCCAGCTGACCTGTCGCGCCGCCCGGGACAACCCGATCCCGCGGCACGAGCTCCTGGCGATCGCCCGGACGGGCCCAGCGTCGTGACGTCGCCGTGCGACTCTGCGTCCCTGGGGTGACAGCCGAGCGCCGCGCTCCAGAACTCGACAGCACGTTCCATGTCCTGGACCTCGACGACGACGGACCCCCAACCTCAGGTCGCCGATCTCGTTGCGCCGGTCAGCCCGAGCCCCGACCCGATAGCCTCCGGTGCATGGTCGGTTCAATCCTCGGGAACCACGTCCGCCGGGTCGAGGACCCGAGACTTCTCACCGGGCGCAGCACGTACGTCGACGACCTGCGGGTTCCGGGAACCGCGCAGGCCATCTTCGTGCGCAGCCCGTTCGCCCACGCACGGATTCGTGCCATCGACACCGCCGATGCCGAACGAGCGCCCGGTGTTCTCGCCGTACACACGGTGACGACGCTCGGTTCCCGCTGGGTGCCGCCGTTCGCGGAGGTCAACGACAAGGTCGGTCGTCCCCCGCTGGCTGACGGTGTCGTGCGCTACGTGGGCGACCCTGTCGCCCTGATCGTGGCCGAGACCCGGGCACAGGCGGTCGATGCCGCCGAGCTGGTCGACATCGACTACGACGAGCTGCCCGTGGTCGTCGACATGGAGGCAGCGTTGGCGCCCGACGCGGCACTCCAGTTCCCCGAGCTGGGCTCCAACATCGCGCAGTCCGTTCACGCGATTCACCCTGACGACGCAGGCGACGTGCTCGCCGGCGCGGACGTCGTGGTGCGCGCCAGGATCGAGAACCAGCGCATCGCGACCGCACCGATCGAGGGCAACGCGATCCTCGCCGACCCTCGGCCCGCAGGCGACGTCGCGCTCACGGCGCACATTGCGACCCAGCACCCGCACCTGGCTCGCGACCTGCTCGTGCGGTTCACCGGCCTGGAGAAGGACCAGGTGCGCGTGGTCACGCCCGACGTCGGCGGAGCCTTCGGCGGCAAGGCCGGGATCTCCTACACCCACGCCGCCATCGTCGCCGCCGCCCGGACACTCGGCCGGCCGGTCGCCTGGTCGGAGACCCGCAGCGAGGCGATGTTGTCGATGCAGGGCCGCGGCCAGGTGCAGTTCGCCGAGCTCGGGCTGACTCGGAGCGGGCGGATCGTCGGGCTGCGGGCCCGGAACATCGGCGACTGCGGCGCGTACGCCGGCTTCGGCGGCTCGCTGGTGATCGGCCCGACGCACATCATGGCGCAGGGCCCCTACGAGATCCCGAAGGTCGACTACGCCGGTGTCGCGGTGATGACCAACACCGCGCCCATGGGTGCCTTCCGCGGCGCCGGCCGGCCCGAGGCAGCCGCGATGCTGGAGCGGCTGCTCGACCTGGCCGCGGTCGAGCTGGATCTGGCCCCCGAGGAGGTCCGGCGCCGCAACCTCATTGCCAAGGATGCTTTTCCCTATGCCACGCGCACCGGCTTGCTCTACGACTCCGGCGACTACGAGCTGGCACTGACCGAGGCGCTGCGGGTGGCCGACGTCGACACACTGCGCGCGGAGCAGCGCCGGCGTCGCGAGGTCGGCGAGGTGAAGCAGCTCGGGATCGGGGTGTCGACGTACGTCGAGATCACCGGGTTCGGTGGCACCGAGCTCGGCAGCGTCCGCATCGAGCCCGACGGGTCGGTGGTCGTCATGTCGGGCACCTCCGCCCACGGGCAGGGCCACGCGACGTCGTTCGCGATGGTCGTGGCCGACCGGCTCGGCGTACCGATGGAGTCGATCAGCTACCTCCAGTCGGACACCGCAGTCGTGTCCACCGGCGGTGGCACCGGCGGCTCGCGGTCGCTGCAGCTCGGCGGCAGCGCCGTGGCCGCCGCAGCGAGTGCCGTGCGGGGGCAGGCGATCGCCTTCGCGGCAGAGCTGCTCGAGGCATCGCCCGACGACATCGAGGTGGGCGACGACGGACTGCGGGTCGCCGGCGTTCCCACACCCGTCTACAGCTGGCGCGAGCTGGGGGCCGAGGCCGCCGAGCGTGGCGTCTCCCTGCGGGCCGACCTGGACGTGCCGCAGGCCGGCGCCACCTTCCCGTTCGGGGCCCACGTCTCGGTCGTCGAGGTGGACACCGAGACCGGTCACGTCGTCCCGTTGCGGCACGTCGCCGTCGATGACTGCGGGCGGATCCTCAACCCCACGATCGTCGTCGGCCAGCAGCACGGGGGCATCGCGCAGGGCATGTCGCAGGCACTGTGGGAGCAGTTCGTGTACGACGACTCCGGGCAGCCCGTCACCTCGACCTTCGCGGACTACCAGATGCCGACCAGTGCCGACACGATCAGCTTCGAGGCGTCCAACACCGAGACGCCGACCGACCTCAACGAGCTCGGCGCCAAGGGGATCGGCGAGTCCGGCACGCTCGGGTCCACACCCGCGGTGCAGAGCGCCGTCATCGACGCCCTGAGCAACCTGGGCGTCCGCCACATCGACATCCCGTGCACCCCGCAGCGGGTGTGGCGGGCCATCGAGGCAGCGCGAGCCGGGAACCTGCCCGACCCCTGGCGCGAGCCGCCGACCGTGTTCGACTCGCTCGAGGTCACCCAGGGGCCCACCGACGGCGGCGTCGAGGTCTGAACCACCGACCCTGGTGTGCCCGCGCTTCACGGCACAGCGCCACCGTCGACCCTCGGGCCGGCACAGCACCCCCACTTGCGAATGATTCTCATTCTTGTTTTAGGGTGCTCTCGTGTCCACCACCTCACTGCGCCGTACGCCGCTCCCCCGACCACCGCAGCCCGTCCTGGTCGCGGGCCTCTTCCTGCTCCTCATCGCCAGTGCCGTGGTCTGCATCGGGCTCGGCCCGATCGCCGTCAACCCGACCACCACGGCCCGCGTGCTCTGGGCCCATCTCGTGCCCGGCGAGCACGAGGCCACGTGGTCGCTGATCGACGAGCGGATCGTGTGGGTCTTCCGGACGCCGCGGGTGCTGCTCGCCGCACTGGTCGGTGCCACGCTCGCGTTGGTCGGCGTGGTCCTCCAGGCCGTCGTCCGCAACCCGCTGGCCGATCCCTACCTCCTCGGTGCGTCGTCGGGAGCCGCCCTGGGTGCGGTGATCGGACTGGTGCTCGGCGCCACCGTGCCCGGTCTGGTGGTCTCCGGTTCCGCGTTCGCCGGTGCGGTGCTGGCCGGTCTGCTCGTCTACTCCCTGGCCTCGCGCGGCGGGCGCATCGAGCCGCTGCGACTGGTGCTCGCCGGCGTCGCGCTCTCCTACCTGTTCAGCGCGGCGACCAGCTGGATCACGGTGACCGCCGATCACGGCAAGCTGCCCGGGCTGCTCTTCTTCCTGCTCGGGAGCGTCGCCTCGGCCACCTGGGGCACGCTGCTCCTGCCGGCCCTCGGACTGGGGATCGGCATCGGCTACGCATGGTGGCGGGTCGACCACTTCAACGCGATCATGACCGGCGACGAGACTGCGACCTCCCTCGGAGTCGACGTCACCCGGTTCCGCGTCGAGACGCTCCTGGTGACCTCGTTGCTGGTCGGCAGCGTCGTCGCGGTCGCGGGCGGGATCGGCTTCGTCGGCATGGTCGTCCCCCACGTCTGCCGGCTGATGGTCGGAGCCGAGCACCGCCGCCTGCTGCCGGTCTCGCTCCTGGTCGGGGCGCTCCTGCTGGTCGTCGTCGACACCGTTGCCCGCACCGCCGCGTCACCGCGCGAGCTGCCGATCGGCGTGGTCACCGCACTGGTCGGCACCCCGTTCTTCCTGTGGCTCCTGCGCCGTCGCCCGGTCGGAGTCGGCTCATGAGCGCGCTCGCCACCGAGCTCGCCGTGGAGCTCTGCGACGTGTCCGTCGTCATCGACGGGCGCGCGCTGCTCGACCGGGTCTCCCTCGAGGTGCCGACCGGGCAGATGGTCGGGCTGCTCGGTCCGAACGGAAGCGGCAAGTCGACGCTGCTGCGGACGACGTACGGCGCCATGCGCCACCACAGCGGCCACGTGCGCACTGCCGGGCTCGACCTGGCGACCACCCGTCCGCGGGATCTGGCCCGCCGCTGCGCCGTGCTCGCCCAGGACCACGCCACCGACCTGCAGCTCAGCGTGCTCGACGTGGTGCAGCTCGGCCGCATCCCGCACCGCCGGAGCCGCGGTGCCCGCGGAACCGACACCGACCTGGCCCGCGACTGCCTCGCGCGGGTGCGTGGCGAGGAGCTGGCCGACCGGGACTTCTCCACGCTCTCCGGCGGCGAGCGCCAGCGGGTGCTGCTCGCCCGGGCGCTGTGTCAGGAGCCCGAGCTGCTGCTGCTCGACGAACCCACGAACCACCTCGACGTCTCCCACCAGCTCGAGCTGCTCGAGCTGGTCCGCTCCCTCGGCATCAGCTGCCTCGTGGCGCTGCACGACCTGACCCTCGCCGCGGCGTACTGCGACCAGGTCGCGCTGCTGCAGCACGGCCGCCTGGTCGCGCAGGGCAGCCCCGAGGCGGTGCTCACCAGCGAGCGCGTCGAGGAGGTGTACGCCGTCACCTGCGACGTGCTGACCCATCCACGCACCGCTCGACCACTCATCACCGTCAGCCCGCGCCGACGCGGCTGACCCGCGTCACACAGGCCGTGGCGTACGACGTACCCCCGCCTGAGAACCGCCTGATTCCATCAGCAGACCCATCCACAGGAGAGAACCCATGACCGCACGACCCCGCACGACCGTCGCCGGCCTCGCCGTACTCGCGACGGCCCTGACCCTGACCGGCTGCGGCACCGTGGCCCGCAGCGACTCGGCGGCGAAGCACGCCGGCGCCGGCTACCCGGTGTCCGTCACCGACTGCGGTCGCAAGGTGAGCGTGCCGAGCCCGCCCGAGCGCGTGGTGAGCATGCACCCCAGCATCACCGAGCTGCTGATCCAGCTCGGGGTCGGCGACCGCGTGGTCGCCCAGGCACAGAGCGAGATGGGCGGCACGAGCGAGAACCTGGCCGACGAGGTGGGCGCCGTGCGGACCCTCAGCAAGACCACGCCGCCGGACAAGGAGACGCTGATCAAGCAGGAGCCCGACCTCGTGCTCAGCGGCACGGAGTATGAGTTCAACACCGAGATGGGCTTTGCCGGGTACGACGACCTGGCGGCGCTCGAGATCCCGGCGTACACCGCGACGGCGGGGTGCGAGGAACGCCGCTCCGACGGCACGGTGGCCGACGTCTTCACCGACCTGGTCTTCCTCGGCGACGTGTTCGGCGCCCAGGAGAGGGCGACCGAGCTGGAGAGGGCTGCCAGGGCTCGCCTGCAGAAGGTGACGGACCGGGTCGGGAAGCAGGAGCCGGTCCGCACCGCACTGGTCTACGTCGAGGCCGGGACGCTCTACGCCATCGGCGGCGCGGTCGAGACCGACATCCTCAGCCGAGCCGGCGGGGTGAACGTGTTCGCCGACGACGAGGGCCTCTTCGCCGACTTCTTCAGCGCCGAGGTCAACGCCGAGGTCGTGCTCGCCGAGGACCCGGACGCCTTCGTCTTCAGCGTCAACAACCCCGAGCACGAGCAGGAGACGAGGGACTACCTCGCCAGGACCTTTCCCGAGACCGACGCCGTGCGCGACGACAGGCTGGTCGCCGTCGACAACTCGTTCGTCCAGCCCGGGACCCTTGCCGGCGTGGACGGCGTCGAGGTGGTGGCCCGGGGTCTGCACCCGTGACCGACGCGCGCGCCGCTGACGGCCTGGTCCCCGACGGCGGGGCTGCCGCGCGTCCGGCGGCGCCGCTGTGGCGCGAGCCCGACCTGCTGCACTTCGCGGCGGCCCGGATCGTCGCGGTCGCCGGCTCGGCGGTGACCGCGGTGGCCACATCACTGCTGGTGTGGGACCTCTCCGGCTCCGAGCTGCTGACATCGATGGTCGCGGCTGCCCAGGTGGCGCCGTACCTCGTCCTGGGGCTGCTGGCCGGCGCGATGGCTGACCGACTCCCCCGGCGGCGGGTGATGGTGGCCAGCCAGGTGACCTGCGCGGTCGGGCTGCTCACCGTGCCGGCGGCCCATGCCCTGGGCGTTCTGACGGTGGGCCACGTGCTCGTCGTCGCCCTGCTGCTGGCCAGCTGCTTCGTGTGGTTCGACGCGGCCGCGTTCGGCGCCCTGCCCGCGATCATGGGGCGCGATCGCGTCGTGGCGGCGAACAGCCTGATCTGGACCAGCACCACGCTGGTCGGCATCGGCGCCCCGGCACTGGCGGGGCTGCTGGTCGGGGTTCTCGGGCCTGCCCAGGCGCTGTCCGTGGACGCGGTCGCCTACCTCGCTGCGGCGGGCCTGATGTTGCGGGTGGTCGCGTCGATGGACCCGCCGCGTGACTCCGGGTCGACACCTGGCTCCGGGCAGGCGACTGGCACCGGGTCGACGATCCGTCAGGACATCGTCGAGGGACTCAGGTTCGTGCTGCGGCATCCGCTGGTGCGTGACCTCACCCTGCTCGGCATCGGCAACTCGCTGGCCGGCGGCGCGGTGACCGCGCTGCTGGTGGTGCTGGCCGCGCAGGGCGACGGCGGGCGGACGGCTGGTGAGTCCTACGGGCTGATGCTCACCGTCGTGGCGCTGGGCGGGTTCCTGGCAGCCGCGCTGCTCCCCCGACTCGCCGCCTGGGTGCCGACCCGACGTCTCACGGTCGCGGGACTGGCGGTCGGCGTACCGCCGGTGGCTCTGCTCGCCACCGAGCCGGCGTACCCGATGATGCTCGGCGTGCTGCTGGTCTGGAGCGCGTCGAACACCCTCGTGGTGCTCAACGGCATCACCGCGCGGCAGCAGGTGACACCACACCACCTCCAGGCGCGGGTGAACACGACGGCCCGTCTCATCGCCTGGGGCGGCACACCCCTGGGCGCCGTCGCCGGCGGCGCGATCTCGGAGCTGTGGAGCACGTCGACCGCCCTCGCCGTCGCCGCTGCGGTCCTGGGAGTGGCTGTGCTCGCCGGGCTGGTCAGCAGTCCCAGGACCGACCCAGGCTGAACGGCCCGGGGCCGGGTACGCACGGGGTAGTCCCCCATCAGGGTCTCCAGGTGATCCAGCGCGGTCGACCCGGCGATGGCCGCGACTTGATCTGCGTCAAGGCGCCGAGCAGCGCGAACTCATAGCGTCGAAGACATCACCCACAGCGGGTGGATCGCAACCCGAGAAGGGCTTTGACCATGAACACCATCGACACTGTCACCCACACCATCCTGCGGGCCGAGGGCTTCTCCTGCCCCTCCTGCGTCGCCAAGATCGAGAAGCGCGTGGGCAACCTGGCAGGCGTCCAGGCAGTCAAGGTGCACTTCGCCTCCGCGCGGATCGAGATCGACCACGACGGGTCGGTCAGCGTCGACGACCTCGTCGCTGCCGTCGCCAAGGCGGGCTACACCTCCAGTCCGGCAGCCTTCTGAGGCTCTGAACACCACTCCGGACGCGACATCGACAAGGACTGAACACTCATGAGCACGCTTCGCTCACTCACCGAGGGCAGGTGGACCGTCCCCTCCGTCGCCGGCCTCCTGATCGCGATCTCCTTCCTCTTGGACCGCCTCATGGACACCGATGCCGCGGGAGACATCGCGATGGTCGCCGGCGCGGTGGTGGCCGGTACGCCGATCGTGGCCAAGGGGGTCAGCGCGCTGCTCGCGAAGGTCGTCGGCATCGACCTCCTGGTCAGTGTCGCCGCCATCGGTGCGGTGATCATCGGCGAGCACTGGGAGGCCGCGGCGGTCACGTTCCTCTTCGCCGTCGGGCACTCGCTCGAGACGACGACCCTGAACCGGACACGCTCGGCGTTGGCCGAGCTGGTCGCCGTTGCACCGGACGTCGCCGTGGTCATGCACGACGGCGCCCAGGTCGAGGTGCCGGCGGCCCAGGTCGCCACCGGAGAGATCGTCCTGGTCAAGAACGGTGCCAAGGTCCCGGTCGACGGCATCGTGATCGACGGCACCGGTGGGCTCGACGAAGCTTCCATCACCGGCGAGTCCCTCCCGGTCGAGAAGAGCGCCGGTGACGAGGTCTTCGCCGGCACCGTCTCGCGGGGTGGGTTCTTGCAGGTCAAGGCAACCGGGGTGGGCGCAGACACGACGTTGGCGCGCATCATCCACCGCGTCGAAGAGGCGCAGGACGCCAAGGCCGCCACCCAGCTCTTCATGGACCGCTTCTCGGCCTGGTACACCCCCGCGATCATGGCGCTGGCGCTGGTGGCCGGTCTGGTCACCGGTGACGTGGTGCTCGGGCTGACGCTGCTGGTCATCGGCTGCCCCGGCGCACTGGTCATCTCGATCCCGGTCTCGATCGTCGCGGGCATCGGTCGCGCCGCCAAGGACGGCATCCTGATCAAGGGTGGGGAGTTCCTCGAGACCTCCGCACGGATCGACGTGGTCGCGGTCGACAAGACCGGCACGCTGACCAGGGGCCGCCCCCAGCTGACTGAGGTGGTCGTCCTGGATCCGGGCATGGACCGGGCGCAGGTGCTGACCTGGGCTGCTCGTGCCGAGGCCGGCTCCGAGCACCCGCTCGCCCGGACGATCCTGGACGCCGCAGCAGCGGAGGGGGCAACGGTGCACGGTCTGCCCGAGGCCACAGAACCCGTGCCCGGCAAGGGAATCGTGGCCACCACCGACGGCCGGCGGGTCCTGATCGGCAACCTCGCGCTCCTCGAACAGTTCGAGATGGCCGACACCTCTGCCGCCGTACGCACGGCAGGGTCGATGGCCGCGGCTGGTCAGACCCCGATGATCGTCGCGGTCGACGACCTGGTCGTGGGTGTCGTGGCCGTCGCCGACGAGGTACGCCGTGACGCGGCTCGGATGGTGGCCGAGCTGCACGCGGCCAGGGTCGACAAGGTCGTGATGTTGACCGGTGACGCCCGGCTCGTCGCCGAAGCGGTGGGCAAGGCCACCGGGGTCGACGAGATCCGTGCCGGCCTGCTCCCCGAGGACAAGCTCGACGCTGTCCTCGAGCTCCAGCGTGAGGGCCACACGGTCGCGATGGTCGGCGATGGAGTGAACGACGCCCCGGCGCTGGCCACCGCCGACATCGGGGTGGCGATGGGGGCTGCTGGCTCCGCGGTCGCCATCGAGACCGCAGACATCGCCCTGATGGGTGACAACCTGCTGAAGCTTCCCGAGGCGATCTCGCTGGCGCGACGTACGGTCGCCACCATGCGGCAGAACATCGTCATCGCCGTCACCACGGTCGTCCTGCTGCTGCTCGGCGTACTGCTCGGCGGCGTCACGATGGCGATCGGGATGCTCGTGCACGAGGTCTCGGTGCTCGTCGTCATCGTCAACGCGATGCGCCTGCTGCGCCGCCGGAGCCACGCCCCCTCGTCACCGGATGCGGTCGCAGCGGTGGAGCGTCGCCTGCTGCAGAACGCCTGAGCTGGTCAGATCTGCTTGGCCACCGTCAGGAGTACGACGGAGTCCTCGACCGCCTCCAGCGAGTGCCGCGCGTCGGGGATGATGAGCAGGTCGCCCGCCAGTCCGTTCCACCTGACCTCACCGGCGACGAGGTTCACGCGGCCCTGCAGCACGTGCACGGTCGCGTCGCCCGGGCTCTCGTGCTCCTGGAGGCTGGAGCCGGCGCGCAACGCGACCATCGTCTGTCGCATCAGGTGCTCGTGCCCACCGAACACGGTGTGTCCGCTGCGGCCACTCGCCGCGTTGCGGGCGATCTCGAGCTGGTGCCGGGCGAGCGCGGTCAGGGTCACTTTCTGCACGATGCTGCCTTTCTGTGAAGGGGTTCGCGTCATCGGTCGTCGAGCAGCTGGCGCAGCACGTAGGGCAGGATGCCGCCGTGCCTGAAGTAGGCCTCCTCGGCCGGGGTGTCGATCCTCACCAGGGCGGTCAGCTCGCGAGTTCCTGCCTCGCCGTCGACGGTGACCGTGACCTGCTCCGGCATCGAGTCGCTGCCCTCGAGTCCGGCGATCGAGAACGTCTCCTCACCGGTGAGGCCCAGGCTCTCAGCGGTCTCACCCTCGCTGAACTGCAACGGAAGCACGCCCATGCCGATCAGGTTGGAGCGGTGGATCCGTTCGAACGAGGTGGCGATGACGGCCCGCACCCCCAACAGGGTGGTGCCCTTCGCGGCCCAGTCGCGCGACGAACCGGAGCCGTAGTCCGCGCCCGCGATGACGACCAGCGGAACCTGCTCCGCGGCGTACGTCTGGGCGGCGTCGAAGATGCTCTGCTGCTCGCCGTCGGGCCAGTGCCGGGTGAATCCCCCCTCGACACCCGGGACGAGCTGGTTGCGGAGTCGGACGTTCGCGAAGGTGCCGCGGATCATCACGTTGTGGTTGCCGCGCCGCGAGCCGTAGGAGTTGAAGTCTCCCGGTGCGACGCCCTGCTCGACCAGGTACTGGCCGGCCGGCGAGTCCTGCCGGATGGCGCCGGCCGGAGAGATGTGGTCCGTGGTCACCGAGTCCCCCAGCAGCGCAAGCACCCGGGCTCCGGTGATGTCCCGCACCGGAGCCGGGTCAGGCCCCACACCGTCGAAGTACGGCGGGCGCTGCACATAGGTGGAGGTCTCGTCCCAGGCGAACTGATCGCCTTCGGGAATGTGCATGCCACGCCAGTTCTCGTCACCGCGGTAGACGTCTGAGTAGCCCTCGGTGAACATGGCGGCCTCGAGGTTCTGATCGACCACGGTCTTGATCTCGGCTGTGGTGGGCCAGATGTCGCGCAAGTACACCGGATTGCCGTTGGTGTCGTTGCCGAGCGGGTCGTTGAGCAGGTCGGTCTGCATCGTGCCGACGAGTGCGTAGGCGATGACCAGCGGCGGCGAGGCCAGGAAGTTCATCTTGACCTCGGCGTGGATCCGGCCCTCGAAGTTGCGGTTTCCCGACAGTACGGCGGCCACCGTGAGGTCGTGCTCCGCGACCGCAGCGCTGACCGCCGGGATCAGCGGCCCGGAGTTGCCGATGCAGGTGGTGCAGCCGTAGCCGACAAGGTCGAAGCCCAGCTTCTCCAGGTAGGCGGTGAGCCCGGACCTGTTGTAGTAGTCGGTCACCACACGGGAGCCCGGTGCGAGGGTGGTCTTCACCCAGGGCTTGCTGCTCAGCCCGCGCTCGACCGCCTTCTTGGCCAGCAACGCGGCGCCGATCATGACCGACGGGTTGGAGGTGTTGGTGCAGGAGGTGATCGCGGCGATGACCACGTCGCCGTGGTCGAGGCTCATGGTGTCGCCCTCCAGCACCAGTTCCGCCGGGTCGGAGGGCCACTCCAGCTCTCCCCCGCCGTCGGAGATCACGTGGGGTGGCTCGTCGCGAGCGATCCGGCTGCTGATCGAGATGGGGTCGCTGGCGGGAAAGGAGTCGTCCGAGGCGTCGTCGAGCCCACCTTGGACGGCGGCCTCGTGAGACTCACCAGCCAGCAGACCACGCACTGCTCGTTGGGCCGCGGCCAGCGGGATGCGGTCCTGCGGGCGCTTCGGTCCGGCGATGGACGGCGCGACCGTGCCCAGGTCCAGCTCGACGACCTGGCTGAAGTCGGGGACGTGGTCGGGGTCGTGCCACAGCCCCTGCTCGCGGGCGTAGGCCTCCACGAGCCTGATCTGGTGCTCGTCGCGGCCGGTCAGGCGCAGGTAGTTCAAGGTCTCGTCGTCAATGGGGAAGAGCGAGCCGGTCGAACCGTATTCGGGGCTCATGTTGCCCAGCGTCGCGCGCGTCGCCAGGGGCACGTTGCCGACCCCGGGGCCGAAGAAGTCGACGAACTTGCCGACGACCCGAATCTTGCGCAGCAACTCGGCAACGGTCAGGACCAGGTCCGTGGCCGTCGTACCCTCGGGCAGTTCGCCGGTGAGCTTGAGGCCCACGACCTGCGGTATGAGCATGCTCATGGGCTGTCCGAGCATGGCGGCCTCGGCCTCGATCCCACCGACTCCCCAACCGAGCACGCCCAGGCCGTTGACCATCGGGGTGTGGGAATCGGTCCCGACGAGGGTGTCGGGGTAGGCCTGCTTGCCGGCCGGCCCTTCGGACGTGAAGACGACGCGGGAGAGATACTCGAGGTTGACCTGATGGCAGATGCCCGTGTCGGGTGGCACCACCAGGAAGTCGTCGAACGACTGCTGTGCCCAGCGCAGGAGCTGGTAGCGCTCCTGGTTGCGTTCGAACTCAAGCTCGGCGTTGACGCCGAAGGCGTCGGAGCGGGCGAAGACGTCGGCGATGACGGAGTGGTCGATGACCAGCTCTGCAGGGATCAGCGGGTTGACCTTCTTGGGGTCACCGCCCAGCTCGGTCATCGCGTCGCGCATCGCCACCAGGTCCACGACGCACGGAACACCGGTGAAGTCCTGCATCAGCACCCGTGCCGGCGTGTACTGGATCTCGGTGTTCAGCTCGGCTTCGGGACGCCACTCCCCCAGTGCCGTGACCTGCTCGGCGGTGACGAGCCGGCCGTCCTCGTTGCGCAGCAGGTTCTCCAGGAGAACCTTGAGGCTGTACGGCAGCCGGGCCGACCCGGGGACCCGATCGATCCGGTAGATCTCGTAGGTCTGGCCATCGATGGTCAGTTGGTCGCGTGCATCGAAACTGTTCGAGCTCATGTCGCACTCCTGACGCGAGAGAACTGTCATCGTGTCACGGACGCCGCATACTGAGGCGGAACGGAAGGAGATCACCGATGGACGGCCATGACCACGGACTGCACTTCGTCCGAACGGTGCCCCTCTTCGCGGGCCTGCCGGAGACGACCAAGCATCACGTCGCCTCCGCGGTGGTGACGCGTCAGTACCAGCGTGACGAACGCATCTACGGCCCTGGTGACCGGACCGGGCTGTTCATCGTTCACGAAGGGCTGGTCAAGGTCCATCGGCTCGCCGCTTCAGGAACCGAACAGCTGCTCCGGCTGATGTCACCGGGAGACTTCCTCGGTGAGACAGCGCTGCTGGCCGACACCACCACCGACCACTTCGCGGTCGCTCTGCGGCCGAGTGAGCTGTGCATGCTCGACCGGGAGCGGTTCAAGAGGTTGCTCGGGCAGCACCCGGGAGTGGCGGTGCACATGCTCCAGACCGTGTCGGGCCGCTTGGGCTTGGCGGAACACATGGTCTCCGATCTCACCGGGCGATCGGTCGCCCAGCGTCTGGCTCAGCAGCTTCTCCTCCTCGCCGACGAGGCCGGCCGCGCGGACTTCACGCTGCCCACCACCAAGAAGGAGCTGGCCTCCTACCTCGGCACCACGCCGGAGACCCTGAGTCGACGGCTCGCCACGCTCCAGGAGGCTGGAGTCATCCGGCTCGGATCAGGTCAGTCCATGGAGCTGCTCGATCCCGCGTCTCTACGCACGGTCAGCTCGGGAGGGTAGGACCCTCGAGGCCCGATGGGCACGTTGCGCCGCCCTCCCGACCTGCCTCCGGAACCGCGCTCAGGGTGCGACCGGGTAGTGGCTCGCGATGGCCATCCGGTTCCAGGTGTTGATGACGATGGTCAGCAGGGCGACCGCTGAGATCTGCTTCTCATCCAGGGCACCCTCGATGTCGATCTGCGGGGCCGGGGCGGTGTGCTCGTCGCCGATCCGGGTGATTCGTTCGGCGAGCGCGAGGGCGGCCTGCTCCTGCGGGGTGAAGTACTGCGACTCCCACCAGGCCGCGACGAGGGCGAGGCGGTCGGTGGTCTCGCCCTTCTCGAGCGCGTCGCGCGTGTGCATGCGCAGGCAGAAGGCGCAACCGTTGAGCTGCGAGGCGCGCACCTTGACCAGCTCGACGAGCAGCGGGTCGAGGCCTGCGGTCACGGCGGCCTCCTCGGCGGCCTTGTCTGCGGCGACCTGGGCCTCGTAGGCAGCCGGGAAGAGCTTGGTGATGTTGACGTGCGGCAGCATGATGACTTCCTGTACTCATGGGCCCGCGGTTCGCGGGCGTTCCCTGTGATGACGACACAGCACACACGAGTGTGAGGTCGTGACCTCACACTCGAGCAGTGTGCCTCGTCACCATGGTGTGAGCAGCGAAGGAGCCCCGATGGACGAGCTTGACGCGGTGATGGCGGAGCGACGCCGACTGATCGCCCTCGCCTACCGGCTCCTCGGCACCCTCGAGGAGGCCGAGGACGCCGTGCAGGAGACCTACCTGCGCTGGTACCGCCTGACCGAGGAGGAGCGCGAGGCGGTCGGCAACCCACAGGGTTGGCTGACCCGGGTCGCAAGCAGGATCTGCCTCGACGTGCTGAAGTCGGCGCGCGTCCGGCGGGAGCAGTACGTCGGCGACTGGCTGCCCGAGCCGGTGCCGGCG
>NZ_BCRJ01000033.1 GCF_001552535.1 Nocardioides jensenii JCM 1364 = NBRC 14755 | reverse complement strand
CCCGCCGACCCGGCCGATCGGGTGACCCTCGACGACACCGTCAGCACCGCGCTACTCGTGCTGCTCGAGACGATGACGCCCGCCGAGCGGGTGGCCTTCGTGCTGCACGACGTCTTCGCACTGCCCTTCCCCGAGGTCGCCGAGATCGTCGGCCGCTCCCCTGCCGCCGTACGACAGCTCGCGACCGCCGCCCGGCGACGGATCGCCGAGCACCGCGGCCTGGTGGCCCCGCCCGCCGAGCACGATGCGGTGGTCCGGGCGTTCCTCGCGGCCGCCGGCGGCGGCAACCTCGGCGCGCTCACCAAGCTGCTGGACCCGTCGGTCATCCTCCGCTCCGACGGTGGCGGTGTGGTGAGCTCGGCCCGAAACCCCATAGTCGGGCCCCTCCGAGTCGCGCGGTTCCTGCTCGGCGTCCTCACGAAGAGACCGACCTGGGCGCTCTCGGAACAGGTCACCGCCGACGGACTCGGGTTCACCCTGACCGAAGGCGACGCGGTGCGCGCTGTGGTCAACCTGCGAGTCGCCGGCGGACTGGTCACCGACGCGTGGATGGTCGTGAACCCCGCCAAGCTGACCGGTTGGCGCTAGATCGTCGTGGCCGGGAGTCGCCCCCTGGCCACCGGATCCTCCCGAAGGTGGTTCATACTACGAACGTGTCAGCCTCGTCAGAGGCTGCCTTCGCGGACGTGGTGTAGTTGCAGCACGCTTCCCTTCCAGGGAAGGAGTCGAGGTTCAAATCCTCGCGTCCGCTCCAATTTCCTCACCCTGGCAGTCCATCGCGGCATGGTGCCCAGCCGTCAGTCGGCGGGCGCAACCAGCCCGTGCTGGAGCGCGTAGAGACTCGCGCCGACTCGGTTCGTGGCGCCGATCTTGGCGTAGGTGCGTTCGACGTGGTTGCGGACAGTCTTCTCGCTGAGCACCAGGCGACTTGCGATGTCGCGGTTGGCAAGGCCGCGGGCGACCAGTCCGAGGATCTCGGCCTCGCGCGGGGTGAGGGTGTCGTCGCGGCGTACCTTCTTCGACGCATGGCCGGCCACGGCCAGGACTGCCTCGACGCTGTCGGCCTCGAGCAGACCGCGGGTCGCGCGTTCCTGCAACCGGATCCCGGCCGCCCCGGGGCTCAGGGTCTCGCGGTACGGCCGGGGTTCCAGCGCTGACTGGTAGGCGACCACGGCGGCGAGCAACCGCTCCGGCCGGCCGAGGGCCGCACCGGCCAGCCCGAGCGGATAGCCGGATCCGTCGAGGTGCTCGTGGTGCGCGCGAGCGATCGCGGCCACCTGCCCGAGGCCGGGAATGCGCGTCAGCACCCGCTCGGTGAGGTAGGGATGCATGCGCACCCGCTCCCACTCGGCGTTGCTCAAGGCGGCCGGCTTCGACCAGACCTGGTTCGAGACACCGATCCGACCGACGTCGTGGAGGTGGCCGGCCCGACGTACGGCGTTGGTGTCGTCGACGGAGAATCCGAGCTGTACGGCGGCCGCCTCGGCAACTGCGGCAACGTTGCGGGAGTGCCCGAGCGTGAACGGGCACTTGAGGTCGACGAAGTCGCCGATGGCGGTGAGCAGGTCGTCCAGGCGGGCCGCGTCCAGCGGGGTCTCGGAGTCGGGTGCAATGGCGAGTGCCCGGTTCCAGGGGTCGTCGCCGGACGCCGGGAAGAGCGCGTCTGGATCCGTGGTGAACGCGTCGACCACGGTCGGGTCGAGGTGACCTCCTCGCCGGCTCCTGGCCATCGCGACCGCACCCTGGACGCCGTACATGCGCTGGTGCACCTCGGCGACGTCGGCCAGCTGGGCGACCCGCATCTCGATCGGGATGGCATCGCCGGACACACCGGCCGGAAGCCCGCCGCCGTCGTACCGCTCGAAGGTGAACGCCAGCGTCGCCTCGACGTCAGCGCCGAGCCCGAGGTGCCGGGCCAGGACAGCCGCGGAGGTGCAGTGCGAGTGGATCATGGTGGCCAGCTGGCCGCGGGCGTCGCGCATCAGCGTGGCCATCACCCGCACCCGCTGGCTCAGCGGCTCGCCGCGCGCGATGTTCCCGACCAGGAACCGCAGGTAGGGCAGGCCCGACCAGTCGACGAGGTAGGCGTCGCGCCGGACGGAGATGTCGTCACCGAACCAGCGCGCGTATTCCTGCGAGTCCGCGTGACAGCCGATCCACATCAGCAGCGTCGTGTAGTAGACGCATGCCCTCTGCTCCCGGCTGAGGCCGAGACGATCCGCCAGCCCGCACGCGATGATCGACGAGCGCAGCATGTGCTCGGCCGGCTGCCCCAGGCCGAGGTCGATCGCCACCGACAGGCCGGCGAGCACCTCGACCCGGCGGGGCAACGGCGCCGATGCGGTCATTGACCCATTCTGGCGCCCGCGGCACTTGCCCCGCTGTCGATCTGCTCGATCGGTGGCGTGAATCGCGCCCGACCGACGAAGAAGACGCCGCGCTGCGGAAGCCAGAAGTCGCCCAGGCGAGTCTGCTCGTCGAGCGGCGCCGGCGCACCGAGGTCCTCGCCCCGGTACGTCGCAGCGCTGCCGACGACGCGCCAGATCTTCAACGGCACGGCCTTGAAGTGGGGCCCGTTGGGCGTCGCTCCGCGGAGCCGGATCCGGCCGGTGTGCAGCATCGTGCGCGCCATCGGTCCCATGGCGCCGAGCACGGCGTTGCTGTTCCAGCCCGCCTCGGGGAGCACCCCACCCATCCCGGTCATCATCCGGGTCGCCGGCGTCGCGCCCAGCTCGATCCGCCAGGTCAGGTCGTCACCGAGCGTCACCTCGAGCGTGTGGTCGTCGGACCAGGACACGTCGATGCCCGGCACGCGAGTCCCGGCCGCGACCGACCCGAAGTAGCGCGGACAGGTCAGCTCGGTCGGGCCGGTCGTGTGGATGGTCCAGCGTCCCCCCGGATCGCGGAACCAGATCGCCCTGTACGCCGGCCCGACCGAGCTGGCCACCATGTCGCGCAAGGCGAGGTAGTGCCCGCTGGCGAACGGCATGCCCATGACGCCGTACCCGGTGAATCGCTCGTCGTCGCCCTCGGGAAGCGAGGGGTTGCCCTGCAGCGCCTCAACGGCCTGCCGTGGTGTCGTGGTTGTCATGCCTTCACAGTGCGGCTGGATGCCCTCGCCGCGCGTGAGGCATCTGCCTCAATTGCTCTCGATGGCCTCAGGATCCAGAAGACAGCGTCGAGGCTCGAAGACGTGCCCGGTCCAGGGCTCACCTCGCGACGAGCTCACGGAGCCACACGGACCACGACGACCGACGTGATCTTCACCGTCTCGCCGAGCTTCAAGGTGGCCAGCGCCGGTGACTCGACGCCAACGCCCTCGTCGAATCTGATCTGAGTGCTGCTCTGTTCCTCATCCCCATAGAGCACGTCGATCGCCTCGTAGGTGCCGTCGTCCTTGAGAGCCACACCGTCGAAGAAGCGTCCACTGACGAGGTCGCCGACATGCGCCAAGACCTGCTCGGTGTCCACGGAGACCTTGAACTCCAGTTCGTACTCCAGGAGCCCTTGATGCTCCGCCTCGCGGGCCAAGGCACGTGGTGAGAGCAGCGGCGAGATCGCGGTCCTCGAAGCACGTGCCACAAGCACCTTCACCTTCTTGCTTCTGCGGAGCGACTCCTTGCCCGGTCCGCCCACGTGTGTCACCAACTTGCCGTCGGGAGCCACCCGGTAGGCGGTCTCGCCGACTTGATAGGTGAAGCCTGGCAATGGGCTCTCAAGCGCCGCCAGGAAGTCATCGGCATTGTCGAACTGGAGCACGTCGGCGCCGAGGTTGGTGGCACCCTTGGGGAGGTCATCGGCGGCGGAGATCCGTTCCGCGGCGCCGACGCCGCGCTTGAGCAGCTTGACCGCCTTGTTGGCCTTCACCGCCACAACGAGCGTGTCTCCGAGCAGGGGCACCACCCCCGCTGCCGAGAGGCCTGCGGCGCTCCAGTCGCCTTCGACACCGGACCAGATGCCGTTGGCCAGGTCGGCCGGCGCCCCCAAGCCCGGGACTGCCGAGACCACGTCAAGGATGGAGTGTCCGTGCTCGTGGAGGAAATGGGTCACTGCCATGGCGGAACGACCCACCTGCTTGTACCAAACGTTCCCGCGCCGCTCCGCCTCGTCTTCTAAGGCATCCTGGTAGTCCTCGAGGATGTAGGCATCCGCTCTGGGACCGACCGCACCTTCGGCGTACGACCCGCCCGTCGCCCGCACCGCAGACATCAAGGCGGTGGCAAATGTGGACGACCCCGCGCCATCGGCATCCGCAACGCCGGAGTCGGCGCGCTCGAAGAAGAGGTAGTGGGCGAACGTCCCCATCTGGTGATCGTCGCCCTCGAAGGAGACGTTGTGAGTGCCCGGCTGGAAGTCCACGAATGCCCATCCAGCGGCTTCAGGGTTGGACGTCAACGCGGCCATCAGCGCGACCATGCCGTCGGTGACGAAGACCCCGTTCGGCGCAGGTGCAAATCGGGCATCGGTCCCACCGTCCGGCATGAAGGTCAGCGGCACCCCCGGCCAGGGATCACCGTCGGCACTCGAGTCGTGCTCCCACTCCCAGAAGGCCTTGGTGACCGTCATGAGGAACTCAGTCCCCCATCGCCCCCGCGAGAGCAACAACAGCAGGTTCTGCCTGTTGGCCTGGTCCTGTGCGACTCGATCAGCATCGACGCTCTCGCCATCCAGAGGCTCAGGGTTTGTCGAGTACGCCGCGAAGTCCTCCGCCCATGAAGCGGGAAGCACGAACTCACCCGTGTCCTGTGTGGCCAACGACAACGTGTCTGCAAGGTCGGTCAACACCAGGTCGTACGCCGTTGGGTCGACGTCGTCCTTGAGCCCGAGACCGTCAGGCTCGGCAACCGTCGCCAGCACATCACCCAGCTTCTGCGGCGACGCTTCAGCCGTGAAGAAGTAGGCGAACGCCGGATCTGCACGATGGCCGGCCAGTCCCTCTCCGAGAGCCATCAGGTCGCCACCCTCAAGTGCCTGCAGAGCTGCGACGGCATCCGCTCGAGCCGCGATGGTCGCCGCTGACTCGACCTGAACCGATTTCGGAGCCCGGGCCGAGTCAAGCGAGATCAGCGCGAGGGCGAGGACGCCAACGAGCAACGCGACGCAGACCCTTCGCCGACTCGACCTGACCCACGACGTCCCACGACCAGCCATGGCTCCCCCGTTTCTCCGGCGCCATGATCTCAACCGGTGAGTGGCATCGACATGCTATTCAAATGTCGGCGCAGCCGCGTGACTTCTGAGCCAAACAGAAGGCCAGCGCCCCGACGGCGAGGCAGTCCCCCGACGGCCCGCTGGAGGACGACGGTCCGATCAGGACAGATCGGCCAGGACTCGGCATTCGACCTTCTTGGGCAGCAGGTCGTCGATGCTCAGACTGTCATCGAACTGCACCATGGTGCCGGGCGGAATGGGGTCACTGATCCCGGAGGACGAGCCGCCCACGACCTTCTTGCCATTGAGGAAGATGCAGCTCCAGGACGACCACTCCGTGACGACGTCAGTCGTGTTGGTCACCCGCCCGCTGAGCTCGTTTCCATACTCGCCCTTGATCACCTCGGCGCCCTCCATCTGCAGCACCGCCGCGCTCTCCGGTCCCTTGTCCTCGCTGAACTCGGCGATGACCTTGACCTGCAGGTCGGTCGGTTTGGCCTTCAGGTCGAATCCGATCTGCGTTGGCGCCACAGGAACGACCTCGCTGGGTCCAACGTAAGGGACGGTCTCGGTAGCGGTGTCGATGACGTCGCCGTTCTGGCCGATCAGGTTGAACAGCACCTGTACGTCGTACGCCGCGAGGTCGCTGTTGGGGTTGGTCAACCGGGCGCCAGCAGAGGTGTGGCGGGTCCCGATCGAGTCGGTGCCCGTGGTGAACCCACTCTCGATCCCGAAGTCCTCGGCTTCGGCTGGCTCCGCCACGCTCCCGGTCGCCGTCGGAGTCGTTTCAGCGTCGTCTTCGTCCTCGACTTCGGATGCCAGCTCGGCAGAGGTGAAGACGTCCTCATAGCGGTCGGCGTCCGACGGCTTCATCGACCCGGAGACGCGGAGCAGCAAGTGACCGCGCACGGTGTTCCACTCACTGCCCAACATGCTGCTGCCCGACAGCAGGCTCTGGATGTATTCCGACCGCTCCTGGGCCGCGCGGCGCGACGGCCACTCCTCGATCGTGGCGCCGCAGTCGACCCCGAGATCTTCGGCCTCACAGGACACACGGGAGTCGTAGACCACCGTCGCGGCCACATAGCCGTTGGGACGACCGATGAGGTTGTTGGAATCGTTGTCCTCGTTGATGGTGACCAACTCAGTGATCTCGGGGATCTCCGACTTCAACACCTCGGCAGCGCTCTGTGCCGTGGGATCGGCGCCCTCGGAGGAGTCGTCACTGCAGCCAGCAAGGGCCAGCACCAGGGCTGCCGAGATCACGAGAGCTTTGAGCATGGTCGCACCGTAGTTGCACAGACGGCCATCGGTCCGGCAAGTGACGGAATCGAGATCGTCGTCACGGCATAGGGCCTCCTGCACAATCAGGTGACAGCGGAGACTTGTCGGCCCACGAACTCGAAGGCTCGAAGTCTTTCACCACCGTTGATCGCTCCGGGCGTTCTTGACCACATAGGTGCATAGGAGCCCTGCTGTGGCGTGATTGCCGATGTTGACCGCAGTGATGAAGACCACTGCAAGCAGACCTGCGAGAACGCTTACTATCTGCTGCCGACTAGTCGGCGCGATCGCGCCGCCCTCCACGAGTCCCGTCGACGCCTGCAACTATCGCGTCACTTCGCCCAGATAGACACACCTGCGATCGCCCGGGTGCGACCCCTGCCGCCGAGTATCCCGACGTCAAGCGCGCTGGCCCGCAGCGCGAGCTGACGGCCTCGTCGCCGTGTTCGCACGGGCGACTGGTCAAGCTTCAAATAGCTGAGGCCGGTACGGCCTTCGCGGCTGTGACGACGGAATCGCCTGTGTGCGTCCTGCAGTCCCGTTATGGTCGGAGCAATCGACTTGGGGAGGAACGCGTGTCAGAGGCGTCCGCGTTTGGGGACCGGAAATTGTCGGAGGAGTTCAATCGACTCCGCAAAGAGGTCCCAGAGGTGGTTGAACATCGCCAGGCCCTCAGGATCCTCAGGGCGGATTTCAGCTACATTCGCAAGTACCAGGACCAGTCGTGGGTAACACTGGTGTCTCCCGGCCCAGATCTCTCGGCCCGGTTCGGTTTGACGCGAGACGTGATGCTTATCTACTCGCCCAACCATGAACTGCAGCCCGCCGCCCTGCGTCAAGTACCCCAGCGCCGAGGTTCCCTACCCAACGACAGGTCATGTGAGGACCACTTCGTCATCGTGTCTTCGAACGACCCGATGGCCGGCCGGAAACTCGACTCCTGGATGGGCGACGAACCAATCCTCGGAGTTCACCTCCCTCGGGGAGGCCGACCTGACGCATTGGCCCTGGGGTTGCGAAAAGAGTTACTTCACAAGTTGGCCAGCCGGAATCTGTACGACGAGACCCTCCCGGTCACGGGCTCTGACTTCTTTGGACGCCGCGAAGAACTAACCCAGCTCCAGGAAGAGTTGCGCCAGGGCAAAGTGTGCGGAGTC
>NZ_BCRJ01000032.1 GCF_001552535.1 Nocardioides jensenii JCM 1364 = NBRC 14755 | reverse complement strand
GGCGCGTGAGGCGGCCGTCGAGGCCGAGCGCCTGTCCGCAGACGTCGCCGTCGTCGTCGCCCGGCTCGCAGCCCATGACCGCATCGCCTCGCTGCGCACCGAGTTGGCGACGGCCCGAGATCAGCGTCGCTCGCACACCGACGTCTGCCAGGCCCTCAAGGAGCACTGGCTGGAGCTCTGCGAGGCACGCATCCGCGGCATGGCCGCCGAGATCGCCACCGACCTCGCCGTGGGAGCCTCCTGCCCGGTCTGCGGGTCGGCCGACCACCCGCACAAGGCGGAGCCCGCCCCGGGGGCGCCCACCGCGACGGCGGAGAAGGAGGCCCGCAGGCGCCTCGACGACGCCGAGGGAGAGCGCACCGCCCACGACCTCAAGGTGCACGAGCTGACCGCCACCCTCGGGCTGCTCGAGCGTGAGGTGGGCACGACCAGTCGTGAACAGGACCTGGCCGCCCATGACGCCACCGAGCGGGCGCACGTCGCCGCTGCGAACCGGGCCCGCGCCCGCGGCGAGCTCGAGGCAGCCCTGGTCCTCGCGGAGCGCAGCCTGCAGGCTGCGCGGGCGGACCTGGAGTCGTGCCGGGTGGAGCTCGCCGCCACCCGCACGCAGCTCGATGCCGACCAGGCCGAGCACCAGCGCATCGCCACCGTGATTGACGGGTTGCTCGACGGTTCCGGACACTCCGAGCTCGCGTCCCTGATCTCCGATCGACACCACCTTGCCGAGGCCTGCGAGGCGGCACTGCGTCTCGAGCATGCCAGCAGGGTGGCCACCCAGCGAGCCGCCGACGCCGAGGCCGACCTGAGCGCGTGGCTGGCCGAGCACGACTTCGCCGCCCCCGACGACGCACTGACCGCGGTGCTGACCGACGGTGAGGCGCAGCGACTCGAGTCGGAGATCGCGCGACACGAGTCCCGGCTCTCGGCCAGCCGTGCGGTGCTCGAGGACCCAGCGGTCGCCGACGCGCTGCTCCAGCCCGCCCGCGACACTGCCGCGGCCGACGCGCTGCACGTCGCCCGGCTCGACGACCTGGGGGCAGCACGCAGCGCAGCACAGGTCAGCGAGGTTCGTGCCAGGCGGCTCGTCGACCTCGGTGCCCAGCTCGAGACCACACTCGAGGCGTGGCGCCCGTTGCACACCGCCTACGCCGTGGCGGCCGAGCTGGCGGCCTTCGTCGAGGGCAAGTCCGCCGACAACGAGCTGCGCATGCGCCTGTCGGCCTACGTGCTGGCCTGGCGACTCACCCAGGTGGTCGCCGCGGCCAACGAGCGTCTGTTGCGCATGAGCGACCAGCGCTACTCACTCGAGCACACCGGTCGCCGGGGTGCCGGTGAGAGCCGCGGCGGCCTGAGCCTGCTGGTGCTCGACGAATGGTCGGGCGAGCACCGTGATCCCGCCACGTTGAGTGGGGGTGAGACGTTCGTGGTCTCGTTGGCCCTGGCCCTCGGCCTGGCCGACGTCGTGACCCAGGAGGCGGGCGGTGCCGAGCTCGACACGCTCTTCGTCGACGAGGGCTTCGGCTCACTCGACTCCGAGACTCTTGACGATGTCATGGACACCCTCGACACGTTGCGAGACGGCGGTCGGGTGGTGGGTGTGGTCAGCCACGTGGCCGAGATGCGCAGCCGCATCCCCACCCAGTTGAGCGTCGCCAAGGATCGCACCGGCTCGTCGGTCGCCATCACGCGTGCCGCAGGCTGAGGGTGTCAGACCCGTCCGCTACGTTGGCTGCATGTCAGCGTCAGGCATCGATCCCACGTTCACCCGACTCCCCTTCCGCAAACTCGCGGATGCCGCGCTGCGCCGGGTCAGGGACTTCGGGGTCACCCACGCCGACTTCCGGTTCGAGCGGGTCCGCTACCAGGATCTCGAGGTTCGTGACGGCGTCCTGCAGGATGCCAGCGAACACGTCGACCTCGGATTCGCGGTGCGCGTGGTCCACGAGGGTGCCTGGGGTTTCGCCTCCGGCATCCGGCTGACCACCGACGACGCCATCCGGGTCGCCGAGGAGGCCGTGCAGGTCGCCCTGGTCGCCGCAGGCATGACCCGCCGCGCGATCGTGCTCGCACCCGAGCCGACGTACGCCGACGTCACCTGGGTCTCCGCCTACGACATCAATCCGTTCGACGTGCCCACCGCCGAGAAGTCGGCTCTGTTGGTGGAGTGGACCAACCGGCTGCGCGGGCACCGGGCCGTGGAGCACGCCAGCGCGTCACTCCAGCAGGTCCAGGAGAACAAGTTCTACGCGGACCTGGCCGGGACCACGACCACGCAACAGCGCATTCGGATGCAGCCGCACTTCGAGGCCATGGGCTCCCACCCGACCAGTGGGGTCTTCGACTCGATGGCCAGCATCGCACCGCCGGTCGGTCGTGGGTGGGAGTTCGCCGTCGGCGACCTCTACGACTGGGACGCCGAGCTCGCCGACGTGCCCGACCTCTTGGAAGAGAAGCTCGCGGCGCCGAGCGTCGAGGCCGGCACCTACGACCTGGTGATCCACCCCTCCAATCTGTGGCTGACGATCCACGAGTCCGTCGGGCACGCCACCGAACTCGACCGGGCGATGGGCTACGAGGCGAGCTACGCCGGCACCTCCTTCGCCACCCCCGACAAGCTCGGCTCCCTGCAATATGGCTCGCCCGCGATGAACGTGACCGGTGATCGCACCGTCGAGCACGGCCTGGCCACCGTCGGCTTTGACGACGAGGGGGTGGCCACCCAGGAGTGGGAGCTCGTGCGCGACGGAGTGCTGGTCGGCTACCAGCTCGACCGGCCGATCGCCGGCCGCAGCCCGAAGCTGGCCGGCCCCGACGGGAGGTCCAACGGCTGCGCCTACGCCGACTCCCCCGGACACATCCCGATCCAGCGGATGGCGAACGTGTCGCTGCAGCCTGCCCAGAGCGGGCCGAGCACCGAGGAGTTGATCGCCCGCGTCGAGCGCGGGCTCTACGTCGTGGGCGACAAGTCCTGGTCCATCGACATGCAGCGTTTCAACTTCCAGTTCACCGGGCAGCGCTTCTTCCGCATCGAGGACGGCCGACTCGCCGGCCAGGTCCGTGACGCGGCCTACCAGGCCACCACGACCGACTTCTGGAACTCACTCGAGGCCGTCGGCGGTCCTGAGACCTGGCAGCTGCACGGCGCGTTCAACTGCGGCAAGGCGCAGCCCGGGCAGGTGGCCTCGGTCAGTCACGGAGCCCCGACGTCACTGTTCCGCGGAGTGCGCATCCTCAACACGACCGACGAGGCAGGACAGTCATGACCACCCCCCAAGAACTTGTCGAGCACGCCCTGGCCACCAGCCGGAGCAGCCACTGTGTGGCGTTCGTGAACGTCTCGACCGCGGCCAACCTGCGCTGGGCCAACAACACGTTGACGACCAACGGCGTCATGCACGGCGGCACGTTCACGGTGATCGCGTTCCAGGATCGCGCCGACGGCGTCGCGACCGCATCCGTGACCGGCACGGCCACCACCCGCGAGCAGGTCGGGGCGCTCGTGGAGTCCGCCGACCTGGCAGCGGAGACGGCCTCGCCCGCCGAGGACGCACACCCCCTGAGCGAGGGCACAGTCGCCCGCGACTGGACCGAGCCGCCGGCCGAGACCTCCATCGGGGTCTTCTCCGATTTCGCGCCTCAGCTGGGTGAGGTCTTCGGCAGAGCCGAGGCCGAGCAACGCGTGCACTACGGCTTCGTGTCCCACGAGATGGTCACGACCTACCTCGGGTCGACGACCGGCGTACGCCTCCGCCACGCGCAGCCCACTGGGCACTACGGCGCCACGGGCAAGAGCGCCGACCTGTCCACCAGTGCCTGGGTGGGTGGCGCGACCCGCGACTTCCGTGACGTGTCGGCGCTCGACCTCGACGCCGCGTTGACCGAGCGTCTGGGGTGGGCGCGGCGTCGCATCGAGCTGCCTGCGGGCCGTTACGACACCATCCTGCCGCCTACCGCGATGGCCGACCTGGCCGTGGAGGCCTACTGGGAGGCCGGCGCCCGCGTCGCGCACGAGGGCCAGTCGGTCTACTCGCGACGCGGAGGCGGCACCCGCATCGGTGAGCGGATCGCCGATCCACGTGTGCGACTGCGCAGCGACCCGACGTGCCCCGGCTTGGAGTGCTCGCCCCACGTCGTCGCGTCGTCCTCGGGCAACAACTCCAGCGTCTTCGACAACGCACGTGAGCTGCAGCCGACCGACTGGATCCGGGGTGGTGAGCTGACCGCCCTCACCCAGACCACTCATTCGGCCTCGATGACCGAACAGCCCGTGACGCCGGGCATCGACAACCTCGTGCTCGAGGTGGAGGGTGGCACGGGCGACGTGAGCGACATGGTGGCCGGCACCGAACGCGGTCTCCTGCTCACCTGCTTGTGGTACATCCGTGAGGTCGATCCGCAGAACCTGTTGCTGACCGGCCTGACCCGCGACGGGGTCTACCTCGTGGAGAACGGCGAGGTCACGGGTGCGGTGAACAACTTCCGGTTCAACGAGAGCCCGATCGATCTGCTCAACCGGTTCAGCCACGCCTCGGCGACCGTGCCGACACTGAGCCGCGAGTGGGGCGAGGACTACTTCTCTCGCACCGCGATGCCCGCCTTGCGCGTGCCCGACTTCAACATGTCGAGCGTGTCGCAGGCCCAGTGACGGCCCGACGAGGCGTCACGGAGTCAGGCCCGACGAGACCCGACGACCACGACTCGGCTCTGACACCGTTGTCTCAGCGGAATGCGCTCAGAAAATGATGTCACCGGACTTGCGGCGCGAGCGCAGCAGCTTGACCGCCTCGTCGAGGATGTCGGCCGCTTCCTGGTCGGAGCGCCGCTCCTTCACGTAGGCCAGGTGGGTCTTGTAGGGCTCGATCTTGGGAGCCGGCGGCGGGTTCTCGGAGTCCTGGCTGGCCGGCAGCCCGCACTTGGGGCAGTCCCAGGAGTCGGGGACTGTCGCCTCGACCGAGAACGCCACGACCGAACGGTGGTCGTGGGAGCAGAAGTAGGTGATGTTCTGACGGGGGGCGGCATCACCGCGCTCCGCCTCGCCCATGGGACCGGCCCCGACCCGGCTACCCCTGATTGCGCTTCCTCCACCAGCCACGGTTCAGCCCTCTCAGACGCCGCTGTAAGCCATCAGGAGGGCCAACGCGATGATGCACGCGGCCCAGATCACACCGAGTCCGACCGTGAGCCGGTCGAGGTTGCGCTCGGCGACCGACGAGCCACCCAGGCTGCTCGAGACGCCGCCGCCGAACATGTCGGACAGTCCGCCGCCACGGCCCTTGTGCAGCAGGACCATGGCGATCAGCAGCAGGCTGGTGATCACGAGGAGTGTGGTGAAGATCAAAGTCACAGCGGCAACACTAACTCACGATTTCGGGGATCACAGCACCGGCATGTCGTAGAACCGGCAGATGCCGCCGAACTCGTCAGCCTGCAGGCTGGCGCCTCCGACCAGGGCACCGTCGACGTCGGGCTTCTCCATGATGCCGGCGATGTTCGCCGCCTTCACCGAGCCGCCGTACAGGATGCGGCACGCGGCGCCGGCGGCCTCGCCGTGCACCTCGACCAGTCGCTTGCGGATCGCCGCACAGACCTCTTGCGCGTCGTCGGGCGTGGCCACCTCTCCGGTGCCGATCGCCCAGACCGGTTCGTAGGCGATGACCAGGGCGGCAACCTGCTCAGCGGTGAGACCGGCGAGGGATCCGTCGACCTGGGCCAGGGTGTGCTCGACCTGAGCGCCGGACTGCCGCACCTCGAGCCCCTCACCGACGCACACGATCGGGGTCATGTCCGCAGCGATCGCCTTGACCGCCTTGGCGTTGACCACAGCGTCGGTCTCGCCGTGCAGCTCGCGACGCTCCGAGTGACCCACCACGACGTAGGAGACGCCGAGCTTGGCCAACATGGCGGCCGAGATCTCACCGGTGAACGCGCCGGAGTCGTGCATGGAGACGTCCTGGGCGCCGTACTTCACGGACAGGCGGTCGCCGTCGACGAGTGTCTGGACCGAGCGGAGATCGGTGAACGGCGGAACGACCACGACCTCGACCTTGGTGTAGTCGTGGCGCTTGTCGGACAGGGTCCACGCCAGCTTCTGCACCAGGACGACTGCCTCCTGGTGGTTGAGGTTCATCTTCCAGTTGCCCGCCATCAGCGGGATGCGCTTGGCCACGGTGCTCCTTCAGTTCTCGAGGACGGTGATGCCGGGAAGTTCCTTGCCCTCGAGGTACTCGAGGCTGGCTCCGCCACCGGTCGAGATGTGGCCGAAGGCCGACTCCTCGAAGCCGAGCTGGCGTACGGCGGCAGCGGAGTCGCCACCGCCCACGACAGAGAGTCCGTCGACCGTGGTCAGCGCCTCCGCGACCGCACGCGTGCCGGCAGCGAACTCGTCGACCTCGAAGACCCCCATCGGCCCGTTCCAGAACACGGTGCGGGCGTCGGCGAGCGCGGCCGCGAAGGCGGCACCCGACTCGGGGCCGATGTCGAGGCCGAGAGCGTCGGAGGGGATTGCGTCGGCCGCGACCACCTGCGGCTGCGGGGTCCGGTCATCGCTCGGGAAGGCGGTGTCGACAACGATGTCGGTGGGCAGCAGGATCTCGACGCCGGAGGCCTTGGCTCGCTCGGTGTAGTCACGGCAGACATCGAGCTGGTCGTCCTCGAGGAGGCTCTTGCCCACCTCGAGGCCCTGTGCCTTGAGGAAGGTGAACACCATGCCGCCGCCGATCAGCAGCTTGTCGGCCTTGTCCAGCAGGTTGTCGATGACCCCGAGCTTGTCGGAGACCTTGGACCCGCCGAGCACCACCACATAGGGACGGTCGGGGCTGTCGGTCAGGCGGCGCAGGACGTCGATCTCGGCGGCAACCAGGTTGCCCATCGCGTGGGGCAGCCGCATCGCCACGTCGTAGACCGAGGCCTGCTTGCGGTGCACGACCCCGAAGCCGTCGCTGACGAAACCGTCGGCGAGGGCCGCCAGCTGGTCGGCGAAGTCCCCGCGCTCGGCGTCGTCCTTGCTGGTCTCGCCGGCGTTGAAGCGCACGTTCTCCAGGACCGCGATCTCGCCGTCGGCGAGGCCGTCCACGGTCTCGCGCGCCGACTCCCCCACCGTGTCGGTGGCGAAGGCGACCCGGGCCCCGAGAAGCTCTTCGAGGCGCGCGGCCACCGGTGCCAGGGAGTACGCCGGGTCGGGCGCACCCTTCGGACGGCCCAGGTGAGCCGTGACGACCACGCGTGCGCCGGCCTCGGCCAGTGCCTTGATCGTCGGCACGCTCGCACGGATGCGGCCGTCGTCGGTGATCGTGGTGCCGTCGAGGGGGACGTTGAGGTCGGACCGGACCAGAATGCGCTTGCCGGCGAGGCTCCCGCCGAGTTCGGACGTGAGCGTGTCGATGCCTGCCATGCCTGTCTTCCTGTGCTGAACGGGTGGGGGTCAGAGCGAGGCGCCGACGTGGACGATCAGGTCGACCAGTCGGTTGGAGTAGCCCCATTCGTTGTCGTACCAGCCGACGACCTTGACCTGGTCACCGATCACCTTGGTCAAGGGCGAGTCGAAGGTGCACGACGACGGATCCGTGACGATATCCGACGAGACGATCTCGTCGGTCGAGTACGTCACGAAACGAGAGAACGCACCCTCGCTGGCCGCCTTGAACAGCGCGTTGATCTCCTCGACGCTGGTCTCCTTCGACGCGGTGAAGGTCAGGTCGGTCACCGATCCCGTCGGCACCGGCACCCGCAGGGCATAGCCGTCGAGCTTGCCCTTCAACTCGGGCAGCACCAGGCCGAGAGCCTTGGCCGCACCCGTGGAGGTCGGCACGATGTTCAGGGCCGCGGCACGGGCCCGACGCAGATCCTTGTGGATGTTGTCCTGGAGGTTCTGGTCGGCGGTGTAGGCATGGATGGTCGTCATCAGCCCACGCTCGATGCCGATTCCGTCGTTGAGGATCTTGGCCATCGGCGCGAGACAGTTCGTCGTGCATGATGCGTTGGAGATGACGGTGTGGGCACTGGCGTCGTACGCCTCGTGGTTGACGCCCATCACCACCGTGATGTCCTCATTCTTCGCGGGCGCCGAGATGATCACCTTCTTGGCACCGCCGGCATCGACATGGGCCCTGGCCTGGGTGGCGTCGGTGAAGAATCCCGTCGACTCCACCACGACGTCAACCCCGGAGTCACCCCACTTGATGTTGGCGGGCTCGCGTTCGGCGAACGCCACGAAGCTCGAGTCCCCGACCGTGATCGACTCGTCGGTCGAGGTCACCTCGGCATCGAGGCGACCGAGAATCGTGTCGAACTTCAGCAGGTGCGCGAGCGAGGCATTGTCGGTGAGGTCGTTGACCGCCACGACTTCGATGTCGGCGCCGGACGCCCTGACCGCTCGATAGAAGTTGCGACCGATTCGACCGAAGCCGTTGATCCCTACCCGAACTGTCATGCTGAGCCACTTCCTCACGGAAAATCTCGACAACGTCTGGTGCCGGGAACTCTATCCGTTGGCTGTGACCCAGGACACGCGCGGGTGGCGGGTCAGGACTCTTCGGCCAGCATGTCGGGCGTCAGCGAGGCCTCGGTGTCAGGGATGCCGAGTTCCTCGGCCCGCTTGTCGGCCATTGCCAGAAGCCGGCGGATTCGGCCGGCGATGGCGTCCTTGGTGAGCACCGGGTCGTGCAACTGCCCGAGCTCCTCGAGGGAGGCCTGCTTGTGCTCGAGCCGAAGGTGCCCGGCGAGCTGCAGGTGATCGGGCACCTCGTCGCCGAGGATCTCGAGGGCGCGTTCGACGCGGGCGCCGGCGGCCACGGCTGCCCTGGCCGATCGGCGAAGGTTCGCGTCGTCGAAGTTGGCCAGCCGGTTCGCGGTGGCGCGGACCTCGCGGCGCATGCGCCGTTCCTCCCACGCCATCAGGGTCTCGTGGGCACCGAGGCGGGTCAGCAGGGCGCCGATGGCGTCGCCGTCACGAATGACAACCCGGTCGACTCCGCGCACCTCGCGGGCCTTGGCCTGGATGCCGAGTCGACGCGCCACTCCGACGAGCGCCAGTGCGGCCTCGGGGCCGGGGCAGGTCACCTCGAGCGACGAGGAGCGTCCGGGCTCGGTCAGGGAGCCGTGGGCCAGGAAGGCGCCACGCCAGGCAGCCACGGCGTCGCAACCGCCGCCGCTGACCACCTGGGGCGGAAGGCCGCGCACCGGTCGGCCACGCTGGTCGAGCAGGCCGGTCTGGCGAGCCAGTGCCTCGCCGTCCTTGACCACGCGGAGCACGTAGCGGCTCCCCTTGCGGATGCCGTTGCCCTGGACCAGCGCGACCTCGGCCGTGTGGCCGTAGATCTCGGCGATGTCGGTGCGCAGCCGCCGGGCCGCCGCACCGGTGTCGAGCTCGGCCTCGACCACGATCTTGCCGCTGACGATGTGCAGTCCGCCGGCGAAGCGCAGCGTCGTGGAGACCTCCGCCTTGCGACAGCACGTCTTGGTGGTCTGGGTGCTGGCGAGCTCCGACTTCACCTGTGCCGTCATTGCCATGGGGCCGATCCTTACACACCGCCCATGATCCGCGAACAAGCGGCCGCCAGCTTTTTCGGGTCGTGACGCGGTGTGCCGTCGCCCATGGACACGTCGGCGACGACGAGCTCGGCCCCGGCACTGGCCACGACCTGTTCCAGCAGGTCGACGTCGGCGACCGTCGAGGGGTCGACGAGGACGGTGTGCAGTCGCAGGTCGGGCGCATGCGCGAGGAGTGCCCCGAGCAGGTCCTCGGGCAGGTAGCCGACGGTCTCGCCGGCCTGTTCCTCGAGGTTGAGCACCACGATCACCTTGCCGTCGCTCTCGACGAGCGCGCGGCGCAGGTCGGGCACCATCAGGTGGGGGATCACCGAGGTGTACCAGCTGCCGGGCCCGAGGACGATCCAGTCGGCGTGGTTGACCGCCTCGACCGCCTCGGGGCAGGCCTCGGGATCCGGGGGATCGAGCCGGATGCCGGTGAGGGTGCCGCAGGTGGTGGCGACCTCGACCTGTCCTCGCACCAGTTCGCGGGCGTCGGGCCGGTCGGGGTCGAGGCCGCGGACCTCGGCAGTGATGTCCATCGGGGTGACCGCCATCGGCAGCACCCGTCCGCGGGCGTCGAGGAGCCGGGCCACCCACTCGAGCCCGTTGACGTGCCCACCGAGGAGTTCCCAGAGCCCCACGATCAGCAGGTTGCCGACGACGTGGCCCTTCATCTCGCCGTCGCTGTCGAAGCGGTGCTGCAGCACACGAGCCCAGGTCTGGCCCCACTCGTCGTCGCCGCACAGGGCTGCCAGGGCCATCCGCAGGTCCCCCGGCGGCAGGACGCCGAATTCGCTGCGCAACCTGCCGGACGAGCCGCCGTTGTCGGCCACAGTCACGACCGCGGTGAGGTCCTCGACCACGCGACGCAGGGCCGAGAGCGACGCGTGCAGGCCGTGACCGCCACCGAGGGCGACGACCGAGACGGGCAGGCGCGGGGTGTCGGGGGTGGTTGGGCCCCCGGTCATTCGTTGCCCAGGTCGCGGTGTTGCGGACGGGCGTCGTACCCCTGCTCGACCAGGCGAGCCGCGATCTCCTCGGTCATCGCGACGCTGCGGTGCTTGCCCCCGGTGCAGCCGATGGCGACAGTCATGAAGCGCTTGCCCTCGCGCAGGTAGCCCGCGGCGACGGTGGCGATGACCGGCAGGTAGGCGTCGAGGAACTCCTGGGCATCGGGCCGGGACTTGACGTAGTCGGCGACCGGTTCGTCGCGGCCGTTCATCGGGCGCAGGTCGGGGATCCAGTAGGGGTTGGGCAGGAAGCGCATGTCGGCCATGAAGTCGGCGTCGACGGGGATGCCGTACTTGAATCCGAAGCTGACCACGGTGATCTTGAGGGTCATCGCGTGCGGCGCGCCGAAGGCCTCGGCCACCTTGTCGGTGAGCTGGTGGACGTTCAGATCGGTGGTGTCGATCAGGACGTCGGCGTTGCCGCGCAGCACGGCGAGCACCTCGCGTTCGCGGTGCAGACCGTCGATCAGACGACCGCCCTCCTGAAGGGGGTGTGGGCGCCGGGCCGCGTCCTGGCGACGGACCAGCACGTTGTCGTCGGCCTCGAGGAAGAGCAGGGTGGTACGCCGACCCAGGGCCCGTTGGGCGAGGTTGGCGCGCAGCGTCTCGAAGAACGACCCGGAGCGTACGTCGATCACCACGGCGATCGGCTGCCCGTGACCAGCGTTCTCGTTGACCAGATGGACCACGTCCGGCAGGAGCGCCGGGGGGAGGTTGTCGACCACGAAGTAGCCGAGGTCCTCGAGCTCCTTGGCCGCGGTGCTGCGGCCGGCGCCGGTCATGCCCGTGACCACGACGAGCTCTCCGGTGGGTTCAGCTGGTTCCTGATCGGACACGGGTGTCAGCTCTCCTCAACGTCAGTGGTGATCTCGCCGGTCGCGGTGTTCACGGAGACAGTCTGTCCGGTTCGGGCGCCGACCGCATCCAGGATGGCCGAAGCGGTGCCGGGTCCGATTCCCGGGACCTGGGTGAGCTCCTCGAGCGTGGCCGCACGCAGCTTGCGCAGGGAGCCGAAATGCTTGATCAGGGTCTTGCGGCGCACCTCGCCCAGGCCGGGGACGTCGTCGAGCGCGCTCTCGACCATGGTCTTCGATCTGCGGCCTCGGTGGTGCGTGATCGCGAACCGGTGCGCCTCGTCGCGCACTCGCTGCAGCAGGTAGAGCCCCTCACTCGTTCGCGGAAGGATGACCGGGTCCTCCTGGGCCGGCACCCAGACCTCCTCGAGTCGCTTGGCCAGGCCGCACACGGGGATGTCGGTGATGCCCAGCTCGGACATGGCCGCCATCGCAGCGGCGACCTGGGGCGGTCCACCGTCGACCACGACGAGGCCCGGGGCGTAGGCGAACTTGCGCGGGCGACCTGTCTCCGGGTCGACCAGCATCGGTCCCTGGCCGACCTCGCCGCCCGGCGCCTCCACGGAGCTTGCCTGCTCGTCGAGGAGACGACGGAACCGGCGGGTGATCACCTCGTGCATGGACGCGACGTCGTTCTGCCCTTCCACCGACTTGATCACGAACCGGCGGTACTCCCCCTTACGGGCCAGTCCGTCCTCAAAGACCACCATGCTGGCCACCACCTCGGTGCCCTGCAGGTTGGAGATGTCGTAGCACTCGATGCGCAGGGGGACGTCGTCGAGCTCGAGCGCCTCCTGGATCTCCTCGAGTGCGCGGTTGCGGGTGGTCAGGTCGCTGGCCCGTTTGGTCTTGTGCAGCCCCAGGGCCTGCAGGGCGTTGCGCGCCACCGTCTCCTGGAGCGTCTTCTTGTCGCCGCGTTGAGGCACCCTGATCGCCACCCGGCTCCCCCGCAGCTCGGTGAGCAGTTGCTCCAGGGTGTCGAGGTCAGGCGGCAGGGCCGGCACCAGCACCTCTCGCGGGATCGCGTCGCCGGTCTCGTCTCCGTAGAGCTGGAGCAGGAACGTCTCGACGAGATCACCCGTGTCACCCTCGTCGACGCGGTCGGCCACCCATCCCCGCTGGCCGCGGATCCGACCGCCGCGGACGTGGAAGATCTGCACGGCCACCTCGAGTGGGTCCTCCGCCAGGGCGATCACGTCGGCGTCCGTGCCGTCGCCGAGCACCACCGCCTGTTTCTCGAGCGCCTTGTTCAGGGCTCCGAGGTCGTCCCGTAGCCGGGCAGCCTTCTCGAAGTCGAGTGCCTCCGAGGCGGCGTACATCTGCTTCTCGATGCGCTTCACGAAGGCGCTGGTCTGGCCGGCCATGAAGTCGCAGAAGTCCTCGACGATGGCGCGGTGCTCCTCGGCAGTGACGTTGCCGACGCACGGTGCCGCGCACTTGTCGATGTAGCCCAGCAGGCAGGGCCGCCCGATCTGGGCCGACCGCTTGAAGACTCCGTTGCTGCACGAACGCATCGGAAAGACGCGCAACAGCAGGTCGACCGTCTCGCGGATGGCCCAGGCGTGCCCGTAGGGCCCGAAGTAGCGGGTGCCCTTCTTCTTGGCGCCACGCCCGACCATCACCCGTGGGAACTCCTCGCCCAGGGTCACCGCGAGCCACGGGTAGGACTTGTCGTCGCGGTACTTCACGTTGAAGCGCGGGTCGTACTCCTTGATCCAGGAGTATTCGAGCTGGAGGGCCTCGACCTCGGTGTTGACCACGGTCCACTCGACGCTGGCCGCGGTGGTCACCATGGTCGCCGTACGCGGGTGCAGGTTGGCGATGTCCTGGAAGTACGACGAGAGGCGGGACCGCAGGTTCTTGGCCTTGCCGACGTAGACGACCCGGCCCTTCGGGTCACGGAACCGGTAGACCCCCGGCTGGGTCGGGATCGACCCGGATCGGGGACGGTACGACGACGGATCAGCCACGTGACAACCCTACGTGTCATCGCAGACAACCCCGGTCACGTGGTTGCCATCAGACGGTTGTGGTCAGGCGGTGAGAATCGAGGTGCCGTCGACGGTGATCTTCACCGCAGGCAGGGCGGCGGTGGCCGGCCCATGGGTGACCGAGCCGTCCGCGAGCTCGAACTGGCTGCCGTGGCAGCTGCACGTGATCGTCGTGGAGACCGAGGTCACGGTGCACCCGGCGTGCGTGCAGGTTGCCTCGAACGCCTTGAACTCCCCCTTCGTCGGCTGCGTCAGCACGACGTTCTGGTTCTTCAGGATCACTCCCCCACCCACCGGCACCTCACTGGTGCCGGCGAGCTGGGTGCCGGCGTCGGGGACCTCGGCAGGCGGGTCCTCGTCGGCGCCGCAGGCCACGAGCAGCGGGCCGCAGGCACCGAAGGCGACGGCACCACCGAGGACGTGGCGGCGGCTGAGGCAGGCATGGACGGTCAAGGAAGTTCCTTCACGGCAGGTGGGCGGGTGAGGCAGACGGACGGGCTCAGGATGCGGTGATCTGTCCGCCGGCGACGGTCACGGTCTCCTCCGGCAGCGGGCTGGTGGCCGGGCCGTTCTCGACCGAGCCGTCGGTGATGGAGAACTGGCTCCCGTGACAGGCGCAGTGGATGCTGGTGTCGATGTCGGAGACCTTGCACCCCTGATGGGTGCAGGTGGCCGAGAAGGCCTTGAACTCACCCTTGACCGGCTGCGTGACCACGAGCTCGTCGAGGATCACACCGCTGCCGACCGGCACATCAGCGGTGGCCACGAGCGACTCGGGTGCCGTCGCGCTCGACTGGCCCGAGGCAGACGACGGAGGGTCGGAGAGCTGGGTCACCGTCGTGTCGTCGTCGGTTGCCTGGGTGTCGTCCCCGTCGTCGCTGCCGCAGGCAGCGAGAACGGGTAGGGACAGCCCAGCGGCAAGACCGCCGAGCGCATGGCGACGGGACATGCGTGCGGGTGACTGCATGGCGGGCACTCCTCGAGAAGGCTCAGTGGTCAAGGTCAATGAAACCGCAACTACCTGAAGAATGCCTGTGAGCCGCAGCTCATGTCTTCTTGGTGGCGCGCTTGCGCGGAGCTGTCTTCTTGGCGGCTGTCTTCCTCGTGACCGCGTTCGATGCCGCGACCCTGCCGGCACCCGGCTTGCGGGCAGGCTTGGCCTTCTCCCCCGGCGTCACGCCGAGGAGCGGCGCCAGGAACGACCCGGTGTAGCTGGCCGGGTTGGCGGCCACGTCCTCGGGTGTGCCGGTGGCCACCACCATGCCGCCCCGCGAACCACCCTCAGGCCCCATGTCGACCAGCCAGTCGGCGGTCTTGATGACGTCGAGGTTGTGCTCGATCACCAGGACCGTGTTGCCCTGGTCGACCAGTCGTCCGAGCACCAGGAGCAGTTTGCGGATGTCCTCGAAGTGCAGTCCTGTGGTCGGCTCGTCGAGCACGTAGACCGTGCGACCGGTGGAACGCTTCTGCAGCTCACTGGAGAGCTTGACGCGTTGGGCCTCACCACCCGACAGCGTGGTTGCGGGCTGACCGAGCCGCACGTAGCCGAGCCCCACCTCACACAGGGTTTTCATGTGCCGGGCGATCGCGGGCACCGCGGCGAAGAAGTCGGCTGCCTCCTCGATCGGCATGTCGAGCACTTCGGCGATGGTCTTGCCCTTGTAGTGCACCTCGAGCGTCTCGCGGTTGTAACGCGCGCCGTGGCAGACCTCGCACGGCACGTAGACGTCGGGCAGGAAGTTCATCTCGATCTTGATCGTGCCGTCACCGGAGCAGGCCTCGCAGCGGCCGCCCTTGACGTTGAACGAGAACCGACCCTGGAGGTAGCCCCGCATCTTGGCCTCGGGGGTGCTCGCGAAGAGTTTGCGGATGTGGTCGAAGACCCCGGTGTACGTCGCCGGGTTGGACCGCGGCGTGCGGCCGATCGGCGACTGGTCGACGTGGATGACCTTGTCGACGTTCTCGGTGCCGCTGATCTTGCGGTGCCGACCGGGGACCGTGCGGGCGTTGTAGATCTGCTTGGCCAGCGACGTGTAGAGGATGTCGTTGACCAGCGTCGACTTGCCCGAGCCCGACACTCCGGTGACCGCGCAGAACACGCCGAGCGGGAAGTCGACGGTGACGTCCTGGAGGTTGTGCTCGTGAGCGCCGTGCACGGTCAACGCGCGGCCCTTCGTGCGCGGTCGTCGTACAGGCGGGACGGGGATCTCGCGGCGGCCCGACAGATAGGCGCCGGTGGACGAGTCAGCGTGGTTGAGCAGGTCATCGACGGTGCCAGAGACGACGACCTGTCCTCCGTGCTCGCCGGCGCCGGGGCCGATGTCGACCACCCAGTCGGCCGCGCGGATGGTGTCTTCGTCGTGCTCGACCACGATCAGCGTGTTGCCGAGGTTCTTCAACCGCAACAGCGTCTCGATGAGGCGATGGTTGTCGCGTTGGTGCAGGCCGATCGAGGGCTCGTCGAGCACGTAGAGCACGCCGACGAGGCCGGCGCCGATCTGGGTGGCGAGCCGGATGCGCTGGGCCTCGCCGCCGGAGAGCGAACCGGACGGGCGGTCAAGGGTGAGGTAGTCGAGGCCGACGTCGAGCAGGAAGTTGAGCCGCTCCTGGATCTCCTTGAGCACCCGCTCGCCGATCTGTCGCTCACGAACGGAGAGGTCGAGGCTGCGGAGGTGGTCGGCAGCCTCGTTGATCGGCAGCGCGCAGACCTCGGCGATGTTGAGGCCACCCCTGCCCGAACCGCTGGCGTCGCGGGGGCCGAGCGTCACCGCCATCGACACCGGCTTGAGCCGGCTGCCCAGGCACGCCGGGCAGGGGACCTCACGCATGAAGCCCTCGAACCGGTCTCGACTGGTGTCGGTCTCGGCTTCCTTGTGGCGGCGCTCGATGTAGGGGCGCACGCCTTCGTACGCCGCGTAGTAGGAGCGTTCGCGGCCGTAGCGGTTCTTGCTGCGCACGTGCACCTTGGTCGGGTGCCCGTCGAGGATGATCGTCTGCAGTTGCGGGGAGAGCTTCTGCCAGGGCGTGTTGAGGTCGAAGCCGAGCTCATCGCCGAGGGCACCCAGGAGACGCAGGAAGTAGTCGGCGACATGGGCGCCGCTCCATGGCTGGATGACGCCCTCCCCCAGGGTGGCACCGGGGTCGGCGATGACCAGCTCAGGATCGACCTCCATGCGGGTGCCGAGGCCGGAGCACGTGGGGCAGGCACCGAACGGCGAGTTGAACGAGAACGAGCGGGGTTCGAGGTCGTCGGTGTCGAGGGAGTGCTCGTTGGGGCAGGCCATCTTCTCGGAGAACCGCATCTCGCGGTGCGGGTCCTTCGCGTCCCGGTCGACGAAGTCGATCAGCACCAGTCCCCCGGCCAGACCCAGAGCGGTCTCCACCGAGTCGGTCAGGCGACGCTTGGCCGACTCCTTGACGGCGAGGCGGTCGATCACCACCTCGATCGTGTGCTTCTTCTGCTTGCTCAGGGTCGGTCCCTCGAGGAGTGCGTCGAGGGTGTTGGTCTCGCCGTCGACCCGGGCCCGGCTGTATCCCTGGGACTGGAGCGAGCGGAACAGCTCGACGTACTCACCCTTGCGTCCACGGATCACCGGGGCCAGCACCTGGAAGCGAGTGCCCTCGTCGAAGCCCATGAGACGGTCGACGATCTGTTGCGGGGTCTGCCGCTCGATCGGCGAACCGCACACGGGGCAGTGCGGGCGACCGGCGCGGGCGTAGAGCAGGCGCAGGTAGTCGTAGACCTCGGTGATCGTGCCGACCGTCGATCGCGGGTTCTTCGACGTGGACTTCTGGTCGATCGACACCGCGGGGCTGAGGCCCTCGATGAAGTCGACGTCCGGCTTGTCCATCTGGCCCAGGAACTGGCGGGCGTACGCCGAGAGCGACTCGACGTACCGACGTTGCCCCTCGGCGAAGATGGTGTCGAAGGCCAGACTCGACTTGCCCGAACCGGACAGTCCGGTGAACACGATGAGCGCATCGCGCGGGAGGTCGAGCGAGACGTCCTTCAGGTTGTGCTCGCGTGCGCCACGGATGATGAGTTGGTCAGCCACGCGAACACCCTACCCGGTGTTCGAACAAGTGTTCGTGGTCACACGGCTGTGTCATCGAGAACTTCGAGGATGTGGAGCACTGCAGGCCCCAGACTGCCCGGGCTAGGCTCGGTCACATCGCAACCGGACAACAGGGCAGAAGACAAGGCAGACATGGACCGTGACCGGCTCCTCCACGTGTATGACGCCACTGACGCCTTGCTGCGCACCGTCGACGGGCTCACCGCCGAACAGCTGGCGGGGCCGAGTCTGCTGCCGGAATGGACGCGGGCTCATGTGGTGGCGCACCTGGCTCTCAACGCACTGGGGTTCGAACGCGCCATCGAGGGTGCCGTCCACGCCCGTCCGACGCCGGTCTACGACTCGAGCGAGCAGCGTGACGCCGACATCGGCGCCGCGGCTGCCATGACCGCTGACCAGTTGCGCGAGTTCACCTTCGACGCCTGCGGTCGTTGGCGGGAGGCCACCGAGGACCTGACCGACCTGACCCCGACCTTCGAGCGCGTCCCGGGTGGACCCGTCCTCTCCGTCGCCGATGCCATCGGGGCCAGGTGGCGTGAGGTGGAGATCCACCACGGCGATCTCGACGCCGGCCATGGCCCGGCGGACTGGACTCCCGAGTTCACGGCGTACGTGTTCGACGGGATCGTGCGATTCCGGACCGAACAGGTTGACCTCACCCTCGAGACACCGGAAGGCCCCGTTCCCCTCGGTGCCGGTGGCCCCGTGATCACCGGCACCCGGCACGACCTGGCCTGGTGGATGCTCGGGAGAGGTGGCGGCGTGGGTCTCACGGGAGATCTGCCTACGCTGGGCCCATGGCGATGACTTACACCGGTGACGTGACGCCCGGCGACCCCGCGGTCGTCCGCGAGCTCTCCCATCTCACGATTGCGAAGTTGGCCGTCGACGAGAAGATGGCCAACAACTGCTATCTGCTCACGTGTCGCGAGAGCGGTGAGCAACTGCTCATCGACGCCGCGGATGACAGCGCCGCGATTCTCCAGTTGTGTGACGGCCGGCTGGGCTCGGTGGTCACCACGCACCAGCACTGGGACCACCACCGGGCCCTGGCGGATGTCGTCGCCGCGACCGGTGCCCCGGTGTCGGCGGGGGCACCGGATGCGGATGCGATCACGGACCAGACCGGTGTCGAGGTGACCTACCGTCTGCAGCACGGGGACGTCGTCCCCCTGGGCCGGTGCAGCCTCGAGGTCATCGCGGTCGCAGGCCACACGCCGGGCTCCATCGCCCTGCTGTACGACGACCCTGATGGTCACCCGCACCTGTTCACCGGTGACTCGCTCTTTCCCGGCGGCGTCGGTGCCACGTTCGGTGACGCCCAGGCGTTCGCAACCCTCATCGAACAGGTCACGACACAGATCTTCGACCGACTCCCCGATGAGACGTGGTTCTATCCCGGACATGGAAAGGACGGTCAGCTCGGCAACGAGCGACCGCACCTCGCCGAATGGCGTGATCGCGGCTGGTAGGGGTGGGACCCCCGATGATCCCACCCCCACCGCCTCGCTCAGCGTGTCTGCCGTGAGCGCCTGAGCAGAATCAGACCCCCCATCAGCATCAACAGGCCGAGCATCGGGGCCCAGGCGGAGCCGCCGCCCGTGTTGGGAAGCACCTGGTCCCTGACATCCGTCCGGGCACTGACATCGGACGCTGTCGTGTCGACTCCGGTCGACGTCGCGTCCGGACCGGGCACCGCGTCGTCGGGCGTCGTGGGGTCCCCAGGGCCAGTCGTGGAGTCGCCGCCACCATCATCGGTTGGGTCGTCGGACTGATCGCCGTCGCCGTCGCCGTCACCCGGGTCGGGCTTGGCGCCGTCTCCCGACTGAGGAGCGGATGCACCCGTAGACAGGCTGACACCAGCCGACGTCCCAGCGACGCTTGTGCTGATCGCGACCGAGTCGCCCTGGCCCTGGGTGGAATCGTCGCCAAGGACCTTGTCCAAGGTCTCAGAGCCGGTCTCGATGGCCACTGTGCCGAGTCCAGGGATCGGTAGCTCAAGCTCTTGGGACGACGGACCCGTGGGCTGATCACCCACGTCGCCGTCACCTTCACCGTCACCGCTGGGGTCGTCGGACCCGTCGCCCGGGCCTTCATCGCCCGGCAGGGCCTGGATTCGCAATCCATCCGTTGAGCCAGCCTTGAGGGTTGCAACGTGGGGAACAGTCACCTGGGTGTCCAGAACGGGCGCGGACTGGCTGTCGGTGCTGTCACCGGGGTTCGTGCTGTCACCGGGGTTCGTGCTGTCACCGGGGTTCGTGCTGTCACCGGGGTCGGTGCCGTCACCGGGGTCGGTGCCGTCACCGGGATCGGTG
>NZ_BCRJ01000031.1 GCF_001552535.1 Nocardioides jensenii JCM 1364 = NBRC 14755 | reverse complement strand
CCGGGATCGGTGCCGTCACCGGGATCGGTGCCGTCGCCCGGGTCGGTGCCGTCATCGGTGTCAGCGGTGGGAGTGAAGACGACTCCGTTGCCGCCGGCTTCGAGTGTGCCGACGCCAGGAAGCGTGACCGCCCCCTCCGGCAATCCGCCCAAGGGCGAACCATCACCAGGGTCCGTGCCGTTACCGGGGTTCGTGCCATCGCCCGGGTTCGTGCCGTTACCGGGGTTCGTGCCGTTACCGGGGTCGGTGCCGTTACCGGGGTCGGTGCCGTCACCAGGGTCCGTGCCGTCACCAGGGTCGGTGCCGTCATCGGTGTCAGCGGCGGGAGTGAAGACGACGCCGTTGCCGCCAGCCTCGAGCGTTCCGACACCAGGAATCACCACCGAGCCACCAGGCAGTTCGCCCGGAGATGAACCATCACCCGAGCCAGGCTCATCATCGGAACCATCATGAGGACCGTTGCCGCCACTTTCCGGCGTGACCGCCACACCGTCCGGCCCAAACTGAAGGGCTCCAACGCCACTCAGGTCCAGGTCTCCCCGGACAGCCGGAACCGGAGCCCGGTCACCGTGATCCCACGTCTCGGGCGTGAAGTGAAGACCCCTTCCGTCAGCATCGATTACCCCAACGCCAGATACTGCGACTGAGCCGCTCAGGGCAGGCTCAATGCCGTCACCGTTGCCGTGGCCGTT
>NZ_BCRJ01000030.1 GCF_001552535.1 Nocardioides jensenii JCM 1364 = NBRC 14755 | reverse complement strand
GTCGTCGCCACCGCTGTCGTGGCCGTTGTCGTCGCCACCGCTGTCGCTGCTGTCAGAGTCTCCGTTGTCGCCTCTCTCTGTGGATGAGAGAGAGGAAATGACTTCGCGAGTCGCCTCGCCGGTCTTCACGACCTCGTCGGTCCCGACCTGCACTGCTTGCGTTCCTGCATCGATCAAAGGTGCCACGTCCGGTAGCGCCTGGCAGATGCAGTTGCCCTTCTCGGGCTTCTCGACCGTGCCCTCTGGCTGGTGGCCAGTGAATGCGGTCAAGTCCTCGACCGAGGTTGTCTGGGCCGGTGGTCCTTCTGGCGTCCGTGATTCGTCTCCGTGGGCCGTTGCTGCACCCAGGGCGATGAATCCGGCGGCGAGAAGGGACGTAGTTGCTGCCCTTGCCATCCACGTACTCATTGGTCTGCCTTCCTGCTGCGAGTGACTCACACACGCGCTCCGGACATGACTCGTCCGGGCATGGTTGTGCTGCCGCGAACCTGCAGGAAGGTTCAGTCAGGAGCGACGCCCGGCTGGCGACCAGCCGAGCGCGGGGCGACAGAGTCCGTGCCCACCATGACGCAATCGGCGCCGGGGATGAACGAGAGGGCGGCTGGTACGACCGCGGTCATGGCTACGCTCGCGCTGCCGCCCGATCCTCCGTTGGCAACGTTGGTGCTCGAGACCATGTGGTCGGCCAGCTGGCCAAGGGTGGACTCGTGGGATCCGATTACGTCGGATCCCCTCCCGATGCTGGCGGTCTGCTGCGGAGAGACAGCAGCAAGGTCACGCACGGCCTCGGAGCCACGCTGGGCTGCCTGGGGAGAGCGGTGGGTCCGCGCAGTGGCTCGTTCGTGCACGGTTGTGATGTTGGCGCGTTTCCGGGAAGGAGTCGTTTCCACCGTTCTTGGCTCGACAGGGGTCATGCCACGAGGTGCCAGCCCGAGTCCCCTGGTGACCGCCACGACGCTGTGCTCCACAGGTCGAGTCGCCTGCTCGACCAAGACGCCGACATTGCGGGTCACCGTCTCGAGGTCCCGGACCGTCCGGGTCAGCTGCGAGTCCCTGCCAATGACAGGTTCGAGATCTCGGCCAAGTTCACGGGTCGTACGTGCAATAGGAGTCAACGTGGGCGTGACGCCGCGCTCGATGCCCCGGGTCACGCTCGAAATGGTCTCCGCCGTACCCAGAGCAAGAGAATCCTCCTGTCCTACGGGCAATTCGGGCTCAACGGGTGTCGGATCGGAAGACGCCTTCGCAGGCTCGACGGGCTCCGGCCGCGTGACTGGCGGTGCCGCTGGCTGTACGACGACCGCGGGCTCCTCGGCCTGCTTCGCGGGGTCCGAAGCCACTGAGTCTGCATCCTCCGGAGTCGAGGCTGCTGGCTGTTCGGGCGCAGGAAGCAGTGTTGTGCGCTGCTTGTCAGGTGACTCCCCGCTGCCGGAGTCATGGCTTGCCGACACCCCGTTGGGAGTCTCGCGATGGGTGTCGTCGGCGTGAGCACTGGCACACCCGAAGAAGAATGCGGCCGCCGCGGCAGCAAGAACGAAGCCCAGCCGAAGCGCGACAGGGCTCAGCCCGTGACCCGCTTGGGAGTCGCCTCTTTCCAGATTCGCGTCCATACCGTTCCCCGAGAACTGTTGAACTTGAAAGCCGTACTCCCCAATTTGTACCTCCCGGAAGTGGGTTCGTCCATACCGGGTCCAGAATTGCCCTGGTGTGACCCAGTCGTTTCGTTGACGTCAAGGCGCAGTCCCAGAGCTACTCGACGACGAGAATCCTCAAGCAGGTAAGGGATCTGAGCCCTCAGTGCTTGAACACCCGGAGTGCGGAACTGGACGAGATGGACTGCGCCTTGGTGCATGACGACGCCAATGGACAACGCACCAGGTAGGAGCCGGTGGCGGTGTCTCGTGGCCCGAAGATCGCTCCGTTCCCGTCCCAGTCCGTCCTGCCCGCGGTCCACGCAGTGGCCGGCCGGATCGAGCGGACGACGGCGCCTGTCCGCAGCCGTCGGACCTGGACGACACCGGTGCTCTGCCCCTTGGCGTTGGTGGCGAAACCGAGCACGCGTCCGCCGTCGGGTGAGACCTCAACCGGCCGGAAGCGCAGCTTCCACAGGACGGCCTTGGGGTTCATCAGGTCGCGCGCGGTCCAGTAGCCACTCGTTGCCTTGCGCCACTGGACGCGACCCTTCAGGTCGGCTCCGTCGACAGTTCCCTTCACAATCGTCTTCACACCTGCCCCGAAGGTCCACACGTACAGCTTGCTCGGGAGCTCGTCGTATCCACCCTGGCCACCGACGACGACACGGTTTCCGTCTAGGTCGAGGGCGTCGACCCCCATCGGGAAACCGCGGCTGGTCACCACCGTGCCGTCGAGACGCTTGACGGTGAGCAGGACCTGGCCGCCCCACAAGTCGTAGTAGGACTCCACGAAGGTGTCACCGGAGTCGCTGAGCGAGACATCCCACCCGTCGTCGTCGTACATGCAGATGACCTCGCTGGAGGACCGTTGCGCCGCGCCGAGGTTGTCGACGAACCACAGGATCTGACGGGTGCAGATGTCGCCGCTGCCGTCGTCGTCGAGGTATTCCTCACTGAGCAGGGCCAGCCGGCCGTCATCGGTGCGTCCGAGACCTCTGATCGATGCCTCGGATGCCGGGGGCGAGGCGCCCCAGTTGACGGTCACAGGGCGACCGTTGTCGTACACCGTCTTGCCGTCGAAGTACGGAGCTCGCACGACGGTGGTGGCCGCCGCCTCCTGGCCGGTCGAGACCGGAGCGGGAGCTGCCAGCGTCGGAGCTGCGAGAGTCGGTGCGGCCAGTCCGGCCAGTGAAGCGGCAAGCGCCACCAGAGATCGCGTCTTCATCTGTTCCCCCAGAGATCGAACAAGCACGATTTGCCTGGATCCTATCAAAATGTGAGCTAGGTCACTCAAGGTCCAGGGTCAATGCCCGGCTCGTCTCCGCAGCACCCTCGGACGTGTTCCGACGTTGATCGGGTGCCGAGGTCTCTTCGGATTGCGGCGCAGCCTCGACTACGGCTCGAACACGCGAAAGCCTGCACTCTTCGTGATGGTCTGGGCCTTGGCGCACGATGAAGAAAGGGGGCAGCGCACCAGGTACGAGCCCCCGGCCGTGTCTCGTGGCCCGAAGACCGCTCCGTTGCCGTCCCAGCCCATCTGCCTCAGGCCCCACTTCGTCGCCGGTCGCAACTGCCTGACCAAGGCCCCGGTGCTCAATCGTCGGACCTGGACGATGCCGGTGTTGCGGCCAGCTGAGTCCGTGCGGACACCCAGCACTCGCTTGCCGTCCGGGGACACGGCGACCGGCCGGAAGCGCAGCTTCCAGAGCACGACCTTGGGGTGCGTGAGGTTGCGTGTGGTCCAGTAGCCGCTCTTGGCCCTACGCCACTGGACGTGGCCCAAGATGTCAGCTCCGTCGACGACTCCCCTGACCACAACACGCGGACGCTTGCCGAAGGTCCACACGTGGAGACTTGGGACAGGGTCGTCGTACCCACCCTGGCCACCGAGCACCGCGGTGTTCCGGTCGACGTCGAGTACATCGACCCCCATCGGGAAGTTCCGCCTGGCCAGCAAGGCGCCACCGAGACGGTGGACGCTGACCGACACGACACCGCCCCACAGGTCGTAGTAGCTCTTGTAATAGGTGTTGCCGGAGTCGCTCAGCCCGTAGGCGACACCGTCGTCGGAGTAGAAGCAGAAGTACTCCTCGTCCATCAGGGCTGCCCTCCCTGCGCTGGTGACCAACCACAGTGCGGTGTGTCCGCAGGTGTCACCCTCGTCACCACCGGGATCCGGGATGGTTTCGTTGGTGACCACCGCGAGACGTCCGTCGCTGGTGCGGCCGCGACCACTGATGGATGCGTCGGCAGCCGGTGGCTCTGCTCCCCAGTTGATGGTGACCTGATGACCGCCGTCATACACGGCCCTGCCGTCCACGTACGGCGCGCGGACGACGGTCGACGCGGCTGCTGCCTCTTGCCCGACCGCCACGACTGCCGGAGCGAACGCCCCGGCGATTGCGGTGGCCGCAGCCACCAGAAGCTTGGTTCTCATTCATCCCCCGATGCAGATCCAACACGGATTTCAGGGGAGCCTAACAGTCCGCTGAGCCGCGGGGCCGGAACCGAAATGCTCAGCCGTTGTAGGTGATCCGCAGCTTCTCGGTCAGTGGCACGGACTGGCAGGCCAAGCGGATGCCGTCGGCCAGATCGGTGTCGTCGAGCACTTCGTTGTGCTTCATGCGCACTTCCCCCTCGAGCAGCATGCAGGCACAGGCGCTGCAGTTGCCCTCGCGGCACGAGAACGGCGCGTCGACGCCCTTCGACTCCAGGAACTCGAGGATCGGCTCCTTGCCGGAGTAGTCGTCGAATTCGTAGGACTGTCCGTCGAGCTCGACCTCGAGCCGGACCGGCCCGGACAGCGCCGGTTTGTCGTCGTCCTCGTGGTCGTCGGCGTCGGCGAGGGTGGCTTCGGCCTTCTGCAACTCCTCCACGTCGCCGAACGGGTTGCCCCCGAGTGAGACGAACTTCTCCTGGTGTCGGCGTTCGCGGGGGAACTCGAGCTCCCGCAACGCCAGGGAGACCGACTTCATGAACGGGGCCGGACCGCAGCAGAAGGCGTCGTACGTCGTGAAGTGGGCCGCGAACGCCTTGAGCTGCTCCTGGGTCGGCAGACCCTGGACCGACTCGAGCCAGTGGACGACGACCAACCGGTCAGGGTGCTCCGCGGAGAGCCGGGCCCACTCCTGGGCGAAGATCACCGAGCTCTCGTCTCGGTTGGCGTAGAAGACCACGATCCGGCCCGAGCCGCTGGCCAGAGCGGTACGCGCGATGGAGATGATCGGGGTGACCCCGCTGCCCCCGGCAAAGAGGAGCAGGTCGTGGTTGAGGTCCGCCGGGGTGAAGATCCCACTGGGTGGGAGGACCCGGATGGTGTCTCCGGGCTTGAGGATGTCGCAGATCCAGTTGGACGCGTACCCGTCCACGGTGCGCTTGACGGTGACGGTCAACGGGCCGTCCTCGACGGGAGAGCTGCTCAACGAGTAGCAGCGTGCGGCGAGGCCGGTCTGGTCGCTCGGGACCGCGACGGTGAGGAACTGGCCAGGTCGGTAGTCGAAGTGGCCCTCCGCCTCCGGGGTCAGCCCCAGTTGCACCGAGCAGGCGTCGGCCGTCTCCTCGACGATGCCGAGCACCGGCAGGACGAACGAGTCAGTATCCATCTTCGGCTCCGATGTTGATCTCGCCCTCGCGGACCGCCGCCTCGATGCTGGCGGCGAGCCGGGGGCACGCTGCGTGAACTGAACGCCCGTCGGGCGCGTCCGACATCCTCGCGAACTCCTGGCATTGCTTCAGGGCTTGTCCCGACCACTGGATGGAGGTGTGGTGCTCGGAGTTCTTCTTCACCCCCACTTTCGCCAGGCAGTCCAGGCAGGCCACCTCGACCAGACGCGCCCGGGTGTAGCGCCGCTGGTCCTCGACCGTGTCGGGGCTCAGTGGGACGAAGGAGGGCATCAGCTCGACTCGGCCGGCTCGGGGGTCTTCTCGACAGTCTGTGCGTTCGCGGCGTCCTCGGCAGCCTTGCGAGCGAGATTCTCCTCGACCTCGGCGCGCCAGTTCTCGTTCGCGCGGGTCGTGTCGACCTCGAACTCGAAGCGGTCGGTCATCTCGGCGACGATGTCGGCCTTGTCGACGTAGAACTGCTCGTACCACCGTCGCAGCTGGTAGACCGGGCCGTCCTCCTCACACAGGAGCGGGTTCTGCACCGGCGCCTTGTTCAGCCAGATCGCCACGTCCTGCAGGAATCCGTCGCCGAACATGTCGGAGTACTTCTTGCCGATGTAACGAGCGGTCTTGTCGTCGAGGCCCTCGGGCTTCTCGACGCAGAGGCCGTACTGCAGCTTGAAGGAGTTCGGCCCGGTCGGGATGTGGCAGTTGACCAGGATGACCTTGGTCAGGAAGCCCTTGTAGTCGGTCTCCAGCCAGTTGATCATGTACGACGGGCCGTAGTAGGTCGCCTCGGACTTCAGGATCAGGTCCTCGTCGCCGTATCCCTCGCCGGCCATGTCGGGGCGCCCCGTCGACTCCATGAACTGGGTGGCCATGTGGCCCTCGAACACGTTGCGGAAGTTCGTGGGGAAGGCGAAGTGAATGTAGAAGAAGTGCGCCATGTCCACGACGTTGTCGACGATCTCGCGACAGTGGGCGTTGGGCACGTCGATGACTTCCCAGGTCCAGTCGGTGTACCGGTCGGTGCCCACCCCTTCGAGCTCCGGGGGCAGGATCTCCATGTCGGCCTGGCCGCCCTCGACGTCGTGCCAGACCAGAACCTGACCGTTGCGGATCACCGTGGGGTAGGTCTGCGTGCGGGCGCGTAGCGGCACCCGTCGGGCGTAGGGAATCGCCTTGCACTTGCCGTCGCCACCCCAGCGCCAGTCGTGGAACGGGCAGGCGATCTCGTCGCCCTTCACGGTGCCCTGGGTGAGGTCGCCGCCCATGTGCCGGCAGTAGCCGTCGAGCACCTTGATCTCGCCCTGGCTGTCGGCCCACACCACGAGTTTGCCGCCGAAGGCCTCGACCGCGTGTGGCAGACCGTCGCGGAACGCGTCGACGAGCCCCAGGCAGTGCCAGCCACGCGCGAAGCGCTCGGGGACGGTGCCTGTGTCGAGCAGTCGGGTGTCACTCATGCGATGTACCTCCGGCGCGGCTGGACCAAAACGAGAACACGTTATAGTTTTACCACATGCGAGTCGCTCTGACATCAGCCCAGGAACGTCTTCGTGACGATCTGCAGGACTATTTCGCCCAGCTCGTCACGCCCGAGCGGCGTACCGCCCTGACCATGGCGACCGGGGAGTTCGGGGACGCACAGGTCTACCGCGAGGTCATCCAGGAGCTGGGCAACGACGGGTGGCTCGGAATCGGGTGGCCCGAGGAGTACGGCGGCCAGGCGCGGTCGATGGTCGAGCAGCTGATCTTCACCGACGTGGCCGCCGTAGCAGGGGTACCGATCCCCTACCTCACCCTCAACACGGTGGGGCCGACGATCATGCGCTATGGCAGTGACGAGCAGAAGGACTACTTCCTGCCCAGGATCCTGGCCGGCGAGCTGCACTTCTCCATCGGCTACTCCGAACCCGGTTCGGGCACGGACCTTGCCTCCCTCAGGACCCGCGCCGTGCGTGAGGGCGACGAGTGGGTGATCGACGGACAGAAGATGTGGACCTCGCTGATCCAGTATGCCGACTGGATCTGGATGGCGTGCCGCACCGACCCGGATCTTCCGCGGCACAAGGGTCTCTCGATGATCCTGGTGCCGGTCGACTCCCCCGGCTTCTCCTACACCCCGGTGCACACCGTGGCCGGTGTGCACACCAGTGCGACGTACTACGAGGACGTGCGAGTGCCGGCGTCCAACCTCGTCGGTGAGCTCAACGGCGGCTGGAGCCTGATGACGAACCAGCTCAACCATGAGCGGGTGGCGTTGACCTCATCGGCGGCCCTGGTGCACTCGATCGGCCTGGTCCGCGACTGGGCGAGCGAGACGAAGAACCCCGATGGGACGCGGGTGATCGACCAGGAGTGGGTGCAGATCCTGCTGGGTCGTGCGCATGCGCGCACCGACGCTCTGACCCTGGTGAACTGGAAGCTTGCCTCCTCGGTCGACAACCTCTCCCCCGCGGATGCGTCAGCCACCAAGGTCTACGGATCAGAGCTCCAGATCGAGGTCTACCGGTCGCTGATGGAGATCGTCGGCCCGAACGCCGCACTGACCGCGGACTCCCCCGGTGCCGTGCTCGCGGGACGGCTCGAGCGCTACTTCCGCTCCTCGCTGGTGATGACCTTCGGCGGCGGCACCAACGAGATCCAGCGCGACATCATCGGGTACGTCGGCCTTGGCCTCCCCACCGCCAAACGCTGACCACCCCAACGCGAAAGCAGACTCCATGGACTTCACCTTCACCCCCGAGCAGGACGAGGCGTCTGCGCTCGCGGCGGAGATCCTCGACGACCTGGCCATCGCTGAGCGGATGCGCGAGGTGGAGCGCGCGGGCGACCGATTCGACCGCACGCTGTGGTCTGCCCTGGCCGAGGCCGGTCTGCTCTCACTCGCAGTTCCCGAGGATCACGGCGGAGCCGGCCTCGGGCTGATCGAGCTGGCACGCGTGCTGATCGAGGTCGGGCGAACCGTCGCCCCCGTGCCACTCGCGGTGCACGGACCGGCCACCCTCTTCCTGGCCGAGTCCGCTTCCACGGCCCAGCAGGCGGCCTGGCTGCCCAGCGCAGCGCACGGCGACCCAGTGCTCACCGCAGCGGTCAGCGAGGACCGGGCGCATCTGCCCGCGGAGCCGACGACGACCGCGACTCCGAACGACGGAGGCCACAGCCTGGTCGGCGTGAAGACCCTCGTGCGCGCCGGCAAAGTCGCCGACCTCATGCTGGTCACCGCAACCACCCCCACCGGAGCCGGGGTGTTCCTGGTCGACCCCTCCGCGGCCGGCGTCTCGCTCGAGACCCAGCACACGAGCGACGGCGACGCACTCGCACGTGTCACGTTCAACGAGGTGGCGCTTTCATCCGATGCACTGATCGGCCCTGCTGACGGGGTGGCGGCGACCCGGCTCGGCCAGCTCCTGACCATCTGCTCCGCAGCAGAGCAACTCGGCGTCGTCCGCGGTGCGGTGGCGCTCACCGCTTCCTATGCCACGACCCGTGAGCAGTTCGGCCGACCGATCGGCACGTTCCAAGCCGTCTCGCAACGCCTGGCCGACGGCTACATCGATGGACTCTTCTTCGAGCTCGCGCTCTGGCAGGCCGTGTGGCGGTTGTCCGAGGGCCTGCCCGCCGAGGTCGAGGTCGCCACCGCGAAGCTCTGGGCCGCCGACGCCGGGCACCGGGTGGCGCACACGACTGTCCACGTGCACGGGGGTGTCGGCATCGACCTGGACGGGGAAGCACACCGCTTCTTCACGGCGGCCAAGCGCTTCGAGTTCGCCTATGGCGGGAGCACCGAGCAGGCACTCCTCATCGGAAAGTCACTCGCGCGCCAGTAGTGTGCGATCACCACGCGCACTCACAGGAGATCGCCATGCCCGTGCCTGATCCCGCCTGGAGTGACGTCGACGGCGAGCCTGTTGTGGACCTTCCTTCCAGACAGGAGTTCGAGGCCTGGCTTGCGGACCAACCCGCCAACAGCCACGCGGTGTGGGTCAGGACCGCGAAGAAGTCGTCGTCCCTGAGCTCGATCACCGAGGACGAGATGGTTGACGTCGGGCTCTGCCACGGTTGGGTCTCCGCCGTACGGCGCCGTTGTGACGACGACACCTATCTGCAGCGCTACGCCCGAAGGCGCCCGAGCAGCAAGTGGTCGCGGATCAACATCGCCAAGGTCGAGCAACTGACCGCAGCAGGTCTCATGCGCCCCGGTGGCCTCGCCGAGGTCGAAGCGGCGAAGGCCGACGGCCGGTGGAACGACCCCTGGACCTGACGCGCCCGGACTCCTCCGCAGAATTCTGTTTGCCGACGATGAATAGCGGTCACCATCACGGTCTACACATCAGCATCGGAACGCACGAGCGCGGAGGTGGACACCATGGCTGCATCGATCCCCGTCGAAGAGGAATCGGGACGCTTTTCGGGTCGCACGCGTCGGCACAACGGCTACTACGCCGGCGACTTCAGCAGGCCGCGCGGCGCACTCTCGTCCACGCCCACGATGCCCTCCTGGCCGCGCCACGGCGTGGTGAACTGACTGCCCATGCCCCCTGATGCGGCGTGACCGGCCAGGTCGCGTCACACTCCTCGAGCCCGGCGTCGATGCCACACAGCAGGGCGCGTGGTCGTTCTGCTCGGAGATCGCTGAAGACCAGGGCTGCTGGCCCCATGGCGGGGCCGTGCGTCGGCAGCGCCGGAATACCCGAGCCGGACCAGACCTTCTCCAGACATGGAACTCGATGAAGCACTCGAGACGGCGCGCCGGACGCGCGAGTCCGTCCTGACCACGATTCGCCGCGACGGACGCCCGCAGCTCTCCAATGTGTTGCACGCCGTTGGCGACCACGGCACGATCCGGGTCTCCACGACGGGCAACCGGGCCAAGTTCAACAACATGGCCCGAGAACCCTGGGTGGCCCTCCACGTCAACGGTGATAATTTCTTCTCCTACGCCGTCATCGAGGGAACAGCAGCGCTCTCCTCCATCGCGCAGGATCCGGACGACGACGTGGTCGACGAGCTCGTCGATCTCTATCGCGCACTCGTCGGTGAGCACGACGACTGGAACGCCTACCGCCGGGCCATGGTCGACGAGGGACGTGCGGTCGTGACGATGACTCCGACCCGGGCCTACGGCATGCTCCAGCTCCCGAAGACCAGCGGCACGTGACGCGTGAGCGGGTGATCGTCAACCAGGGTTGAGGATTCAGCCCAACGACCGAAGTCGCGCCACCGTCTCGTCGTACTCCTTCACGAGTGAGGCCATCACCTCGGCCACCGGGCGAACTTCGTTGGTGCGTCCGACGATCTGCCCTGCCGGCATCGAGATCGTCCCGGGATCGTCGCCGCGGTTCATCCGGTTGTGCGCATCGGCGACGAGCAGGTTCTGCAACGGCATGGCCAACGGTTCAGGGGCATCGGGCGCCTCCCAGGCCTCGGTCCACCTGGTCTTCAGCAGGCGCGCCGGCTTGCCGGTGTAGACGCGTGTGCGCACGGTGTCGCCCGACCCGGCCGCGAGCAGTGCGTCGCGGATGCCGGTTCCCGACGAGAGGTCGTATTCCTCGACCGTCAACCAGAGGGACCCCGTCCAGGCACCTTGGGCGCCCAGGGCCAGGGCTGCGGCCACCTGCCGCCCCGAACCGATTCCGCCGGCCGCGAGCACGGGCACGTCAGGACCGACCGCGTCGACGATCTCGGGGGTGAGCACCATGCCGGCGATCTCTCCGGTGTGGCCGCCGGCCTCGTAGCCCTGGGCCACGATCAGGTCGACACCGTTGCGGACGTGGGAGAGAGCGTGCTTGGCCGCCCCGGCCAGTGCTGCCACCTTCACGCCGGCCGCATGGGCCTGCTCGATGACGTCGACCGGCGGGGAGCCCAGTGCGTTGGCGATCAGCACGGGCCGGTGGGACAGGGCCACGTCGACGTGCGAGCGGGCGACCGAGTGCAGCCAGCCCAACACGCCTTCGCGGCCCTCGCCCTCGGGAAGTGGCGGGACGCCCAGTTGTTGCAGCGTCCGCTCCACGAAGCTGAGGTGCTCCGGCGGGATCATCGCCGTGAGGTCGATCGCGGTGCCCTCGGTCGGCACCTTCATCGGCATGACCACGTCGACGCCGTAGGGCTTGCCGTCGGTGTTGTCGTCGAGCCAGTCCAGGGTGCGGTCGAGCTCGTCGGCGTCGTTGAATCGCACCGCTCCCAGGACCCCGAGTCCGCCGGCCTTCGTCACCGCGGCGGCCACGTGTTCCGAGGGAGTGAACGCGAAGATCGGGTAGTCGATGCCGAACATTTCACAGAGGTCGGTCTTCATCTGCTGTGCCTCAGACCGCGGCGACGGTCACGCCGGCCAGTTTCTTGGCCTTCGGGTAGTTCGCCTTGCCGGTCGCGTGTCGCGGGATCTCGTCGACCAGCGTCACCGACCGCGGAAGCTTGTAGCCCGACAGGCTCGTTCGCAGGAAGTCGCGCAGCCCCTCGAGGTCGGGAGCCGTGCCCACGCGTGGCTGGATGACCGCGGCCACCTGTTGGCCGTAGTTCTCGTCCGCGATCCCGACCACGAGGACGTCGAAGACATCGGGGTGGGCCTTGAGCGCGTTCTCGACCTCCTCGGGGTAGACCTTCTCTCCCCCGGTGTTGATGCAGTTGGATCCGCGACCGAGCAGGGTGACCTTGTTGTCGCCCTCGAGCCGCACGAAGTCGCCGGGCACGGAGTAGCGGGTTCCGTCGACCTCGATGAACGTCTGCGCCGACTTCACCTCGTCCTTGTAGTAGCCGACCGGGACGCTGCCCGAACGGGCCAGCCGGCCGATCTCGCCGACCGCGGTGCCCGCATCGAGCACCTGGTTCCTCTCGTCGAGGACCACGGACTCGAGACCCAGGCTGATGATCGCCCCCTCGCCCTTGATGTTGTCCTTGTCCTGCAGGCCGGTCCCCTGGAATCCGGTCTCGGACGCACCCACCGAGTCCGTGAAGAAGGTGTTCGGGAAGGCGGCCATCCAGCGTTCCTTGACCGGGCGACTGAAGATTGCCGCACTGCTGGCGACTGCGACCAGCGAGCTGCCGTCGTACGACGAACGCTCGAACTCCTCGATCAGCGGTCGGGCCATCGCGTCACCGGTCATGAAGATCAGCTGCACCTTCTCGCGGTCGACGATCTCCCACACCTCGCGCGGGTCGAACTTGGGCGCAAGGATGGTGAGGTGGCCGGCGAAGAGGTGCATCAGCATCGCCGCCTGGGCGCCGCCGTGCATCAACGGAGACAGCGGGAACGTGACCATCGGGTCATTGGTGGCTGCCGACTTCGACTGGTCGAACTCCTCGAGCCGGGTGCCGGCCATGAAATCGATGCCGCCACCGAGGACCCGCCAGAAGTCCTCGTGACGCCACATCACACCCTTGGGATAGCCCGTCGTTCCACCGGTGTAGACGATGTAGAGGTCGTCGTTGGAGCGAGGCTCGAAGTCTCGGTCCGCACTCTGGCCCGCGAGGGCGTCGGCCCACGTGATCCCGCCGTACGACGAGAGGTCACTGTCGTTCTCGGGATCGGTCGGGTCGGTCGCCGCCACGAGAGTGTGGAGCTGGGCATGCTTGGGGCCGACCTGGGCGACCAAGGGAGCGTAGGTGCGCTCGTGGATCAGTGCGACGAGATCGGCGTTGTCGAAGAGATAGTCGAGCTCGGCCTCGACGTAGCGGTAGTTCACATTGATGGCGACGGCTCGGATCTTGAAGATGGCCAGTAGTGCGATGACGTGCTCGGCACTGTTCTTGGCATAGACCCCGACATGATCACCCTTGCCGACACCACGGCCCTGCAGGAAGTGCGCCAGCTGGTTGGCCGAGGACTCCAGCTCGTTGTAGTCAACCAGTCGGTCGCCGACCTGGATGGCGTGACGATCGGGCACAGCGTCGACGGCGTGTTCGAAGAGATCAGCGATGTTCAAGGCCATGCGCCAAAGACTAGAACACGTTCTTGTTTCTGACTAGAGTTTCCGGCATGAGTCCAGAAACCCAGCCGCACTGCCTCGTCGAACAGGTCGGACACACCCTGGTCGTCACCATGAATCGCCCCAAGAAGCGCAACGCGCTCTCCGGCGAGATGCTCGCGATCATGGAAGAGACCTGGGACCGGGTGAACGCCGATGACTCGGTCCGAGTCGCCATCCTCACCGGTGCGGGCGGCGCGTTCTGTGCCGGCGCCGACCTGACCGCCATGTCGCAGAGCTCGCCCTCGGACAAGTTCGAGTCGGGTGAGTTCGATCCGTCCGTGATCAAGTCGCTGCTCAAGGGCTTCCGACTCACCAAGCCGCTGATCGCCGCCGTCGAGGGGCCGGCGATCGCCGGCGGCACCGAGATCCTTCAGGCCACCGACATCCGCATCGCCGGTGAGTCCGCGCGATTCGGTGTCTCGGAGCCCAAGTGGGGCCTCTATCCGCTGGGTGGTTCGGCGGTGCGTCTCCCCCGCCAGCTCCCCTACACGGTGGCCGCCGACCTGCTGCTGACCGGTCGACACGTGAAGGCCCGGGAGGCGAAGGAGATCGGACTGATCGGACACGTGGTGCCCGACGGTGCAGCCCTGGCGAAGGCGCACGAGATCGCGGACCTGATCTGCGCCAACGGCCCGCTCGCGGTCCAGGCGGTGCTCAAGACGATCCGCGACTCCGAGGGAAAGCATGAGAACGAGTGCTGGGCCGAGGACGCCCGCGTCGGGGCAGCCGTCTTCGCCTCGGACGACGCGAAGGAAGGTCCGCGGGCCTTTGCCGAGAAACGCACGCCGGAGTTCACCGGCCACTGACCGCCGGCACGCGTTCGATGCCGCTCCAGGAATGCCCCAGTTCAGGGGATGCCCGAGACCGTGACCCGCTCCTAGGCTGAGATGTTCCCCAGACGAAGGAGGAGGGAGATGGCCCTCTACATGGATGTCCACAACGTCGGCGCCGGCGTGACCGCCGACGACGTTGCCAAGGCACACGCCGCGGACCTCGCGATCCAGGCCCAGCACGACGTGAACTACCTGAAGTACTGGGTCGACGAGGCCAACGGCAAGATCTTCTGCCTCGTCGACGCGCCGGATCCCGAGGCCGCCAACACCGTCCACCGGGAAGCCCACGGGCTGGTGGCCGACGAGATCTATCCGGTCCGGGAAGGCGTCTGATCAGGTCGAGCGGAAGTCATTGACGCCCTTGCGGGCCTACACTCGGCAACGTGGAACTCCTCGAGCGTGAGGCATTCATCGCCTCGCTCGACGACTACGCTGGAGACGCCGCCTCGGGCCACGGACGATTTGTCGTGGTCGCGGGCGAGGTGGGTGTCGGGAAGACGTCCCTGGTCGACGTCTTCCGTTCCTCGCGCGCCGACCTGCGGTGGTTGTGGGGCGCCTGTGACGGGAGCTTCACGCCGCGCCCCTTGGGCCCGCTGCACGAGATCGCCGGGTCCGTGGGTGGCCGACTGCAGGACCTCTGCCGTGACGAGGGCGACCGCAACGACCTCTTCGCCGGGTTCCTCGCCCATCTCGACCAGTCCCCCGGAACCACCGGCGTCGTGGTGGAGGACCTCCACTGGGCCGATGAGGCCACCCTCGACTGGCTTGGCCACCTCGCCCGCCGGATCGAGCACACCCGGGCTCTCGTGGTCGTCACGTGCCGGGATGACGAGAGTGCCCCCGACAGTCCGCACCGGATCGCGCTCGCCCAGGTCATCCGACACCGCTCCAGCCGACGTATGACCCTGCCGTGCCTCACTCCGGCGGCGGTACGACGACTCTCCGCCGGCGTCGCCGACGCCGACCGACTGATCCGCCTCACCGCGGGGAACCCCTTCTACGTCACCGAAGTTCTCGCTGATCCCGACACCGAGGTGCCCCAGTCGGTGGGGGACGTGGTCAACGCCCGGATCTCGAAGCTCACCCCCGACGCCCGGCGGCTGCTGGCCGCCGCAGCGGTGATCGGTCGCGGCGCAGACGCCACCTTGCTCTCCGCGCTGAGCGGCGTGCCTGCCGCCGCCCTCGACGAGTGCACCGCGTCGGGCACCCTGGTGACCGACGGGCCGACGTACAGGTTCCGTCACGAGCTGACGCGCCTGGCGGTCGAGCGAGCCACTCCCGCATGGCAGGCGGCCGAACTGCACAGGATTGCGCTGATCGCCCTGTCCCGCCAGGGCGCGGACGTGGCCGAGCTCGCTCACCACGCCGAGGCTGCCAGTGACGGACCGGCCACGGTCCGGCACGCGCACGCAGCAGGACGAGCCGCCGCAGCAGCCTCGGCGCACCGTGAGGCGATCATCCAGTTCCGCAGGGCACTGGCCAACGTCGAGCCCGATCAGGTCGAGACCAGCGCGGAACTGGCGGAGGCGCTCGCCGAGTCGCTCTCGACCCGGGACCTGTGGACCGAGGCGCAACAGCACTGGGCACAGGCCGTCGAGCTGCGCCGAGGCCTCGCCGACCCGGAGCACCTGGCGCGCTGCCTGCGTCGTTACTCGACGTGCCTGTGGCGGCTGTGCCGCAAGGAGGCGGCCGACGCAGCCCGGTCTGAGTCCTACGGGTTGATGGTGGGTGCGCCGGACAGCGTCGAGAAGGCCCTCGCACTCAGCGCCCACGCGAACAGGGTGGAGATACCGGTCCCTGAGCGGTTGACCGCGCTCGACGAGTGCCTGCGCATCGGGCTGGCACTCGAGGACGACGCCCTGATCGGGCGGTCGCTGCTGACACGCGCGTTCGCCGAGAGTGATGAGGGCCCGGTCGACTTCCCGATGCTCGAGCGGGCCCTCGACCACGCCCTGCGCGCCGACGACGCGGCGCTCGCCGGTTGCGTCTACACGAACCTCTACGAGACGTCGATCGACCGACTCCGACTCGACGAGTACGCCTGGGCCTATGAGTTGGGCGTGCCCTACTGCCTCGAGCACGAGCAGCACACCTACAGCGTGTGCCTGCGAGGGGCGAAGGTCACCGAGCTGGTCCGGCGCGGCCGACTGAACGAGGCGATCGACCTCTCGCTGGAGACCATGCGGGAGACGATTTCGCCGGTCAACCGCATGCACCTGGCGATCGGGCTCGCCACCGCCGGGTTTCGGATCGGTCGCGCCGAAACCGGTGACTGGCTCGCTCTCGCCTGGGACCTGGGCACGCAGAACGACGAGCCGTTCTGGTTGACACAGGTTGCGACCGCTGCTGCACAGGGAGCGTGGCTCACCGGCGACATGAGCCTGCTCGACGAGAGGGTCCGCGAGGCCCACCGACGAGGATTCACCGACGATCCGTGGCCCTACGGTGAGCTCACCGCATGGCTGGTCAGGCTCGGCGTCCGGATCGAGCAGGAGCGCCAGCTGCCCGCGCCGTACGCCCTGGAGGTGGCCGGCGACCATCATGGCGCCGCGGCAGTCTGGCGCGCACTGGGTTGCCCCTTCGAGGAAGGGGTGGCCCTGACCCTGGCCGACGAACTCCGACCCGCGCTCGACCTGTTCACCTCCGTGGGCGCAGAGCCGGCGGCGGCGATCGTGCGCACCAGGCTTCGCCGAACCGGGACCGCCGTACCCGTTCCGCGGGGTCCTCGTTCCAGCACCCGGACCCATCCGGCCGGACTGACCACCCGGGAGGCCGAGGTGCTCGCCCTCGTGGCGGAGGGCCTCACGAACAGCGAGATCGCCGAACGACTCTTCCTGTCACCGAGAACGATCGAGCACCACGTCTCGTCCGTGCTCGCCAAGCTCGGCGTGGACAGTCGCGGTGCGGCTGCGGCCCTCGCAACCTAGGTGTCCCCCTGCCCCAATCTGGGCGGTCATCACCGATCCCCTGGACGCTTCGTCTCACTAGCGTCGAAGACCAGATCATTCGACCGAAGGAGACGGCAATGCCCCTCTACATGGATGTACACACGCTCGAGGGCGGGGTCCCGCTCGACGACGTCGCCAAGGCACACGTGGCCGACCTGGACACCCAGGACGCCTATGACGTCCACTATCTGCGCTACTGGGTGGACGAGACCCACGGCAAGATCTTCTGCCTCGTCGACGCGCCGGATGCGAACGCGGCGAACACGGTGCACCGCGAGGCGCACGGCCTGGTCGCCGACGAGATCTACGCGGTCAGGGAAGGTGTCTGACATGCGTGCCGCCATGGCAGCGCGCCTGCTGGTCGCTCCGGCCCTGGTCGGCGGCGTCATCGCGCTCAACCTGCCCGCCGACGCGGACTCGGGCGTCGGCCTGGCCGACGTACGCCAAGCCACGCAGAAGTACCACGACCCGGGGGTCGCGGAGGCCGACGGCTACCTGGACGTCGGGCTGCCGTGCTTCAGCAGCGACGACGGCGGCATGGGTGACCACCGCGTCGACTTCCCGCGGGTCGACGACACGATCGAGGCCCTGCGCCCGGAGGCGATGGTCTACGACCGGCTCGGCAACGGTGACCTGAAGCTGGTGGCGGTGGAGTACATCGCACCTCGCGGACCCGGACACGCGCGACCGAGCCTGTGGGGCGTCGACTTCAACGAGACCACGGTGGGCGGCACCGACCTCTGGACCCTCCACGCATGGCTGTGGAGGGGCAATCCCGCCGGAGTCCTGGCCACCTGGAACCCCAGCCTGGAGACCTGCGGGTGAGAATCACCCATACGGGCGGTGACCCGGGGACCTCCGGAGGCCTAGCGTGACAGGGGGAATCCTCCGGAGGAAGCCGATGAGTCTTCACGACACCGTCAAGGACCACTACGGTCACGCCGACCTCGCGGACGTCATCGTGCGGGCGTTGTCCGCGAACGGGGTCGACACCGCCGCGCTGAAACCGACCGACCTGGCGCCCGTCGACCAGCTGCACGCCGGGTTCGCTCCGGCCACGGAGTACGTGCTGGACGCGCTGGCGGTCGGCCCCGAGACACGACTGTTCGATGTCGGCTGTGGAATCGGTGGCGGGTCTCGCATGGCCGCTGCCCGGGGCGCCCGCGTGGTGGGCATCGATCTGACTCCCGAGTTCATCGTGTCGGCGCAGTCCCTGACCGACCTCACCGGCCTCTCCGACCGGATCACCTTCGTGAACAGCTCCGCCGATGCCCTCGACCTTCCGGATGCGTCGTTCGACGCCGCGATGATGATCCACGTGGGGATGAACATTTCCGACAAGCGCGCCGTCTTCACCGAAGTACGCCGACTGCTCGCGCCGGGCGGCAGGTTCGCCGTGTTCGAGCAGATGCGCGCCGGCGCTGGGGACCTCACGTACCCGCTCCCTTGGGCGCTCGATGAGTCCTCGTCGTTCGTGGCAACCCCCGAGGAGTACGTCGCGGATCTCGAGGCGGCCGGGTTCACCATCGACTCGACCGAGGACCGCACCTCCTTCGTGGCCGGCAGCCCACCACGTGGGTCGTCCAGCCCCGGCCTCTCCCCCGCCGTGATCTTCGGGCCCGAGTTCATGACCCGCATCGGCAACAACGTGGCGGCCTCCGACGACGGCATCCTCGGCGCGTTCCTGATCGTGGCGCGTTGTTGAGCCATGGGCCAGGCGTCGGCCGCTGAGGATCACCCGCCGTACGTCGTCCGCAAGGCCTTCTTGTCCGGCTTGCCGAGACCGGTCAACGGAATGGAGTCGACGGCGAGCACCTGCTTGGGGACGTGCACCGATCCCTTGCGCTCCTTGACGAGTGCCTGGATCTCACCGATGACCGTGTCGTCCAGGGTGGCGGCGTCCCTGGGGACGACGAGCGCCGTCACCGCCTCACCGAACTTCTCGTGGGGGGTGCCGATCACGGCCACCTGGGCGACCGCTGGGTGTTCGGCGACCACGTCCTCGATCTCGCGGGGGAAGACGTTGAAGCCCCCGGTGACGATCATGTCCTTGGTGCGGTCGACGATGAACCAGAATCCGTCCTCGTCCTCTCGGGCGACGTCACCGGTGTGCATCCACCCGTCGCGGAAGGTGGCCGCGGTCTCCTCGGGCAGCTTCCAGTAGCCGCCGGAGACCAGAGGTCCGGCGACGCAGATCTCGCCCGGATCGCCTGGTGGCACAGGGTTTCCGTCCTCCGCGAGCAGGGCGGTCCGGATGAACGCGGACGGACGACCGCACGAGCTCAGCCGGGGTGTGTCGTGGTCGGCCTTGCCCAGGTAGGTGATCGCCATCGGCGCCTCGGACTGTCCGTAGTACTGCGCGAAGATCGGTCCGAAGCGGTCGATCGCCTCCTGCAGCCGGACCGGATTGATCGATGAGGCGCCGTAATAGACCGTCTCGAGCGACGACAGGTCCCGGGTGTGGGAGTCCGGGTGGTCGAGCAGGGCGTAGAGCATCGACGGCACCAGCATCGTCGCGGTGATCCGCTGCTCCTCGATCGTGCGCAGCACCTCGCCCGGATCGAACTTCGGCAGCACCACCAGGCAGCCGCCCTTCATCACGGTGGGCACGAAGAACGCGGCCCCGGCGTGCGAGAGCGGAGTACACATCAGGAAGCGCGGGTTGGCCGGCCACTCCCACTCGGCGAGCTGGATCTGCGCCATCGCGTTCATGGCACCGGTGGTGCCGATCACGCCTTTTGGCTTGCCGGTGGTTCCACCGGTGTAGGTGATCGAGACGATGTGGTCCGGGGGAAGAAGCCGCGCCGTGAGAGGCATGGCGTCGTACGCCGCGGCGGAGTCGATGAGGTCCTCTCCCACGTCGGCCAGCTCGTCGGGCACCGGCCCGATGGTGAGCACGCGCTCCAGGCCGGGACACCTGTCGAGCAGCCCCAGAGCCCTCTCCTTGAAGGCCGGATCGATGATCAGTGTGGTGATGCCGGCGTCGTTGATGACGTAGGCGTGGTCGTCGAGCGAACCGAGGGGGTGCAGGGCGGTACGCCGAAAGCCCTGGGTCTGCCCGGCCCCCAGGATGAACAGCACCTCTGGCCGGTTCAGGGCCAGCAGGGCGGACGACGTGCCGGTGCCCGCACCGAGGGCCTCGAAGGCCTGGACGTACTGGCTGATGCGGGCCGCCACCTCGCCTCCGGTGAGAGTGACCTCGCCCAGGTGCATCACGGGGTCGTGGCGGTGAGCCTTGAGCGCGGCCACCATGAGGTGCCCGTTGTGGGTGCCCGTGTGGAGATCGCCGGTCGGGGCGACTGTCGTCATGCGATCACCTCCGCGACGCTGCGCACCTCGTCGGTGGTCCGGCAGCTGAGCAGCAGCTCGGTGACACCCGTCGACTCCCACTCCGCGACCCGCTCTCTCACGTAGCCGGAGTCCCCCACGATGTGCATGTCGTCGACCAGCTCGTCGGGGACCAGCGCCGTCGCCTCGTCCCGCTTCCCGGCCAGGAAGAGCTCCTGCACCTTCTCCGAGACGGTCTCGTAGCCCATCCGGTCGAACACGGCCTTGTGGAAGTTCTGCTCCTTTGCGCCCATGCCGCCCATGTACAAGGCGATCGTGGGTTTGATCGCGTCGATGACGGCCCTTCGCTCGTCCTCGGACGACGTGACCCGCAGATGGCAGCTCGCCGCGATCTCGAAGTCGGCACGCGTACGACGGGCTCCCTCGCGGGCGAACCCCTCGTCGAGCCACGGCTGGTACATCTCGGCCGACTTCGGGGTGTAGAACAGCGGGATCCAGCCGTCGGCGATCTCGGCGGTCTGAGCCACGTTCTTCGGACCCTCGGCTCCCAGCCAGATCGGGATGTCGGCCCGCAGCGGATGCACGATCGACTTCAAGGGCTTGCCGAGACCGGTCGCGCCGGGACCGTCGTACGGCAAGGGGTGGTGCGGGCCGGCGTTGCTCACCGGCTCCTCGCGGGCCAACACTCGGCGGATGATGTCGACCACCTCGCGGGTGCGGGCCAGGGGCTTGGCGAACGGCTGGCCGTACCAGCCCTCCACGACCTGCGGGCCGCTCACGCCCATGCCCAGCACCACCCGACCTCCGCAGAGGTGGTCGAGGGTCAGCGCGTGCATGGCGATCGACGCCGGTGAGCGGCCGGACATCTGCACGATCGAGGTGCCCAGACGCAGCCGGCTGGTCTCCCGACCCCACCAGGCCAGAGGTGTGAAGGCGTCGGACCCCCAGGCCTCGGCGGTGAACACCGCGTCGAAGCCCGACTCCTCGGCTGCCGCCACCAGCTCACCCACCCCCGACGGCGGCTGCGCGCTCCAGTATCCGAGTTGCAGGCCCAGCTTCATGTGCATCTCCTCAGCCGATTTGCTTGTGCCCCACACTAGAACATGTTTCACTTTTGAGCCATGAGCACTTCGCAGGCCAGGACTCTCAGTGCGCCCGTGAGCGTCAACTTCGACTACACCAGATCCGTCGGCCCCACCCTCGCAGCCTTCTTCACGGGCCTCCGCCAGGGGCGGCTGGTCGCCGGTCGGCTCTCCGACGGAGGTGTCGTCCTGCCGCCCCCGGAATTCGATCCCACCACGCACGATCCGGTCACCGAGTTCGTCGAGGTCGGGCCCACCGGCACCGTGCAGTCGTGGACCTGGGTCCCCGAGCCTGTCGCCGGCCAGCCCTTCGACCGACCCTTCGCGTTCGCCCTGGTCCTCGTCGACGGAACCACCGCGCCCTTCCTTCACGCCGTGGACGTCCCGTACGACGAACTCTCGGTCGGCATGCGGGTCCAGGTCCGCTGGGCCGAGGAACGCGTCGGAGCGATCACGGACATCACGTGTTTCGAGCCGGCCACGGTCCCGAGCGATGCCGGAGGCGGCAGCCCCGCCCAGCCAGCCGCCGCGGTCCCCGAGGTCGTTGCCGCACACGCCGCACAGCTCGACGGCCCGCTCATCACGCCGGTCAACCTCGACTACACCTACGCGGCCAGTCCCGAGGAGAGTGCGTTCTTCCGCGGTCTCCAGGAGGGCCGGATCCTCGGTCAGCGCTGTCCGACGTGCGGCAAGGTGTACGTGCCACCACGCGGAGCCTGCCCGGTCGACGGCGTGCCCACGACCGACGAGGTCGAGCTCGCCGGCACCGGAACCGTCACCACGTTCTGCATCGTCAACGTGCCCTTCCTGGGGCAGAAGATCACGCCGCCCTACGTCTCGGCGTACGTCTTGCTCGACGGTGCCGACATCGCCTTCCTGCACCTGATCCTCGGCGTCGAGGCCAGCGAGGTGCGGATGGGCATGCGGGTCGAGGCGGTCTGGAGACCGCGCGACGAGTGGGGAACGACCGTCGAGAACATCAGCCACTTCGCGCCGACCGGTGAGCCGGACGCAGACTATGAGAGCTACAAGGTGCACCTGTGAGAAACGTTGCGGTGGTGGGCTTCGCCCAGCGTCAGATGGCCGAGTTCGACGGCTCCCCCACGATGGTCGAGCTGCTGGTGCCGCTCTTCGCCGAGCTCTACGAGCAGACCGGCTTCACCCGCAAGGACATTGGGTTCTGGTGCTCGGGCTCCTCGGACTACCTGGCCGGCCGGTCGTTCTCCTTCGTCTCCGCGGTCGACGCGATCGGGGCGCTGCCGCCGGTCGCCGAGTCGCACGTCGAGATGGACGCCGCCTGGGCGCTCTACGAGGCGTGGGTCAAGATCCAGACCGGCGAGATCGACACCGCCCTCGTCTACGGCTTCGGCAAGTCGTCGGCCGGTGTCCTGCGCCGCACGCTCGCCCTGCAGCTCGACCCCTACACGATGACGCCGTTGTGGCCCGACACCGTGTCGCTCGCCGGACTCCAAGCCAGGCTGGGGATCGAGGCCGGGCTGTGGGACGAGGCGACGATGGCCGCCGTGGCGCAGCGATCCCTGACCGACGCCCAGGACAACCCACACGCCGTACGCCGTGGTGGCTCGTCTGTCGAGGAGCTGCTCGCCCGTCCGATGTACGCCGACCCGTTGCGCAAGCACGACTGCGCACCGGTGACCGACGGGGCCTCCGCGCTCGTGCTGGCGGCCGACGACCGCGCCCGGGAGTCGTGTGAGCGGCCGGCGTGGATCGGTGGCATCGCGCACAACGTGGACCCCCTGCACCTGGGCGCCCGAGAGCTCACCTCCTCGCCGTCGTCGCGGAGAGCAGGGGACGCCGCGGGGCTCGACGGCATCGAGATTGCTGAGCTGCATGCACCGTTCACCCACCAGGAACTGGTCCTGCGTGAGTCGTTCGGGCTGCGTGCCGACGTACGCATCAGTCCGTCGGGTGGCGCGCTGGCCGGCAACCCGATGTTCACCGCCGGCCTCAACCGCATCGGCGAGGCCGCCAGCCGGATCCACTCGGGCGAGGCCACGCGGGTGATGGGCCACGCCACCTCGGGTCCGCTGCTGCAACAGAACCTGGTCTGCGTGATGGACGGAGCGACGAAGTGAGCAAGCAACCTGCCGCCGTGGTCGGCATCGGTCAGACCCATCACCGCGCCAAGAGAGTGGACGTCTCGATGGCGGGGCTGTGTCGCGAGGCCATCGACCGTGCCCTGGCCGACGCCTCCATGACCTTCGACGACATCGACGCCATCGTGGTCGGCAAGGCGCCCGACCTCTTCGAGGGCGTGATGATGCCCGAGCTCTATCTGGCCGAGGCACTGGGCGCCGCGGGAAAGCCGTTGCTCAGGGTCCACACCGCCGGGTCCGTGGGTGGCTCGACCGCGATCGTCGCGGCCTCGCTCGTGCAGTCCGGCGTTCACAAGCGGGTGTTGACCGTGGCCTTCGAGAAGCAGTCGGAGTCCAACGCGATGTGGGCGCTGTCGGTGCCCGTGCCGTTCATCATGCCCGTGCATGCCGGTGCCGGTGGCTACTTCGCGCCTCACGTGCGCTCCTACATCCGGAGGTCGGGCGCACCGACTCACATCGGTGCCATGGTCGCGGCCAAGGACCGTCAGAATGCGCTCAAGAACCCCTACGCGCACCTGCACAACAAGGACACCACCGTCGAGACCGTGCTGGCCTCGCAGATGCTGTGGGACCCGATCCGCTACGACGAGACGTGCCCGTCCTCGGACGGGGCCTGCGCGCTGGTGATCGCCGACGCCGACACCGCTGCGTCGATCGACAACCCGGCCTGGATCCACGCCACCGCGATGCGGTCCGAGCCAACGACCGCGGCCGAACGAGACCAGGTGAACCCGCAGGCGGGACGAGACGCGGCGGCGTACCTGTGGAAGCAGGCCGGAATCACCGACCCACGTGCCGAGATCGATGCCGTCGAGATGTACGTCCCCTTCTCGTGGTTCGAGCCGATGTGGCTGGAGAACCTCGGCTTCGCCGGAGAGGGTGAGGGATGGCGGCTCACCGAGTCGGGTGTCACCGCCATGGACGGCGACCTGCCGGTCAACTGCTCGGGCGGGGTGCTCTCGTCGAACCCGATCGGCGCCTCGGGGATGTTGAGGTTCGCCGAGGCTGCCCTCCAGGTGCGCGGACAGGCAGGCGCGCACCAGGTCGACGGCGTACGACGCGCGCTGGGCCATGCCTACGGCGGAGGGTCGCAGTTCTTCGCGATGTGGGTGGTCGGGGCCGAACCACCAGCCCTCTAGAGTTGTCGCATGATCGAGCTCCGCACCCCTGCCCAGATCGACGAGATGCGACCCGCGGGCGTGTTCGTCGGTGAAGTGCTGACCGCGCTGGCCGAGGCTGCCGATGTCGGGGTGAACCTGCTCGAGCTCGATGCGCTGGCCCACCGCATGATCAAGGATCGCGGCGCAGAATCCTGCTACATCGACTACCACCCGTCCTTCGGGGCGTCCCCGTTCGGCAAGGTGTTGTGCACGTCGGTCAACGACGCCGTGCTGCACGGGCTCCCCCACGACTACAAGCTGGCCGACGGCGATCTGCTCAGCGTCGACTTCGCCTGCGCGGTCGACGGCTGGGTGGCCGACTCGGCGCTGAGCCTGGTCGTGGGCACGCCCCGACCAGAGGACCTGGCCCTGATCGAGACCACCCAGGTGGCCCTGGCGGCCGGCATCGACGCGGCCCGCGCGGGCAACAAGATCGGCGACATCGCAGCGGCGATCGGCGGTGTGGCGCGCGAAGCGAACCTGAAGGTCAACCTGCAGTTCGGTGGGCACGGGGTCGGGCGCACCATGCACGGTGACCCGCACGTGCCCAATGACGGACGCCCCGGCCGCGGCTACCCGCTCAAGCCCGGCCTGGTCATCGCGATCGAGCCGTGGTTCCTGCACACCACCGACGAGATCTACACCGACGCCGACGGCTGGACCCTGCGCAGCGCCGACGGATCACGCGGAGCGCACTCCGAGCACACCATCGCGATCACCGACGGCGACCCGATCATCCTCACCGCCCGCTGACCCACGAGTTGTGGGTCTTCGTGTCGCGAGTTGTTGGTTCTCGTGCGTCGAGTTGTTGACTCTCGGGCTCACCGCTTGATCCAAGGCTCCCGACGACGGGCGTATCGCCTCTTCGGCCTTGCTCTCCGCTCCGCGATGACCTCGGCCAGCTCTGCCAGCCATTCCTCGAGCGCGGCGCCCTTGAACTGGTGCTTGCGTACGACGATGACATGCCACCCGTGCGCTTCGAGCCACTCCAATCTCGCGCGGTCGTGCTCCTCCTGATCCGGCCCGTGCCACTCCTCGCCGAAGTACTCGACCGCGACTCGCCACTGGGGGTAGGAGAGGTCCTGTCGGAACAGGACCTTGCCGGACTCGATGATCTCGAACTGCGGTCGAGGCGCGGGCAGGCCGGCGTCCAGGATCACGATGCGTGTCCACGACTCGCCCTGGGACTCAGCCAGCGGCGAGGCGAGCGGGACCAGCTCTCGGACCTGTGCCACGCCCCGTCGGCGACCGAAGCGAGTCAGTCCGACAGTCAGGTCGGAGTGTGTCAGTCCGCACGTGCGCATGAACGCATCCAGAACCGCCAGCGCCTGCCGTCTCCCGCGACGGCAGGCGAGGTCGAGTGCCGTACGCCGTGACGTCGTGACGGGGGTGCCCGCAATCAAGGTGATGTCGGTCGTCGCGAGGTCACGAACGCAACCGAGGAGTCCGGCCCGGCGGGGCGCTTCGTGACCGGGCGGGACCGCCACCTCAAGATCAGGCACCTCGTGACGCTCGTCGGGGTCCTGGACCTCGATGCCCCACAACCATGCCGCAGAGCGATCGCAGACAACTGCATCGGCCGGGAGCACGAGCGCCGCACAGGCGACGCGAAGCTCGAGCGAGTCGGCGACGGCGCTCGTGCAGTAGACGCCCCTCAGCACCCGGCGGACGAGGCCGTCGTGGATCCAGCGGCGCAGCCGCCCAGCGGGGACATCGCGGCCCAGGAATGGTGCGGCAGGTGGTTCTTCCATGCAGAGAAGGCTTGCCGCCGGACCCAGAGGCAAAACGACCCATACGGCGCCCTGTGGAAAACTCCACGCATCAGGACGGCGTACGACGGGCAGGTGGACCGACGCGAACGACGAAAGTCAACGAGTCAACGCGCGAGAATCAACAACTCGCGGGTCCGGAATCAACAAGTCGTGTCAGTAGGTGACTTGGAGCTCCTTGATGCCGTTGATCCAGGCGCTGCGGAGCCGACGCGGCGCACCGGCGCGGGCGATGTCGGGGACCTGGTTGGCGATCTCGTTGAAGATCAACTCGATCTCGAGACGGGCCAGGTTGGCGCCGATGCAGTAGTGCGCCCCGTGGCCGCCGAAGCCGAGGTGCGGGTTGTGCTCACGCAGGACATCGAAGGACGTGGGGTCCTCGAAGACGTCCTCGTCGAAGTTGCCGCTCGCATAGAACAGACCGACCCGGTCGCCCTCCTTGACCTCGACACCGTTGATCGTCACGTCCTCGAGGGCCACCCGCTGGAACACCGTCACCGGAGTCGCCCAGCGGACGATCTCGTCGACCGCCGACTGGGGCCGCTGTTCCTTGTAGAGCTCCCACTGGCCGGGGTTGTCGAAGAAGGCGCCCATGCCGTGCGTGATCGCGTTGCGCGTGGTCTCGTTGCCCGCCACCGCCAGGAGGATCACGAAGAACCCGAACTCGTCGTCGGTCAGCGCCTCTCCGTTGACGTCGGCCGTGATCAGCTTGGTGACGATGTCGTCCTGCGGGTTCTTGCGCCGGTCGTCGGCAAGGCCGGCAGCGTAGGTCAGGATCTCGATCGAGGCTGACTCGGCATCTCCCTCGATCTCAGGGTCGTCGTAGGAGAGCATCTGGTTGGACCAGTGGAACAGCTTGCTGCGATCCTCCTGCGGCACACCCATCAGCTCGGCGATGGCCTGCAGCGGCAGCTCGGCGGCGATGTCCTCGACGAAGTTGCCCGAACCCTTGGCGGCGGCGTCCGACACGATCCGACGGGCCCGTTCCTCCAGCGCGTCGTGGAGGGCGGCGATGGCGCGCGGGGTGAATCCGCGTGAGATGACCTGGCGCAGCTTGGTGTGGTCCGGCGGGTCCTGGTTGATCAGCATGACCCCCTGCAGCTCGATCTGCTCGGGCGTCATGTCCGGCGCGAAGCGGATGATGGCGCCCTGTTTGGCCGTGGAGAACGACTTGCTGTTCTTCGACACTGCGGCGATGTCCTCGTGCTTGGTCAGCGCCCAGTAGCCCGAGGCGCCGACGAACCCGGCCCGCGCCTCCTGGGGCTGCTCGACCCAGTGCACCGGCGAGCTCTGCCGCAGTGCGGCGAACTCCTCGTGCGGGATGCGCTCCTCGATCAGCCCGGGATCTGTCGGGTCGAATCCGACGGGCAGCGGGGTGGTTACGGTCACGGCTTCCTCCATGCGGCTAGAACACGTTCTAGTGATGATGGTTACATACTCTCGGAATGTTCGGAAGGGCAACGCGCACTTTCCTCGCCAGGTTTCGGCCAGCGGGAGTTGACGTGCGGGCCTCAAGGAACGTGTTCTACTTTCGACTGGGTGCCGACTCGGCACCGTCGTCACCAACCCGTCCCGAACAGCGAGGCATCATGGGCAACCCGGTCATCGTCGAAGCAGTGCGTACGCCGCAGGGCAAGCGCCGGGGCTGGTTGGCCGGAGTCCATCCTGCCGTCCTTCTGGGGGCGGCCCAGACCGAGGTCCTGAAGCGCTCCGGCATCGATCCCGAGCTGATCGACCAGGTCATCGGCGGCTGCGTCTCGCAGGCAGGCGAGCAGTCGAACAACATGGTGCGCCGCGCCTGGATGCATGCCGGGCTCCCCAACCACACCGCCTCCACGGTGATCGACGCCCAGTGCTCCTCGGCGCAGCAGTCGGCTCACCTGATCAACGCGCTGATCACCGCCGGCGCGATCCGAGCCGGTGTCGCGTGCGGTGTCGAGTCCATGTCGCGGGTCCCGCTGGGCGCCAACGTCCCGAAGGGCACGGGCAGCCCACGCCCTGCCGACTGGAGCATCGACCTTCCCGACCAGTTTCTCGGCGCCGACCGGATCGCCCGCGATCGCGGGTTCTCGCGCGGTGACGTCGACGCCTTCGGCCTGTGGTCACAGGAGAAGGCACGTCGTGCCGTCGACGAAGGTCGCTTCGCCGACGAGATCTTCGGCGTCGAGGCGCCGGTGCTCGACGCGGACGGCAAGCCGACCGGTGAGACTCGCACCGTCACGGAGGACCAGGGCCTGCGCGAGACCACGCTCGAGGGGCTGGCCCAGCTCAAGCCTGTTCTCGACGATGGCATCCACACGGCCGGTACGTCGTCCCAGATCTCCGACGGCGCCTCGGCGCTGCTGCTGATGGACTCGGACCTGGCCGGGTCGCTGGGGCTGCGGGCCCGCGCCCGGATCGTCACCTCCTGCCTGGTCGGCGCCGACCCCTACTACCACCTGGACGGTCCCGTGCAGGCCACCGAGAAGGCGTTCAAGGACGCCGGCATGGGCATCGACGACATCGACCTGTGTGAGGTGAACGAGGCCTTTGCGGCCGTGGTGATGTCGTGGGCTTCCGTGCACCACGTGCCCGAGGACAAGGTGAACGTCAACGGTGGCGCCATCGCGATCGGACACCCGGTCGGCTCGACGGGCACCCGACTCCTGACCACGGCACTGCACGAGCTCGAGCGCCGGGACGCCTCGACCGCGCTGATCTCCATGTGTGCCGGCGGCGCCCAGGCATCGGCGACGATCATCGAGCGGATCTGATGTTCGCGTGGAGTGCGGACGAGCTCGCCGTTCGTGACGCGGTGCGCCAGTTCGTGGACAAGGAGCTCCGGCCACATCAGGACGACCTCGAGTTCGGCGGGCTGCCGCCGTACGACCTCGTGCGCAGCTACTACGCCGCCTTCGGTCTCCGTGACGCCGCGGCCGAAGCGTTCGACTTCGCGATCCGCAAGGCTCGCGCCCAGGATGCGGGCACGCCCTTCGACGAGGCCGAGCCCGACGGCGTCGACCCGGCCCTGACCGGTGTCGCCAACATCGAGCTGGTCAAGGTCGGTATGGGCATCCCCACCGCGATCGGCGTCTCCGCCGGGCTGGCTGCGGGCACGATCAACGCACTCGGCTCCATCGAGCAGCGAGAGCGCTGGGCCCGCGACCTGGTCACCTTCGACAAGGTCGGCGCCTGGGCGATCACCGAGCCCGAGTCAGGCTCCGACGCCTTCGGCGGCATGCGATCGACCGTGCGTCCCGACGGTGACGACTTCCTGCTCACCGGCCACAAGACGTTCATCACCAACGGACCGTACGCCGACACGATCGTTGTCTACGCCAAGCTGGACACCGGCGATGGTCTGGACACCCGTGAGCAGCCGGTTCTCACGTTCGTGCTGGACGCCGACCTGGAAGGGCTGACCCGGTCCCAGCCGTTCAAGAAGATGGGGATGGCCTCCTCCCCCACCGGTGAGCTGTTCTTCGACAACGTTCGGCTGGGGCGTGACCGGCTCCTTGCCGGTCAGCCGGGCTCGGACGGCCGAGCTTCGGCGCGCGCGAACTTCGTGGCCGAACGCGTCGGGATCGCCACCTTCGCACTCGGCATCATCGAGGAGTGCCAACGTCTCTCGATCGACTACGCCAGGCAACGCGAGCTCTGGGGACGACCGATCAGCGACTTCCAGCTGATCCAGCTGAAGCTGGCCGAGATGGAGATCGCCCGGGTGAACGTGGCCAACATGGTCTTCCAGGGCATCGCCGCGCGTCGCGCCGGCATCACCATGGACCTGGGCGAGGCGTCGGCAATCAAGCTCTACTCCTCTCGGGCGGCCTGCGACGTGGCGATGGAGGCCGTGCAGCTCTTCGGTGGCAACGGCTACATGGCCGAATACCGTGTCGAGCAGCTGGCGCGCGATGCGAAGTCGCTGATGATCTACGCGGGCAGCAACGAGGTGCAGGTCACCCACGTGGCGAAGGCGCTCCTGCGTCGCTGACGTGCTGACTCCTCGCGTCCGACTCCCCCGGGTTTGGGACTTCGTGTGCGTGGCAGGATCGGCACGTGAGCGAGACACCCGAACAACCCCAGCCGGGGCCTGAGCAGCCCTACCAGGCGGCGCAGGGCCAGCAGCCGCAACAGCCCGGATGGGGCCAGCCTCCTGGTCCCGCCAACTTCAACCCAGCGGGCGGCCCTCCCGGCCATGGCGGCCCTCCCGGTTACGGCGGCTTCGGACCAGACCCCGGGGCTCCCTGGGGCCGCGAGCCGCGCACCGGCGAGCCGTACGGCGAGAAGAGCAAGATCATCGCCGGCGTGCTCCAGCTGGTGATCCCGTTCGGAGTGGGGCGCTTCTACACCGGGCACACCGGCATCGCCATCGCCCAGCTGGTCACGCTGGGCGGTTGCGGGATCTGGTCGATGATCGACGGCATCCTGATCCTGGTCCAGGACTCCCGCGACGCGGACGGCCGCCTGCTCAGGTCCTGACCGGCCGCGTCAGCGGGACGAGGTCGCCCCGGATCCGGGGTCAGACGCCGTACACCGGCTCGGGCGCCGCACCCTCTGCGATCAAGGCGTCCACCACGTCACCGAGCTCCGAGGCCGCCCAGCGACGTCCGGCGTCGCGGGCGGCGCCATGTCGCCAACCCTCCTCGAGAGTCAGCAGCGAGCCGTCGCTCTCGAACACCCGGCCGGTCACATGACCGGCGCTCTCGGTGGCGAGCCACGCCACGATCGGGGAGTTGTCCTCCGGCACGGCCATCGCCGAGGTGTCGAAGGCGCCCTCGGTCATCCGGGTCCTGGCCACGGGGGCGATCGCATTCACGGTGACCCCGACGCGACCCAGCTCGGCCGCGGCGACCAGGGTCATCGTGGCGATCCCGGCCTTGGCCGCCGAATAGGCGACCTGGCCGATCGAGCCCTGGAGGCCGGCACCGGAGGTGGTGTTGATGACCCGCCCGGCGCGTCGACGATCGGCCTTCGACTCCGCGCGCCAGTACGCCGCCGCATGCCGCAGGGTGGCGAAGTGCCCCTTGAGGTGCACCCGGATCACCGCGTCCCACTCGTCCTCGGTGGCGTTGACCAGCATGCGATCGCGGACGAAGCCGGCGTTGTTGACCAGAATGTCCAACCCACCGAACGTTTCGATCGCCTGCTGCACCAGCTCATGGGCCTGCTCGAAGTCGGCGACGTCGGCGCCGTTGACGACTGCCCGGCCGCCCAGGGCCTCGATCTCGGCGACGACCTGGTGTGCCGGCGACTCCTCCTTCTCACCGTTGTTGGAGACCCCGAAGTCGTTGACCACGACCGCGGCGCCATGGCGGGCGAGCTCGAGGGCGTGCGCCCGGCCGATGCCGCGTCCGGCGCCGGTGACGATCGCCACCCGGTCTTCGAGAAGTCTGGTCACTGTGTTGCTCCTTGCATGGATGGGTCGGGACGGTGCTTCAGGACTGGGTGGCGCGTTCGAGCACGGAGAGGAAGACCGGAGGCTCGCCGCCTCCGTGACACTCGATCGCGGCTCCAGAGACGTAGGAGGCCAGGTCGGAGGCCAGGAACACGGCGACGTTGCCGATTTCGCGGGGACGAGCCATCCGGCCCAGGGGGATGGTCCCCTCGATCGCGGCCACCACCTCGTCACCGCCGTAGTGGTCCCCGGTCTGGGGCGTGCGGCACAGGCCGACGTTGATCGCGTTGACCCGCACCTTGGGCCCCCACTCCATGCCGAGCGACTTGGTCAGCGAGTCGACGCCAGCCTTGGCCGCGCCGTACGCCGCCGTGCCGGGTGAGGGTCGCTGGGCGCTGATGGAGGAGATGTTCACGATCGAGCCGCCGTCGGACTGTTGCTGCATGACCGCATTGGCGGCCTGGGCGACCAGCAGTGGTGCGGTCAGGTTCAGCCCGAAGATCTTGTCGTGGAAGCGGGGCGAGGCGTCCGCGGCCAGGGCATACGGCGCTCCGCCGGCATTGTTGACCGCCACGTCGAGTCGCCCGTGCTCGGTCACGATGCCGTCGACCAGGGCCTGCACCGACTCCGGATCGCGCACGTCGCACTGGCGGTGCGTGGTGCCGGGCGGTGGGTCCTCGACGGCCGAACGGGCGCAGGTCACCACGGTGGCGCCGGCTTCGACGAAGGCTTCGGCGATGCCACGACCGATCCCCTGGGAGCCGCCGGTCACCAGGACCACGCGGCCGGTGAGGTCGATGCCGATTGTCATGTCCGTTCCTCCATCGAATGTCATCGGTCCGGGACACCGGACCAAGCAACTGCTAGGCTACCAAGCAAATGCTAGGTTTGTTAGCCCGGGACGCTTCCTGTAGGAGAGAAATGCCGATCACCTCCACGCTGCGTGACGATCACGTACGCGTCATCACCATGGACCACCCGCCGGTCAATGCACTCCCGGTCCAGGGCTGGTACGACGTCGCGGCGGCCCTCGACGAGGCCGGCCGGGACCCCGAGACCCACGTTGTCGTGCTGCGCGCCGAGGGCAAGGGCTTCAACGCCGGCGTCGACATCAAGGAGATGCAGAACACCGAGGGCTTCGACGCACTGATCGGCGCGAACAAGGGCTGCCATGCCGCGTTCAAGGCGGTCTACGAGTGCGCCGTACCCGTGATCGCGGCCGTGAACGGCTTCTGCGTCGGCGGAGGCGTCGGCCTGGTCGGCAACGCCGACTGCGTGGTCGCCAGCGACGACGCCTTCTTCGGCGTGCCGGAGGTCAACCAGGGCGCCCTCGGTGCGGCCACCCACATGGCGCGACTGGTCCCCCAGCACCTGATGCGCACCCTCTACTTCACCGCCCGCACGATCAAGGCCGCCGACCTGGTGCAGCACGGATCCGTGCTCGAGGTGGTCCCCCGCGACCAGCTCGACGACACCGCACTCGCGCTTGCCGCCGAGATCGCGGCCAAGGACACCCGGGTGATCAGGGCGGCCAAGGAGGCCCTCAACGGGATCGACCCGACCGACGTGAACAAGAGCTACCGGTTCGAGCAGGGCTTCACCATGGAGCTCAACCTGATGGGCGTCTCCGACGAGCTTCGGGACACCTTCGCGGGAACCGCGAAGAGTCAGCAGAGTGCCGGAACTGAGAAGGGGAACAAGTGAGCAACAAGCCGCGCGACAAGCGCATGAGCATCGACGAGGTCGTCGCCACCCTCGAGGACGGCATGACGATCGGCATCGGCGGCTGGGGACCGCGGCGCAAGCCGATGGCCCTGGTGCGCGCGATCCTGCGCAGCGACCTGAAGGACCTCACCATCGTGTCGTGGGGCGGCGCGGACGTCGGTCTGCTCGCCCGCGCGGGCAAGATCCGCAAGCTCATCTACGCGTTCGTCTCGCTCGACTCGGTGCCGCTGGAGCCCAACTTCGGCAAGGCCAGGCAGGAGAAGTCGATCCCCGAGATCGTCGAGCTCGACGAGGGCATGTTCCAGACCGGCCTCCTGGCCGCGTCGCAGCGACTGCCCTTCCTTCCTCTGCGCGCGGGCCTTGGCTCCGACGTGCTCGTCCACAACCCGCAGATCGTCACGATCACCAGTCCGTACGCCGACAGCGACGGGGCGTTCGAGGACCTTGTCGCCATGCCGGCCCTCAACCTGGACGTGGCCCTGGTGCACCTGAATCGGGCCGACCGACACGGCAACGCCACCTACCTCGGGCCGGACCCCTACTTCGACGACCTGTTCGCGATGGCCGCAGACCGCACCTATGTGAGCTGTGAGCAGGTGGTCGACACCGCGGGCCTCACCGTGGACACACCGGTGCAGCGCCTGCTGCTCAATCGCATGATGGTCACCGGCGTCGTCGAGACACCGAACGGCGCGCACTTCACCACGTGCACCCCCGACTACGAACGCGACGAGAAGTTCCAGAAGGCGTACGCCGCGGCAGCGAAGGACGACACCGCGTGGGCCGCGTTCGAGGAGCGCTTCCTCAGCGGCGACGAAGCGGCCTACCAGTCCGCGGTCGCGGACTTCCACGCACAGGAGGAGACCAAGTGAGTGACGCAACCCGCGCAGAGGTCTGCGCCGCAGCCATCGCCGACGCGTTCAAGGACGACGGCGAGATCTTCGGCTCCCCGATGGGCATGTTGCCGATGCTCGGCGTCCGCCTGGCCAAGCTGACCAGCAATCCCGATCTGGTGCTCTCCGACGGCGAGTCCCTGTTCCTGGGCGGCGTCCCGCCGCTGTTCGCCAAGGCTGACGTGGTCGAGGGCTGGATCCCGTTCCGCCGGGTCTTCGAGGTGGTCGCCTACGGCAAGCGGCACGTGATGATGGGCGCCACCCAGGTCGACCGGCACGGCAACCAGAACATCTCGGCGATCGGCGACTTCGCCCAGCCCAAGCGGCAGCTGCTCGGCTCGCGCGGCGCCCCGGGCAACACGGTGAACAACCGGACGTCGTACTGGGTGCCGAAGCACTCCGACCGGGTCTTCGTCGAGGAGGTCGACATCGTCTCCGGAGTGGGCCCCAAGCGGGCCCGCGAGGCCGGCGTGGGCGCCGCGAAGTTCAACGACATCCACCGCATCGTGACGAACCTGGCGGTCTTCGACGTCTTGGGCGCCGACGACACCGTGCGCCTCCTCTCGGTGCACCCGGGCGTCACGGTCGACGACGTGGTCGCGGCAACCGGCTTCGAGCTGCAAATCGAGGGCGACGTCCCCGAGACGCGTACGCCGACCGCGGAGGAGCTCCTCATCATCCGCGAGGTGCTGGACCCGAAGAACCTTCGCGACCGAGAGGTCCCGCCGGTCGAGGCGGTGGCGTCGTGACCACGGCACAGGTGCTGCGCACTCCCCTGACCGAGCTCGCCGGGGTGCGACACCCGGTCGTGCAGACCGGCATGGGCTGGGTCGCCGGCCCGCGCCTGGTGGTCGGTACGGCGAACGCCGGCGGACTCGGCATCCTGGCCAGCGCGACGATGACCTTCGAGGAGCTTCAGAAGGCGATCACCGAGGTGAAGTCGCGCACCGACCAGCCGTTCGGTGTGAACCTGCGCGCCGACGCTGCCGACGCAGGTGATCGCTGCGACCTGCTGATCAAGCACGGCGTCAAGGTCGCATCGTTCGCGCTGGCACCGAAGAAGGACCTGATCGCCAAGCTCAAGGACCACGGCATCATGGTGATGCCCTCGGTCGGACTCCCCCGCCACGCGGAGAAGGTCGCTTCGTGGGGCGCCGACGCGGTGATGATCCAGGGCGGCGAGGGCGGCGGCCACACCGGCTCCGTCCCGACCACCCTGCTGCTGCCGAGCGTCCTCGACGCCGTCGACATCCCGGTGGTGGCGGCCGGTGGGTTCTTCGACGGCCGGGGCCTCGCGGCCGCCCTCTCCTACGGTGCCGCCGGTATCGGCATGGGCACCCGCTTCCTGCTGACCCGCGACAGTGCGGTGCCTGACGCGGTCAAGCAGCTCTACCTGTCTCACGACGTCAACGGCACCGTGGTCACCGACAAGGTCGACGGCATGCCGCACCGGATGCTGCGCACCGAGCTCGTGGCCGAGATCGAGGAGTCGAGTCGCCTCAAGCGGCTGACGCCCACCCTCAAGCGCACGCTCGAGTTCAAGAAGATGTCCGGCATGAGCTGGCTCGACCTCGCCCGCGACGGCCGGACCATGAAGAAGACCCAGGGACGCACTCTCGCGCAGATGTCGCTGGCCGCCAACACGCCCATGATGCTCAAGGCCGGACTCGTCGACGGCGACACCTCCGCCGGAGTGCTCGCGTCCGGCCAGGTGGTCGGCGTCCTCGACGACCTGCCGACCTGCGAGGAGCTGATCGACCGAGTCGTCACCGAGGCCGTGCGACGACTCGCAGGTGCCCACAATCTGCTCCTGGGCATTGACGTGTGACCCCGGTTACTCGAAAGTAACTCCCTGGGAGGCCCATGTGGGGCACGAAGAGGGAGTCAACTGAATGAAGAAGCACACTCTGGCGCGGGTCGCCGCGGGCGCCATGATGGCGCTGTCGCTGAGCCCGCTCGCGATGACGTCGCCGGCGCAGGCCGACGACACGTCGTTCTATGAGACACCGGCGACGCTGCCGGCCGACAACGGCGACATCGTGCGCTCGGAGCCATCCGAGTTCTACGTCGATCCGGTCAAGCTGATCAAGGCCGACGCCGACGTGCAGCGCATCATGTACCGCTCGACCGACCGCACCGGCACCCCGATCGCGGTCACCGGTACGATGCTCACACCGAAGCAGGCGTGGGTCGGCCGCGGCAAGCGGCCCTTGATCGGCTACGCCGTCGGCACCCAGGGACTGGGCGACCAGTGCGCACCGTCGCGCACGCTGGGCAAGGGCCTGGAGTACGAAGGCCCCTTCATCGCCGGGCTGCTGGCGCGTGGCTACGCCATCGTCGTCACCGACTACGAGGGCCTCGGCACCGAGGGCGAGCACACCTACATGATGCGGGAGACCCAGGGCCATGCCGTGCTCGATGCGGTTCGCGCCGCCCAGCGGCTCCCGGGCTCAGGCGTCACGAGCGAGAATCCGGTGGCGATCAGCGGCTTCTCGCAAGGTGGCGGCGCCGCCGCGTCGGCCGGAGAGCTCGCGCCGACGTACGCCCCGGAGATCAACCTGAAGGCCGTCGCCGCCGGCGCCGTCCCGGCCGACCTCGGCCAGGTGGCCACCAACCTCGACGGGTCGCTGTACGTCTCGTTCATGGGGTACGCCGTCTCGGCCCTGAGCACCAGCTACGGCATCGACATGACCCCGATGCTCAACGCCGAGGGACAGGACATGATGACCCGCCTTGCGGGCCAGTGCACCCTGGACTCGTTGGCCACCTTCCCGTTCGTGAGGTCGAAGGAGCTGACCACGAACGGACTGCCGGTCACCGACCTGTTGACCAAGGCCCCGTTCGACCAGATGGTCGCCGACCAGCTGATCGGCAACGGGCGCAGGCCCACCGTGCCGGTGCTGATCACTCACTCCGTGCTGGACGACGTGATCCCCTACACGACCGGCAAGCAGCTGGGTCAGCGCTGGTGCAGGCAAGGCGCGAAGGTGCAGTTCGACACCAACTACGCGCCCACTCACGTGGGTGACTACGTCGCGTCGATGCCGAGCATCTTCCTGTTCCTCGAGGCTCGTTTCGCGGGTCTGCCGGCTCTGAACAGCTGCTGGCGTCTCTGACCTCGACGCGACCGCGCTGACGCCCGTCCACCGCGTGGTGGGCGGGCGTCGGCATTCGAGGTGCTTCAGCCCTGCAGGGAGCGTTGGAACTGCAGGGACCGCCCGAGCACGCGATAGCCGAGACGGTCGTTGACCTCGATCATGTGGTCGTTCGACTCCGCGTTCCAGGTGTCGATCGTCTCGAGCTGTGGCTCGATCCGGCCGAGCCAGCGCAGCATGTCGGCCTTCAGCCACTGCCCGAGCCGGTGCCCGCGGTGACTGCGGACGACGCTGGTGTCCTCCTGGTGCCCGATCGCCGGTCGCTCCGCCTCGACCAGCACCACGGTGTGGCCGGCCAGCTCGCCGCTCTCCCGGTGCCGGGCCACCACCCGGTGCAGGCGGAAGCCGCGGGCCAGCTGACAGGTCTCGAAGTTGCGCGTCCGCTCGGTCGTGAACACCTCGTCCTCGATGTCGAGGTCGTCGGTCGGTGCGTCGTTGATGGCTGAGGCCATCCGGGTCAGGGCGGGCAGGTCACGCTCGAGGGTCAGTCCACTGCGACGGATCAGCTCGTACGCCGACCCGAGCTCGGCGGCGCCGTGCCAGAGCGTCTTGACGAGGTCGGGGTCGACGTCGGCGAGCAGCTGGCGGCGGTTGAGCGACTGTGACTTCTTCTCGAGGCCGTGGCGGGCAGCGAAGGCACGTGCCGCGTCGGAGTCCCAGCCGTCGATTCCCACACTGGTGCGGCCCTCGGACCTGGCCCGGTCGACCAGGAAGTCCATCAGCACCGAGCCGTGGCCGCGGAGCCGGTGAGCCGGATGCACCTCGATTCCGAGCCAGGCCAGGTGCGTGTTGTCCCACTCGCTGGTGTTGTAGGTGGCCCAGGCCACGGGTGTGCCGTCGACCGTGGCCAGGAACGGCACGGACGGCTCGCCGTCCCAGCCGTGCCGCAGCATGCCGGCGTACGACGTCAGCGTGGCGGGGTGCGACCAGGGCGCATCGGCCCCGATCGCTGCGTTGGCGACGTCGACCGTGGCCCGGAGCGGAACCTGGTCGTCGGGGCCGAACTGCGTGATCTCCATGTCTGGCACGATCCACCACCGGGCCGAACGGCGCCACGGGTTTTCGCGAAGCTGAGTATGCGTGCCCGGTTCAACGGCCACTCCATCGGAAAGGATCGAGGCATGCAGAGTTTCGGACGGTTCCTGTTCATCGCCAACCTCCCCCTGACGGTCACCTTGCTGTTCTGGGCGTGGGCCGGGCGCGTGCTCTTCGGCGTGGGCGGCTGGTTCCTGCTGATCCTGCCGCTGATGGCCGGTCCGTTCGTCGTCGTGGCGCTGGTGATCTCGAACGTGCTCGCCTACACGGTGGCGACCCGGCCTCGTCGCTTCACCACGGCGCAGTCGATCGCGCACCTGGTCATGTGGTTCGGCATGCTCGGGTTCGGGCTCTTCCTGCCCGACTTCGGCGACTCCGAGGACAGCGAGCTGTCGTTCCTCACCCAGGTCTTCGGCCACTCCGACCGGCTGATCGAGCTGAGCGGACAGCTGGCCCTCGGCTTCGCCCTGCTGACCCTCGCCGGTTGGGTGGCGACCCTGGTCACCGTCATCGTGGCCAGGGCGAGGGCTGTTCCTCCTCAGTTCACATACGCTCGATGATCGTGACGTTCGCCTGACCGCCGCCCTCGCACATGGTTTGCAGACCGAAGCGGCCACCGGTGCGTTCGAGCTCGTTGAGCAGGGTCGTCATCAGTCTGGCCCCGGTGGCTCCGATCGGGTGGCCCAGGGCGATGCCTCCGCCGTTGACGTTGACCTTGTCCAACGGGGCGCCGGTCTCCTTCGACCACGCGAGTACGACGGACGCGAACGCCTCGTTGCACTCGAAGAGGTCGATGTCGTCGATGGACATGCCCGCCTTGGCCAGGGCGTGCTTCGTCGCGGTGATCGGGCCGGTGAGCATCCAGATGGGGTCGTCGCCCCGCACCGAGAGGTGGTGGATGCGCGCCCGTGGGGTCAGCCCGTGATCCTTGACGGCCTGCTCCGAGGCGATCAGCAGGGCCGAGGAGGCGTCACAGATCTGGGAGGCCACACCGGCGGTGATCCGACCTCCGGGCTGCAGCGGCTGCAGACCGGCCATCTTCTCCAACGACGTGTCCCTCGGGCACTGGTCGGTGTCGAAGACCGAACCGTCGGTCAGCGTGACGGGCTCGATCTCGTGAGCGAACCGACCCTCGGCGATGGCTGCCCTGGCGCGTTCGTGGGAGGTGAGGGCGAACTGCTCCATCTCCTCACGAGAGATGTCCCACTTCTCGGCGATCATCTGGGCGGAGTTGAACTGCGAGACCTCGACGTCGCCGTACCGCTTCGCCCAGCCGGGTGACTGCGCGAACGGCGTGGTGAAGCCGTACTGGTCGGCCACGATCATGGCTGCCGAGATCGGGATGGCACTCATGTTCTGCAAGCCGCCGGCCACGACGAGGTCCTGGGTGCCGGACATGACGCCCTGGGCCGCGAAGTGCACCGCCTGCTGGGAGGAGCCGCACTGGCGGTCGATCGTCACGCCGGGGACATGGTCGGGAAGCCCGGCCACGAGCCAGGCAGTGCGGGCCACGTCGCCGGCCTGGGACCCGATGGTGTCGCAACAGCCCATGATCACGTCGTCGACCGCCCCCGGGTCGACGCCGGTGCGGCGGATCAGGGCGGACAGGGAGTGGGCACCGAGGTCGGCCGAGTGCATGCCGGCGAGCGCGCCACCGCGCTTGCCGACCGGGGTGCGGACGGCGTCGATGATGTAGGCCTCAGCCATGGGTGATCCCTTCGAGAAGAATGGCAAGATATTGGTCGGCCACGTGGTCGGGGGTGAGGTCGCCGCCGGGGCGGTACCAGCGCACGGCCACCCAGACGGTGTCGCGGATGAAGCGGTAGACCAGCTGGATGTCCAGGTCCTTGCGGACCACGCCGGCCTCGATGCCCTCGGTGAGCAGGGTCATCCAGACCTGACGGGACTGTGCGTTGCGATCCGCGAGGTAGGCGAAGCGGTCGAAGTTGCCGAGGTAGCCGGCATCGTTCTGGAAGATCGCGACCTCGGGTCCGCGTCGGTCGATCGTCTCGAACGAGAGCCGCACCGCCTGCTCGATCTTGGTGCGCGCATCGAGGTCGCTGGCCAGGATCTCGTCGTACCTGCCGAACAGCTCGGTCTGGAAACGCACGAGGATCTCGTCCACCATCGACTCCTTGGAGTCGAAGTGGTGGTAGAGGCTGCCGGAGAGGATGCCGGCGGCGTCGGCGATGTCACGAACGGTGGTGTTCTTGAAGCCCTTCTCGGCGAAGAGTCCCGCGGCGATGCGCAGCAGCTCCTCGCGGCGGCTCTCCGCTGCGGTCTCAGGCATGCTGGCTGCTCGCTGAGATGACCTCGCCGGTGAGGTAGGAGGAGTAGTCACTGGCCAGGAAGACCATCACGTTGGCCACCTCCCAGGGCTCGGCGGCACGGCCGAAGGCCTCGCGCTGCTTGAGCTCGGTGAGCAACTCGGGCGTGGTCACCTTCTCGAGGAACGGGTGCATGGCCAGGCTCGGGGAGACGGCGTTGACGCGGATGCCGTGCGGCGCCATGTCGAGGGCGGCGCACCTGGTCAGCGCCATCACTCCGGCCTTGGCCGCCGCGTAGTGCGCCTGCCCCTCCTGGGCCCGCCACCCGACCACGGAGGCATTGTTGATGATGACGCCCTTCTTGCCGGCCGCCACCATCCGCCGGCCGGCAGCGCGGACGCAGCGGAAGGTGCCGTTGAGGGTGATGTCGAGGACCATGCCCCACTGGTCGTCGGTCATCTCCAGCACGCTCACCTCGCCGCCCAGGCCGGCGTTGTTGATCATCACGTCGACCCCACCGAACTCGTCGGCGGCGTCGAGCAGGGCGGCGACCTGCGCCTCGTCGGTGACGTCGCAGGTCAGCGAACGGACTCGGTCGGCGCCGAACTCGCCGGCCAGCTCGGCCTCGGCCTCCGCGAGGCGTCGTGCGTGGGTGTCGCTGAGCACGACCGCTCGGGCGCCCTCCTCGAGCACCCGGCGTACGACGGCCGCGCCGATGCCGGCACCGGCTGCGGCGGTGACCACCACGACCTTGTCGGTGAGGAGCCCGTGTCCGGAGACGTAGGCGGGTGCTGGTTGCTCGGGACGATGGATGCTCATGGACGTGCCTCCCTGGGTAGTCCGAGCACACGCTCGGAGAGGATGTTGCGCTGGATCTCGTCGGAGCCGCCGTAGATCGTGTCGGCCCGGCTGAAGAGGAAGAGTCGTTGGAACCTGTCGAGGTCGTAGGGCGCTCCGCGGGCGGTCAGACCGTCGGCGCCGGCCACCTGCATCGCCAACTCGCCGAGACGCCGGTGCCAGTTTCCCCAGACCAGCTTGGCGATCGAGCCCGCTCCCCCGGCCGCGGACGAGTCCGAACCGGCGGTGACCTGCGACAGGCTGCGCAACGCGTTGAGGCGCATGACCTCGAGGCCGACCTTGGCGTCGGCCAGTCGGTCGCGGATCACCGGGTCGTCGATGGCCCCGTTGGCCCTGGCGAGGTCGACGACGGCGCCGAACTCCCGGGCGAACCCGACCTGCTGGCCGAGCGTGGAGACGCCGCGCTCGAACCCGAGAAGGCCCATGGCAACGCCCCACCCGGCGCCGGGCTCGCCGACGATCAGGTCAGCGTCCGTGCGGGCGTCGGTGAAGAAGACCTCGTTGAACTCCGCACCGGTGGTCAGCTGCTCGATGCCGCGGATCTCGACACCGTCCTGCTTGGTGGGCACGAGCAGGAAGCTGAGCCCGTGGTGCCGCGTCGAGCCGGGTTCGGTGCGGGCGATGACGAAGATCCAGTCGGCGAACTGGGCCAGGGAGGTCCAGACCTTCTGGCCGTCGATCGCCCACTCGCGGCCGGTGGCCGAGCCGGCCTCGACGAGGCGGGCCCGGGTGGAGACGTTGGCCAGGTCGGAGCCCGCGCCGGGCTCGGAGTAGCCCTGGCACCACAGCTCCTCGACGGCCCGGATCTTCGGCAGGAATCGCCGTTGCTGCTCGGGGGTGCCGAACGCGATCAGGGTCGGGCCGAGCAGTTCCTCGCCCAGGTGGTTGACGCGGACCGGAGCGTTCGCCCGGGCGTACTCCTCGTGGAAGATGACCTGCTGCATCAACGAGAGTCCGCGTCCACCGTGCTCCTCGGGCCAGCCGATGCAGGTCCAGCCGTGGCGAGCCAGGTGCCGGTCCCACTCGAGTCGCTCGTCGTGCGCCTCGAGGTCGTTGCCCGGGCCGCCCCGTCCCTTGAGGTCGGCGAAGTCGCCGACCAGGTGGTCGCCGAGCCATTGGCGCACCTCGGACCGGAACGCCTCGTCCTCGGAGGAGTGGGTCAGATCCACTGGGACAGTCCTTTCGCGTGGAGGGTGTTCCCGACTAAGGTAGCCTACCAAGCACTTGTTTGGTTACCAGGAGGACACCACCATGACCGGCCCGCACACGCTGCCCCGAGCGCTCCGTCGCGCTGCCACGACGTACGCCGGTCACCCGGCCGTCGTCGACGGAGGGACCAGGCTGACCTGGGGTGAGCTGCTCGAGGAGGTGCGGGCCACTGCCCGGGGCTACGCCGCGCTCGGTCTGCGTCCGGGCGACCGGGTGGCGATCTGGGCCCCCAACGGCTGGGAGTGGGTCGTCGCCGGACTGGCCGTGTCGTACGCCGGCGCCACCCTGGTGCCCCTGAACACGCGCTACAAGGGGGCCGAGGTGGCCGACGTGGTGGAGCGCACCGGCGCCGTGCTTCTCGTGGTCGCCGACGGTTTCCTCGGTCGGCGCCAGCTCGACGAGCTCAGCGAGGCGGCCGGCGAGCTCGCCCGCGCGTCCGAGCTCGGAGCCGAGAGCGACGTCATCGAGGGCCTCCCGTCGGTCCGCGCCGTCGTTCGCATCGGCGAGGGCAGCTCGCCCGGTACCACGCCCTTCGCCGACCTCGCCTCCGTCGGCGCCTCGGTCGATCCGGCCGCCATCGAGGCCGTCGCCGACGCGGTCTCACCGGACGACGTTGCTGACATCCTCTTCACCTCCGGCACCACCGGGCGCTCGAAGGGCGTGGTGACCGCGCATCGCCAGACCATCTCGGCGGCGCAGGTCTGGGGATCCACCGGCGAGCTCAGCGCCGACGACCGCTACCTGGTGATCAGCCCGTTCTTCCACACCTACGGCTACAAGGTGGGCATCGTCGCGTGCGTGCTGACCGGAGCCACCCTCTATCCGATGGCCACCTTCGACACCGACGCCGTGCTGTCGCTGATCGCGGAGGAGCGCATCTCGGTCGTGCCCGGCGCGACCGCGATCTTCCACTCGCTGCTCGAGTCCCCCGCATTCCACGAGACCGACACCTCGTCACTGCGCCTGGCCAACACGGGGGCCTCGGTGGTGCCGGTTGCACTCGTCGAGCGGATGCAGAACGAGCTCGGCTTCGACCTGGTGCTCACCGCCTTCGGGATGACCGAGTGCGTGATGGGCACGATGTGCCGGCCCGGTGACCCGGACGATGTGGTGGCAAACACCTGCGGCCGGGCCGTCGAGGGGCACGAGGTCCGCATCGTCGACCCCGCCACCGGGGAGGTGCGAGGCCCTGGCGAGGAGGGCGAGCTGCACCTGCGCGGGCCGATGGTGATGCTCGGCTACCTGGACGACCCCGAAGCCACTGCGGAGGCGATCGACGCCGACGGCTGGTTGCACACCGGCGACGTCGGCGTCGTGGACGAGGCCGGCTACCTGCGCATCACCGACCGCCTCAAGGACATGTACATCTCGGGCGGCTTCAACGTCTACCCCGCCGAGGTCGAACAGGCCCTGGCCCGTCTCGAGGGCGTCGTCGAGTCAGCCGTGGTGGGCGTTCCCGACGCCCGCATGGGTGAGGTCGGCAAGGCGTTCGTCGTACGCCGCGAGGGCGCGGACCTCGGTGAGGACGACGTGATCGCGTTCGCCAGGGAGCGGATCGCCAACTTCAAGGTGCCGCGGCAGGTGGAGTTCATCGACGCACTCCCCCGCAACCTGGGCGGCAAGGTGCTCAAGAACGAACTGCGAGACGGCGCCGGCGTGCTTCCTCGGGAATCGAAGGAGAACTGACATGGACCTGGATCTCACCCCCGACCAGATCGCGTTCCGCGACGAGGCCCGAGCCTGGCTGGCCGCGAACGTGCCGACCGAGCCGCTCCCGTCGATGGACACCGCCGAGGGCTGGACCGCGCACCAGGCATGGGAGGCGAGGCTGGCCGAGAGTCGATGGTCGGTCGTGTCGTGGCCCAAGGCCTACCACGGACGCGAGGCGTCCCTGGTCGAGTGGGTGATCTTCGAGGAGGAGTACTACCGCGCCGGCGCCCCCGGACGGGTCTCCCAGAACGGCATCTTCCTGCTCGCCCCGATCATCTTCGACCACGGCACCGCCGAGCAGCAGGACCGGTTCCTGCCCACGATGGCGACCGGCGAGAAGGTCTGGGCCCAGGCCTGGTCCGAGCCCGAGGCCGGCTCCGACCTCGCCTCGCTGCGCTCCACCGCCACCCGGGACGACGCCCGTGGCGGGTGGCTCTTGAACGGGCAGAAGACGTGGTCCTCGCGGGCGTCGTACGCGCACTGGGGCTTCGGGCTGTTCCGCTCCGATCCCACCGCCGAGCGACACCGCGGGCTGACCTACTTCCTGTTCCCCCTCGACACCGCGGGCATCACGGTGCGCCCGATCGCCCAGCTCGACGGTGAGCCCGGCTTCGCGGAGATCTTCTTCGAGGACGTCTTCGTGCCCGACGCCGACGTGCTCGGCGCCCCCGGCGACGGCTGGCGGGTGGCGATGAGCACCGCCGGCAACGAGCGTGGCCTGTCCCTGCGGTCCCCCGGCCGCTTCACCGCGGCCGCCGACCGCCTGCTGGCGTTGTACGCCGAACGCCCCGACCCGCGTCTCGCGGACCGGGTGGTGGATGCCTGGACCAAGGCGGAGGCCTACCGGCTCTACACGTGGGGCACGGTCACTCGCCTGGCCGACGGCGGCGACATGGGTGCGGCCGGCTCGGTGAACAAGGTGTGGTGGAGCGAGCTCGACGTCGCCCTGCACGAGACCGCTCTCGACCTGCTCGGCCCGGAGTCAGAGGTCACCTCGACCTGGACGGACGGCTACCTCTTCTCGCTCTCGGGTCCGATCTACGCCGGCACCAACGAGATCCAGCGCAACATCGTGGCCGAGCGCATCCTCGGTCTGCCCAGGGAACCGAAGGGAGCACGGTCATGAGGTTCACCGCGACAGCAGAGCAGGCGTCCTTCGCCGAGTCCCTCGACAAGCTGCTCGGGGCCTCCGACCCGGTGGCCGTGGCGCGGTCGTGGGCCGCGGGCGACACCGGACCGGGTCTGGCCCTGTGGGCCAGGCTCGCCGAGCAGGGCGTCAACGCGCTCGTGATCCCCGAGTCCGCGGGCGGCATGGGCGCGTCGCCGGTCGAGCTGACGATCGCCTTCGAGGCACTGGGCCGCCACGGTGTGCCCGGCCCGTGGGTGGAGTCGGCCGCGTTCCTCCCCGGCCTGGTCGAGGACCCGGCCCTGCTGGAGCGCCTGGCCGAGGGGGCGGTGGCCACGGTTGCCGCTCCGCCACGCACGCCCTACGCACTGGACGGCGAGGTCGCGGAGATCGTGCTGTTCCTCGACGGCGACACGTTGAGCGAAGCCGTCGTGCAGGGCGGCCTCACCTCGGTCGACGCCACTCGCCGCTTGGCGACAGTCGCGCCGGGTGCCACTCTCACGACCACGACCACGCCGATCCGGGCCCACGACCTGGCCGCCCTGGCCACTGCCGCGCAGCTGCTCGGAGCCGGTGAGCGGCTGCTGGCCGACTCGGTCACCTACGTGAAGCAGCGCCGACAGTTCGGCCGCGAGATCGGCTCCTACCAGGCGATCAAGCACCAGCTGGCCGACGTACGCATCGCACTCGACTTCGCCCGTCCACTGGTCCAGGGCGCCGGCCTCGACCCGACGTCCCGCGCGGTGTCAGCGGCCAAGGTGAGCGCGGCGGAGGCGGCCCACCTCGCCTCGCGGGTGGGCCTGCAGGTCCATGGCGCGATCGGCTACACCCAGGAGTTCGACCTCAGCATCTGGATCACGAAGGTGCGGGCGCTGGTCGCGGCCTGGGGAACCCCTGCCGACCACCGGGCGCGACTCCTGCGCGAGTTGGTGAGCTGATGCACTTCGGCCTCTCCGAGGACCAACAGGACCTCCACGAGCTGATCCGCGGACTGCTGACCCGGCACGCCGACAGCCAGGCGGTGCGCGCCGCGATCGACTCCGAGCCCGGGTACGACGTACGCCTCTGGTCGCTCCTGTGCGAGCAGGTCGGAGCCGCCGCACTTCCCGTTCCCGAGGAGTACGACGGCGTCGGTGCCACGTTGTTCGAGTCGGCGGTGGTGCTCGAGGAGCTCGGTCGCTCGCTGGCCCCTTCTCCGCTGCTGGCGACCACGATCGCGTGTGCGGCCATCCGGCTGCTCGGCACCGAGGAGCAGAAGAGCGCCTGGCTACCGCGGGTCGCGGCCGGTGAGATCGCCACCGTGGTGCTCGACCCGACGTTGGTGCTCGATGCGGCCGGTGCCGATCTGGTGCTCGCCGTCGATGACGGCCTGGTGGAGGTGCCGGCGCCGGCGACGTCGGCGGTCACGGTCGACCAGACACTGCGACTCGCCGCTGTCCGCGCGCCGGCCGCTCCGGCGGGTCCGATCCGCGACGTGGCCGCGGCACTGGCGACCGCACTGGCCGTGGGGGCGATGCAACGCGGACTCGACATGACCATGGCCTACACGAAGGAACGGGAGCAGTTCGGGCGCCCGATCGGGTCGTTCCAGGCGCTCAAGCACCGGATGGCCGACATGCTGGTGCTCGTGGAGACCTCGCGTTCGGCCTCGTGGGCGGCGACGGCAGCGGCTGCGGCCTACCTCGAGACACCCGGTGACGAGGCTGCCGCGACGCTCGCCGAGCGCGCGGCCGTGGCCCAGTCATGGTGCTCGGATGCGCTCGACAAGGTCGCCGGCGAGACGGTCCAGCTGCACGGGGGCGTGGCCATCACCTGGGAGCACGACGCGCACCTGGTCTTCAAGCGCGCGCACGCGCTGAGTCAGCTCTTCGGCCGCGCTCACGAGCACCGGGCGGCGCTGGCTCTCTGAGTCGGTGCCACCGGCTCAGCAGTCCGCTAGGCGGCCTCACTCTTGCGGGGGCGTCCCCGCCCACGCTTGCTGGCCACGATCACTCCGTCGACGACGATCTGCCCACCCCACACCCCGTACGGCTCGGAGCGCTCGAGCGCTCCGGCCAGACAGTCCGCGGCCAGGGGGCACGCGGCGCAGAGCTCACGCGCCTTGGCGAGGGCGGCAGGGTGCTCGGCGAAGAACAGTTCCGGCGACTGGGTGCAGGGTGGCGACGTCACGCTCTCGAGCGTGGCCTCCTGAGGTAGGGCACCGCATCGGGAAGATGCCTTAGTCGAACCCTGAGATGAGCGACTGTCTCGCGTGGGATTGGTCATACCGACCGGGTCGGCAGCCCTGCTAGGTTCGCCGGTGAATCCCGGCATGCCGTCCCTGTGGGCGTGCCGGCAGACCTGAGGAGCAGATCGTTGCGTACCGCCAAGGACTTCTTCGCCCCACTCGCCGTCGGTGCGCCCGCGCCGTTGCGTGAGATGCCGGCCCGCCCGTCGAGGGCGATCCACTTCTTCGACCCCGGCAACGAGAAGATGGCGGCGAAGGTGCCCGCCATGGTCGGCACCACCGACGTCCTCCTCGGGAACCTCGAGGACGCGGTCAAGGCCGAGAACAAGGAGAAGGCCCGCAACGGCCTCGTGAAGATCGGCCAGGAGGTTGCCAATCTTGGTTCAGCCAGTGGGCCGACCCAGTTCTGGACCCGGATCAACTCCCTCGACTCCCCCTGGGTGCTCGACGACCTGACCACCCTGGTCCCGGCGATCGGCGACAAGCTCGACGTGATCATGGTCCCGAAGGTGCAGGGCGCCGAGGACATCCACTACATCGACCGGATCCTGGCCCAGCTCGAGGCCAAGGCCGGCATCACCAAGCCACTCCAGGTGCACGCGATCCTCGAGACGGCACGCGGGGTCGCCAACATCGAGGAGATCTGCGCCGCCTCGCCGCGCATGCAGGGCCTCTCGCTCGGCCCGGCCGACCTCGCCGCGGACCGGCGCATGAAGACCACCCGCGTCGGCGGCGGCCACCCCGGCTACCTCGTCCGCGAGGACGCACCCCGTGACGCCGAGGGCAACAGCCAGATCGACGCCCCGCGTGCGATCTTCCAGCAGGACCTCTGGCACTACACGATCTCGCGCATGGTCGACGCCTGCGCGATGCACGGAATCTTCCCGTACTACGGACCTTTCGGGGACATCGCCGACGTCGTCGGCTGCGAGGACCAGTTCCGCAACGCCTTCCTGCTCGGCTGCGTCGGCGCCTGGTCGCTGCACCCCAAGCAGATCGCGATCGCCAACAAGGTCTTCTCCCCCAGCGTCGAAGACGTCACCCACGCACGTCGCGTCATCGCGGCCATGGGCGACGGCACCGGTGCGGTGATGCTCGACGGCAAGATGGAGGACGACGCCTCCGTGAAGCAGTGCAAGGTGATGGTCGCCCTGGCCGAGGAGCTGGCCGCCATCGACCCCGAGCTGAAGAAGCAGTACGACGCGATCTCCGTGGAGGCCTGAGATGCCCGAGACCAGCTCCGCGTTCACTCCGCTCCGTTCCGTCCTCTACATGCCCAGCTCCAACGAGCGGGCTCTCGAGAAGGCCAAGTCGATCGCCTGCGACGGCCTGATCCTCGACCTCGAGGACGCGGTGGCCCCCGACGCCAAGCCGACCGCCCGCGAGACGGCCGCAGCCGCCGCCTCGAGCGGTGACTACGGTCGTCGTACGGTCACCATCCGGGTCAACGGCATCGGCACCGAGTGGCACGACGCCGACATCGTCGCCGCCTCGCAGGCCGGCCCGGCCGCGATCGTCGTGCCCAAGGTCAACTCGGCCGACGAGGTGAAGCAACTGGTCGCCGCGATGGAGAAGGCGGGCGCACCCGAGCACACGAAGCTGTGGGCGATGGTCGAGACACCCATCGCGATCCTCGACGCGCTCTCGATCGCGCGTGCCTCCGAGCGACTCGGCGCGTTCGTGCTCGGCACCAACGACCTGGTCAAGGAGCTGTACGCCGAGCACGTCCCCGGCCGCGCACCGATCCTGCCCAGCCTGCACACCGCTCTGCTCGCCGGCCGCGCCGCCGGCATCGCGGTCATCGACGGCGTCTACAACGACGTCAAGAACATCGACGGCTTCCTCGCCGAGTGCGACCAGGGTCGCCAGATGGGCTTCGACGGGAAGACGCTGATCCACCCCGGCCAGGTCGAGGGCGCCAACACAGCCTTCGCGCCCAGCGAGGCCGCGGTCGAGGACGCACGGGGCCTGATCCAGGCCTTCGAGGACGGCAAGGGCTCGGGCGTGGTGACCTACAACGGCAAGATGGTCGAGAACCTGCACGTCGAGTCCGCGCAGCGCACCCTCTCGATCGCCGAGGCGATCACCGCGCTCGACGCCTGAGCACGTCGCTCAGGCCTTGAAGGCCGGCTTCTCCTTGGCCAGGAACGCGCGCACGCCCTCGGCGAAGTCACTGCCGGTGTAGACCTCTCGGAGCACGTCGTCGTCATCCGACGGCGCTGCTTCGAGGGTCTCGGCGCGTGCGGTCAGCTGGGCCTTCGTGGTGCGCAGGGTGACCCCCGACGCCTTGCGGATACCGTCGACCAGGCTGGCCAGCTCGGTGTCGAGGTCCTCGGTGACTGCCATCAGTGCACCAACGGCGTAGGCCCGCTCGGCGTCGACGAGGCGCGAGGCCAGCAGCATCTCGCGGGTCAGCGACTCCCCGAAGACCGACGAGCACCGGTAGACGATCGGCGCCGACAGTGCGTTGCCGAGCGTGCGTGCGATCGGGTAGCCGAAGCGTGAGCCCGGCGTCGCGATGCGCAGGTCGCAGTGTGTGGCCACGGCGAGACCGCCGCCGACGCACACGCCCTCGACCGCAGCCACGGTGACCTGCGGTAGCTCGAAGAGCGACTGCAGCAGCTCACGGATCCACGTCTCGTAGGCCACTGCGTCGGCGTTGACGAAGTCTGAGATCTCGTTCCCGGCCGCGAACGCACGGCCACCGGCACCGCGGAGCACGAGCACCTTCACCGAGGCGTCCTCGCGCAGCTCCGCGCAGAGGTCGCGCAGGCCGGCGTACATGGCCTGGGTGAAGGCGTTGTGGCGCTCGGGCCGGTTGAAGGTGACGGTGACGATGTCGTCACCACGGCTGATCAGGAGGTCTTCACGCACGCAGTGCAGAGTACGGCGCTGCGCGGGCGTCGTACGTCGTGGGTCAGGACGGCGAGACAGTCAGAGCGGCCGACCGGTCGCCTTGTAGGGCAGCAACGCGGTGCTGTCGAACGGATCGGGGCCTGCTCCTGGCTCCGCGGCCCTGCCCGGCTCACTGCGGAGCACGCCGCGTACGCCGGCGGCCACCATCGGCGCCAGCTCGTCGATCGACATCGACGCGATCGGCTCCACCTCCAGCACGTAGCGCAACATGGCCATCCCCATCAGCTGGGAGCCGATCAGCTCCATGCGCGAGGTGGAGATCTGCACCCGTCGTCGGCGGCCGACCAGGCCGGACATCCGGTTGTTCAGGAAGCTGTAGAACCGTTGCGCGGACCCGGCGTCGGACACACTCGCCTGCACCATGCGCAGCATCCGGTCGCGGGTGACGGAGTTCTCGCACAGGCGGAGGAATCGACGCGCCAGGCGGTCGGAGAAGTCCGCACCGGGATCCGCGCGCTCCCGGCCGACTCCGTGGTCGAGCGCGTCGCCCAGCTCGTCGAGGTCGGCCTCCGGGTCGCTCACACGGGCATCCTTCCATCCACCCGGTTCACGTGACGGTGCGGTAGGCGCCCTGGAAGTAGAGCAGTGGATCCGGCGAGTCCCCGGTCGGATCAACCGTGAAGTCCATGTCCTGGACCCGCCCGACCACGATGTAGTGGTCACCCGCCTCGTGCACGGCGTGGATGGTGCAGTCGACGTAGCCCACGATGCCGTCGAACAGTGGTGCGCCGGTCTTCGAGGGAGACCAGGCGAGACCGGCGAACTTGTCGACACCGCGGCTGGCCATGGTGTTGGAGAGGTCGGCCTGGCCGTCGGCGAGGAAGTTCACGCAGAAGTGCCCGGAGCGCTGGATCATCGGCCAGGCGCGGGAGGTCTTCGCCGGGATGAACGTGACCAGGGGCGGGTCGAGGGACACCGACGAGAACGACTGGCAGGTCATCCCGACCGGCTCGTCACCGGACATCGAGGTGACCACGGTGACGCCACTGGCATAGCGACCGAGGACGTCGCGGAAGCGGCGCGCCGCCGCCTGGGCAGCCGCCGTGTCGGCGATGTCGGTGTCCTCGCCCGGACGGAACTCGAAGTTGAAGTTGCCGAGGAAGGACTCGATCAGGGTCTGGGGCGGCCAGGACTCGCGCGCGTCATCACGCATCCCCGAGGGGATCTCTCGATCGGTCATGACACCCATTGTCCCGTCAGGCTCCGCCACCGAAGTCGTGACCCCAGTAGGACACGGCCGTCGACTCCCGCGCGACCCAGCGCGCATCATCGACCTGCAGCCCCTCGGTGCCGAACTCGACATCGAACCCGCCGGGCGACCTCACGTAGAAGGACACCATCTCGTCGTTCATGTGGCGCCCGAGCGTGGCCGACAACGGAGCCTTGTTCTTGCGCACCCGCTCGAGGGCGCGGCCGACATCGTCGAGCTTCTCCACCTCGAGCATGATGTGCACGCACCTGGCCGGATTCGGCATGGGCAGGAAGGCCAGCGAGTGGTGACGCGGGTTGACGCCGAGGAACCGCAGCCAGACCTTGGAGCCCGGCTCCTTGCCGACGAACTCGCCGGGCATGCTCATCGAGTCACGGAGCCGGAAGCCCAGAACCTCCGTGTAGAAGCGCAGCGCTTCCACGTCGTCGGTGACCGGGACGACAATGTGGCCCATCCCCTGGTCACCGGTGACGAAGCTGGCGGCGTACGGCGTCACGACGGGGCGCGCCTCGTAGGTGATGCCGTGGAAGAGCTCGAAGACGTTGTCCCAGGGGTCCTGGAAGCGCACCAGCTCCTGGACGCGTCGCTCGGCCAGCTCCTCCGGGGTGCCTTCCTCGAACGCGACGCCGGCTTCGCGCAGGTGGTCACGGGCGGCCTGCAGGGCCCGGTGGTCGGCCACCTCCCAGCCAGTGGCCTCGAGCCGGTCGACGTCGGAGGGAAACACGACCAGGCGGGCGGAGACCTCGTCGATGCGGAAGTAGAGGTTGTCCGGGGCGGGGCCGCGCCCCTCGGCCAGGCCGAGGACCTTCGACCCGAAGTGCCGCCACTGGTCGAGGTGGGTGGAGGCCACGCGCACGTAGCCCATGGACCTGATGTCGATCGTCATTTGGCCCTCTCCACATGGTTGTCCAGGAACTGGGTGGTCACCTGGCGGAACTCCTCGGCAGCCTCGATCTGGGCCCAGTGGCCGCAGTTCGGGAACACGTGCAGCTGTGCCTTCGGGATCAGCTTCAGGGCAACCAGTGCACCGTCGAGCGGATTCACCCTGTCCTCGCGACCCCACGTGAGCAGCGTGTGCTGGCGCAGCCTGTGGGCCTCGCGCCAGAGCATGCCGTCCTCGAAGGTGTCGGGGTTCCAGAACGAGGCGCCCATCGAGGCCATCGCCTCGCGGGAACCGGGAGCGGTCGCGTCGGCGAAGCGCTCCTCGACCAGTTCGTCGGTGACCAGTGACTGGTTGACCACCATGGTCGAGATGAAGGCCCTCAGCGCCTCACGACTCGGATTGGCACCGAACTCCATGAGCCGCCTGACCCCCTCGGTCGGGTCGGCGTGGAAGAGATTCAAGGACAGGCCGCCCGGGCCCATCAGCACCAGGCGCGCCACGCGCCTGGGGTGCTCGAGGGCAAGGCGCATGGCGGTACCGCCGCCGAGGCTGTTGCCAAGCAGGTGCACGCGGTCGAGGCCCAGCTGGTCGAGCAGGCCGATGACGTACTTCGCCGCGAAACGGTAGTAGTTGCCCTCCACCGGCGGTTTGTCAGAGCCACCGAACCCCGGCTGGTCGATGAGGATCGTGCGGAAGTCCTGGGCGAAGCCAGGAAGGGCCGCGCCGAAGTTCGACCATGCGGATGCGCCGGGGCCGCCACCATGGAGCATCACCAACGGCAGCCTGCTCCCCCGGTCTCGCGACGGTTGCTGCGCAACCTCCTCGTCCGACGGGGAGCTGTCGTAGTAGCTGATCGTGATCCCGTCGACCGTGGCGGTGCGGCGCACGTCGTCCTGTGCCAGCGTCACGTCAGTACATCCCCGGGTCGATCTTGTGGCCGAACTCGAGGTCGCCGAACATCTTCAGGGCGCGCTCGGGGTCGTTGGCCGCGTGCACCCGGCCGGCGTGCGCGTCACGCCAGGCCCGTTGCAGGTACGTTCCCTCGGCCAGCGCACGACCACCCGAGGCCTCGAACAGCGCGTCGATCGCGTCGATCGCGCGCTGGGTGCCGAGCACCTGGTCGCGGCGTACCTTCAGCCGCAGCTGGAGCGGGATCTTCTCGGCCTTCGCGACGTGGGCCTGCTCCTCACGGATGTTGTTCATCAGCAGCGCCCAGGCCGCGTCGATCTCGGAGCCCGCCTTCGCGATACGCACCGCGGCGAACGGGTCCGAGGACGCCTTCTCACCGAGGTACGCCGCGCGTACCCGCTTCTGTTGCATGTCCACGTGCTCGGCGTAGGCACCGGTGGCGATGCCGACGATCGGGCTGCTGATGGTGGTGGTGAACAGAGAGTGGAACGGCAGTTTGTAGAGGTCGGCGATGTTCTGCTCCTGACCGGGCCCGAAGCAACGGCCGGTGTCGCTCATCGAGAGCGTGAACGCGGCCGGGACGAAGACGTCGTCGACCACGATGTCGTTCGATCCGGTGCCACGCAGGCCGACCACGTTCCAGACGTCGAGGATCTCGTAGTCGTCGCGTGGCACCAGGAAGGTCTTGAAGTCGACCACGTTCCCGTCCTCGTTGAACACGAGTCCACCCAGCAGCACCCAGCTGGCGTGCCCCGAACCACTGGAGAACGACCACTTGCCGGACAGGGTGTAGCCGCCGTCGCTCAGCGTCGCCTTTCCGGTCGGAGCGTAGGAGGATGACAGGCGCGTTGCGGTGTCGGAGCCCCACACGGCCTGTTGTGCCTCGTCGGGGAACAACGCAACCTGCCAGGGGTGGACGCCCAGCACCGAGGAGATCCAGCCCGTCGACCCGTCGGCGGAGGCGATCTCCTTGACCGCGGTGAAGAAGTCGACCGGATCGCTCTCGAGACCGTCGAAGCGCTGCGGCTGGAGCATCCGGAAGAACCCGGTCTCCTCCAGGGCCTTGACCGACGCGTCAGGGACCTGGCGCAGCTTCTCGGCCTCGTCGGCGCGCTCCCGGAAGGTGGGGAGCAGGTCGCGAACCGCCTCGAGGACGTGCTTCGACATGTCGTGTTCTCCTGGCTTGGTGGGATCTCCCGACCAATACTAGAACACGTTCTTGTTTTCTGCGAGGACCCGACGCGCCACCACGCTCCTCAGCGGTTGGCGTCCTGCTTCGCCTTCAGCTGCAGGGCGATGTCGATGAGCTGGTCCTCCTGGCCGCCGATCAGCTTGCGCTGCCCGGCCTCGAGCAGGATCTGGGCGCCGGAGACGCCGTACCGCTCGGCCGCATTGCCGGCGTGCTTGAGGAAACTGGAGTAGACGCCGGCATAGCCCATCATCAGCGTCATCCGGTTCAGCGTGCACTCCTCCGGCATGGCGGGGCGTACGACGTCCTCGGCGGCATCGACGACCTGCAGGAAGTCGACACCGGTCTTCCAGCCGAGCTTGTCGGCGACGCCGATGAACGCCTCCAACGGCGTGTTGCCCGCACCCGCGCCGAACCGCCGCACGGAGCCGTCGATCTGGGTGGCCCCGGCCCTGGCCGCGATCACCGTGTTCGCGACGCCGAGGCCGAGGTTCTCGTGGCCGTGGAAGCCCACCGTCGCCTCGCCGCCGATCTCGGCGACCACGGCGGCGACCCGGTCACCGACGCCCTCCATGATCAACGCCCCCGCGGAGTCGACGACATAGACGCACTGACAACCCGCGTCGACCATGATCCGGGCCTGCCTGGCCAAGACCTCGGGCGGTTGGGTGTGGCTCATCATCAGGAATCCGACGGTCTCCAGGCCGCGCTCACGCGCCAACGCGAAGTGCTGCCCGGACGTGTCGGCCTCGGTGCAGTGGGTGGCGATGCGGCAGATCTGGCCACCGTTGTCCTGAGCCGCCCGGATGTCGTCCTTGGTGCCGACCCCGGGAAGCATCAGGAAGGCGATCTTGGCCCGTCGGGCGGTCTCCGAGGCGAGCTTGATCAGCTCCTGCTCGGGAGTCCTGGAGAACCCGTAGTTGAACGAGGAGCCGCCGAGCCCGTCGCCGTGGGTGACCTCGATGACCGGGATCCCGGCGCCGTCGAGTGCGGCCACGATGTCGCGCACCTCCTGCGGCACGAACTGGTGGCGCTTGTGATGGGATCCGTCACGCAGGCAGGTGTCGGTCAGCCGCAGGTCGAGGCCCACGGTCTGCTCGGTGACCTGCTCGGCCGTGGCCAGGTCCGCCCAGCGACGGGCCAGCTGGTTGGTCTCGGGGGTGGTCAGGAAGGCCATGTCAGGCACCCCTCTGCGCGATGATCGAACGCGCGATGTTCTCACCGACGCGGGCGGCGGCTGCGGTCATGATGTCGAGGTTGCCGGCGTAGGGCGGCAGGAAGTCGCCGGCCCCCTCGACCTCGACGAAGATGCTGACCTTGGTCTGGCCCTGGGTCGCCTCCGACGCGTCGTCGAACTGCGGCTCCTGGAGCAGCCGGTAGCCCGGGACGTATTCCTGCACGGCACGCTCCATCTCGTGCACGGAGGCGGCGATCGCGTCGCGGTCGGCGTCGGGGGCGACGGCGCAGAAGATGGTGTCGCGCATGATCATCGGCGGCTCGGCCGGGTTCAGGATGATGATCGCCTTGCCTCGTGCGGCCCCACCGATCGACTCCACGCCCGCGCTCGTCGTACGGGTGAACTCGTCGATGTTGGCGCGGGTGCCCGGGCCGGCCGAGGCGCTGGAGACCGACGCCACGATCTCGGCGTACGACACCGCACTGGCGCGGGAGACGGCGGCCACCATCGGAATGGTGGCCTGTCCCCCGCAGGTGATCATGTTGACGTTCCAGGCGTCGACGTGCTCCTCGCCGTTGACCGGCGGGATCACCGCGGGCCCGACCGCGGCCGGGGTCAGGTCGATGGCCCGGATGCCCGCCTCCCGGTAGCGCGGCGCGTACTCCCGGTGCACATAGGCGCTGGTGGCCTCGAAGATCAGGTCGGGCAGCTCGTCCTGCTTGAGCAGCCAGTCGACGCCCTCGTGGGAGGCCTCGAGACCCTTGCCGGCGGCCAGCTTGAGGCCCTCCGAGGTCGGGTCGACGCCGATCATCCACCGTGGCTCGATGCTTCCGCCGTTCTCGGCACTGCGCAGCAGCTTGTAGAGCAGGTCGGTGCCGATGTTGCCCGGTCCGACGATCGCGGCGGTCAGCCTGGTCATGGGTCTCTCCTCAGTCGGTGAAGGTCAGTCGAACGCTGCCGAGGCCGTCGAAGACCGCCTCGAAGTCGTCTCCGGGGTGGACGTCGATCGCGCGGTGCACGCTTCCCGGCAGAATGACGTGACCCGCCTCGAGCGTGACCCCGAACGAGCCGACCTTGTTGGCCAGCCAGGCGACCGCGGTGACGGGGTTGCCCAGCACTGCGTCGGATCGCCCTTCTGCCACCTGGTCACCGTTGCACAGCAGGCGCGCCTCGATGGCGCGCAGGTCCAGGTCAGTGGGACGAACCCGTTCGTCGCCCAGGACGTAGCCGGCACTCGAGGCGTTGTCGGCGATCGTGTCGGCGATCGTGATGTCCCAGTCGACGATGCGCGAGTCGATCAGCTCGATCGCCGGGGCGACGTGCTCCGTGGCGTCGATGACGTCGTCCTCGGTGCAGCCTTCGGTGGGCAGGGCGGCGCCGAGGATGAAGCCGACCTCGACCTCCACCCGTGGAGTGCAGTAGTCACTGACTCGCACCGGGACCCCCGAACGGACCTGCATGTCCGAGAGCAGGTGGCCGTAGTCGGGCTCGTCGACACCCATCATCTCCTGCATCGCCTTCGACGAGAGTCCGACCTTGTGGCCGTTGACCGAGACGCCGCGCGCCAAGCGCCGGCGGATGTTGATCAACTGGATCTCATAGGCGTCGACCACGTCGATCTCGGGCCAGGTCTGACGCAGCGGCGCGATAGCGACGCGGCTCCGTTCGGCGTCGGCCAGCGCCGCGGCGACTTCGGCCCTCAGGGTGTCGGAGAACATGACCCCCATGGTAGAACCTGTTACAGTTTTTGCGGAAGTGGGTGCCCGTTCAGCGGGACTTAGCAGCGGAGGAACGTTGTCGAAGACCGAGTACGACGTCATCGTCGTCGGCACCGGCGGAGGCGGGTTCACCGCAGCGCTGGCAGCACATGAACGCGGCCTGGACACTCTCGTGATCGAGAGCACCGACGGCTTCGGAGGGTCCACGGCCCGCTCCGGCGGCGGCGTGTGGATCCCCAACAACTATGCGCTCCAGAAGGCCGGGCAGGTCCAGCCCGACACCGAGGTCAAGCGCTACCTCTACTCGATCATCGGTGACGACGTCCCACGCGATCGCATCGATGCGTTCGTCGAGAACGGCCCGGCCGCGCTGCAGTTCGTGCGCGACCACTCGGCCGCGGACTTCACCTGGGTGCCCCAGTACAGCGACTACTACCCCGAGGCCCCCGGCGGCCAGGCCAACGGTCGCAGCGTCGAGCCCAAGCCGATCAACGGTCATGTCATCGGCGCCGAGCTGGACCGGCTGACGAAGTCCTACACCAAGGCGCCCGCCGGCATGGTCGTCACGCAGGCCGACTTCCGCAAGATCTCGTTGGGTCTGCGCACGATCGGCGGCCCGCTCACGATGATCAAGGTCTTCCTGACCCGCATGCTGACCATGGCACTCGGCAAGCGGATGTACGGCATGGGCATGGCGATGATGATCGGGATGCGCAAGGGCCTGATCGACCGTGACATCCCGGTCTGGTACGAGACGCCGCTGACCGACCTCGAGGTCGAGGACGGCCGGGTCACCGGGGTCGTGGTGACCCGCAACGGGACCGAGCAGGTGCTCACCGCGCGCCGCGGGGTGATCCTGGCCTGCGGCGGGTTCGAGCACAACGCCGAGATGCGCCAGAAGCACCAGCGCTCCCCCATCGGCTCTGACTGGACCACCGGCGCGGCCGGCAACACCGGCGCCGGCATCCTGGCCGGCGAGAAGATCGGCGCCGAGCTGGCGCTCATGGACGACGCCTGGTGGGGCCCGTCGATCCCGCTGCCCAGCGGACCGTGGTTCTGCCTGGCCGAGCGCAACCTGCCCGGCTCGATCATCGTGAACCAGGCCGGCAACCGCTACGCCAACGAGGCCGCGCCCTACGTCGACGCGGTGCACGCGATGTATGACTCCGCCGAGGCGACCGGAGTCGAGCACGTCCCGAGCTGGATGATCATCGACCAGCGCTACCGCAACCGCTACCTGTTCGCCGGGCTCGGCCCGCGCCAGCCCTTCCCCGGCCGTTGGCTCAAGTCCGGGGTGATCGTGAAGGCCGGTTCGTTGGCCGGCCTGGCCGAGAAGATCGGGGTTCCCGCCGATGCGCTCACCGACACGGTCTCGACCTTCAACGGCTACGCCCGAACCGGGAAGGACCTCGACTTCGGCCGCGGCGACTCGGCCTACGACCGCTACTACGGCGACCCACGAGTCACTCCCAACCCGTCGCTGGGCGTGATCGGCGAGGGGCCCTTCTACGCCGTGAAGGTGGTCCCCGGCGACCTCGGCACCAAGGGCGGCATCGTCACCGACGCGAAAGCGCGCGCCCTGCGTCCCGACGGCTCCGTCATCGACGGCCTCTACGCCACCGGCAACGTCTCGTCGGCCGTGATGGGTCACACCTACGCCGGGGCCGGCGCGACCATCGGGCCGGCGATCACCTTCGGGTGGATCGCCGCCAACGACATTGCCGACTCCACCGGCGCTGACTCCCGTTGAGCGAGAGATCACCCCGCACTCCACCCCTGCACTGAGAAGGTAGGCACATGCCCATCGACACCACGGTCGCCGTCGGCGCCGCACTCCCCGACCGCACGTTCTCGTGGACCGAGTCCGACGTGCTGCTCTATCACCTCGGCATCGGTGCCGGCTCCCGCACGGGTGACAACGTCGACGCCGGCGCCCTGCGCTACACGCTCGACGACGACCAGCTGCAGGTGCTGCCGTCGTTCGGTGTCGTGGCGCCCACGTTCCACGAGACCACGCAGCCCTCGCTCGATCTGCCCGGGTGCGACATCGACCTGCAGATGGTGCTGCACGGTTCGCAGGAGGTCGTCGTACATGCGCCCATCCCGGCCTCTGGCACGGCCACGCTGAAGACGACGATCTCCGACGTCTGGGACAAGGGCAAGGCCGCCGTCATCGTGCAGTTGGGCGAGGCCTTCGGCGTGGACGGCGAGCATCTCTGGACCGTCCGCTCCTCCATCTTCGTGCGCAACGAAGGAGGTTGGGGCGGTGACCGTGGCCCCTCAACCAAGGTCGAGCTCCCCGAGCGCGAGGCCGACGCCGAGGCGTCGTACGCCGTCACTCCCCACCAGGCACTGCTCTACCGCCTCTGTGGCGACCGCAACCCCTTGCATGCTGACCCGGCGTTCGCCAAGGGCGCAGGGTTCCCCGCGCCGATCCTGCACGGGCTGTGCTCCTACGGCATCGTGCTGCGCGAGGTCACCGACCTGCTGTTGGACGGCGACGCCGCTCGTGTCGGCGGCTTCTCGGCGCGCTTCGCCGGTGTCGTCTTCCCGGGCGAGACGGTCCGCGTGCAGGCCTGGGACGAGGGTGACCGGGTGGTCATCAGTGCGACGATCGCCAGCGAGCACGAGCAGCGCGACGGGTCCCCCGTGCTGGCCGACTGCGTGCTCACCAAAGCCTGACTTGGGCGCTGCGTCGAGAATCGTTCGGCTGGACGAGCTGGTGCACAAACCTGAGGCGGTCGACCAGATGGCGCTGCCACAGGAGTTCTTTCGCTGCTGTCTCACAAGTTGAGATTCGAGGGCGTTCTGGCGGCCTCACTGTCGGTGGCCACGGCTTGACTTGAGCACATGACCACAACGGCTGCTCCTCTCGTCGAACAGGTCGCCCCGGGCGTCCTGCGGGTGAGTGAGCATGCCGCGCCTCCGAAGCTCGAGCGCATGGTTCACGACCTCGCCGAGCTCGACGGCGCCCCGCAGTTGACTGCCCCGGGCAACGACGTCGCGCGCGTCGAGCAGCTCCGTGCGCTCGAGAGGTTGAAGGCGGCCACCGCCGCGGCTCAGGCCCGCATCACCAGTGTGTTCGAGCAGTCGCAGCTCCAGCGCCAGCAAGATGCAGCCCACGAAGCCAGAGACGCCGGTCTGGAGGCGAAGGCCGACCGGCTCGAGCGCGACCTGGGTCGCGGCATCGGCGACCAGGTCGCTCTGGCCCGCGGCACCTCCACGTCACTGGGTGCCCGTCACCTCTCGTTCGCCCGCGCCATGGCCTGCTGACGCGCGGGCAGATCAGTGAGTGGACCGCGAGCGTGCTCACCAACGAGACCGCGATCCTCACTGTCGAGGACCGCAAGACCGTCGATGCCCGGCTCTGCGCCACGGCCGTCGACACCAGGACAGGAGAGATCCAGGAGCCCAAGGCGCTCGGCCTCACGCCACGCCAGGTGGGCAACCGGGCACGCGCCATCGCGAATGAACTCGACGCAGAGGCCGCCGTACGCCGAGTCGCCAAAGCTGCCGCCCAGCGACGCGTGACGATCCGGCCGACGCCCAACACCATGACCTGTGTGACCGGCCTGCTGCCGGTGGCCCAGGGAGTGTCCGTCTTCGCCAATCTGAAGGCCTCGGCGGAGGCGATCAAGGCCAAGGGCGACCTGCGCTCCGTGAGCCAGCTGATGGCGGATCTGTTCGTCGAGCGGCTGACCGGTCAGACCAAGGCCGAGCTCGTCCCGGTGGAGGTCGGCCTCGTGATGACACCCGACACGCTGCTCGGCTTCTCGGACCGCTCGGCACGCATGGGCGACGGCACGCCGGTGCCCGCACAGAGCGCACGCGACCTGGCCAACCAGCCCGACGCACCGGTGTGGCTGCGGCGCATCTTCACCGATCCGGTCACGGGCGTCGCCACCGACCGGGATCCGTAGCGACGGTGGCACTCAGAGACCGACAAGGCGTTCATCCGCGGCCGTGACCAGACCTGTCGCATGCAAGGGTGTGAACGGCCCATTGACGACATCGACCATCCCGAGCGTCACGCCAACGGCGGCGAAAGCACCCGCGCCAACGGGCAGGGGGTCTGTGAAGGCCACAACCTGACCAAGGAGGCGCCCGGATGGCGCACCCGCGTGAGCGATCCCCGACCGGGCCGACACGAGGTGGAGACGGTCACCCCCACCGGCGACGTCCATCGGTCCCAGGCCCCACCCGCGCTGCCTCCGCCGGCCTGAACCCGCCTGATCCACAGAATCAGGCAGAGACCCGTCGGAGGTAGATCGACCCTGGCTCGTGCTCCTCCCGCAGATTCGGACACGCTGCCTGGAAGTCACCGAAGTGGTGATGCCTGAGGTGGTTCGCTGCCGCCACGATCGACCAATCGTGATTGTGCGAGAGGAACGCCTCGAGCAGGTACTGCTCGTTCCACAGCCGCTGCACGTCGATCACCCACTCCTCCGGGTAGTCGCGCGGTGTGAAGATGTCGTGCACGTGCACCGTGACGCCCTGGCGCAACGACGGCAGCAGTTCGAGGAACTCGAACAGCACGTCACCTTGTGGCCGGATGATGTGCGACGAGTCGATGAAGAGCAGGTCGCCTTCATCGAGTGCTGCGAAGAACTCGGCGCCGAGCTTCTCCGCCCGCTCCCGCACGATGCGGATGCCGGTGCGCTCCAACCAATCGGCCTCATAGGGCTCGACGCACAGATGCTCGCAGCTGTAGCCGTCATCTTCACGTTGGTTGGCGACGATGGCCTTGCGGGCCACCAGCGTGGAGTGTCCGCTGCCTATCTCATAGATCCGGGCGGGTCGCCCTGCGCGGATCACGCTGTAGAGAAGCTCGGCGTCACCCTGTTCGAACATCCGGTTCCCGAACTGATAACCGAGCGGGGTTCCAGGTGGATCTTCGAGGTCGAGGAGCTCGTCGGCGTACTTCAACGACCGGATGAAGTCGACTTGACCCGACTCGTTGAGATTGATGCCAGGCAGGGGACGCTCCTCGTCCAACGGCCGCTCCAGCATCGCGCGTTCCACCCACGGTTCGTAGTAGTGGTTGCGGACTGGCAGCACACCGACTCGCCGCAAGGTGGCGTGGGCCATCGGGAGTCGGTGGAGGCCAGCGCGCCGGACCAGCTTCAGCAATGCCGCCGCGGGGACGAGTGGAATGACCAGAAGCCAGTCGGCCACTCGGAGCAGCCGCAGGAGCAACGACACCACGATCACCCAATCAGTGGGTGTGAGACGTCCTCGGACGTGGGCGTCCCGGTCGCACCACTGTGCCGTGTGACGGGTTCATCGGCATGCAAGAACAGCCACTATACCCAATCTTTCACACCACTCAGCACAGGCCTGAGAACAGAGCAGCGAGTGGCGGCGGCACCCGATCGAGGTCGAGCGCGCCCACCAGCAGGCCGCCGTACCGGATCTTACGGCCGGACTTCGTGCCCATGAACCGTCGCAGTTGCTGGGTCATGGGGTGGCCGAGCCTGTCCGGTTGTGCCAGGAATCGTTGCCATGAGCGGGTCTCGGCCTCAGCCTCGATGATCGCCTCGACCGCCGGCACACCGAGGGCACGCACGAGCTCGTCCTCGAGGTCGACCACACAGCAGTGGAAGCCGAGGGCGGCGATCTCCTGTCGACCCAGTCCACGGCCTGATGCGTTGCCCAGCCCGACACGCTCGAGCCCGCGACGGAAGTATCCCTCCTCGGCCTCGTCGTAGAGGCCGTGCAGCTCGAGATCGAGCCCGTCCGGGCCGTACCGGACGAGGGCGTGCCCGATGTTGGTCGCCCCGCCCATCGCCACCACCTCGACGCCGTTGAGCTCGCGGCCGAGCCGAGCCGCCAGGGCGAGTACGGCGTTGCGGTCGCTCTCGCCCTCGACCAGGACCACCGCGCGGCTCATGGAGCCAGCCTGTCACGACCGACCATCAGAGCTCGCGCACGAATCGGTCGCCGGCAGGCACTCGGCGGAATCAGGCGTGGAGCGCCTCTTCCTCGTCCGGGTCCTGCGTGTCGACGTGAAACGCCTATCCCTGCGGGAGTCCGCCGGGGATCGGGGCCTGCGGGTCGTACGGCGCCCGCGTGAAGATGAAGGTGGCCAGGTTCAGGTGGTTGACGGACCCGTCGTCGTTGCGCACCACCCGCAGCGTCTCCCCCAGCTGGTAGCCGGCAGTTCCAACCAGCTCGCCGTCGCGCAGGCGATAGCGGTAGCCGACGACGCCGTCCTTGCGCACCACGAGTTCGTCGCCCTCCCACGAGAACACGAACATGGTCGGGCCCCAGTGCCAGACGCCCAGCACGTCCCGGACGGAGTCGGGCACGCCGGTCGACGGGCGCCACGGCGTCGGCAGCGTCGGCTCGCTCGCCTCGAGCTCCTCCAACAGGGCCGTGGCGAGGCCGGTCGCCGGCAGCCCGGTCATGGCGTTCGCGAATGCCACCACCCCGGTGCGACGGAGCCGGTCGACGAAGCACGTGGCCACGAAGCCCGGCATCGATCCGGTGTGACCGACCAGCGTTCCGGAGCCGCCCCGATGCATCTGGAACCCGAGGCCATGCCCAGAGGCGAGCCCGGAGGACAGTGCCCCCGACTGCGGGATGTACGCCGTCTCGAGCCACTCCCTCGAGAGGACCTCGGGGTGGCCGTTCAGCAGGAACGTGCAGTACGTCGCCAGGTCGGTGACCGTGCTCCACAGCTGGCCGGCCGGTGCCATCGCGCCGGTGTCGGGGTGTGGCTCGTCAGTCGCCTCGCCGGAGAACGAATTGATGCTGGTGCCCTGGGCGTGCACACCCTCGGCCTGGTACGACGTCCGCGGCATGCCCAGGGGTGTGAGGATGCGCGTCTGGACGTTGGCCCACCACGTGTCGCCACGCAGGCGAGCCACGATCTCTCCGAGCAGCCCGTAGGCCAGATTGGTGTAGTGGAACTGCTCCCCGGCCGGGAGCACCGCGTCGCTGCCGTCGTTGGCGGCCGCCAGGTCGTCGAAGGTGAGGCCGGGCGAGCGCTCCCACCAGGAGCCGTTCGGCTCGGCCTGCATCCCCGAATTGTGTGCGAGCAGGCTGCGGATCGTGCGGTCGGCATACCCGATGTCGCCGAGGACGGAGCCGACGGTGTCCTCGAGTGCGAGGGCGCCCTCATCGACGAGCTGCAGAATCAGCACAGCCGTCAGCGTCTTGGTGATCGAGCCGATCTTGTACTGCGTGTCGGCCGGGTCACCGGGCACCTCACCGAAGCCGTCGCACCAGACCAGATCGCCGTCACGGACCAGGCCGGCCACGATCGAGGGCACCCTGCCGCTGACCTGGGTGCGCGCGATGGTGGCGAGCAGCCGTCGGGCGGTGAGCGGCTCGACCGGGCTCGCTGGGCCCACGGGCAGAGTCACGCGTCGTCCTCGGCGAATGCCTCGGGCGGCGGGCAGGCGCAGACGAGGTTGCGGTCGCCGTACGCCTGGTCGATGCGGGCCACCGGCGGCCAGTACTTGTCCGGGTCGGGCCCGGCCGGGAAGACCGCCTGCTCACGGGTGTAGGCCCGGTCCCAGTCGCCGACCAGGGCCCGTGAGGTGTGCGGAGCACCGCGCAGCGGCGAGGACTCGGGGGTCCACTCCCCTGCCTGCACCGTGGCGATCTCTTCGCGGATGGCGATCATCGCGTCGCAGAACCGGTCGATCTCGGCCAGGTCCTCTGACTCGGTGGGCTCGACCATCAGCGTGCCGGCCACGGGGAACGACATCGTCGGGGCGTGGAACCCGTAGTCGACCAGCCGCTTGGCGACATCATCAACGGTCACGCCGCTCTCCTTGGTGAGGCCGCGCAGGTCGAGGATGCACTCGTGGGCCACCAGCCCGCCGTGGCCCTTGTAGAGCACCGGGTAGTGCGCACCGAGACGGGCGGCGATGTAGTTGGCGGACAGGACCGCGACCGCGGTCGCGCGGGTCAGCCCCGCGCCACCCATCAGGCGGATGTAGGCCCACGAGATCGGCAGGATGCCCGCCGAACCGTACGGCGCCGCGCTGATCGGGCCGATGCCCGATCGCATCGACTCGACGGGGTGCTGTCCGTGCGAGGGCAGATAAGGGGCCAGGTGCGCGCGTACGGCGACCGGCCCGACGCCGGGGCCGCCGCCCCCGTGAGGGATGCAGAACGTCTTGTGCAGATTGAGGTGCGACACGTCGCCGCCGAACTCGCCCGGCTTGGCGTAGCCGAGGAGCGCGTTGAGGTTGGCGCCGTCGACGTAGACCTGACCCCCGTGGTCGTGCACGATCTTGGTCAGGTCGGTGATCGAGTCCTCGTAGGCGCCGTGCGTGGACGGGTAGGTGACCATGATCGCGGCCAGGTCGTCGGCGTGCTGCTCGCACTTGGCCCGCAGGTCGTCGAGATCGATTGAGCCGTCGTCGGCCGCCTTCACCACGACGACCCGCATGCCGGCCATCACCGCGGACGCAGCGTTGGTGCCGTGAGCCGACGACGGGATCAGGCAGATCTCGCGCTGGCCCTGACCGTTGCTCCGGTGGTAGCCGCGGATCGCGAGCAGCCCGGCCAGCTCGCCCTGGGAGCCGGCGTTCGGCTGGATGGAGACCCGGTCGTAGCCAGTGACCTCGGCCAGCCAGCCCTCGAGGTCGGTGATCAGCCGCTGGTAGCCCGACGCGTCGGCCGCGGGCGCGAACGGGTGCAGGTCGGCGAAGCCGGGGAGGCTGATCGGCTCCATCTCGGTGGTCGCGTTGAGCTTCATCGTGCAAGAGCCCAGAGGGATCATGCCGCGGTCGAGGGCGTAGTCACGCGCGGAGAGCCGGCGCAGGTAGCGCAGCATCGCGGTCTCGCTGTGATGGCTGTTGAACACCACGTGCTCGAGGTAGGTCGTCTCCCGGACCAGGGCCGTGGGGAGGGCATCGTCGGTCGTCCCGTCGACCGAGTGGATGTCGGCGGTGACGCCGAATGCCTTGAGCAGACTGGTGATCGTGGACCGCGTGGTGGTCTCGGACGTGGACAGACCGACCAGGTCGTCATCGATGTGACGCAGGTGCAGGCCCAGGGAGCGGCCGGCGGCGACCACCTCGGCCGCGCGGCCGGGGACCCGCACCGTGAGGGTGTCGAAGAACTCGCGGTGCACCACGTCGAGGCCGCCGGCGACGAGCACCTCGGCCAGCACAGCGGCGTAGCGGTGGGTGCGGGTAGCGATCGCCTTCAGGCCGGCCGGGCCGTGGTAGACGGCGTACATCGCAGCGGTGACGGCCAACAGGACCTGGGCGGTGCAGATGTTCGAGGTCGCCTTGTCACGGCGGATGTGCTGCTCGCGGGTCTGCAGGGCCAGGCGGTACGCCGGACGCCCCTCGGCGTCGACCGAGACGCCCACCAGACGCCCGGGCAGGTGGCGCTCCAGCCCGGCCTTGACCGCCATGAAGCCGGCATGCGGACCGCCGTAGAACAACGGCACCCCGAAGCGCTGGGAGGATCCGACGACGACGTCGGCGCCCAGCTCTCCCGGTGCCTCCAGGAGGGTGAGGGCGAGCAGGTCGGCGGCCACGACAGCGAGGCCGTTGCGGGCGTGGGTCTCCTCGATGACCGCGCGCGGGTCGAGGATGCGTCCGGACGCACCGGGATACTGCACGAGCACGCCGCACAGGTCACCATCGGGCAGGCCGTCAGAGAGGTCGGCCACGACGACCTCGATGGCCATCGCCTCAGCACGGGTCCTGACCACCTCGATGGTCTGCGGCAGGGCGTCGGCGTCAATGACGAAGGGGCCGCTCGCCCTCTTGTCGGCACGGCGGACCAGAGTCATCGCCTCGGCCGCCGCGGTGCCCTCGTCGAGGAGGGAGGAATTGGCGGTGGGCAGGCCGGTCAGATCGCCCACCATGGTCTGGAAGTTGATCAGCGCCTCGAGACGACCTTGGGAGATCTCCGGCTGGTAGGGCGTGTAGGCGGTGTACCAGCTAGGGTCCTCGAGCACGTTGCGGCGAACGACCGCCGGGGTCAGGGTGCCGTGGTAGCCCAGCCCGATCAACGACTCCGCCGGCCGGTTGCTGGCCGCCAGTTCACGCAGCTCCTTGGCGACGGCCGACTCGGTCGCGGCGGTCGGGAGCTCGAGCTCCGCGGCGCTGCGGATCCCGCCGGGGACCGCAGCACTCATCAGCTCGTCGAGGCCGGCGTAGCCGAGGCGGGCGAGCATCGTCTCGATCTCGTCGGCCTGCGGGCCGATGTGGCGCTCGGTGAACGGCAGCGCGTTGTCGAGATCGGCGAGCGTCTGGCGGTCTGACACGTGGACTCCAAGTGGCTGGCAGGGGGAATGCGGTCGCACACCCCACCTCCCCCTCTGTCATCGCGCGCAGGCTGCACGCGCCACTCCAGAGTTGCCAGCCCGCACGGTCCTTGGCGCCTGAGAGGTTCCGGGGAGGGGTTGCCCCTTCGGCGCTCCACGATCGCGAGCAGCGACCGAGAAGACTCTCCCGTGCGGGATTGTCAGCGCGGCAAACCTATCACCGGCGCGACGGATCCCGGCCTTGGCAGTCACCCTCCGGACGCAGTCCGGCCCGCCACATCGAGTG